>NZ_JALU01000018.1 GCF_000525775.1 Mogibacterium timidum ATCC 33093 | reverse complement strand
CTATAGGGCTCGAACCTATGACCCTCTGCTTGTAAGGCAGATGCTCTCCCAGCTGAGCTAAGCGTCCATAATATTTGTTTGTCGCACTAGAGTTTATGAACTCAAATCTCCAATTTTGTGCCTACAATTTCACTCAACTGCGTTACTTATACTAGCACAGCTATTCTGTGCTGTCAATCACAATTTTTGATTTTCTCGCCCCCTCATCTACAAGGTTACATACACCGGATGTAACCTCTGTGATGGCAGATATAATTTCCTCTCTATGAGCTTTATCGCCACTTATTTCCAAAGTGACTTTATCAGTGTACTCTATTTTATCAATCTTGAAAAGCCCTGATTTTGAAAATTTTTCAATTTGTGACAAATGATTATACGGAATCTCATATTTTAACGAAACTGATTCTCTAACCTCACAGAGCTTAGCCTCGTTAAGAGCTAACCTGACTGCCGCTGTGTATGCGCGCATCAAGCCACCAGTACCGAGTTTTATTCCGCCAAAGTATCTTGTAACCACAATAACAAGATTGGTTAAACCGCTATCCACAATCATGCGAAGAACCGGTGCGCCGGCAGTCCCCTGTGGCTCACCATCTTCGCTCGACCATTGCATCTCTTGTTTATTTCCAATGACCAGCACCGGTACATTGTGCGTAGCATCCTTGTATTTTAACTTTACTGAGGATATATAAGCCTTTGCCTCATCGTAGGTCTCGACAGGAAAAATATGTGCTATAAAGCGAGATTTTTGAATTGAATATTCTGCTTCGGCTTCCCGATATACAGTTTCATATAATTTCATTTATAGTATGTACTTGTCAACATCAACTTCCTTGACAGTCTCCTTGAATTTGTTTCTTACAAGTTCCCTGTCAATCATAACCTTATCTATGGAATCATCAGGCAACTCAAAGGATATATCCTCCAGCAGCTTTTCCAGGATGGTATATAATCTGCGGGCACCGATGTTTTCGGTCTGTTCATTCATCAAATAAGCCATTTCAGCAATCTCATCAATCGAATCGTCAGTAAATTCAACCTCAACACCTTCTGTTTCAAGAAGCGCCTTCTGTTGTTTTGTGACTGCATTTTCAGTTGCCGTCAATATCTGCTTAAAATCATCTTTATCGAGATTCTTCAACTCTACACTTATAGGAAATCTCCCCTGAAGCTCCGGAATCAAATCCGAAGGTTTTGACACGTGAAAAGCACCCGCTCCGATAAAGAGCATATGATCGGTTTTAACCGGACCGTGCTTAGTGTTGACGACACTTCCTTCAACAATCGGTAGAATATCTCTCTGTACTCCCTCTCGAGAAACATCGGCTCCCGAGGCCATAGAACTGCCTGAAGCAATTTTATCAATCTCATCTATAAAGATTATTCCATTCTGCTCTGCATTCTCTATGGCATCGTCAACAACCTGATCCATATCAATCAGATTCTGTGCTTCCTGCTCACGCAAAACTTTTCTTGCTTCTCTAACTGTTAATTTTTTGTGCTTGGTTTTCTTAGGCAGCATGTCGCCGAAGATATTACCGATTGCAATTCCCACACCTTCATTTTGCATGTCCAGCTGATTAGTTTTAGGGGTGTCGTCAACCTCTATATCGATCAACTGATCTTCCAATTTGCCCTCTCTGAGATGTACTTGAACCTGCTCTTTTGCCATAGCTACATCTTCAGGAATAGGTGTACTTTGCTTATCGTTAGCCTGCTGCTCTTCGTACTGCTTCTTCTGGCTTGGATAGTTCGAATTATTCAAAAAGAAGTCGAACGGATTAGGGCCATTTACATTCTTTGCGTTGTCATCGGATTCTCCGGGAACTTCTCCGGGAATTAGTGCATTAATAATTTTCTCTTCAACAATTTCATCTGCTAAATCATATTTTTCATTAATTCTCTGCTGCTTGGTAATCCTGATTGATGCTTCTACTAAATCTCTAACCATAGAATCAACGTCGCGTCCGACATATCCTACTTCAGTAAACTTCGTAGCTTCAACCTTAACAAAAGGGGCTTCCATAATCTTGGCAAGACGTCTGGCAATTTCTGTCTTTCCAACACCGGTTGGTCCCATCATCAGTATGTTTTTAGGTGTGATTTCCTCACGCATAGCATCACTGAGCTGGCTTCTTCTATACCTGTTACGAAGTGCAATCGCAACAGATTTCTTAGCTTCTGATTGTCCGATAATATACTTATCCAACTCTGCCACAATTTGCTTAGGAGTCATTATCTTAAGGTTCTGTTTCATTTTAACCCCCTATAGCTTTTCTACTGAAATATTATCATTTGTATATACGCAAATCGAGGAAGCGATTTCGAGTGATTTACGCACGATGCTTTCTGCGTCCAAATCTGTATTGTCAAAAAGTGCTGAAGCCGCAGAATATGCATAATTACCACCTGAACCGATAGCTACCACATCCTTGTCGGGTTCAATTACTTCACCATTTCCGGAAATCACAAGCATGTCATCCGTATCTACAACAATCATCAACGCTTCTAGACTTCGTGTAGCCTTATCATTTCTCCAAAACTGCGCCAAATCAACTGCAGCACGCTTTAAATTTCCGTCGTGCTCCTGCAGCTTGTTCTCGAATTTATCAGTAAGAGAAAAAGCATCAGCAACCGAACCTGCAAAGCCGGTAAGGACTTTACCCTTAAATATCTTTTTTACTTTTTTCGCACCGTTTTTCATGATGGTTGTCTCACCCATTGTAACTTGTCCATCTCCCCCTATGCATATATCGCCATTAGGTCTTTTAACGGCACATATGGTTGTTGCATGAAATTGTATCATTCTAACCTCCAGTTTTGTCTATATCTATTGTTCCTGATCAAAGTGCACATAATCACACTTATCGTTAGAACATTTTATTTTTTTCTTTTTACCTTTTCCTTCTATGAGCATTGAGCCGCATTTTGGGCACAACTCTCCGGTTGGTCTATCCCAGAACGAAATATCACAATCCGGATATCCGCTGCAACCATAGAAAAGTTTTCCCCCGCGTCTGGTTCTCTTCTCGACAATCGGCTTACCGCATTTTGGGCATTTTACACCAATTTCCTTGATGATCGGTTTTGTATTTTTGCATTCCGGATAGCCGGTACATGCCAGGAACTTACCAAACCTGCTTTCCTTTATCGCCATAGGTCTTCCGCATAGTTCGCAAACCTGATCACTAAGAACTGTTTCTTGCTCAATTTTTTCAACTTCCTCCTGAGCAATTTTTAGTTCTTTGCTAAAGGGCCCGTAAAAATCCCTAATAACACTTCTCCATGCCTCGTTTTGCAGCTCCACCTGATCGAGATGATTTTCAAGCTCTCCGGTAAATTCGACATCGACTATGTCTCCAAAATACTGAGATAATATTCCTGTCACATCAAAGCCTAATTGAGTAGGAACTAAGTTCTTTTTTTCCCTGGTAACATACCGCCTGCCGGTAAGAGTCGTAATTATAGCCGCATATGTACTTGGACGTCCAATATTTTTTTCTTCCATCTCTTTAACTAATCCCGCTTCGGTATATCTGGCCGGAGGCTGTGTGAACTTCTGCTCCTTCAAAATAGAGTCACAAGATAGCACTTCTCCATCGCCAAGTTCGGGAATGGATATATCCTTCTCACTGGATACCGGATATACCTTTCTCCAGCCATCAAAGACAAGTCTGGAGCCGGTTGCTCTAAACTCATAATCGTTATTATCTATGGAAACAGAAACTGTATCAAACTCAGCCGGAGACATTTGGGAGGCAACAAAGCGATTCCATATTAAATTATAGAGTTTAAACTGGTCAGGTGTCAGCGAGTCACGTATATCTTCCGGTTCTAGTGTCACATCTGCCGGTCTTATCGCTTCGTGAGCATCCTGAATATCTTTATTCTTATTTGAGAAAGAATTATTGTGGCTGTATTCAGCCCCAAAATGAGCAGTTATGTATTCAGCCACAGATTCCTTGGCAACCGAGGATACTCTAACTGAATCAGTACGCAGATACGTAATCAGGCCTCGAGTGCCGATGCCCTTAACATCAATGCCCTCATACAACTGCTGGGCAATCTGCATCGTCTTTTTGGTCTGAAACCCCAGTTTAATCGATGCATCCTGCTGCAAGGAGCTCGTTGTAAACGGAGCATAAGGTTTTGGCTTTCTCTTGCCGTATTTGACACTCTTCACAATGAATTTTCCGGCTAAAAGCTGCTTCTCCACTTCATCAGCTTCTTCACCGGTATTAATTCTGATATCCTTACCCTTAAACTTGCTCAAGCCTGCGATAAAGTTATCACCAAAGTCAGCAGCTATTGTCCAATATTCCTCAGGTATGAATGAATTGATTTCACGCTCTCTGTCGCAAATCATCTTAAGTGCCGCAGACTGAACACGACCTGCTGACAGCCCTCTTTTCACCTTCTGCCAAAGCAAAGGGCTTATCTGATATCCGACAAGCCTATCGAGTATACGTCTTGCCTGCTGAGCATCAACCAGTCCCATCTCTATTGGTCTAGGAGCTTTAATCGCCTCCTTAACAGCCTCCTTGTTAATCTCGTTGAATACAATTCTGCAATTGCTCGTAGGATCGATGTCAAGTAAAAACGCTAAGTGCCAAGATATTGCTTCTCCCTCGCGATCGGGATCAGTTGCCAGAAGCACGCGCGATGCAGCGGCAGCGGCTTTCTTAAGTTCTTTAATCTTGTCACCCTTCCCCCTTATATTAATGTAATCAGGCTCAAAATCATCACTGAGGTCAATTCCAAGTCTGCTTTTTGGCAGGTCTCTAACATGTCCAACTGATGCCAACACGTTATAGGACGAGCCGAGATATTTGCCAATTACTTTGGCTTTTGAAGGTGACTCAACTATAAGCAGAGTACGCTTTCTAGTTGTACGCTTTTTTGTTTTGGTCGTGCTTTTCTTCTGCGTTGATGTTTCGATTGCTGTTCTAGGCATTAATTTACCCCTTACTCATTATTGCAGGTATATAACTTTCCTCTATACGATTAAATATTAGAGTTCATGATAAACCCTGTTTTTTTATTTTGCAAGAAATACTTTGCCGCCATACGTAATTATAGCACCTTTAATCTCGAGCACTGTTAGTATAGCACTGACTTTTCCTGCGTTTATGTTGAGATTGTGTGCAACGAAATCGATAGTGCAGCCGTTACATTTTCGAATAACATCGTATACTCTCAGCTCATCACCTCCTAAGCTTTTTTCTTCAATCTTTGTTGGAACATGCTCGTATCCTGCAATATCAGCCGCAATCTCCCCAACGCTGATCATTGGGATTGCACCGTCTTTGATAAGCTTATTAGTTCCCACACTAAATTGACTATTTATATTGCCCGGAACAGCATAAACGGTCTTACCTTGCTCGTTTGCGTATTCAGCAGTAAGGAGCGATCCGCTATTTAATCCCGCCTCAACGACCACTACTGCTTCTGCTAGACCGCTTATAATCCTGTTTCTCTGTGGAAATGTAAACTTTGAACCGGAAGTTCCCGGTGGATATTCAGATACTATGACACCTCGTTTCTTGATTGCTTTGTATAGCCAGGCATTTCTGACCGGATAAATTATATCAATACCGGTACCAAGAACAGCTATTGCTTCACCTCCGACCGAAACTGTCCCTTCATGTGAAAAGCTGTCAATTCCGTATGCTAATCCTGAGATAACAGGAATTTTTGCTAATGCGAGTTCTTTCCCGATCATCTGAGATACTATCTTGCCGTATAAAGTGTATTTTCTGGAACCGATTACTGCAACCGATCGTTTCTTCAGTAGCTGCACATTTCCAATGCAATAAAGACGTTCAGGGGGGTTACGTATCATACGCAGATTGTCCGGATAATAATCTGAATCAATATCTATTATCTTAATTTTGTCATCCATTGAATGTTCATCACCTTCCATTCTCAAAATCACTGCTTCTATAGCGTAGCGCCTCAGCCAAATGATCTACGGTTACGCTTTCCGACTGTCCTATGTCCGCAATAGTCCTTGCTACCTTTAACGTCCTAATATAACTCCTTGGAGAAAGCTTTAATTTGTTATATGCATTTTCCAGAAATACTTTTTCATTCCTCCCGAGGCGGCACGCATCACGAATACGGCTGTCACTGATATTTCCGCACTTGTCACCTCGTCCATTCATCATCGAAAAGCTTTTAGCAGAACTAACCATCCCACGCATTTCAACGGTAGAAAGATTTCCGGCAGATTGCAAATTAACCGCTTCAAGATCAGAATATGTCACTTCGTGCATGTTGAGTTGAATATCAATCCGATCTAACATAGGACCGCTGAGTTTCCTTCTGTATCTCGCAATTTCAGCCATAGTACAAGTGCACTCTTTGGATTCAGAACCCAGAAATCCACATGGGCAAGGATTTGCCGACATAACAACCAATGCGTCGCAAGGAAACTCGTATGTCGCACCTTGCCGAGAAATAGTTATAGTGTGCTCTTCCAACGGTTGTCGAAGCGATTCAATCAGCGAGGTATCAAATTCACACAGTTCATCAAGAAACAGCACTCCGTTGTGGGAAAGAGACAGCTCTCCGGGTACAGGTTGCATCCCACCGCCAAGTAGCGCAGCACGTGTTACAGTATGATGTGGTGACCTAAAAGGTCGATGGGACAGCATTCTTTGACCCTTATTGAGCTTACCTGCCACTGAATGTACCACTGTTGATTCTAGAAGCTGTTCTTTAGACAGCTCCGGAAGTATCCCCGGCAGTCTCTTGGCCAGCATAGTCTTACCGCAACCGGGCGGACCGATCATAAGCATCGGATGATATCCTGCTGCTGCAATCACAAGAGCTCGTTTTGCGTATTCTTGTCCACGAATTTCGTTGTAATCCGGCATGCGAGACCATTTGAGGTTATCAGTTTCCAGTCGTGACTTCTGAATATTGCTTTCAGTTATCTGATTGTTAATCGAGGCAATGGTTTCTTCCAAGCTTTCAACTCCTATAATCGCAACGTCTCCTACCATGGATGCTTCGACGGTGTTTTGCTTAGGCAATATGATTCTTTTTATACCTGCCTTTTTTAAGGAGAGTACAATCGGTAATACTCCATCAATCGGCATAACTTTGCCATTTAATGAGAGTTCTCCGATCAACGCATACTCTCTTGCTTTGATATCATTCACAACCATCTGACTTGCCAATACGCCAATAGCAATCGGCAGGTCCAGGTGACTGCCTTTCTTGCTCAAATTTGCCGGAGACAGGTTGACCGTTATATGTCCATGCGGAAACGCATATCCTGACTGAATGATCGATGCTTTAATCCTTTCTCTGGACTCAACAACAGATTTTGATGCAAGTCCGACAATATTGAAATTAGGAAGTCCATTGGTAATGCACGTTTCAATATTTACAACCCTACCGTCTATCCCTATGATAACTCCACTTTTTATGTTCGAAAGCATGTTCACCTCTAGAAGCAATCGGTATTGAATCTTGTCTCAATCTCGAAGACATCGAAACTAACGTTGTAGCTATTAAACTCCTTATGTTCGGATAAGAAAATATTGGCAACATTCCTGATATGCCTGATTTTAGATCCGGATATTGATTGAGCCGGGTAACCATAAGTACTTCCGGTTCTTGTCTTAACTTCGATAAAGCTGATAATTCTTGATTTTATTTCAATTGCAATTATATCAATTTCACCAAGTTTACATCTATAATTTCTATCAATGACATCATATCCATACTGTTTCAATATCGCCGATGCCATGTCTTCCCCTATATTCCCTATAGCTCTGTTATAATTCATAACTCACCTTCCGACGACCATCTGTGAATACACCTGTAAGGTATTTGTATCATGAAATAGCCGACGAATCATTATGCTTGCATAAAAAGTGCATATAGAGCCGGAAATAGTGAGCTCCCGGTCTATATGCATGTTTTGTGTTTAAGTAATTTGCATTAAAAATGATTAAAAACCGTTACACATCTTCACCGAAGCAGAACTTCAGTATCGCCTTCCCGACCCCGCCATTAATGTTGGTGTCGGTAACATAATCTGCATGTGCCTTTACAATATCCCATGCGTTCTCCATAGCGACGCCAACGCCGGCAAGCTCTATCATCGGAATGTCGTTAGCTGCATCTCCGCAGCAAAGCAAATCGGATCTGTCTATCGATAGAATCCTAAGCAGCTCAGAAATAGCCTTGCTCTTGCCGGATCCTACGCCTCCAATCTCGATATTGTTTGGAACAGATGACGTGATATTGGCATCATCGAACTCATTTACAATTATGCGAGTAGCTTCAAGCTTATCCTTGTCTTCGAAGAAAATATTTATATTTTCAATTTCTTCTGAATTTGCAAGCATAAATTCAAAGATGTCATCCAAAGGATTCCTTGTTTTGAGCACATACTCCCGTCTTCTGTGCACGCTACCTCTTACATCTATGTCGTGATATAGCGTCGCATCGATGTAAGCCCTTCCACCGTGAAAGGCTTCTAACCGGAGATCTCTTTCCCTAGCTAAATCAACTACACGCCCTATTACTTTAGGATCAATGTAGCTTGTATACACATCATTGTCCAGCTGCAAATCACGCACATGTGCCCCGTTTGAAGAGATAATGTATCGAAGACCACGGATATTCATGATATCATCAGGCACAGCGCTTATAACGCGGCCTGTTGCTATTACAACATTAACCCCGCAAGCAATTGCGCGTTCAATTGCAACCTTGTTCAAATCCGGCAAGCAGCCATTGGTACCCAGGGTCGTCCCGTCGAGATCAAGTCCTATAATTTTAATTCCCATCTATACCTCTTATACCTTATACCTCTAAATTAACTCTGAAAAAATTACCAAATAATATATACTCACGAATTGTCTACAGCCAATTGCAAATAATCTAAGGTTGAATTATAATGCACTATTGAACTATCGGAAACTGTATATATAATTGTTTATTATATATTGAAAAGCTTGGATTATCTATATTTTATAATTATTAGACAGGAAGGCAATAAATGAAAATTGCAATTATTGGCGCTGGTAAGCTTGGAATCAGGCTTACTGAAGCTCTGTTGGATGGCGATTATGACATAACGGTTGTTGATAACAACGAGAAAAAGCTCGACATTCTTTCACAACAGTTTGATGTATTTACCGTTCTGGGAGACGCTAAGACTATCGAACTTCTCAACAGGATTGACGTGAAAACATTCGACTTTCTTATCGCTACCACTACTTCTGACGATACAAATATTCTCGCTGCTTCTTTTGCCAAGATTCTCGGCTGCAAGAGAGTTATCGCCAGAGTGCGTGAACCCGAACACATGAATCAGCATGATTTCCTCAGGGAGCACTATAACATTGACATGCTCATCAATCCTGACCTGTTAATAACTTCGGAAATCTACAGGTATCTGGTTGAAAAATACACCTTGAGTAACGGAATTTTCACATCGAGAAGCATTGCTCTGATTGAATTTGAGGCTGACAAAAAGCAACAGCTGATCGGGAAGTCACTGATTGAATTCCGAACAATCATGCCGGATATGATGATGGTCGGCATATCTCGCAAGGGCAAAATGATAATCCCTCATGGAAGTACCGTTATAGAAGCTCATGACCTGCTCTACCTCATCGGCGAAAAAGAAAATGTCTTCGAGCTTGCAAGCCGCGTTCACACCAAAATACATCGTTCTTCCGTCCAAAAGGTAATGATTATCGGCGGCGGAAAAACCGGATACTATCTTGCCGACAGACTTTCGGAATACGGCGCATTCGTCAAGCTCATCGAAAGAGACAAGGAACGTTGCCATTATTTGGCTAATCGACTTGAGAATGTAATGATTCTTCACGGAGATGGTTCCAACGTAGGACTCCTCACCGAAGAAGACATGGATGAAATGGATGCATTCGTAACTGCAACCGGTTATGACGAAGAGAACCTGCTATTAGCTCTCATGGCAAAGACTCACGGCATAGAGGATGTTATCTCAAAGGTAAGCCACGATAGCTATACGGAGTTGATTTCCAAGCTAGGAATCGATGTCGTACTCAATCCCCTGGACATAAGTGCTACAACTGTTCTCAGGCTGATCAGGGGCGCCAAAAAGGTTATCTCATCTGTCCTTCTGCAGGGTCAGGCAGAGCTTATGGAGGTGTATGCTCAGGAAGGTATGAGTATGATAAATGTTTCGCTTAAGGATTTGAAGCTGCCGGATTATATAATCATAGCAGCTATACACCGCGGAATGGAAACTATCATCCCTGACGGTAATACGAGGATAAAACCGGGTGATCGTGTGACCATCGTCTGCATGATCTCCAACATCGGATATGTGGAAAAGTTGTTTAAGCCCAATATCAGGCTAAATATTCTTAAGTAAGTGCCATGTGTAAAAGAGTTATCAATATCATCGGGAAATTACACTTTATAATCGGAGGTAGCATGATGCTACCTCTATTCGTTGCGTTTATTTACAAAGAATATTCCTCAGCGGTTGCGTTCACAATTGCTCTCGCTATATCAATAGCTCTCGGCATCGTTGCTTCTGGCGTATTTGGACGGGATACACATTCTGAATCGTTAAGATACACCGACAGTTACTTTATCGTTACATACGCATGGATTATGTCGTCTATCCTTGCTGCAATTCCATTTGTCATTCAGGGATCCATTCCAAATATCATCGACGCTTTTTTCGAAATGTGCTCAGGCTTCTCAACTACTGGCGCAACGATACTGACAAATGTCGAAGCACTTCCAAAATCCCTGCTGTTCTGGCGTTCGGAAACCCAGTGGCTTGGAGGCATGGGAATTATAGTATTGATGGTTGCGCTTGTACCTAATCTAGGGGTAAAGGCGCAAAACGTAGCAAGTGCCGAAACACCGGGACCTACGGTTACAAAGCTTACTTCCAGATTTTCGGACACAGCACGAAGCCTCTACATCGCCTATTTCCTTCTCACGATAGCACTTACCACCCTGTTGCTTTTAGGAGGAATGAATTTATATGATGCAGTTGCCCACGCATTTGCTACGATGGCAACCGGAGGCTTCTCAACATATAACGATAGTATTGCACACTTCCACAGCTACTACATTACGTGGGTTATAACGGTATTCATGATAATCGCCGGCACTAACTTTAACCTGTTCTTCACTATGATATTCGACAAGATCAAAACTGCGCTTGCCGATGAAGAGCTCAGGTTGTATGGATGTATACTGGCTGTATCTGTGACACTGATTAGCATAAGTCTCATGATGCAGGGCGGCTACAGTCAGATATCAAAAACGGTTACTGATGCGGCATTCCAAGTTTCGACGATGATATCTACTACGGGATACGCAACCAGAAACTTCAATCTCTGGCCGGCATTTTGTAAGATGGTGCTGATCATGGTTATGTTTACAGGCGCAATGAGTTCATCGACTGCAGGTGGAATTAAGCTTATCCGAGTGCTATCTATTTTTAAAATGATCAAGCGTGAGGTTCGTGTCAGATTGCATGATAATGTCATCGATGATGTAAAATACAACGGCACCAAGATTTCAGGCGAAGTGATGATGTATATGGTATCTTTTATCATCACATACTTCTTCACTCTGGCTGCAGCCACGATGCTGATTTCACTCAGATCTAATGCAGATTTGCTTACCGATTTTACGGCTGTTTTATCATGTGTAAGTAATGTAGGACCCGGACTTGCACAGGTCGGACCAATAGAAAACTTCCATTTCTATAATGATTTTGCGACATTTATTCTGGCTCTCGTAATGATAATCGGAAGACTGGAGCTGAGCACATTTCTTATAATGTTCTCGCGTCACTATTGGAACAGAAATCGCGTATAGATATACGTATAGATCATATAAGTATAGTAAGATTAAGAACAGGTTACAGTTACAGCAGAGGCACAGATGATTAACAAAGAAAAGAAATTCGTCCTTCACATGATATTCGCATCAATGATGATATTCGGAGCATTCATTGTTCCGGCTGTCTTACTGTGCGTCAGATATCATGATTATGACGAATTTATAAACATAGGAGCAATTTGCGTTACAACATTAGCTATCGGATATGTTGGTCAAAAGGTTTTCTATTATGATGTGACTCGCATGAATTCTAGAATATGCTTCATGACAACAATTTTTACATGGCTCACTATGGTATTTATCACCGCTATTCCGTTCTACCTCAGCAGACTCAATCTATCGATTATTGACTCTCTGTTTGAATCCATGGCCTCGTGGACTACTACAGGTGTCTCGCTTGTTGACGCGGAAGCAATGCCGATCGGCTTACAGATGCTGCGCGCATCGTGCAATTGGATGGGGGGATTAGGAATTATTGTTTTGGCTCTTAATTTCCTGCCAACGTGGCATTTTGTAGGTAGAACACTTGTACTTACTGAGATTGCAGGTCCGGGATTTCTTAAGAGCAACACGACATTTAGAAAAACTTATCGTAGAGCTCTCGTGATTTATATAACTCTCACCGCTCTGCAGTTTTGTTGCCTACACATTGCAGGTCTAAATCTCAGTGATTCGCTGATTACATCCCTCAGCAATATCAGCACGTCGGGACTTGTCAATTTAAATAATGGAAATATAATTGGCTATAATCTAGCGATTAAGGTAATAATTTCAATGTTTGCGTTTCTGGGTTCAATTAACTTCTCTGTTTTGCTTCTCATATCTATGAGAAGATTTAGAGATATCGCAAAAGGACCGGAACTCAAGCTCCACACTGTACGAATCCTGGTTACTTCAATCATTATTACTTGCATCCTCTTCTTCACATACAACAGAGGAATGTATGTGTTCAAAGATTTTTGCACGACTTTAATGCAGGTAATATCATATTTCTCAACTGCCGGTTACAAAATTACGAATACTGGCAGTTGGCCTGCATCATCGGTGGCGATTATACTTATGCAAATGTTCATCGGAGCATGTGCTATATCTTCCGGTGGAGGTATTAAGGGCGCTCGCGTAATAATAGCCTTCAAGACATCCACAAGCACGCTTTATCACCATATCCACAAGAATGCAATAAGACCGGTGAAGTACGCCGGAGTTCCACTCCAGCTCAACACACTGCTGCGCTGCAACCTTTATATTGTAATATTTATAGTAACCTATCTGCTTGGAGCACTGGCACTATCTATTAACCTTGATCTCAGAACTTCACTAAATACCTCGATTGCTATGCTCACCAACACAGGTTCATATATTGGTCAAACTGCAACCCCGGGTGTACTGGATAACTACACGTCGGCATCCAAGATCACCATGATGTTCTTGATGCTTGCCGGAAGGCTTGAAATTTACCCAGTGTTGCTGATATTCTTCAAAGGCTTCTGGAAGAATGATACTGATATCAGATAATATCAAAATCTATATATCCGTCTTCAGGCACTACCTCGGACACCTTGATTCTGACAGGTTGTCCGAGTGTTATTGTCTTGCCGCTTACCTCTCCCACAGCAGTATAAGTCTTCTCATCAACGATATAATATTCATCTAGCGAGTCAAAGCTGACAAAGCCTTCAACGGTGTTAGGCAGTTCTACATAGATGCCATGAGCCCTTACCCCGCTGACAATTCCATCGAATTCTTCACCAAGATGCCCCTGCATGTAGAGAATATGATAATATTTCGTAATTTTACGCTCAAGCTCCATTGAATTGCGCTCTGTTTCCGAAATATACTTGCACACATCATCAAGCGCATTCATATAATGACCTTTAACACCTATATATTTGCCTTTATGTATCTGATCTTTGATAGCTCTGTGGACAAGCAAATCCGCATATCTTCTAATAGGGGATGTGAAATGACAGTAGTATTTGAAGGCTAAGCCGTAATGCCCCAAACACTCTGTTGAATAATTAGCTTTCTGCATCGTCCGAATCATCACTCTGCTTACCAGAGGCTCTTCCGGCTTTCCGGCAATGGCGCGCAGCACGTTGCTCAACTCTTTTGTTTTAATAGAATCAGACTTGCCATTTATTGTAATCCCCAATCCAGATAAAAAACTTCTTAGCTCTTGCATTTTAAGCGCATCAGGCTTTTGATGTACGCGATATACAAACGGTACCTTTGCCCAGAAATAATGCTCTGCGACAGTTTTATTAGCTACAAGCATGAATTCCTCAATCATCCGATTGGCAACCCTTCGCTCATAAAGTTTGATGTCAGTCGGTTTTCCATCTTCGTCAAGAATAATCTTAGACTCCGGTAAATCAAAATCTATACTGCCGTCTCTCTTACGTCGCTTGTTCAAAACCTTAAACAGCTCTAATGCGTCGAGAAGCATCGGATAAATATCGCTATATCTTTCAACAAGTGCACTATCACGATACTCAAGAATATCTGAGATATCATCATATATGAGTCTATAATCAGATCTTATGATTGACTCATCTATATCATAGCTTGTCACGTGACCGTCTTCATCGATCTCCATTGAAGCTGTGAGAGTCAACCTATTCACTCCCGGATTCAAGCTGCACTCACCATTTGAAAGCCTTTCAGGAAGCATAGGAATTACCCTATCGGGCAAATACACGCTATTGCCGCGAGACAGAGCTTCCATATCAAGAATTGTTCCTTCGCGTACATACTCAGCAACATCGGCTATGTGCACTAATAACATAAAATTTCCGTTTTCAAGCTTAGATACTGAAATTGCGTCATCGAAATCACTTGAATCTGCACCATCGATGGTTATCGTCTTGATGCTGCGATAATCCTGCCTATAAGAAGTGGGAGCAATTTTAACACCATTAGCAACAGCTTCAGCCTCATTTATTACCTTATCTGAGAAGTAGGGGTTTATACCATAATCGGCAATATGACTTAACACAAATTCATCTTCATCACCGGCTTCGGCAACTATCGATTTTACTTTACCTTCAGCCATGTAGCCTGCCTTAGGATACTTGATAATTTTGGCTTGAACAACATCGCCAATTTGTGCTGCCCCAATATTTTTTTTTGAAATTGATATCGCATCATCGTTAGAGCTAATCGGCTCAATCAATAACAGACCACGTTCCATAATAAGGTGTCCAACGACAACCTGACAGCTGCGCTCTATAATCTTGATAATTTTCCCTTCAAATGCTCCTCGCTTTCTGAAGTTTTCATGCGCCTTGACTCTCACAAAATCACCATTCATCGCCCCGTTCATATCACGGCCGGCGACAAAAATGTCATCACCATCTTCCGGGCACACAAAACCGAAGCCACGCTTATTCTTGACCAGCCTGCCTTCTAATATTGTTGCATTTCTATTGTGTTGTCGTGGTTTTCTAATTTTTCGTTTTCTAGACATTATACCCCTACATTCAAATACAAAAATAAGGCCGACATAAGCCGGCCTAAATAATCAAACGATCATTATTCTTCTGTTGCTTCCACTTCAGACTCTTCCTCATCACCGAGTAAAGCCTTAATGCTCAAGCTGATTCTCTTTCTATCTACGTCGATCTCCATAATCTTAGCAGTGATTATCTTCCCGAGCTCGAGTTCATCAGAAACATTCTCAACTCTTCTGTTAGCAATCTCAGAGATGTGAACCAGCCCATCAAGACCGGCCTCAAGCTCAACAAAAGCACCGTAGTCCTTAATCTGAACTACCTTGCCCTCAATAACCTGACCAACCTCGTACTTCGAGCCGACAAGGGACCAAGGTTCAGGTTGAGTCTGCTTAAGTCCAAGAGAAATCTTTCCTTTCTCCTCGTTAAGAGCAAGAATCTTAACATTGATGATATCTCCGATGTTAAGAACCTCCTTAGGGTGCTTCAGCTTACCCCAAGAAATCTCAGAAATATGAAGAAGACCGTCAACTCCACCAATGTCTACGAAAGCACCGTAGTCAGTGAATCTCATAACCTTACCCTCAACGATATCGCCAACATTCAGGTTTGCCCAAATCTCCGCAATCTGCTTGCGCTTTTCATCAACTAGTACAGCCTTTCTTGAGAAAACTGCTCTATTACGCTTGTTGTCAACCTTGATGACCTCAACATCTACTGTTTGTCCCAGGAATTCATCAGCATTTTCAACATATCTGTCCGATAGCTGAGATAGAGGAATAAATCCCGATATCTCCTTATACGCAGCAATAACTCCGCTATTTACGGACTTGACCAACTTAACAGAGATAATCTCCTTGTTAGCCTGTGCTGCAGCAAGTTCCTTGAAGTTCTCGTTCATCTCGAGTCTCTTCTTGGACAGAAGAATTCCACCTTCGCCATCATCGGACTTCATTACCTTAGCCTGGATCTCATCTCCCTCTTTGAATAAGTCAACTAGAGTCTGTCCAGGCTCTAGAGTAACCTCACTCTTCTGAAGGATTCCGTCCTTCTTGCATCCGATATTAACGATTACCTCATTATCCATTACCTGATGCACAGTTCCATCAACAATTTCTCCAGGTCTTGGTAGACGCAAAGAATTCTCAATGTCATCCATAAAATCCAACATAGGATTATGATCAACATTAGCTGTGACATTTTCGCTCATACTAGCAATAACCTCCTTAATAATCCATTCGGGTGTCGAGGCACCCGCAGTTATCCCTATTTTATTATAATTGTGTAATTCTTTCAACTCTAAATCTGAAATATCCTGGATAAACATTGCGTTTTTACAATTATTATTTGCTATTTCATATAATTTTTTTGAATTTGAACTGCTTGGGTCGCCAATAACCACCATACAATCGACTTTCGCCGCAAGTTCTGCACAGCTTTCCTGTCTATCCCTTGTAGCGTTACATATCGTATTCTTTATCTCATATGGAATCGCAGCTTCATCAAACACCTCAATTATCGAATCCAGCAGTTCTCTTCGAATAGTAGTCTGGCATACTACAAGCGGAATTTGATTTACACAGCAATTCTTTGCATAATCACGAGCTTCTTGAGCATTTCCCAATATAATGGCTGTGTAATTACACCAACCGTTAGTTGCTTTCACCTCCTGATGATCAGCGCTTCCAACTATTATCACCGGCCTACAGTCTAAATAGGCTTTATAAACAAGTTCATGAATCTTCTTTACGAATACGCAGGTAGTATCTACGAGCTCTATCCCGTAATTTTCCGCCTTGTCGTAAAATTCCTTCGGTTCACCATGCGAACGCACTATAACAACGTCACCCGATGTCGCCTCATCAAGCGATGAAATCATACATACGCCCTTAGAAGCTACTTTGTTGATGACAGCTTTGTTATGGATCAGATTGCCGCACGTATAAGTTGTGCGGCAATCCCTTTTCGCTTCGTCTATTCGTTCAAAGGTCTTGTCAATGGCTTTCTGCACGCCGAAACAAAACCCTGAATGTTCAGCTCTTATAATCTCCAACTGTCCCCCTAATCCGCAAGGCCTAAAAGCACTTTACTCCCGGAAACTTAGCCCCCTTACCAAGCTTATCTTCGATTCTTAACAGCTGGTTATATTTTGCAACTCTATCAGTACGAGCAGGGGCTCCGGTTTTAATCTGCAAAGCATTCACAGCAACCACAAGGTCTGCAATAGTCGTATCCTCAGTCTCTCCGGATCTGTGGGAAACGATCGCATTATATCCATTCTTCTTAGCAAGAGCGATTGCCTCCAGCGTTTCAGAGATACTTCCAATCTGGTTAAGCTTAATAAGAATTGCATTGGCACAACCAAGCTCGATACCCTTTGCAAGCTTCTCAGGGTTAGTAACAAAAAGATCATCCCCGACAATCTGAATCTTGTCACCGAGGTTCTCTGTCATGAGCTTCCAGCCATCCCAATCATCTTCGTCCATTCCATCCTCTATAGATGCAATCGGATATTTGTCGCAAAGCTCAGCCCAGTTCTGAACAAGCTCAGCAGCAGTGAACTCTCTTCCTGACTTTGGCATCTTGTAGAATCCTGTCTTGTCAGTCTTCCAACCACTAGCTGCGGCGTCAATTGCAATTACAAAATCCTTTCCGGGCTCGTATCCGCTGTTCTTAACTGCTGCAATTATGTAATCTAAGACTTCAAATTCATCTTTTAAATCAGGTGCATAGCCACCCTCATCTCCAATTCCTACAGAGTATCCTGCATTCTTGAGATCTTTTCCAAGCTGATGATAAACCTCTGCACACCATCTGAGGCACTCCTTAAAAGAAGGAGCTCCAACAGGCATAATCATAAATTCCTGCACGTCTACAGTGTTGGATGCATGCTCTCCTCCATTTAGAATATTCATCATAGGAACCGGAAGGGTATTCCCATTAAGTCCCCCGAAGAATCTAAAAAGAGGAATCCCGAGAGACTCCGCAGCAGCCTTTGAGCAGGCGAGAGAAACAGCGAGTATAGCGTTGGCGCCAAGATTGCTCTTGCCCTTAGTTCCATCTGCGTCAAGCATAAGCTTCTCGATAGCATATATATCCTGCGCATCCTGTCCAACAAGAAGATTGCTGATTTCTTTGTTTACGTGATCAACAGCCTTAGTTACACCTTTACCGCCATATCTCGATTTATCAGCATCGCGGAGCTCAAGCGCTTCGTAAATACCTGTAGATGCTCCACTGGGAGTATCTCCCACAGCTACTGTCCCATCAGCTAACCACACCTCAGCCTCCACAGTCGGATTACCCCTGGAATCTAAAATCTCTCTACCAATTACCTTAGTGATTACAGTTGACATATCATACCCTCCGTTAAATTAATATACAAATCTCAAAGCTATAGCTTTGATGCAGCGCGACTTACGAATAACAATTATGCGTATATTATTGAAGCTTGTTTGCCGCCTTTGCAATCTCCAAGAACGAGTCGACCTCAAGGCTTGCACCT
Source organism: Mogibacterium timidum ATCC 33093 (assembly GCF_000525775.1). Taxonomy (GTDB): domain Bacteria; phylum Bacillota; class Clostridia; order Peptostreptococcales; family Anaerovoracaceae; genus Mogibacterium; species Mogibacterium timidum. The sequence continues at coordinate 119,586 of NZ_JALU01000018.1, read as the reverse complement.
CCGATCAAGCCGCCGTTAATATCCGGTTTTGCCAGGAGTTCAGGAGCATTTGACGGCTTCATGCTTCCACCGTACTGGATAATCAAAGTCTCTGCAGTTTCTGCTCCGTACATACCTTCTACCATCCCTCTTATAAAACCGCACATCTCTTCAGCCTGTTCCGGCGACGCTGTTTTACCGGTACCTATCGCCCAAATCGGCTCATAGGCAATAACAATATCGGAAACCTCCGCTGCTGAAAGCCCATCAAGATCTTCAGCAATTTGGCCACTTACAAACAGCATAGCGTTTCCTGCTTCCCTAATCTCAAGGCTCTCTCCGACGCAGAGAATTGGGGTTATGCCCGCATTTATCAATGCCTTAACCTTAAGATTAACCCTGCTGTCAGTTTCACCAAAATACTCTCGCCTCTCTGAGTGACCGACTACACACATATCGACACCAAGCTCCCTGAGCATAGGCACGGATATCTCTCCTGTAAATGCCCCGCTCTTCTCATAATGAACGTTTTGAGCACCAACCCTAATACCTGTTTCGGAAAGCTCTTTCTTAAGCGTCTCAAGCTGCGTAAACGGAGCTATAATCACGAGCTGTTCAGGGTGCTCGATATATTCCTCCTTAAGCTGTACAGCAAACGCTTTTGCCTCCGCTATGGATTTATTCATCTTCCAGTTGCCGGCTATCAAATATTTCTTCATAAAATTCTCCTACCTTATTTGTCACTGAGGCATGCGATACCGGGAAGCTCCTTACCCTCCAAGAACTCTAAGCTGGCTCCCCCGCCTGTAGAGATATGAGTCATTTTGTCTGCCAATCCAAAGGAGGTTACTGCGGCTGCCGAATCTCCGCCTCCGATGATTGTTGTCGCATCAATAGACGCCAAACATTCAGCAACAGCTCTGGTTCCTCCGGCAAATGCAGACATCTCAAACACTCCCATAGGCCCGTTCCAAACAACTGTCTTGACCTTTGCAAGCTCTGCACAGTAAAGCTTCACTGACTCCGGTCCTATATCCATTCCCATCATATCGTCCGGAATCTTATCTACCTTAAATATTCCGTGCTCAGCAGCATTGTCGAAGGTTTTGGCAGCAACTACATCTATCGGAAGCAGTAGCTTGACCCCCTTTTCAGCAGCTTCTGATTTTATCCTGCCTACCAGTTCATATCCTTCTTCGTCGAAAATCGACTTGCCTATATTATACCCCTCAGCTTTGAGGAATGTATATGCCATTCCTCCTCCGATGAAAAGCAGGTCAACTTTGTCGATAAGGTGTAGAATTACCGGAATCTTATCCTTAACCTTTGCTCCTCCCATTATCGCTGCAAGAGGTCTCTTCGGAGACTCAATTGCGCTGCCGAGAAACTTAAGCTCCTTCTCGATTAGAAATCCGGATACGGCCGGAATATAATCAGTAATTCCGGTAGTTGACGCATGTGCACGATGCGCGGTTCCAAAGGCATCCTGTACAAATACGTCACCAAGTGCCGCCAGAGCTCTGGCAAATTCCGGATCATTTTTTGTCTCTTCGCTCCTATATCTTACATTCTCCAGCAATGCAACATCAGAAGCAGCTAAGCTGCTGACTGCCTCATAAACACTGCCGTCAACTACCGAATCTGATGGGATAAAGCTAACAGCCGTTCCCAGCTTTTCTCCAAGTCTTTCAGCTACAGGAGCTAGCGAGAATTCCGGCTTAGGCTCTCCCTTAGGTCTGCCTAAATGGGATAGCAACACAACCTTTGCACCATTTTCACGCAGATAGTCGATGGTTGGAAGCGCAGCAACTATCCGAGTCTCGTCGCTGATTTTTCCATCAACGAAAGGAACGTTAAAATCGCACCTAACCACAGCTGTTTTACCAGCCCAATCTATATCCCTAACTGTCTTTTTCATAGCATGTACCTCGCTTGTACAAAATAAACGATATGCCGCGCAATATGCACGGCATTATCTGATTGAGATGTCTCCGATTATTTGTTATCAACATTGCTCATGTGCTGAATCAACCTCAGCAGCTGAACACTGTATCCGAATTCATTGTCATAGAATGTTATGAATTTAAAGAACTTGTCGTTGAGCTCAATTCCCTCTCTTGCATCGTATATACAGGTGCAAGGATCACCGATAAAATCGCATGACACAACCTCGTCATCAACATATTCGATGATGCCTTTAAATTCATTCTCGGAAGCTTCCTTTACCTTTGCACAAATCTCCTCGTATTTTGCGGAATTCTTTAATATCAGATTGAGGTCGATTACGGAAACGTTAGCGGTAGGAACGCGATATGCTTTTCCTGTCAGTTTACCTTCCAGCTCCGGAATTACAAGTGATACAGCCTTTGCAGCGCCTGTCGTTGTCGGGATGATGTTGTTAAACACCGATCTTCCCGTCCTCCAATCCTTCATCGACCTTGCATCGACAACCTTCTGCTTAGCAGTTGCAGCGTGAATTGTCGACATAAGCCCCTGTTCAATACCCCAGTTATCATTGATTACTTTACAAAGTGGCGCAAGGCAGTTGGTGGTGCAGGAAGCGTTTGAAACCACATCAAACCTGCTATCATAATCCTCATGATTAACACCGAAAACATATGTAGGTGTAGCCTTGTCCTTCGCAGGGGCAGAAATAATAACTTTTTTAGCGCCGGCGTCGAGGTGTGCCTGGGCCTTATCTGTTGTGTTATATGCACCGGTACCCTCGACAATGTACTCAGCGCCGCACTCGCCCCACGGAATATTTTTAGCATCATCTTCGCTAAATACCGGAATATTCTTGCCGTTAACCACGATTCCGTCATCATACTTTTCGATAACTCCAGGGAACCTACCAAAGGTCGAATCGTACTTCAGCATATAGACGATATAATCTAGATCGGAGTTACGCCAGTTAATACCTACAATCTCGATATCGTCCATATCAAGTGCTGCTCTCATGACGACTCTCGAAATTCTTCCGAATCCGCTAATACCGACTTTAATCATTTTTTCCTCCTTAACATTCGAAAAAGATAGCCATTGCTTTTTTAATGAATAGTACTATAGAAGCTCCGGGAATCCGTTTTGACGGAGAGCTTCAAACAAAACGATGTTGACTGAATTAGCGAGGTTGAGTGACCTCAGTCTCGTATTCTCACTCATAGGAATCCTTACGGCTGAATCCCGATTCTCACTTATAAGCTCCTGTGGAAGGCCGGCGGTCTCTCTTCCAAATAAGAACATATCGCCATCCTTATACTTGACATCCGTATAGATGCGATCGCCATGAGTAGTTGAGAGAAACATCCTGGCGTTAGGGAATTCGCCTAAAAATGCCATAAGACTATCATGAACAACTACATCGACGTACTTCCAGTAGTCGAGTCCTGCCCTTCTCACAGATTTCTCATCTATACTAAAGCCAAGCGGCTTCACTAAATGAAGGGTTGTGTTGGTAGCCGCGCAGGTCCTCGCAATATTGCCAGTATTCTGCGGTATCTCCGGCTCGACTAAAACAATATGGAATGACAATATAAACTCCTCTAAACTAATATACATCAACAAAAATATAATATCAGTTAAACATTGTATTTTCAATGATGCATTTATAAAATCGAGACGTCAATGTCTATTTATGTAATTGAGACGTCAACACGCTCAAGTTGCAATTTTCGGAGCCTTACGTAGTCTCATAAATATTAAACAGAGTATTAAATTATTTTTGATTATATTTACACTTATCCGCTATACAGCAGCTTTCACATTTTGGTTTTCTAGCCGTGCAACAACGCCTGCCGTGGAATATAAAAACATGGTGCATATGCGACCAGCGATGTTTCGGAATAATCTCCATAAGAGATCGTTCCGTCTTTAAAACATCATCCTCATCAACCAGCCCAATCCTGTTGGTAACTCGGAATACGTGCGTGTCGACAGCAATATGTTGCTCTCCAAAACCGACAGAAAGCACTACGTTAGCAGTCTTGCGGCCGACGCCAGGGAGCTTTTGAAGCTCTGTAAAATCCTGTGGTACAACACCGTCATACTCGGAACATAGCAGTTTACCGATGCCCACAAGATTCTTCGCCTTATTCTTGTATAACCCCAGCTTTTTGATTATGTCCTCTACGTCATTTATGTCAGCAGCTGACAGGTCAGCAGGTTCATGATATGTACTAAACAGCTCAGGGGTCACTGTATTCACACTGGCATCAGTCGTTTGAGCTGATAAAACAACAGCCAGAAGCAAATGGAATATAGAGTCATGGTGAAGCGCACATCCTGCATCCGGATATTCAGCTTCCAGTGTGTCGAGGACTTCATTTATCTCATCTGAATTCTTAAAATATTTTATTGGTTTAATCTTCTTCATTTAATTAATTTATCCTATATATTGATTGATTGACTTTTTGTATGCTCTCACTATAATTGTATACTGATAGTACAAATGCATAGATTGTATACTTGTACGATATCGGTACTAATCTCAGGAGGTAAGTAATAATGATGACAAACCCAGGAATCGAAAGCAACCAGCCGCTATCCAACACGCTTTTTGTACAGATACAAAAAGATATATTAAGCGGCAAGCTGCCGGCAAACTCCAAGCTGACGGAACAGGCCGTTTGCAAGCAGTACGATGTCAGCAGGACTCCGGTTCGTGAAGCCTTTAGACAGCTGGAGTCGGATGGTCTAATCGAGAACATCCCTAACCGCGGTGCATACGTAATCGGCCTTAGCAGTCGCGATATATCTGATCTGTTTGACCTGCGCAGAACCTTTGAAGTCAAGGCTGTCGAATGGGCAATCGAGCGTATGGACGACAGTGAAATTGATACTCTGCGCGAGAATATCGAATTCATGGAATTCTACACTCTCAAGGCCGATGTCGAAAAGGTGCTGCAGTTCAATTCCGCATTTCACAACATCATCTATAAAGGTACCAAGAATCGCATGCTGTACCAGACGTTGTCGTTATATCAGACATATCTCAAGCATTCAGCACCTGCAAAAACTTTTAACGACGGTTACCTCAGAATTATTCTCGATGAACACAAGGCTATATTCGAGGCATTCGAAACCAAGAACCCTGCTGCAGGCAAAAAGGCCATGGACTATCATATGCAGCAAAGCAAGCTCCGCAGAATGTCTCACCTCTTCTAGGTACTATCCCCTCCGGTTGAGCTTCTGCTCTATCCAAGCGATAATATCCTTTGTCACGCACGCTTTGCAGCTATCGTGCAGTATATCGTGATAACAGTCTTTGTAAAGCTTATACGCTACCTCGTTATGCCCCTTTTCGGTCAACATGGTAGCTATTTTCATCACAGCATTTCCGCAGCCGCCACGTTGGTCCTCAGCACCGGCAACCATATAGATTGGAATATCCGGAAGCCTGACAATCCCTTTTTTGCTCCTCAGCTCCTCAATAACTCGAATCATCTCCCTGTATGCCGATGCGGTAAGCATGCACCCGCAATTATCATCCTGAATGTACTTATCAATTTCTTCTCTGACCTTGCTAACCCAATAAAAGTCGCTGTAAACGTCACCGCCTCCGAGCTTGGCAGTCTGGTACATCATGTTGTGAACGCTTTCAGAGATTGAGTTATATCCCTTTCTCATGATGTGGTTGTTGGCGTTCATCTTGATGAAGCTGATACCGCCGGGGATCTCGAGATTTTCCATGGATACAATCATGGCGATATTGCCATATCTTATTGTATAGAGCTCACTGAGCATTGCGCCAAATCCGGCTCCAATTATTATCCTTGGAACATCTTCGCCGACTTCATTTGAGACTTCCCGGAACAGCGAGTCGATGTCGCCGAGCAGTCCCTCATAGGAGTTCTTGCGCAAGCCAAAGCAGCCCGGATGTCCCTGTTTGCTCATCCCATGTCCGATTAAATCATTTCCACATACATAGAATCCCGCATCGTTGAGCGCCGAAGCGAATTCTCTGTAACGAAGACTATGTTCGCTTATGTCGTGCACTATCTGAACTATCGCTCGCGGATGGACGTTGGTGAATTTGAAAGAAACAACCTGGCCCTCACCGTTAGCCGCTCTCCTGTATAAATCCCTGTATTCCGACATATGCCCCCCTTATGAATAAATATAGAAGGTGTGCGGTCTACGCACGCTTGGTAATGAGTAATTACTAATTAAAAATTAATATAGCAGCTATCACGCAAGGTCGATTATGCGCGGATAACATATCAAGTATAACATAAGAGACAGGTGCAATAAAAACACCTGTCCCATGCTGCAATTATCATTTTAAAAACTTTACCTGTCTGCTATACAGCAGCTACGCTGACTAGTAAACGGTTTTATTCCAAACTAACGAATATCAAACATAAGCCCATTATCCGAGACGTCAACTTCTATCGTCTGACCATCGACTACCTTGCTGCCTATTATCATCTCAGCGATTTGATTCTCAAGGTTGCGCTGTATGTAACGCTTAACCGGTCTGGCGCCAAACTCCTCGTCATATGACTCCTTAGCTATATAGCTGCGGGCTTCAGGTGACATTTCAAGCTCAATGCCTCTATCCTTAAGCCTTTTGACCAGTGACTCAACTGTCAAATCAACGATTTTCTCAATCTCCTCCAAATTTAACGACTGGAATACGATAATATCATCGATTCTGTTGAGAAATTCCGGTCTGAAGAACGACTTCAGCTGAGATTCCTGAAGGTTAGAGGTCATAATTATGATCGTGTTCTTAAAATCTACTGTTCTGCCCTGATTGTCTGTCAATCTTCCATCATCGAGGAGCTGCAGTAAAATGTTAAATACATCAGGGTGAGCCTTCTCAATTTCATCGAACAGAATAACGCTGTACGGTTTCCTTCTGACTGCTTCAGTGAGCTGTCCGCCCTCATCATAGCCGACATATCCCGGAGGAGAGCCCACAAGTCTCGACACAGTGTGTTTCTCCATATACTCCGACATATCGATTCTAATCAGATTTTTTTCTGTGTCGAACAGAGTTTCAGAAAGCGCCTTTGCCAGCTCAGTCTTACCCACGCCGGTAGGTCCGAGGAATATAAACGAACCGACCGGACGATTCTCATTCTTAAGACCGGCCCTTGCGCGCAATATCGCTTCAGATACGGCCTTAACACCTGCATCCTGTCCGATTACCCGCTTATGCAGAATATCGCCTAAATGGAGCAGTTTTTCGCGTTCTGATTCAGCCAGTTTACTGATGGGAATTCCTGTCCATTCGGAAATTACCGACTGAATTTCTTCTTCTCCCACTTCCTCGCGCAGCAGTCTATTTTCGCTTGATTGCTCAGTCTTCTCCTTGAGTCCCTCTATCTCCTTCTCGAGTCTGGGCAAATCACCGTATCTAAGCTTTGCGAGCTTCTCAAGATCATACTCTCTCTCAGCTGTTTCTATCTGATGACGAATCTCCTCTAATTCAAGCTTCTTGTTCTTGAGTTCCTGAATATTCTTTTTCTCGTTAGACCATTTAGCGGTCAGCTCGTCATTTTCACTCCTTAGATTAGCGAGCTCTTCGCTTATTGCTTCCAGCCTTACCTTGCTCGCCTTATCGTCCTCCTTGGATAACGCTTGCTGTTCTATTTCAAGCTGCATGATTTTACGTGATATCTGATCGAGATCGGACGGCATGCTGTCAATCTCGGTTCTTATTCTGGCAGCTGCCTCATCCATCAAATCTATCGCCTTGTCCGGCAAATATCGGTCGCTTATATACCTGTTTGAAAGTGTCGCACAAGCGATAAGAGCATTGTCCGTGATTCTGACACCGTGGTGAATCTCAAATTTCTCCTTCAGCCCCCTGAGTATAGAAATCGTGTCCTCAACAGTAGGTTCGTCTACCATTACCTTTTGGAATCGTCTCTCAAGAGCTGCGTCAGTTTCTATATATTTCCTATATTCATCAAGTGTAGTCGCTCCGATGCAGTGCAGCTCTCCTCTTGCCAGCTTTGGCTTAAGCAGATTTCCCGCATCCATAGATCCCTCTGTGCGACCTGCACCAACGATATTATGAATCTCATCTATGAACAGGATAATGTTCCCGTCAGATTTATCTATCTCATTTAAAACAGCCTTGAGTCGCTCTTCGAATTCTCCGCGGTACTTAGCTCCCGCAATCAACGAACCCATATCGAGCGAGAATATCGTCTTACCCCTCAGGCCATCCGGTACGTCACCATTGACTATTCTCTGCGCCAATCCCTCTACTACGGCAGTCTTGCCGACTCCAGGTTGTCCAATTAAAACCGGGTTATTCTTGGTTCTCCTCGATAGAATCTCGATAGCTCGCCTTATTTCCACATCCCTGCCGATAACCGGATCCAGCTTCCCCTTCCTAGCGGCATCAACAAGATCGATGCCATACTTATTAAGAGCATCATAGGTATCTTCCGGATTCTGATTAGTCACTCTCTGGTTACCTCGAACCATCGTTAGAGCTCTCATAAAATCATCCTTGTTGATACCGTACTTTGTCAGGATTCCGTTAACTTCGGAGTTTTTGGAATCAATAATTGCCAGATACAGGTGCTCAACACTGACATAATCATCCTTAAAATCTCCGGCAATTTTTTCAGCTTTTATAAGGACGCTGTTGAGTTCAGGACTCATGTATACCTGCCCATTACCGCCACTAACCTTTGGCATCTTCTCAAGATTTTTCTCTAAATCAGCCTTTAGCGCTCTCACATCTACGTTCATAGCTTCAAGAAGCTTAGGAATCAATCCGTCGCTGTCGCTTATTATGGCGTAATGTACATGTGCTATCTCTAACTGCTGATGCCCGTAAGAAGTTGCTAAATTTTGTGAATCGAGAATGGCACCCTGCATTTTCTGCGTATATTTTTCAATATTCATTGCCTTCCTCCTCATTTAATATTTCATGATCCAAGTCTCACTTGCTTACAAGATAATTATTAGCACTCGTCTGTGACGAGTGCTAATAATTATCGTGATGAAATTGTGAAGAACTTCTATGCTAATATAATCCCTGTAAGCAGCGTTGAATAAACCGAACTGGTCAGTGGATACAGTATCCTGCTGACTACCCCGAATAACAGCAACAACAATAAAACCAATCCGCCATACTGATACACTGTGTAGTACCAGCCGGTCTTGCGCAGATTAAACAGCTCCGTAACTAAACCGAATCCGTCCAGCGGCGGAACGGGGATGAGATTAAATATCATCAGTGTTATATTGATCATAACGACGTATAGCAGAACCTTGACAGCTAACCCCTGCACAGAATCTGTCAATATAACATCTCTGCCCCAAAGGTTAATCGCAAATCTGGATATGAAGGCGAATACTATCGCTATTATCAGATTCATCGTTACACCCGCGACGGATACGATAAACTCGTCTAAACGAGGCCTCTTATAATAACGATTATCTATTTGTACGGGAACACCCCAGCCGAATCCGCAAAAGATAAGCGCAAAGAAACCAAACGGATCAATGTGCTTTGCCGGATTAATTGTCAATCTGCCTTGTGCCTTGGGTGTCGGGTCTCCAAATGCATTTGAAGCAAACGCATGGGCAAATTCGTGGAACGAAAGCCCCACCACTATGCCCGGCAGCGTCAACAGCATATTGAAGAAATACGTCTTGGGATCTTTAAGTCCGCCATTTAAAAAGTTAGTAATCAGAAGCAGGATTAATATAATACCCGGTCCTGACCGCAATAAGCTGCTAAGTTTATCTCTCATATAAATATTCCTTTTTGTATTATTATTCTTAAGTGGCAAATAAATAGCTAGGCCAGAATTCCATCTATGCTGAACGTCTTGCAGTCTGTAATCCTGACATCGACAAGCTGACCTGTGATATCCCTTCCGGACGAGATATTAACCAGCTTGAAGCCATCAGTTCTTCCCGAATATGCGTTTTCGTCCTTACGACTCGCTCCGTCCACGAGCACCCTTACAGTTTGATCAGCAAGCATCGAATTGTTGCGCAGAGAACATTCGTTAACCACCCCGTTTAGGCGTTCAAAACGCTCGTGCTTGACATCGTAAGGTATCTGATCTGTGTAACCAGCCGCAGGAGTGCCCTCACGAGGCGAATATATAAATGTAAATGCTGAGTCGTATCCGACATACTCGACTAGCGACAATGTCTCTGCAAATTCATCCTCTGTCTCCCCCGGAAAGCCGACTATGATGTCTGTGGTGATTGCAATATCCGGGCATGCAGCTTTTAGCTTGTCAATAATTTCGATATACCTATCTCTGTCGTATCTGCGATTCATGCGCTTCAGTACAGTGCTGCTGCCCGACTGAACAGGTAAATGGATGTGCTTACACAGCTTGTTACAAGTGCGGAAGCAATCTATCAGATCGTCTGAAAGATCCTTGGGATTGGATGTCATAAATCTGATTCTCTCAATTCCTTCAACCTCGTTAATATATCTGACGAGTGTTGGGAAATCATTGCCTTCGCCGTCCTTAAAGGAATTTACATTCTGTCCCAACAGCATAACCTCCAACACACCGTCAGAAGCCAGCTTTTTAACTTCATCGACAACATCTGCAAGCGACCTGCTCTTTTCTCTGCCGCGAGTGTATGGAACAATGCAGTAGGTGCAGAAGTTATTGCAGCCGTAAGTGATATTTACAAGCGCCTTATGCTCATAAACCCTCTTAGGCTCCTTTTCATCCGGAATTACAGGGCTGTTTGCGGTGACGGAAAACTGCTTTTTGCCAGTTGCTATTCTTGAATTGAGGAGCCTCGGAAAATCACCAATTGTCTGTGTACCAAACACAACATCTACCCATCCAAAGCTCTTCTTGATTTCCTCCTGCACGCGCGGCTGTTGCGGCATGCAGCCGCAAACACAGACGATTCGGGAATCTTTATTTTCATCTCTGCGTTTTTTAAACTGTCCGAGCATGCCGTAAAATCGCTTATCAGCATGCTCTCGGACGCTGCAGGTATTCATGACTACAACATCCGCTTCATAAGGATCAGCAACAAATTCGTATCCCATGCCTTCGAGCATACCGGCGATATTCTCCGAGTCGTGCTCGTTCATCTGGCATCCGAAAGTAATAATGTGATATTTTTTCATGTGTTATTTGTTCTCTTGTTTCCTATCTCTGTTCATCAGCAGTTCAACTGCATCGCGAGGTTTGAGGTTACCATCTATCACACTCTTGACGGCATCTGTAATCGGCATCTCTATTCCCAGCTTAGCCGCCAGCCTGCTAGCGGCCTCGACTGTATAGAAGCCCTCAACTGTAGTCTTGATCTCGGCGACCGCTTCATCCGGTGTCATTCCACCTCCGATGAGCAACCCGCACCTTCTGTTTCTCGACAGATCGGAGGAGCATGTAACCATGAGATCTCCTATTCCTGACAGCCCTGCAAAAGTCTCGCTCTTGGCACCCATCGCTTCTCCAAGCCTGGAAATCTCGTGGATACCTCTTGTCATCAGAGCAGCCTTGGAGTTATCTCCGAATTTCATGCCGTCTGCAATACCTGTGCCAAGTGCAATTACGTTCTTAAGTGCACCTCCAAGCTCGACCCCGAGAATATCATCGCCGGTGTACACACGGAAAGTCTTGCTCATCAGTATGTTCTGAATTTCCTTGGCCGCATCATCGTCATCAGACGCAGCAACTACTGTAGTTGGGTAGTTGCGGACGATTTCCTCAGCATGCGAAGGTCCGGAAACTGCGACATATTTGTTATCAACTAAGGACTTTGCAATTTGAGACATAGTCTTAAGAGAATCGTTTTCGATCCCCTTTGCAAGATTTACAAGAATAGCTTCCTTGTCGATATACTTTGCAGATTTCTCGATAACGCGTCCAAACTGCTGAGCAGGAATCGCAAATATAACTATGTCACGTTTACTTACCCCTGTACGCAGGTTCGAGGTGAACCTGATGCTGTCAGCCAGCTTGGCTCCCGGCAAATACTTCTCATTTACCCTATTCTCTCGAATCCTGTTAATATCTTCCTTGTTACGGCCGTAGATCGTAACTCTATGGCCGTTATGCGCGATTACATTCGCAATCGCGGTACCGAAGCTGCCGTTTCCAATCACTGCTACTTTCTTCTTTGCCGAACCCTTGAGCTGTGGTATCTCAACGTCCTTGTAATAATCTGCCGCCGAATCCAAAACCTCAACCCTGGTGTGGTTGATCGATGTTGCCTCGTTGATAAGCTCGTCCCTGGAGCCGGACGCCAGTATATCATCATGTACCGAGCCAGTGAGCCCCATGTCTTCATCTTTATCAAATTTATCGAGATTATCGTGAGCCTTCTCTATATTCATGCTTGATTTTTCACCGGGAGTATCAAAGCTTTCGTCTGTATCTGTATTAGATTGTGCTGTGAGCTTCTCTCTGATTCTGGAACCAATGCTCAGCTCCTTCTCCTCACCATTCATCAGTCTCTTGATATTACCGCGGTGAGTGAACACTATTACAAGTGCCATAAGGATGGCGATTGGCAAATCCTTTGGGTAGTAGTACAGCATTAACAAAGGATACATGAGTGCTGCAGTAATTGAACCAAGAGACATCTTCTTGGATACTCCGGCAACTATAACTGCAATAAGAGCAGCTGCAAAGGTACTTGGCCAATTGATAGCCATGGCAGCACCTATAAAGGTAGCCACCCCCTTGCCACCCTTGAATTTAAAGATAACAGGATATATATGCCCGATAACAACAGCTGCAAATGCTAACATCGCACCGAGATTATTAAATCTTCCCTGTGCTATTGTTACAGCCACGAGGCCCTTGAGTATATCTATTACAAGAGTACAGGCCGCAGCCTTAGTTCCCAGAACTCTGAGCACATTTGTAGTACCGGCGTTGCCGCTTCCTGCCTTCTTGATATCGATTCCGTAGAAACGACCAATTAATGTAGCCGGCGATATATTACCGATGAGATATGCAATTACCACCATTATAGTCAGCGATACATAATTCATTAATTATCTCCCTTTTTCTCATTGAACAAGAACTTGATGGACGTTCCTTCAAAGTCATATGCCTCACGCAGCTTGTTCTCCAGATACCTTGAGTACGAGAAGTGCATAAGCCGGCGCGAATTTATATTGAACGAAAACAGCGGCGGTCTGGAGCCAATCTGACTCGCATAGTAAATCTTGAGACGTTTGCCCTTGTCTGAAGGCGGCTGCCTCATCATAACTGCATCCTCGATAATGCTGTTGAGCTTACCTGTTGTGATTCGCCTCGACCTAATATCCTCAATCTTAGCTGCTTTGTCTATTATGTCGAAAACCCTCCTGTTCTCCAGTACTGATACAAAGAGTATCGGTGCATATGACACGAAGCGGAGATCCGCTCTGAGCTTGCGTTCATAATCTCTCATGGTGTTAGTTTCTTTTTGGACAAGATCCCACTTATTAACGACAATCATAAGGCCCTTGCCGGCTTCATGAGCAATACCCAGAATCTTCTTATCCTGCTCTGTTAAGCCTTCGGCTGCATCAATCATCATTATGCAAATATCACACCGCTCAACGGATGCAACAGCTCTGATGACACTGAAATGCTCGATTGAATCGTTGACCTTGCTCTTGCGTCTCAACCCGGCTGTATCTATCAGAGTGTATTCTTTATCATTATACGAAAATGGCGTATCAATCGAGTCACGGGTAGTTCCTGCAATCGGCGAGACAATTACGCGCTTTTCGTTTGTGAGTGCATTTACAAGTGAGGATTTACCGACATTAGGCTTCCCTATAATGGCAATCCTGGTTGAATCTTCATATCCATAAAGCTCATCGTCCGGGAAGCCTGTCACGATTGCATCGAGCAGGTCACCCATATTGAGCATGTTGACCGAGCTGATAGCGATTGGTTCGCCAAATCCAAGCTCATAAAAATCATATATATCGTCACCAAGCTTGCCCGGATTGTCAACCTTATTGACAACCAGTATGACCTCCTTGCCCGTCCTTCTGAGGATATCAGCAACGTCATGGTCGGCAATGGTAAGACCTTCCTTGCCATCAACCATGAAAAGGATAACATCGGCGAGCTCCATAGCCGTAACCGCCTGCTCCCGCATCTGTGAGAGAATGATATCGCCGGTATTTGCTTCAATACCGCCCGTATCGATAATGGCAAATTCACGTCCGTTCCATTCAGTCTCGGCATAAATCCTATCGCGAGTTACTCCCGGAGTATCTTGCACTATAGCCTTGCGCTCTCCAATTATTCTGTTGAAGAAAGTAGATTTTCCTACATTAGGCCTCCCTACTACAGCGAGTATAGGTTTACTCATCAAAAATACCTCCTGCAAATTCCTGCGGATCGAACTCCTTGAGGTCATGCATACCTTCACCTACTCCAATGAACTTGATAGGCAGATCGTACTCGTCCGTCACCGTTATAGAGATGCCTCCCCTCGCTGTACCGTCAAGCTTGGTAAGTATGATGCCTGTGATATCAGCAATTTCACTGAATTCCTTGGCCTGACTGATAGCATTTTTGCCGGTTGTCGAATCGAGAACTATAAGAGTCTCACGTGAAGCATCAGGATACTCACGTCCAATGATCTTATCCATCTTTTCAAGCTCTTTCATAAGATTTGTCTTATTCTGAAGCCTCCCGGCCGTGTCGCATATGAGCACGTCGATATTGTTGGCTTTAGCTGACTGAACAGCGTCATATATTACCGCAGCAGGGTCTGTACCCTCATCGTGGCGAATTACTCGCACTCCTGAGCGATTTCCCCACTCAACCAGCTGGTCGGCAGCCGCCGCACGAAAGGTGTCCGCAGCTGCGAGCAAAACGCTCTGACCGCGCTCCTTGAAATAGTTGGCAAGCTTTCCTATCGAAGTCGTCTTGCCGCCGCCATTGATCCCGATCATAAGAATCACAAGCGGATAATCTGCCGATAGTTTGTTGCGTTCGCCCTTGTCCACAATTTCGGCAATGACATCAGATAGAGCCTTCTTTATTTCGTCCGGCTTGGTCAGATACTTGGCATTGACGCGCTTTTTTAGCATATCCATTATCTTTTCTGTGGTTTCAATACCAATATCGGAGACAACGAGCGATTCCTCAAGCTCTTCATAAAACTCCTCGTCGATATTAGGGTTCCCGACGATTACGTTTGTAACTCTCTCTGTAAATTTTTTAAATGTACTCTTGTCTTTGAAAAGTCCCATGTTTATCCTTTCCGTCCTGCGCTGTACAAATGCATTTGCCGGTGCGGTTATTCGTCTGCATACTCGTTTGGATCAAATCCATCTTCAAATTTGAGCGACAGAACCCGTGAAATTCCCTGTTCAGGCATAGTGACACCGTAGAGTACGTCTGCGTGTTCCATCGTGGCCTTGTGATGCGTTATAAGAGCAAACTGCACTTCTTCAAAGTGCTTGAGGTAATTGGAAAACCGCTCTATATTCGCTTCATCCAGCGCAGCCTCAACTTCATCCAGTATACAGAATGGCGTAGGCTTCGCCTTGATAACCGCAAACATAAGCGCAATGGCTGTCAGCGTTTTCTCTCCTCCGGACATAAGGTTGATATTCTTAAGTCTCTTGCCCGGCGGCTGAGCTATGATCTCGATTCCTGAAGCCAGCGGATCAGATTCATCCTCAAGCCTTAGCTCGGCGTGACCGCCGCCAAAGAGCTCGCTGAAAATCTCCTCAAAATTGATAACCACCTTGTCAAAGTTCTCCTTGAACTTGTCTCTAATCTTGCGCTCCATATTGCTGATAATAGACTTTAGCTCCTTCATAGCTGTGGAGATATCGTTTTCCTGAGCAGTCATAAACTCATACCTCCTGCTCACGGCCTTGTACTCTTCTATTGATGATATGTTTACATCACCCAGTTCGGCCATACGAAGTTTGATTTCCTTAGCCTCTTTGTTGCCGGCAGTGATTCCGAAATTCTCATCGCGTATATCCTGAGCCTCTGCGAATGACACCTCGAATTCATCCCATAGTTTATCCTTCTGAGTATCAAGCAATGTCTCACTTCTGGTGCTCTTGACTTCAAGCTTGTATTTAGCGTCCTGCAGCTCGGTCACATCGCGGATCAATTCCTTTTGATTAGAAATTGCAACTTCATATGCAGCCTTGTTTGAGTCGATTTCTTCTCCTAATGCCTTTATCTTATCCTCCAGCTGTTTCCTGCGATTCTGCAGCTCTTCTATCTTATCACTCGACTCTGCATCGCTGCTTGTCAGCATGTGGTGCTTCTCATCGAGCTCCTCGTATGACATACGGGCATCGTCGATTTCATTTTCAAGATCCGTTACAGTATCCCTGACACGCTCTATCAGCTCATTAAGTCCAAGGATCCTGGCATCCTGCTCGCTTAGCTGCAGCTTGTTCTCAAGTGTTACCTCTCGTAACCTGTTAACACGTGAATCGTATCGCTCAGCATCTACCATCAGCTCCTCAATATGATTGTTGAGCTTCTCAATCCTCGTATCAGTCTCGGATATTTCAGCCCTGTGCTTGTCTACCATCTCCGTAGCTTTAGCGATATCACCATCAAGTGTCGCAAGCTCACTGCTAAACTGCTCTCTATGCGCACCAGCATCCTCAGTTAACTTCTTGATTCTATCAAGCTCGCTTCCTATAACACTCTTGTCAATTTCTATCTGATGCAGCTCATCGTAGCACTGCGCCCTTGACTCCTTGAGTGCCGCGACATTGGCTTCACCCGCGGCAATCTTATCTCTATGCTCAGCAATCTGTTCTCTCAGCTTATCGGCGATTTCACTTAGTTCCTTGATTTCGTTTTTGCGCTCAAGTATATTGGCTGATTTGTTCTTGTACCTTCCACCGGTGATCGCACCGCTGGAATTGATAACCTCTCCATCCGTCGTTACAATCCTATATCCGCGGCTCGACATCTTGGAAATTCGAACGGCATCATCCATGTTGCTTGCAAATATAACTCGTCCCAGCAGGTACTCAAGTATGACGTGATATTTTTCGTCCGCTCCCACTATTTGGGAAGCTATGCCGAGATAGCCGGGAGAATTTTCAATATCTCTTTCCTGATATTGCTTGTTATACCTGAGAGATGACAGAGGCAGGAATGTCGCTCTACCGGCTCTGTTATCCTTGAGCCATCTCACAGCTGCCTTTGCTGATGCATCGTCATCACAGACTATATTCTGCATAGCCGCTCCGAGCGCAGTCTCTGTCGCTATCTCGTATCCTGAGGGTACCTTGATAAGATCTGAAACCGTACCGAAAATTCCATTGACATGCTGTCTCATAAGCTGTCTGACAGCATTGTTATAGCCTTCGTAGTTGCTTTCCATCTCTTCGATGGTGTTTTTACGAGCCAGCGTGCGGTTATACTTGTTACTCAGCTCTGCAATCTGCCTATTCCGTTGATTGGACGTTTCTTCAAGCTCTCTGATCTGCACGACAATCTCGTTGATCTTTGAGGCTGCGTGGCTCTGCTTGTCTTCAACCTCAGCAAACTGTGATTCCAGTGACTTGAGCTTGCGAGCATTTTCAGCATCAGTCTCATCCTTGCCGCTGTATTCCTCATTCAGCTGATCTCTTCTATCATTAAGCGTGCTGACATAATTCTCGAGGGTTGTAATATCGGCCCTGCGGGTTACATTTTTGTTCGTCAGGCTGATAATGTCGTCCTTACTGTTTTCAATCTCTGTATTGACGGCCTCAAGCTTTCGCTTGCTATCGTTGAAATCCGCTTCTGCCTGAGCCAGCTCTCTCTCAACCTGCTCCTTTTCAGCTCTATAGGATTTTTCGTTAGCCTCAAGCTCTCCGAAATTTCGCTTTTCAGAATCCAGCTTAGCCAGGTTGTCTGAAATTACAGCTTCAAGCCTTGCGAGCTCTCGCTCAATGCTTTGAAGCTTCTCTTCGTTTACCTGTCCACGGCTGGTTACAGTGTTGAGCTCATCTATTCTATCGAGAAGCTCAGCATTGGCATCTTCATACGATTGATCGAGCGCTGCCGAATTGAGTCTTCTCTCTTCGATCAGGGCTTCGATAGATTTACCCTTCTCATCCATCTCGGATAGCGTAGCTTCCATGTCGAACAATTCAGCTCGAGAAGCCTCAACCGTACGGATCAGACTATCGATATTGTGAATAATTATATTTACGCCGACGTATTTATATCTGTCGCGAAGCACTATGTATTCGCTCGCCTTTTCCGACTCTTCCTTAAGAGTTCCAATACGGCTTTCAATCTCGGAAATGATGTCCTTGACGCGTTCAAGGTTATCAGAAGCCGCCGCCAGCTTTCTCTCAGCTTCTGCCTTGCGACTCTTATAGAGCACAACTCCGGCAGCCTCTTCGAATATCTCCCTGCGGTTCTCCGGCTTAGTGCTCACAATATCCTGGATTTTTCCTTGGCCAATAATTGAATATCCGTCAACTCCAATTCCGGTATCCATAAACAGCTCTTTGATATCTTTCAGCCGACACTGATTGCCATTAATCAAGTATTCGCTGTCTCCCGACCGATACATGCGGCGTGTTACCTGAACCTCGTTGTATTCTAGCGGTAATATTCCAAGCGAATTATCAATGACAAGTGACACCTCGGCCATACCCTTGGGCTTTCGCGTCGCAGTTCCGGCGAATATGATATCATCCATTTTACCGCCACGCAGCGACTTAGGACTCTGCTCGCCAAGTACCCAACGGAGGGCATCGCTGATGTTGCTCTTACCACTTCCGTTAGGTCCGACTATACATGTTATTCCGTCGTTGAGGTCAATAGTCACCGGGTCAGCAAATGACTTAAAGCCCTGTAGCTCAATACGTTTAAAATACAAGCTATATATCCCCTTTCATAAGTGCATCCGCTGCAGCGGCCTGCTCAGATTCCTTCTTGCTCTTGCCTATTCCTCTACCCAGCTCATTGCCGTCAACAAGCACCGCTGCCACGAACTCCTTGCTATGGTCCGGACCTGCCTCATTCACTATCTGATACCTGATATTAACTCCCTTGATATAATCCTGCAGCTTCTCTTGCAGAAGAGTCTTATAATCCTTATACAGCTCCCCCTTAACTGCAAGTCTAATCTTATCTGCAAAAAGATCCAGCACCACTCGCTCAGCTGCAGCATATCCTCCATCGATTATCATCGCACCGATAACGGCTTCGACAGCATCTCCGACAATTGATGTTTTCTGACGACCGCCACCATTTTCTTCACCATGACCCAGCTTCAGATATTCACCAAGCTCAAGCTGACTAGCTACCTCAGCAAGAGATCGCTCACACACGACATCTGCGCGAGTTTTTGACAATACTCCTTCGTGCGCCTCCGGCATAACCGCAAACATCTTCTTACCGATTATTGCATCGAGAAAAGCGTCTCCGAGAAACTCAAGCCGCTCATTGTTGAATTCATAGTGCTTACCATGCTCAGAAGCGTATGAGCTGTGAGTGAGTGCAGTCTCCAGCAGCTTTTCATTTTTGAATTTATACCCTAATTTATTTTCTAAGCTATCCATTTCATCCTAACCTATACATGACTTATGCATAACACTGCCGTGTGAATGCTATGTATCCGAAACCTGATATTTCTACGCTTCTGCGTTACCATCCGTTACTTCAGTTTTGTATTCGCTAAGCTCATCGTTATCAGCCAGAGCTTTTTCAATCTGCCCGGTCACATCTGACGCTACATAATCTCGGGCTTTGAGGATTGCATTATAGACAGCGTAAGCCTTAGAACTACCGTGAATCTTGAGAACCGGTCCCTTGAGTCCAAGAATAGGAGCTCCACCTTCTTCTGAATAGTCGAATTCCTTCTTCATTTCCTTGAGTTGCTTAGACAGCATAAGCGCAGCAATCCTGGAGATAGTTCCCCCTAGCAGAACATCCTTGAGCCTGCCCATGATCGAAAGCGCCAGACCCTCCGAGCTCTTGAGGAATACATTTCCTGAAAATCCGTCAGTAACGACAACATCGCAGACACCAGAGGCAATCTCGCGACCCTCAACATTGCCTTTGAAATTGATGGAGCTATTAGCGAGAAGTTCATGAGCTTCCTTATGAAGGTCATCTCCCTTTTCAGCCTCTGTTCCGACGTTAAGCAGTCTTACGTCCGGATGCTCAATACCTTTGACATTTTCCACGTAAATGCTGCCCATAATACCGAACTGGTACAAATATTCAGACTTGCAGTCCACATTTGCACCACAGTCTAAGAGAAGTGTCGTCTCATTCTTGCCAATCTGCGGAAAAAACGCTGCAATTGCCGGTCGCTTGATACCCTTGATACGGCCCAGCCCCAGAAGTCCTGCGGCTAGCAGTGCACCCGTGCTGCCACCAGAGATAAACACGTCGCCATCTCCTGCCTTGATCATCCTCATTCCAACATTGACTGTAGCATCCTTCTTCTTGCGTACTGCCATTGCGGGAGCTTCGTTGTTGGTTACAGCCTCGGTTGCATTTACAACCGCAATGTTGTCTCCATCCCACCCCCGCTTCTCCAGTTCGGTACTGATAAGCTCTTGAGCTCCAATTATTGTAATCGTATCCTCTATCTTTCTAGCGGCAGAAATCGCACCCTTGACGATTTCCTGTGGAGCGTAATCTCCACCCATGCCATCAATCAATATATTCATAATCCCTCCGCTATAATGCACAAACAGAATTAAGCATAATATTATACCATAAACCCCTGAACCTTGTGAATTTCTGAGGGTTATATTGTATATCGAGCATGAAAAAAGTGCTGTTATCCGGAGTCCGGCCGCACACAGCACTGTATTGATCGACATCGTATTCATCTGAGTCTGAGCTGACCACACGCCGCATCGATATCAGTACCTAGAGTCCTTCTCACTGAAACCGCAATGCCGTGTTCCTCGAGTGTCCACGCGAAACTTCTGACAGTTTCCCTGTTAGATGTGAGGTAGCCTGTACCGTCTACCTCATTGAGTGGAATCAGATTAACATGAGTAAGCCAACCCTTGAGATGGCTGGCAAGTTCTAGCGCATGCTCCCTCTGATCATTGACACCGTCGGTGAGCGCATATTCAAAAGTTATACGTCTCTTAGTCGACTCTGTGTATGTCCTGCATGCTGCGATGAGATCTTCGTACGCATATCTCCTTGCAATCGGCATGGTACGTCTTCTGATATCGTCATTGGGCGCGTGTAGCGATACCGCTAGATTCACTTGAGGAAAATCTTTCCCGAATTGCTCAATCATCGGCACAAGTCCGCACGTAGATACGGTAATATTCCTCATTCCGAGATTGTACCCCTGCTTGCTGTTAATGAGACTGATAAATTTTGATAGTCCTTCGTAATTATCAAAGGGTTCCCCTATGCCCATTATTACGACATGCCCAATGTCCTCGCCGGTCAACCTGCGCATCTTGAGAACCTGTGCCAGCATTTCTCCGCCAGTCAGCGATCTGTCAAGTCCTTTGCGTGTCGATGCACAGAACGTACACCCCATACGGCATCCGACTTGAGAGCTGATGCATATTGAGTTGCCGTAATTATATTTCATATATACGGCTTCGACGCGTGCACCATCCGAAAACTCAAATAGGCATTTACAAGTTCCGTCCTGCTTTGACTCCTGAACGGTAACCGCTCCGGGCATATCGATATAGTAATCTTGAGCGAGCGCACCTCTAAGCCTCACTGGTAGATTGCTCATCTCATCGAACGAGTCGACACCCTTTGAAATCCACTCAAATATCTGTTTGGCTCTAAACTTTTTCTCACCGTATGAAGAAACGACCCCGGCTAATTCGTCGGGATCGAAATCTGCGATGTTGAGCTTAGAATTATTTTTGTTATCTTCACTCATAATATTTATTGCTCTTAATACTTAGCTACTGCAAGTCCGGTATTGTGACCATTGATATCAAACACATCCAGGCCTGTAGCTTCAACAACAGCATCGGCGAGAGTCTCTTCCTTGATATGATCAATCGCACCTAGAACAGCCGCCTTCACATCATCATCTGCCTCCAAGCTGATGGTTATGTGGTCAAGCATCTTGAAGTCGTGCTGCTTGCGAAGCTGCTGAACCTTAGAAATAACCTCACGGACATATCCCTCGCTGACAAGCTCCGGAGTTAGAGTTGTATCCAGGATAGTGAAAACGTTGTTCTCCATACCCACAATAAAGCCTTCCTTTGCCGAAATACGTACATCGAGGAATTCTTCAGTGATGTCGTACTCAGTACCACCGAGCTCCAGCTTAACAGAACCGTTTGCGACATTTGCCAGGAGCTCCTTGGCATCCAGCTGTGCCAGCTTTGCGGCAAACTCCTTGATATTCTTCCCGAGCACCGGTCCGGCTGTCTTGAAGTCCGGCTTAACTGAGAAGTTCATGTATTTATCCAAATCGTTTTCAAACACGACATTCTTGACGTTGAGCTCCTCGGTGATCAGGGGTACGAGGTCGCTGATCAGGCTCTCGTATTTACCGTCAACGATTACCTCGCTGAGTGGCTGTCTGACCTTGAGTCTCTCTTTTTCTCTGGTTCCTCTTCCAAGGTTAACAAGAGTCTTGACTAGACCCATCCTATCCTCAGTTTTTTCATCGATGAGTTCTTTGTTGGCAACCGGGAAGTAGGCAACATGAACGCTCTTATCTCCTGTCAGCTTGACATACATTTCATCGGAAATAAACGGAGCGATTGGCGCTATCATCTTGATTGTACCGAGAAGAACCTCATAAGTAGTTGCGTAAACGCTCTTCTTATCGTCAGTCATTCCCTCGGCGTAGAATCTTCTTCTAGCTCTTCTGATGTACCAGTTGGAGAAGTCCTCTACTACGAAATCGTTGATTGCTCTGACTGTCTTCATATGGTCGTACTCATCCATGTGTTCAGTGACCTCAGCTGCAAGCCTGTTATATCTGGAGATAATCCATCTGTCCAGCTCCGGTCGATCTGCATAAGGAACCTCTATTTTCGCCGGATCTATGTCGTCCATATTTGAGTATAGTACAAAGAAGTTGTAGATATTTCTGAGAGTACCGAAGAACTTGCTCTGCACGTCCTTAACTCCTTCCACATCAAACTTAGTTGGTGTCCAGGCCGGTGATACGGATACCAGATACCAACGTATTACGTCAGCTCCGTACTTACTCATCATCTCGAACGGATCAACTGTGTTTCCTACATGCTTGGACATCTTCTTGCCATTTGCGTCGAGAATCAGGTCGTTAACCAGTACGTTCTTGTAAGGTGCTTTGCCCATGATGAAAGTGGATATAGCCATCAGTGAATAAAACCAACCTCTGGTCTGGTCAATACCCTCACAGATGAAATCAGCCGGGAACAGCTCACTTTCGAATCTCTCCTTGTTCTCAAATGGATAATGCCACTGTGCAAACGGCATCGAACCCGAGTCGAACCAGCAGTCCATAACATCGGGAATTCTCTCCATAGCCTTGCCGCAATGAGGGCACTTGAAATGAATATCATCTACATATGGTCTGTGAAGCTCTATTGTCTCCGGATCGACATCCTCTATTGCCTTTTCAGCCAGCTCAGCACGGCTGCCGGCACCCTCAAGATGTCCGCACTCACACTTCCAGATTGGAATTGGAGTACCCCAGTATCTGGCTCTTGAGATGTTCCAGTCCTTAACATCAGAAATCCAATTGCCGAATCTCTTCTCGCCAACATATGGCGGATACCAATTAACTTTATTATTATTCTCAACCAGCTGTTCTCTGAGCTTAGTCATCTCAATATACCAGCCGGGCTTTGAATAGTACACCAAAGGTGTATCGCACCTCCAGCAGTGTGGATAGTTGTGAACCATCTTCTGTTTAGCAAATACCTTGTTCTCAGCTGCAAAATGCTTGAGTATCTCTACATCCAGACCCTCGTCCATAACGAATCTACCCTTCCATGGAGTTGCCGTAAAACATCCTCTCTCATCAACCGGTTCTGCAAAATCAACACCATATTTGCGGCAAGTATTATAGTCGTCTTCACCGAAAGCATATGCCGTATGAACAAGACCTGTACCGTCATCAACTGTTACATAATCTGCATTCGCTATGAAAAAGCCTTTAACCTTTTCCGGATCATCGCCATATACAAATGTCGAAAGAGGCTCATACTCAACGTGCTCGAGCTCCTTACCTGTCATCTCATCGAGAACCTCGTATTTGCCCTCTCCGAGAACCCTATCGGCAAGATTCTTGGCTACGTAGAATACGTTGCCTTCTTCGTCGCCCTCAAGCATCTTAGCTCTGATGTATACAACCTCTGGACCTACTGTAATTAAAATGTTAGAGGGAAGTGTCCACGGTGTTGTTGTCCATGCTAAGAAATACTCATTATCTCTGTCTCTGCGTTTGAACTTGCAGGTTACTGTGAGGACCGGATCCTCCTTATAGCCCTGTGCAACCTCGTGAGAAGCAAGACCTGTTCCGCATCTGGCGCAATATGGCAGAACCTTGTGACCTTCGTAGATTAAGCCCGCATCAAAGAACTTCTTGATTATCCACCATACAGATTCGATATAGTTATTATCAAATGTGATATACGGGTCATCCATATCGGCTAAATATGCCATTTTCTCCGACATCTCACGCCATAGACCTGTGTATTTAAAGACGGAGTCCCGGCACTTCTCATTAAACTCCTTGATCCCGTACTTCTCGATATCGCCTTTGCCGGACATACCGAGCTGCTTCTCTACCTCAATTTCGACCGGAAGTCCGTGTGTATCCCATCCAGCCTTTCTCTTTACCTGGAAACCCTGCATAGTCTTGTATCTGTTGATGGAATCCTTGAGCGTTCTAGCCATCAGATGGTGTATACCCGGCTTACCATTGGCTGTCGGAGGCCCCTCGTAGAATACGAAGCTTGGTTCACCTTCTCTCTCTCTTACGCAGAGCTCCAGAAGATCTATGTCGGCCCAATGCTTGACCTGTTCTTCTTGAACTTCCGCTACTGATTGCTCAGATAAGTTTTCAAACATATTTTCATCCCTTCCTCTAACATTAATTATTGTAATAAACAAAATATTCATTAATTTTACTAATTAAAGCACAAAATGTCAACATTACCATAATGTGTATGGCTTATAAGCTCACAATATGTATGGTTTATAAACCATATAAAACAAACAATACTATTTGCGATACTCATTGAAATTTCTCTTAATCTTATCCACTAATTCCGGATATTTTACAGAATGAAGATCAGGGTAGGACTTCAAAATTCTGCCTGATCCAAATAACGAGGTCTTGCTCAGATTTTTGTAAAGCTCCTGTCTCACAAGCTCGTACTGCTGTTTCATTTCAGCAAGCTCATGGCTAACCTCTTCTCTTCTAGCGGTTGCCATATCTCGCACATCGGCCTCAAATAACGCACTCTGAACTTTGTATTCATCTACATGTTCCTTCGTACTGAGAGCGTTCTCGCCAATCCTCGTGCTCAGCTCATCACTGAATTCCCGCATCGCCTGCTGCATATCGTCAAGCTTTCTGATTTTCTTGTTGAGTCCGAGCATTATCAGAACTGATACCACAAGATCTGAAGCAAATCCTGCATATGCAATTGCAAGCACAATTAAGCCCAGAGTCGACATAGAGAATCCGCCAAGCAGCGACTGCGTCAACGGATGAATGCGTCTCACAATAAACAGAATGCCAAAACCCCAGATAAGGCTAAACTCAAGGCATATATAGCCATGGTAGTTAAGAGGCTTCCCGGAATAGTCCCACCACCTGGCGTGGAAAACTTTGAGAAGCACGTAGCCGCCGATCAACTCAAGAAGTGTAGATAGAACCACGCCAAGCAAGAACACCTCTATGTCTGATGTCGTAGTACTGTGGCTGAGATCAAGTACATTTACAAGAAGAATTACGAATAACGCTCCAAACCCGTAAATCGGGCACACCGGTCCGTTGAGAAAGCCCCTGTTTACGACTAACCCCTTGCTTACCGCCTGATAAATCACTTCCGTAATCCACCCGAGAACCGAATACACAATAAAGAAAATTGCAATGTCTGTTATCTGATAGCCCCCTATCATCGTTCCCCCTTCAATCTATATAATCGTTAAATTGGTACAGGAGTCGTTCCTGACTATCACGCATTATACCATCTGCGCGCAGTTCTGCGTACCGTCCATCGTTGCGTAAGCACCTTGCTCTAACGTTATCTGTAAGGTTTTCATACATTATGTGCTTAATCTCAGATATAGCGGCTCTATCCGTAATCGGAAACGCAAGCTCGAAACGCTTATCCATATTGCGATTCATAAGATCAGCAGAGGATATATATGTGATTTCGTCATCGTCAGAACCGAAAATATATACGCGTGAATGTTCGAGGAACCTACCCACGATGCTCAGAATCTGAACATTTTCAGTATACCCGCTGACCCCGGGTAGCAATGTACAACTCCCTCTCACCAGCATGCGGATTTTAACACCTGCAACCGAAGCCTCCGCCAGCTTCTCAATGATGGCTCTATCCGTAACTGAGTTGACCTTAATGAAAATTCGTCCCGCAGAGCCTTTTTCTATTTCTCTATCGATCAGTTTAACGATCCCTTTGCGCAAGCTCCCCGGCGAAGCCAATATACATTGAAAAGAATCATCGATTATTCCCCGCACCGCATCGTCAAACAAACGCATCACTTCAAGTCCCAGCAAATGATTTGCTGTAATAACGGAAAAGTCAGTGTATTGCTTAGCTGTGCTCTCGTTGTAATTACCAGTACCGACTTGCGTAATAATCTCATTAGCGCCTGATTTGTTAAATGATTTCCTAAAAATTACCTGGCATGTCTTAAAGTGTGATTTGTAGCTCTTGGTACCATAGTATACGTGACAACCAGCTTCTTCCAGTCGTTTTGCCCAATTAATATTGCTCGACTCATCAAATCTCGCCCTGAGCTCGATGAGGACCTTGACGCACTTGCCATTGTGTGCCGCCTTGATCAGGTACTCATATATTCGCGGGTGGTTGGACAGCCTGTATATACTGATTCTAATCTCTTTGACCTTAGGGTGAGAGGAAGCCTCTTTGAGCAGCTCAAGCAGATTATCCATAGACTCATATGGATATGCATCTAAAATATCCCTGTCCATAGCACAAGCTATCACAGACTCACCGTTCCTGCAGTTAGACGGAGCAGCAGCAAATCGCCGATATGAATTTGCACTAACAGTCTTGCTCGTCAGACATTCCTGCAAATGCACGAGATGCTTAACCGTAGGTAGCTCCGAGCATTGTACAAGTTCATTCCCAGGCAGTGTAAGCGCCTCACAGAGTATCTCGCACAGTCCAGAGCTGCTGTAATCTGTGCACACAAAAGTCCCCACAAACTCAGAGTCGGTTCGCTTTTCAAGCATCTTGCGAATACGCTCTCTGGCTCCGGCTCCAAATTCGAACTCATCATATTCAAAGTCGATATCTGCATTTCTAAAAGCTCTGAAGGCAATACTTCCTCGTGGCACGAACGGAAAGCATATCCGGGCAATATATCGGTGCAGTATATCCATCGGCGGCAACAAGCTCATAATATCGCCACGACCAATCACAACGCCTTGAAGCCATGAATCAGGAAGCTCTACCAGCATGAGCGTCCGGTTGTTGTCCGCATCAGTGTCTATGAGGACATAAAACTTTCCGTCCTCAACCATTTCGGCAAGGTTACCTACCTCGACAAAATTAGGCTCTAACTCCCTGGCCAGCCTCATCATAAACTGACCATCAAGATACTGCGCAGTCTGTGCCTTTAAGCTGTCGGATGATTCGCGCGCAGCACCAATCTGCTTCAGGTCATCATAAATTTTGAGAAGAATCTGCTCGGCTGCTGCATGTATTCGCCTGATCTCCTTCCAGATGGAATTTATCTGTTCAGATGCGGTCATTCCCGACATTGAATCCCTGCTGAGGTGATCCACCCTGCTGAGGTGATGAAGGCTGCCCACGCGAACCCTTATAAATTCAGCCAGATTGCTCTCGTATATGCCCAAGAACCTGATGCGCTCCAGAAGAGGATTGGCACTGTTTCCGGCTTCGAGCAGAACCCGCTCATTGAACTTTAACCACGACAGTTCACGATTTTGCGTGTATCCCTCCAGGTATAGCTCACTCATTTACAGCCCCATTCAATTCCTCAAGCTTGTTCAACAGATAGCCCTCGCGCACGCCGGATTCGGACACTTTGATGACATCTGTTCCAAACCTATCCATTATCGTCTTCTGTATGCACATGCCGGTTACCAGTGTCTGTACTCTCTCCGGCTTGACCTTGAGCAACGTTTTTATAAATTTCTTTTGTTCTTTAAAATACAGCTCAAAGAGCCTGTCATACTCGACTCCGCTGAGGGTAGTCGTGTCCTTGCTCCTATCGAGAAGCTTATTTGCAAGCTTACACGTGGCTCTAACAGTTCCACCAACTGCATATATGTGTCCATTTGAGAGGATAATACCATCCGGAATATTAAGCCTGTTCAGCATACTCTCGGTATCCGCCTTGATGTCACGCAATTCCTCCTCAGTCGGGAAAATACCTTTGACGTGATTGTAGTATGAGTTGAGAGATCCGATAGGCATGGTATCCGCAAAGATGACCGTATCACCTGTAAAAAGCGACACCTCCGTACTTCCGCCTCCACAGTCGGTAAGCATCCCGGTAGCCTCGCCAATATCCTTCGTAATTCCGTAATAATCGTAAAGAGCTTCCTCTTTGCCAGAGATGACATTTACTTCAAAACCGGTTTCATCCTTGATACGCTTGATAACCGCATCGCGATTGCTGAGCTCCCTGAGGCTTGCAGTGGCAATTGCAAAGACCGTGACATGCGCCATCCCGTCTACGGCAATTCTGAATTGCTTGAGCGCATCAATCATGACTTCTATGCCCTCTGCGTTCATCTCGTCATCCTCAATGTAGCCGGCTAATCCACAGGATACCTTGTTGCTCATAATCTGGTTAAAAGAGTTGTCCTTCTCTATGTTGTATACAGCCATCCTCACAGTGTTAGAGCCGATATCTATAATTACATACATTAAAACGTCCTCTGTCCATATAATTTGTGATTGGTCCATTCATTCTAACAAAATACACTTTAAATATAAAGTTGAAACACAATTCCATATTAATTTTTTGTGTTTATGTTATAAACAAGAAAACGAGCACGCATCACTGCGCGCCCAGTCTCATCGATACGAATGATTATTCATAATAATCTGTATCTGCGGTACAGGAAACAATATCTGCCGCTTATTTATTTGTGCCAAAGTCCACCTTGACGTTCTCACGCTCAGCTGCGGCCGATACCTCGAACATCGGCTTTGACTCATAACCAAACATCCTGGCGATGATTGAAGATGGGAATACTCTGCATTTTACATTATATTTCTTTACCACTGCATTATAGTATTTGCGAGCACTTGCGATGTCGTTTTCCACAGACTTGAGCTGTTCCATAAGCTCTATAAAGTTTGTGTTCGCCTTTAAATCGGGATATGCTTCTGCAACTGCAAAAAGACTCCTTAGCGTACCGGAGAGTATATTCTCATTTTCCAGCTTTTCAGCAGTTGTAGATGAATTCCCTACAGCAGATCTTGCCGCAGTTACCGCCTGAAGTGTTTCAGATTCATGAGCTGCATATCCCTTAACAGTCTCCACCAGATTGGGGATCAAATCAAACCTCTTCTTGAGATAAACATCCATCGTGGAGAAAGCTTCGTCACAGCCTACACCCAGTTTAACAAAACCGTTATAAGTAGCGATAAACCACATAGCAAAGAGTACGACTACCGCTAAAATTATCCAAATTGCCATTTCTACACCTCATTCTTATATATTAAGTTATAAACGATTCAATTTATTCTATATTACACAGCTGTTAAATCACGTGTTTTTTACATCACTTAATTGTAAAATTACCGTGGCAGACACAAGCCGGCCGTATTCTACCAGGCACCTCCGCCTCCGCCGCCGGAGCCGCCTCCCGAGAAACCGCCGCCGGAAAAATCGCCGATACCGCCACCTCCGGAATCTGCATTTGCGGCAGCGATGCCGGAATAGGTGCTATGTTGAATGCTGTTCATCATCATGTTTATTCTCATGTAATCAAACACAGTCATATTATAATAGCTGTACCCTTCATGCTCAGGTATCTTGATATTATCAAACTTCTTAACCCATTTGCTAGTTAAGCCCAATACGTATGCATATGGCAGCACATCGTAGAAATATGACGGATTATCCGTAACAAGCTCATTGATTCTGTCTATTTCAGCGGTCGCAATGAACTCTTTGAAGCCGAGTATTTCACCGTAAATTTTGCGATTATATTCACTTCTGGCTTTTATCCCAACAACAAAGACAGGTATTAAAAGCGAATACAGTGCGAATATAAGGAATATATATGTAGGCGTCTCTTTTTTTCCAATCGCCGCCATCATTAAAATAAAGCCCGCAGTAAAAATCAAATAAAGGATAATCCATACAATTAAACCTGACGCACTCTTCACAGCATTCATAGATTTACGGTAATAGTAATGAGTCCTTATTTTACTCGTTATATATATCCATATCAGCAGGGTGAATATAAGCAAACCGCCTATCATCGCGACCACTGCACCGCTAAAATAAATCGGTAAATCAGACCTGTATATCCCAAGTGCCAATGTCACTCCATATCCAATGCATCCAATAACCATCGCAAGTTGTTCCATCACTAAAGAGCTGCCGGAGAATATGGACATTTCACCCGAATACTTATCCTCAATTTGACTGCAAATCGTATCGTATGCTTCTCCAATTGACTCCCCGGCTTTTTCAAGCGAAGCGGTTTTTCCTATGCTGCTCTCACTGTCACTGCCAAATAAAGACTTGTAGAATTTATTTACAAAGCCCGGTTCATTTACAGGTGCTTTTAAAGCCTTAAACTTTATAGCTTTTTTGTCTGAGCCTTCTTCTATTTGGATGTATCCCTTAGAAGCAAGATATAAATATAGCGATGTCACATCCTTCTTGTCAACCGCTCCGTCCGCTAAATATCCTAATTCCGCCGGAGTTATACCCTCAGGTGGATTGAACATCACCGGAGACACAATCTCTTTATTTTTATTTCTGCTTAGCCTTATAAAGGCAACAGTAGCAAAACAAGCAAGAACAACTATCGTGTTAAATATATTGCTCCAGGACTTGCTTCGTGCTCCAACCCAGTAGTTCTTTGGTGTTTTTACCAGCAAAGTGATGCCGGCTTTGGCAGGAATCATTGTGTCACTTGATTCAAGAGAATGGTTTTCTTTGTTATAATACCATTTATCATTATTATCACTGCTGCTGCCATAATGACCGGAATAGGCCTTAAACCCGTCGTATTTAAAATCATCCGGAAGCTTTACTCTTAGCTTTGAAGATAAAATAACAGTTTCCCATCCGGTAGGTAATACATCCACATAAATATTATTTTCAGAATTTCTCTGCAGATAATTTTCAATCCTATATTTAATCTTATATGTCTTCCTGCCATTGACATATCTGTCAGCGCTGCCTATCTTGATAATTAAATTGCCGTCTTCTTTTTTGACATCGTAATCATCACCTTCAACGCTGATATTTTTTATTTTATAATTGCCTGCAATTGGAATATTCCTTACTATACCATGCTTTTGAGTCTTGAAATCCACATCGATGGTCTCTGTAAAATCATACGAATAATCCTTGTTAACCTTTACGTCAACATCAAAAGAATTAGTAGCATAACCGTTAACATAATAATCTTCGTTAAAGCCGGACTCAAAGTCCTGCTGCTCGGATGATATAGACTTGGTATCATTGGACACATCCTCATCTGCATAAATAGGAGCAATACCACTGAAGGCAATTACGATAACGATCATAATTGAAAGAAGAGTCCTACGTAATTTGTTTCCTTGTATATTATCAAACATAGCTATAAAATCCCTCTATAATCGAGTGTTGTCAAACACTCCCTATCTCTCAACAATTCCCCTAACCAATGTTAACAAAGCAGCACATCAGCAACAAGCCGATGTGCTGTCAACTGAATACTATATTGAGTACTAGTTTTCTACAAGCTCTTTTCTGGAGAGGTTGATGCGATTCTGGTTATCAATCTCAGTTACCTTGACCTTAACCTTGTCGCCTATATTCATGACATCTTCAACCTTCTCAACTCTGTGATTTGCAATCCTGGAGATGTGCAGAAGGCCCTCCTTGCCGGGGAGAATCTCGATAAACGCACCGAAGCTCATGATTCTTTTAACTTCTCCCTCGTAAGTCTTTCCGACCTCAACGTCAGCTGTAAGATATTCAATCATGTCTTTAGCCTTAGCTGCACTTGGCTCATCAGAACTGTAAATGCTGATTAGACCGACATCATCATCTGAAATATCGATCTTGCATCCGGTCTCCTCAACAATCTTGTTGACGTTCTTACCTCCCGGTCCGATTACAAGTCTGACCTTATCCGGATCAACTCTCATGGAAATGCATCTTGGCGCATAAGGGGAAAGCTCAGCTCTCGGTTCAGCGATTTCCTCAAGCATGTTCTCAAGGATATGAGCCCTGCCGACTCTTGCCTGCTCCAGTGCCTGCTCCAGGATTTCTCTGGAAAGTCCATGAACCTTGATATCCATCTGGATTGCTGTAACGCCATCTGGTGTACCTGTTACCTTGAAATCCATGTCTCCGAGGAAGTCTTCCATCCCCTGAATATCCGAAAGGATAGCATATCTGCTGCTGCCATCAGGATCAACTCTCTCGATTAGTCCCATAGCAATACCCGATACCGGCTTCTTGATGGGTACGCCGGCATCCATAAGTGCTAAGCAGGAACCACAGGTAGATGCCATCGAAGATGAACCATTGGAGGAAAGCACCTCGGATACTACTCTAATAGCATATGGGAATTCCTCCTCGCCGGGAATAACCGGCAGCAATGCTCTCTCAGCCAGTGCACCGTGTCCGATTTCCCTTCTGCCGGGACTACGAGGTGGCTTAGGTTCACCTGTACAGTAGCCGGGAAAGTTGTACTGATGCATATATCTCTTGGTGGTTCTGTCGATATCAATGCTGTCCAAATCCTGAGCATCAGACAGGGGTGCAAGTGTTGCAACAGACAGAACTTGAGTCTGTCCTCTCTTGAACAGTCCGGTTCCATGTGTTCTAGGCAAAAATCCGGTCTCGGAGAATAGAGGTCTGATCTCTGTAAGCTTTCTGTTATCAGGTCTAACGCCCTCATCAAGAATCATAGCTCTTACCTGCTCCTTTTTGATAGCATATAGAACCTCTCCTACTTCCTTATCCCTGTCCTCGAAGAGTTCTGCAAAATGCTCCTGAGTATCTTCCTCGACCTTCTCCATATTTTCAAGACGTTCAAGCTTGTCGAAAGTCTTGATAGCAGCTACCATCTTGTCTGTCGCATACTCTCTGACTGCAGTCTCGACATCCTCTGCAGCCTTAAATAAAACATACTCCATCTTGTCTTTGCCGACTTCCTTGACAATCTCTTCGATGAACTCGCATAGCTGCTTGATCTCAACGTGAGCAAACATGATGGCGTCGAGCATATCACTCTCAGATACCTCCTTAGCTCCTGCTTCAACCATCATGATAGCTTCTTTAGTTCCAGCTACAGTCAGGTCGATATCGGAATTCATTCTCTGCTCATAGGTTGGGTTGATGACGAGCTCACCATTTACTCTGCCAACCTTGACGGAACCGGTTGGACCATCCCAAGGAATATCCGATGTAGCAAGTGCAACGGATGATCCAATCATTGCAGCAATTTCCGGTGAGCAATCGTGATCAACGCTCATTGCAACTGCAACGACAGAAACATCGTTTCTAAACCCCTTAGGAAAAAGTGGTCTGAGCGGTCTATCCATAAGTCTGGAAGTTAGAATTCCGTGCTCTCCCGGTCGCCCCTCTCTCTTGATATATCCGCCAGGAATCTTTCCTACGGAATACATCTTCTCCTCATAATCACAGCTAAGAGGAAAGAAATCAATATCCTGTCTTGGCTGCTTAGAAGCGGTAGCTGTGCAGTTTACTACAGTGTCCCCGTATCTTACTGTAACCTGACCGTTCGCCTGCTCGCATACCTTACCGAGCTCGAGCTGCAGCAGTCTACCGCCCAGTGCTGTTCTAAATGTGTGATAATCAGTGAATCTTCCCATTATAATTAACAACTCCTTCCTGTTAATCGTACTATTTTATTAATAAGATTCGCATTGCAAACCGCCCACAACGCGAACGGTCTCGGGAAAAAGATCCCTCCTATATACAAATAAGCGGGATAAACATCCCGCTTATATTGTCAGGTAATAATATTACTTTCTGAGACCCAGTCTGGCAATAAGAGTTCTATATCTCTCAATATCAGTATCTCTTAGGTACTTGAGAAGGTTTCTTCTCTGACCTACCATCTTGAGCAGACCTCTTCTTGAGTGATGGTCCTTGGCATGCTCCTTGAGGTGCTCATTGAGATCGTTGATTCTATAGGTAAGAATAGCAACCTGAACCTCCGGAGAACCTGTATCGCCTTCCTTATTAGCGTATTCTTTGATGATTTCCTGCTTCTTTTCCTTTGTAAGCATTGTTTCTCCTCCTGTTTTGTCATCCGCCCTCGCATCGCCGCCGTTCGGAGTAACGAGCAGCTGAGGTAAGGGTATAAAAAATTACCATGTAATACTATCATACTTGGAGTTGAACTGTCTAGCATTGTTGCTGCTAAAAACACGATTATTTGAGCGACTTGAGGTATGCCTTTACCTCGTCACTCACCCTGAAGCTCTCCCGCGCTTTCTGAATAGCCTTGCGGTGTGTCCATTCATGCAGCCTATGCTGCTCGATATACGGAATTGAAGCTTCATACTGCTTGGCAATCGCAGTGGCAAAATACCAAGCCTGCATCATTCTGACATAGTATTCGTCAGACTCAACTGTCGCTACCCATTCCAGATGCCGCGGGTTAAAAGCCTCATCAAGATAAAATTCCAGCAGTACTCCCATTCCAAAGCGCATCGTATAGGTATCGCCGGAATTGATCCACCTGCACACATCGTGTTCCAGCCTGTCAAGATTTCCTTTGAAGGCTTTCTTGAAGCTGAGCAAATCACACGTAGCCCAGTTATCGACATAAGGAAGAAATTTGTCTATCTCGCAGACAGCCTCTTCATAATCCGAGATATCGCAGATGATCATGCCATGCAGATTCATCTCGTCAAAATACTCGTGAGGAAGCTCGCTTATAAATTCTTGATAATCTCCCGACTTTATCAGTTCTTTAGCATACCTTCGAAGCATCGGAGTACGTACGCCTATCACGCGTGAAGCATCCACGTTTGGAATGAGCTTGCAGTGAAACTCCTTGTAGCCTAAATCCTGAAGTCCGAGCAGGTGTTCCCTGATTTCTTTGTTTGTCATGCTTATCCTCCTCGTTTGTCAGCATGTATGATTGAATTTATTGTATAAGCTCCGGTGTCAGTCAGATCTGATATATCGCCAACTGACTATGCCCCTAATTCCTCATAGTTATGTTATTTGCTACTAATTGTTTTAGTTTGCTGAATTGCGCTGCTCGCTCAATTGTTCGTTTCTGCGGATTTTCTCGTTGTTAAAGAACATCATGATATTGGCAATCAGCAAGAGCGCAACGACTATAAACGCAGCTGACTCATATAGCCTGCGTGTAAAGAAATCACCTATAATCGCGCCTACTATAAAAAACACGATACATCCGTAATAGTGAAGGGATTTCCTGATATATTGGTATTCCTTTGTTGCCAAATACATATTCAGATTCATAGTTCCTATCTTGAGGTTGCCTGTGCACATCGTCGTCGACATCGCATAACCGCGTATCTTGGCAAACGTGACTACCTGAATTCCGCACGTAAGCGAGATAAGAGAGTTTGCCAACAGGTTGTACTGCTGCGGTAAAAAAGCCGCTATAAACATCGCTACGGTCTCGAAAAAAATAGTGATCTGCCGCCAGTGCAGCTTAGTGGGTCTGTTCTTGCGCCTTATCTTGACATGCTGCGAAATCATAACCCCTACAGCAAACGACATAATTGGCACTAAATAATGGAAGATCCCCTGCAAGTTCTTGTTACCTATGCTGATTGCGAGAAGCACGATGTTACCGGTCTCTGCGTTTGCAAAGACTCCGCCCCTGCCGGTATACGAATACGCGTCCATAAACCCGCCGGAGATGGCGAGCACAACGCCTATCCTTATAGATTCTGAAGTCTCAAACTTCTGTTTCATCTATCCCCCCTTGGATATAACTAATAAAACTCTATGCAAACGGATTCCATTCCTCTTCAGCCGGTTCGGCTCCCACAGCCCTAAGCTTGTCTTGTTCATCGATCAGCATCGCTACAATCTCGGAGTTCTTCAGCCCGGCTGCCAGATCAACCAACTCCGCTATCTGTTCTGAACGAATCAGGCTTGCTCTAATCATATACCTTATAGCTCCGGCATTCGAGTGTCCGATCGCAAGACGCATAATTGTGTCACCATGCGTCTGAGCGTACTCGCTGATCAATACGCTGCCGTCAGCCTCCGCCGGTTCATCATCGCTGTGCTCTGCCATGTATGTCAGCACCGCCAAGTCTCTATGCGACGCCGGAAGTATACCCAGCCTTGCCGGACTAATGACAAGCCTCTCAAGTAACGGTGTCTGGTCAAATGCCGTCGCATCAATCTCTGATACACTATCAGGTATAAATATATCTCGCAGAGCATTGCATTCGAGGAACATATCTCTATCTATTCGCTTGACCCCACTCGGAAGTGCCACGCTTTCCAGCGCCCAGCAATTCTCGAAGACGCCGACTCCAAATTCCTCCACCTCTTCCGGCAGCACTATCTCCCTCATGCCATAGCACATTCTAAACGCATAATTCCCAATGCCGGTAATAGAAGCTCCCATCTCTACAGCCTTGATATTCCCACGCTCGGAAAAAGCCTTATCAGCGATTGAATACACGAAATTCGGAATAATGACACGTGATACGTTTTCGTCGTAATTTACAAGGGTATGTCCTGCTATCAGCTTTGGCATAGCTCCCCCCTTACTCGCCGATGCCGGCAATCTCGGAAGCCAGTTCCTGCTCCCTGTCGCTCATGATAAGGCGCTTGCTCCATCTCGAATATTCTTCGTTGCCGTGCCTAGCGAGAAAGCCTGCACTGAACTTATCCTCGGAGAGCGTTCTCACAAATATCGTCATCTCGTTATCGCTTTCAAAAGCTTTATCTATAAATACAAAAGCATTGCTGAGGCGAGTATTTACCGACTTGACGAGACTGTTGCGTTCATCGTTAAGCTTGCCCATCTCGGAGGTGATTATAGACGCTGCTTCTCCTATGCCTCCTACTATATGCTGTCTGATGTCGCGCATAGTCTGAATAGATTTTCTGGCAATGCGTTCGTTCATCCTTGATACAGAATGTGCCTTTTTGCTCTCTCTCAGCTCGTCGTCAATCTCTGCCGCTATGCTCTTCAGAATTCCGGCAGCGTCATCAATGCCGGCACCCAGAAGCTCGTCCTTATTAAGCTTAATCCTGTTCATAACCTCTTCAATTACTCCGGAGCGAACATATTCCTTTCTAAATTCGGACGCAAGCGCATCACATAGCAATCTCACGACGGTAATGCGCTCATCGAAGGATGCCCTTACCAGCTTGGAAGCCGCTTCATCTAAGCCCTTGCCTTCAAGTATACCCACGATATCGTATTCCCTGCGATATCGATAGAAAAGGTCATAATACGAAGTGAAGTCACGCGCTATGCGTTCATCCTGTATGTACTGGCTTACAAGCTCTATATTCACGTCTATATCGTTCTGCTCATATAAGTATATCATCTCGGATAAGTCAACCCAGCCTCTTGCTGTGACAAACAGCTTGCCGTCAACTGTAAGTCTCACGCTGTAGAAGTCATCTTTTTTGACACTCAGATAGTTGAGCACCGAAGCATGAACTGCATTTGTCCTTGCGTAAGCAAGCCACGGATCGAGCTCCGGTTCCACATCTATTCGCTTAAGCCGATCCATCGTAGCAAGGTCAAATTCTCTTGCCGAACTGTTGTACTCCAGTGGATTTCCCGCCGTTATCACAACCCAGCCCTCCGGCAGCCTGTGACGACCAAAGGTCTTCATTTGCAGGAACTGCAGCATTGAAGGCGCGAGCGTTTCTGAAACACAGTTAATCTCGTCGAGGAATAATATTCCCTCATGCTTGCCGGTCTCCTTCATCTTATCGTAGACACTGGCGATAATTTCGCTCATCGTGTACTCAGTAGTCCTGTAGGTCTCGTCTCCATACTGATGTTCAGAGATAAAAGGCAGACCGATTGCACTCTGTCTCGTATGGTGCGTCATCGAGTATGAAACAAGTGCGATATCCATCTCCTCGGCAACCTGAGACATGATCTCGGTCTTGCCGACACCGGGCGGGCCGACAAGGAACAGCGGTCTCTGTCTCTCTACCTGTATTCTATATTCACCAAATTCATCCTTTGACAGGTATGAAATAACTGCGTATTTCACCTGATTCTTTGCTTCCTGTATGTTCAAATTATCTCCCTTTCCACATGATTACGTACTTCACTCATCAAAATACACCTTCATTGCCCATGCCGGCACATCATCCGAATAAGCCTCATCATCTGCAAATATAAACGCTGTATCGTATGGAGGCTTGCGCTTCGGATATGTGCCCTTTCCATCTGTAAAATACAGCAGCCCGCGCAGATTGCGAATCTCCTTGTGCTGTATGAGCTCATTTATATAACGAAACACCGGGCGGAAGTCGGTACCCCCCAGACCCTTGATCTCGATATTTTGCAGAAAACTATTCACATCTTCTCTTGTGCGCAGCACCGTATCATCCTGTATCTCTGCGTCACATTGTATCACGTGGATATTGAATCTGTTGCCAAATATCTCAGAGCTGCCCAGTATCTCGAAGCTCTTGTCCACGAACTTCTTGACTAGCTCACCGTCCGTCGAACCGGACGTATCTATGGCAATGACCAGATCCCTGATGTTCTTTTCATCCCTGTACTCCAGCGGCTCTATCAGCGGCATATCCTTATACCTTTCTAAACCGTATGTGTACATGATGTAGTCGAATGCATTGTCATCAATCTTGAGCGTCTCGTGCATGGCTGCAAACTTTCTGAGAAATGCGCTGTAGTCAACCTGCTTCTCCTCCGCACGCCTAAGCTCCTTCTGCATGCTGCCGCCGGCTTCCCCGAACCCGGAGTCATCCATCTCAAGAGCTGTCTTGACCATATCTCTGATCTTGTCCCAATCCTGATCTGCCCGCAAAGCAGCACCGTCAGCATTGCCATCGTTCGCATCAGCCTCATCCACTCTTTCAATCTCAAGCTCGTTTATATCATCTGGGCTTGAATCATAATCTGAATTTTTATCGTATAAATCAGCATCCCGATTGCATTCTCTTTTTACATCGGAGCTGTCTGAAACTTCAGAATCAGCCATATCAATGCTATGATGAACATCTCTGTACCAAAATCTGTGATCGTCCACGGTAAAGAGATCCGTCATGGTGTTAATCTCTGCCTCTATTGGTGGGTCATTAAGAAATGACCTGTACAGCCTGTCAGCCGACAGTCTGCCGCGCTTAATCCTTATTTTATGCAGCTCATCACGCCGCTCGCTGCTTGCCGGTGTATTGAAGCAGCTGAGCCCCAGCGACTCGATAAGCTCTTCAACGGCAATGTCTGCGGCCAGATTCCAGTATCTCATGTTAACTCTGCCCGTTACGAAATAGTGCTTGAATACGCAGTGGAGCAGGATATGCATATAGTCGTGTGTAAAACACGATAATCCATGCTCAGCTCTGTCGAAAATGACGCGCGGATTATAATACAGCTTTGAACCATCCGTCATAAGCGTATTCACAGCTGCGTCTCCAAGACAAACTCCCTTAAGCGCAAAAACAGCAGAGTCCATAAACCGCATACCTCCGACAATTTTGTCCTGTGCTGCGGCTATAATTTTCTCTGCTAAAAGTACCTCTTTATTATGTTCTCTATCTATACGATTATCACTACCCGGGTTATTCGATACCATGAAATCTCCTCGCGGACTTGATATCATCGGCAATTTGCACGGCAAGCTGCTCTATTGAATCGAACTTAATCTCAGGTCTCAGCAGCTGCAGAAATTCGATCTTCACACTTTGGCCGTACAAATCATGGTCAATTCCAAATATATTGGTTTCAACAGACTTCTCATACTCACCTATCGTAGGCTTCGTCCCAACGTTTGAGATGCTGCAATATGACTTGCCGCCGATCGTCGTCCGCGTAAAATATACTCCGTTAAGCGGTGCAACCTTTCGTTTACTCAGCCGGACATTAGCCGTCGGGAATCCAATAGCGGAACCGATATGGTTGCCCTGAACGACTATACCGCTAATGCTGAAAGGCCTGCCCAGAGCTTCATTAGCCTTGACAAGGTCTCCGGCTTCGACAGCGCAACGGATATACGTCGAGCTTACAACCTCTCCGCCCACCTTTACCGGCCGGATTACTCTTGTTTCATATCCGTAGCCGACTCCTAGCTGCGACAAAAGCTTTTCATCCCCACTAGCCCTTGCGCCAAACCTGTAGTTAAAGCCACAAGATACACCCTTGGCGTTAAGCTTATCACATAGAATCTCTTTAATGAATACCTCAGGAGACATATTCATTGTAAATTCATCAAAGGGAACATCAAATACGACATGTATGCCGGCTTGTTCGAGTAATTGCAGCTTCTCTTCATCGCCGGAGATGAAGAGAATTTTGTCTCTCAACTCAGCGTCACCGGCAAACAGCTCCCGCGGATGATTGGAGAAAGTAAAGCAGGCCGGAACAGCTCCGAGCTTTCCGGCCAGATCTACAGCCGCATCCAAAATCTGCTGATGCCCAATATGGACTCCATCAAAGTTCCCGAGTGCGACAGCAGTCGCAAATTCAATATTAATATCTGCAAGTGATCTATACACCTTCATATTAATCTCTGTTACCAATTACCTTTTCCGGTTTTAAAACGCCATCCTCAAGCATACGACAGGTTCCGAGAAATTCTCCATGTACGTCATAAAGCCTGTACAAATCCGGAAAGATATCCCCGTCATTCGCATTTTCAAAGGAATCACTGCCTGCTGAAGAATAATACCGAGGTTCAATCTTCCTGCCATTAAAATAAAACGGTTCGCTCCCCTCTTTCAGCACCAGCTTCCTGAGGTTGATAATAGTCGAGTCGCAATCTATTACTATTTTCTCCAGTTCCTCATCGTTCATCGCCAGCACATCATCGAGATTATAGGCATCTACAATCTCAAATACCCCGCTTCTCGTCCTTTCAAGCTTAGTCATCACTGCACCTGTACCGAGAAGCTCGCCTATCTCTGCACAGATGCTCCTTATGTAGGTGCCCTTCGAGCAGGTTACGGTGAAGGAAACCTTTCTTGTGGGAATATCAATGCTCGTAAATGCAAAGCTGCGGATTTCAATCTCGCGCTTTTTGGAGTCGATGTCGATCTCCTGTCCCTCACGAGCATACTTGTAGAGAGGTCGACCGTTGATTTTAAGAGCGGAATACCTTGGCGGAATCTGCGTTATAGTGCCTCTGTACATAGGCTCAAGTGCGAGAACATCCTCACGTGTAACTCCTGCAGCCGAACGCTCTTCGACAACTTCACCGGTAGAATCGAGCGTATCACTTACCTTCCCCAGCTCAAGCTCGGCCTCATAGGTCTTCCAATCATGGTCGTAATACTCGATAATTCTCGTCGCCTTACCGTAACATACAGGAAGAACTCCCGTCGCCATAGGATCGAGAGTTCCCGTATGCCCCACACGCTTGATGCCAAGCCTACGCCTAAGCCTGGCAACCACATCATGCGAGGTGTAGCCCTCAGGCTTGTTAATATTGATAACACCGCTATTTTTCATCATTTGCCCTATCAAGCTCTGCTTCGAGAGCCCTTGAAACATCAACAACCGCTTCGTCTACAGTTCCTTCAAAGGTAAAACCCGCAGCCCGCACGTGTCCACCGCCGCCGTAGCTCTGCGCGACACGTGCAACATTGGCATAGGACTTTGCTCGCAAACTGACTCTGACAGTGTTCGCATCCGTTTCCTTGAGTATACAGCCTATCTCGACACCATCAATGCTCATGAGCTTCTGAACTATTCCCTCAGACTCACTCATATCCGTGTCGGTTTCATCAAGGAGCTGTCGGGTGACTGCACCTATCGCAAGCTTGCCGCCAGCACACACCTTCATGCCGGAAATCACTCTGCCTTCAAGCTGAATTGAACCGAGCGATTGTCTGTTGTATAGCAGCTGAGTGATTTCGTTTCCGTCAAATCCATCAATGTCGTAGAGCTCACTGACAATTACATGAGTCCTGGCTGTAGTATTTGAATGCTGAAAGCTGCCAGTGTCCGTATTTATGGCTGCAAATACACATCGCGCGATAGGCAGAGTTATCTCAACCCCCATCTCCTTGGCTATAAGATACACCAGCTCCGCAGTCGCTGCCGAACTAGGTTCAATAACGCCAAAATCAAAAGCAGTATCCTGCTCTGAGACACCATGATGATCGATAACTGCCTTTACCCTGCCTCTGTCAAAGACAGCCGCACGGTCTCCGATTCTGCTCCTACTGCCGCAGTCGACCAAAACTGCGAGGTCATACTCATTAAAGACATCCTTGTTGCTGGTCAATGTACCGCTCTCCAGAAAGTCAAGATTCCGCGGAGTCTTGCCATCAGCGACAA
The DNA here is from genome assembly GCF_000525775.1 of Mogibacterium timidum ATCC 33093. Classification (GTDB taxonomy): domain Bacteria; phylum Bacillota; class Clostridia; order Peptostreptococcales; family Anaerovoracaceae; genus Mogibacterium; species Mogibacterium timidum. Next base: position 76,839 of record NZ_JALU01000018.1, on the reverse strand, counting down.
CATACGCTTCCTTTCCGCTGTTGCGCATCATCTGACACAGTGCAGCGGCAGAACCGAGGCAGTCGCCATCCATATTTTCGTGAGGAAATATCAGAATCTTTTCTGACTTAAGCAGATTATCAGCGATTTCCAGATAAGTGTTATTAGTCATTTTTATTACCTTCCGGTTTGTTGAATCCATCAATAATCTCATCGATATGTCTGCCGTATTCCATGGATGAATCCAGCTTGAAGTTCAGCTCCGGAGCGTGCCTCAACTTGATATCATGGGAAATTTTGGTTCTAAACAAGCCCTTTGCACTGTTAAATGCAGTCAGAACTTCCTTTGCAACTTCTCGGCTGTCTTCATCAGACAGCGTAAGAGGTGTGAAATAAACGGTAGCATAGCTCCCGTCGCTAGACACCTCAACCGCTGAAATTGTTATGATTCTGGCAGACAATCTAGGATCCTTAATTCCGTTGAGGAGATAACCTGAGATACACTTTTTTATCTCCTCTCCAAGTCTGCCCTGTCTGTAATTTCTACCCATATTACCTCTCTATTTCCACCATGTGGAAGCACTCGATAATATCACTTGGCTTGATATCATTATATGACTCTATACCCAGACCACACTCATACCCCTGAGCAACCTCCTTTACGTCATCCTTAAATCTGCGCAATGACGAGATAGTGCCCTCGTGTATTACGATTCCATCTCTTACGAGACGAATCTGTGCATTTCTCTTAACCTTACCCTCGATGATGTATGCACCACCGACGATTCCAAGGTTAGGAACCTTAAATATCTCTCTGATCTCAGCCTTACCGAGTATTTCTTCTTTATACTCCGGATCAAGCATACCCTTCATAGCGTTCTGTACATCATCGATGATGTCGTAGATTACACGGTACGTTCTGATTTCAATTTCTGCATCATCCGCACGAGTCTGAACTGCCGTAGTAGGTCTGACATTGAAGCCTATGATGATAGCTCCGGAGGTCTCTGCGAGCATTACATCAGACTCAGTAACAGTACCGACTCCGGAGTGAACTACATTTACACGCACGTCAGCTGTGTCCAGCTTCTCAAGCGACGATATGATAGCACCGACAGATCCCTGCACGTCCCCCTTGATGATGAGGTTGAGCTCCTTGGTCTCGCCCTCCTGAATCTGGGAGAACAGCTTCTCCAGAGTTGTGCTTGAGTTCTTGGCAAGTATATCCTCTCTCACCTTCTCCTGTCTGCTTTCAGCGATTTCTCGAGCAACCTTATCATCCTTAACGGCGTTGAAGGAATCTCCCGCCATTGGAACATCCGAAAGTCCCAGAATCTCAACAGGTGTAGCCGGGAGAGCCTTTCTGATTGTCTCACCGCGGAAGTTCGTCATAACCCGTATTTTACCGGATGTTGTTCCGGCTACTACACTCTGACCGGCCTTGAGTGTACCGTTGGTAACGAGCAGAGTAGCGATAGGTCCCTTGCTCTTGTCGAGTCTTGCTTCGATAACAGTACCCATAGCGAGTCTGTCCGGATTTGCGCGCAGCTCCAGCACCTCTGCCTGCAGCAGAATCATCTCCAGCAGATCAGTTATCCCTTCGCCCTTCTTGGCTGAAACCGGAACGCTGATCACATCGCCACCCCAGTCTTCAACGAGAACTCCGTGATCGGCGAGATCCTTCTTAACTCTATCTATATTTGCACCCGGCTTATCAATCTTGTTGATAGCTACGATGATAGGAACATTAGCTGCCTTTGCATGGCTGATAGACTCAACTGTCTGAGGCTTAACGCTATCGTCAGCCGCAACTACAAGCACTGCGATGTCAGTAACCTGTGCGCCTCTAGCACGCATAGTCGTAAACGCTTCGTGTCCCGGAGTATCGAGGAATACAATTTTCTTGCCGTTGATCTTGACCTCAGAAGCACCGATGTGCTGTGTTATTCCTCCGGACTCACCGGCTGTAACATTGGTGTTACGGATAGCATCGAGCAGCGAAGTCTTGCCGTGATCAACGTGCCCCATTACAGTGATGATCGGTGCGCGAGGTTTGAGTTCGCTTTCCTTATCCTCGTGCAGATCCAGCCCTTCCTCAACGACCTCCTCATGCTCTTCGGTCACGACAACCTGTATCCCCAGATCCTCAGCCAGCATTTCAATCGTATCCTTGTCGAGAGTCTGATTCACAGTTGCCATGATGCCCAGCTTCATCAGAGACATGATGATCTTGCTTACAGATATCTCGGCCTGCTCAGCCAGACCGGCAACGGTGATTGGAGCTGTGACTGCAACAGTACCTTCCGGCAGCAGCTCTTCAATCTCAACCTCAGGCTCCGTAACCTTTGGTGCCTTTTTCTTTCTATGCTTAACCTGCTTCTCGAGGTTTCTCTCATCGAAGAAGCGTGAACGGCTCTTTCCTTCGCTACGTTTTTCGTGCTTGAACTTATCTCTATCCTTGTCCTTATCCTTGTCGAAAAACTTCTTGCTCTTGCCCTTCTGCGGCTTATCAACCATAGGTGCATCTGCACGCGATGAACTCTGTGGCCTGGAAGAATTTTTCCCTTGTCTGGACTCGGAGCTCTTGCCGCCCTGTCCGTTTCGATCGTTTCTCCTGCCCCCACGTTCAGCCTTCTTGCCGTCTTTCTTGTCACCGGACTTCTTGCGTGAGCTCTTAGACTCTTCCTTAGGAGCTGTTGACGCGTCGAAAATCTTCTTGAAGCGCATTGGCTTATTAGGAGCATTTTCGTATGGTTCATCCTTCTTCTCTGACTTCTTATCTTTAGCCTTTTCCTCTGTTTTGGCAGCCTTCTTAGATACTTCCTCCGACTTCTCACCATTGTCTGCAGCTTTGACCTTCTTCGCGGGCTTCTTGTCTTCAGCCTTGCTTTTCTTGATCTTTGGCGCCTTTTGGGGTTCATCTGCAGCAGCCTCAGCCTGTACCTTCTCCTTGCTGCCAGAATCCTCTACAGCCTTAGCTGACACCTCTGCAGCCTTGTCAGCTGCAGCTTCTTCCCTGCGTGGCATTGGCTTTCCCATAGGTGCCTTAGGCTTGTGTGCAAAATCCTTGTTAATTATTGGAGCCGCCTTAATTTTAGGCTTATTGCTATTTTTGTCGGACTTGGAATCCAACCCCTTGAGCTTGCTAAAGGTATCGCTCAGTCTGTCAGCGTCCTTCTGAGCAAGATTAGTGCGCTCGGTCTTAACCTCAATTCCCATCGTATCAGCGGCCTTCTTGAGCTCCTGATATGACACTCCGAGTTCTGTCATAAGCTCATTAACCTTTTTTGTCATCCGCTACCTCCTTGTTCTCTCCAGTATCTCGTCGAGCAGTTCGTTCAAGCTCGTGTCATCCAACCCTTTGCGAAAAGCTCTGTTGAACGATCTACTCTTACGAGCAGCTTCGATGCACGACACGTCTCTGCATAAGTAGACGCCTCTGCCCTCATCATGTCCCGTTTTATCTTCGTAGATTTGTATGCCGCGGCATGTAAATCTAAACATCTCTCCTTGTGGATGTGACTCCTTGCAGCCGATACACCTGCGCATCGGTTCTCTATTGTCATTTAGAGCCATATCTCTACGCTTCCGTACCGGCTTCTACTTCGGCTTCAACCTCAGCAGGAGCTGCAGCCTCGTCAGCTGCCGGTTCTGCAGCAATCTGACCTTCTGCCGCAGGACTCTTATCCGGCTGTTCTACCTCATTAACAGCATTTTCCGATGAGTCATCCTCGTCCTCATACTCTTCAAACGCGAAGCCACTCTCCTCCAGCTGAGCCTTGCTCTTGATATCGATCTTCCAGCCGCTTACTCTTGCTGCGAGCCTTACGTTCTGGCCTTCTCTACCGATAGCAAGCGACAGCTGCTGCTCCGGAACAACGGCTGTAGCCATCTTTTCCTTCTCGCTCACGTAGTTGATGTATACACCTTCAACCTCCGCCGGTCTGAGCACGTTGCTTATTAGAATAGCCGGATCCTCATCCCATACGATGATATCAATCTTCTCTCCAAACAGCTCATCTACGATATTCTGAACTCTGCTTCCCCTGTTGCCGACACATGCACCGACAGGATCGACATTCTCATCGTGCGAATATACGGCAATCTTGGTTCTCGAGCCTGCCTCGCGAGCTACTCCCTTGATTTCAACTGTGCCGTCTGCAATTTCCGGAACCTCAAGCTCAAACAACCTTCTAACTAAGCCGGGATGCGATCTCGAAAGGAATATCTGAGGACCTTTAGTAGCTTTCTTGACATCTATTACGTATACCTTGATGCGATCCCCTACGTTGAAAGACTCGCTCTTCACCTGTTCGGATAGAGGCAGAATACCCTCGGAATTTCCAACCGACAGGAACATAGTTCCGTTGTTGATTCTCTCAATCTTGGCTGTGATGATTTCTCCCTGCTTGTTAACGAACTCATCGTAAGAGTTGCGTCTCTCAGCTTCTCTGATTCTCTGCACTACTACCTGCTTAGCGGTCTGTGCAGCGATGCGACCAAAGTCCTTAGGGTCCACCTGATACTCAATGATGTCACCCAGCTCATATCTGGAGTCGTAAGATCTGGCCTCCTCTAGGGAAACCTCCATCATGTCGTCCTCTACATCCTCGACGACCTCCTTGCTCATCAGAACAAGAACCTCGCCATCCTCGCGATCTACCGAAACCCTGACATTAGGGTAGTTGCCGTAGTTCTTTTTATATGCGAGTTCTACAGCATCCTCAATCGCAGTGATAATGTCTTCTTTTGAAATGTTTTTCTCACGCTCAAGTTCAGTGAGAGCATCCAAAAACTCTTTATTCATCGAATCCTCCTAAAATATTACTGCTAAATTTATCTTGGCAATCTTATCAGCAGGTATCACGACTTCACGTCCTTCAACCTCTACAGTTACTCTTTCATCTGTACGACCGAGCAGTCTGCCGGCAAGCTCTTTGCGACCATCAATAGCTGTGTATAGCTTGACTTCTACATCTCTGCCCTTAAATCTCTCATAGTCAGAAGGCTTCAACAGCTCTCTATCCAATCCCGGCGAGGAAACCTCGAGTGTGTAGCTTCTCTCGATGAAGTCCTCTTCATCCAGCCTGTCGCTGAGGAAGTGCGTAACATCTTCGCACTCGTTGATGTCTACATACTCCGAATCACAGCCTATTGGCTTGTCCAGATATATGCGAAGCTTCCAGTCCTTGCCTTCTTTCTTATACTCAATGTTATATATCTCAAGCTCCTTGTCTGCGAGATACTCATCCAGCAGGCCTTCAATTCTTGCACCAACATCCTGTTTTGCCATAATTCCTCCCGGGAAAAAGTCATAACATAAGTGAAAGAGTGGGTTGCCCCACTCTTTCGCTCCCAACGTCCGCATGTATGCTATCATATAAACCTTAAAATTGCAAGTTTTTCTACATATTTCTACATATCAAATATAGATACCTGGGCGCTGTCGGGAAGATCATCGAAGACTCCGCATGCCTTGAGGTCCTCAATATTGGAGCTTGACAGCTTAGTCTTGCGCTGCACCTCATCAATAGATAGGAAAGGAGCATCCTTGTACGCCTCTGCCAATGATATAGCAGCACTCCGTCCAACGCCGGTGACAGCCATAAAAGGAATGTTGATCCTGTCATCCACAACATTGAACATGCACGGGTCTGAAACTCCCAGCTCCGGCATTGAGAACTCACATCCGCGAGATAGCAGCTCATATATCACCTCATATACGACCTTGAGCTCCTTCTTTTTAGCTGAGCTGGTATCGTCATCGTCAGAATTAAGCGCATTCATAGCCGACTTTACGGCGTTTATGCCTCCTCCGGCGACATTCACATCAAAGTTGTCGATTTTGGTGGACAACCATGCGCAGTAGAACGCGCTAGGATAGTATACCTTGAACCAGGCCATCCGAAGAGCCATTATTACGTAGGCTGCAGCATGTGCACGTGGGAACAGATATTTTAGCGTCCTGCACGACTCAACATACCAGTCAGGAACACCGTGTTTCTTCATGATATCCAGCTCATCCTGCTTGAGCTCTCGGTTCTTACGGACATCCTCCATTATCCTAAACGCATTGCTCTTGTCCACGCCCTTGATAATCAGATAGTTCATGATGTCGTCACGACATGAGATTAGCTCCTCGATGGTCGCAACACCGCTTTTGATCAGATCCTCGGCATTGTTGGTCCACACGTCAGTGCCGTGCGAGAAGCCGGAAATCTTGATGAGAGCGGAAATTGTCTTCGGCTGAATGGCATCCAGCATGCCTCTGGTAAAGTTGGTTCCGAACTCAGGAATACCATACGTTCCGTGCTTAAACTCGTATTCGTCCGGATCCAGTATGTTGAGCGCATCGATGGAAGTAAATATGCTCAGAGTTTTCTTGTCAGCTATGTCTATCTTGAGTGGGTCCACCCCTGTCATGTCCTGCAGATGTCTAATCATCTGCGGAACATCGTGTCCGAGGATATCCAGCTTCAGCAGGTTCTTATCTATCTTGTGATAATCGAAATGTGTAGTTATAAACTCCGCATCCCTGTTGTTAGCAGGCTTCTGCACCGGACAGAACTCGAATATCTCGCGGTCGGCCGGAACAACGATGATGCCTCCCGGGTGCTGACCGGTAGTTCTCTTGGTACCTGTGCACCCATTTGCAAGGATGAGCTCCTCCGAGCTGGAAAAGGTCTTGCCGGTGTCCTCCTCATACTTCTTAACATATCCAAAGGCAGTCTTTTCAGCGATAGTTGCTACTGTTCCGGCCTTAAAGATATTCTTCTCTCCAAATATCTCGCCCACGAACTTATGCGCAATCGGCTGATATTCGCCGGCGAAGTTGAGGTCGATATCAGGCTCCTTGTCCCCGTTAAAGCCCAGGAACGTCGCAAACGGAATGTTGAGTCCGTTCTTGTCCATAGGGGTACCACATCTGACACATACCTTGTCAGGCATATCAAAACCGGTGTCGTACACATCCAATTTCTTTGTAAACTCCAGCTTGTGACACTTAGGGCAGATATAATGCGGCTCTAACGGATTAACCTCAGTGATCCCGGCCATCGTAGCTGCAAACGATGAGCCGACAGAGCCTCTGCTGCCTACCAAGTAACCGTCTTTATTTGACTTTTCAACCAGCAGCTGTGCCGCAACGTACATGACCGCATATCCGTTGCTGATGATAGAGTTGAGTTCAGTGTCCAGCCTCTCCCGAATCTCTTCGGGAAGCGGCTCGCCGTATATTCTCCCGGCATTTGCGTAGCAGGTGCTCCGCAGCGTCTCATCCGCGCCGTCGATGCTTGGCGGGCATTTCTCATCAGGGACCGGTTGAAATTCTTCAGTCATCGCAGCGATGAGATTCGTATTATCAATTACTATCTCCTTAGCTCTTTCCCCGAGGTAATCGAATTCCTTGAGCATCTCCGCAGTAGTTCTCAGATACAGCGAGTTGGAATTTGTATCGCCAAATCCAACTCTCGACATAACGATGTTGCGATATATTGCCGACTCTTTATCCGGATAATGGGAATCTGTAGTAGCTACGACAGGCTTACCCAGCTTATCGGCCAGCTCCACAATCTTCATATTGAGATCGATTAAATCCTGTTTGGATGTTACATTGGGATACCTGTCGCTGTTTATCAAGAAGAAATTGTTGCCGAGAGGCTGAATCTCAAGGTAATCGTAATAAGAAGCAATCCGGAGCAGTTCATCATCACTTGCACCCTTAAGCACTGCCTGAAATACCTCGCCAGCCTCACAGGCGCTGCCTATAATCAGCCCATCTTTGTATTTATCCAGCACTCTTCTAGGCAGCTGCGGTCTCCTGTAGAAATAATCAATATGAGTATACGAAACTATCTTGTATAGGTTCTTGAGCCCGGTCAGATTCTTGGCTATGAGGATAATATGATAGGTATTTCTTTTCTTGCTCAGATTGATATTTCCATTCTCATCGTAAGCATCGTCATCGGGATATAGATATCCCTCCATACCGTACAGGATTTTGATTTTTTTACCCTTTTTGGCGAGCTTCTTGGCAGTATTAGCCGCATCTGGAAACGACTGCACAACGCCGTGATCTGTTATGGCAATCGCCGGTTGACCCCAATCGGCAGCCTGTTTAACCATCTCATCGACATCGTTGAAACCGTCGTTTTCGCTCATCCTGGTATGAGCATGCAATTCCACTCTCTTGTCGCCATCATAGGTTTCAACTCTCTTGCTCTTTATCCCTCTATTGATGCTGTTAGCAATCATCACATTTTCGTGAATATAATCGTCATATCTGATATCTCCCTGTACGATTATAGTATCTCCGGCGGAGAGCGATTCACTGACAGTCTCATACTCCTGCTTGCTCTTGATAAATGCCTTGACCGCAGCTGCACGAGGTCCCTTATTAATCCTAAGCGTCATAACCCAGAAATTCTTCTTTCTGGTCTCTTTGATTTCCATTTCAAAGACATCGCCGGAGATGGCAACCTTTGTGCGGGCACCTGAAATCTCGGCAAGATTTTCGTACGATGTCTCGGCCATCGTGATTCTCTTGCCTAAAATTACCCCATCGCTTACAGGCTTAGCCTTTTCAGTCGGATTGGCTCCGCTCACGGCTAAGCACGGCTTGCAAGCTCCGTAGCTCTCGTCGTAAAAATAGCTGAACTTGACATCAGTGATATTTCCAAGAGTCTTTATAAGTCTATCCTTCATCTTGTGCTCCAGCTGAGGCCTGACATCGAAATTGGTCAGCACGTCGAGCTCCAGCACGAGTCCTTCTCTATCGAGTGAAATATGCTTAAAAGAAAGTGTTAACTCTTCAGCAGGCCTACCTGCAGATGCGCTCACCTCTTCGGGCATCAGAATTCCATCAGGTATATCAATCATATATACAGTATCTCCATCAACCTATACATTTATCAAGCTTTCGTCCTTCGAGATCACTTCAATCAATGTTGAAATCAACTGCTTCTCCGGAACCTTAGCGATTATCTCCCCGTGCGCAAATACGAGTCCTTCCATGTTGCCTCCGGCTATTCCGTAGTCCGCTTCTCTGGATTCTCCCGGCCCATTGACTACGCAGCCCATAACAGCAACCTTGAGAGGTTTCAGTCCCAGCACGGCTCTCTTGTCGGCAATCGGTCTCAGCTGAGCTTCGGCCTCGTTGGCCAGGTTAATAAGGTCGACCTCGGTTCTGCCGCAGGTTGGGCAGGAGACTATCTCGATGCTCTTTTCACGAAGCCCGACTGTCTCGAGAATTCTGCGTCCAAAGATTACTTCGTTTACAGGGTCATCGGTTAACGAAACTCGAAGCGTATCTCCGACGCCGGCAAGCAGCAGAGAACCGATGCCTACTGCGGACTTGAGACGTCCATTTGCAGGAGTACCTGACTCGGTGATACCGATATGCAGAGGATGATCCGTCATATCCTTGACCATCATATGCGCATCGTAATTTATCTTCACGTTGGACGATTTAATCGATAGAACAAGATCATCAAAGCCCATTTGTTCTATCTTGTCGAGCGTATTTACCGCACTTTCAGCAAGCGCAGCCGCTGTCACTCCACCGTGCTTCTCCAGGAGCTTCTTCTCCAGCGAACCGGAATTTACACCGACTCGGATAGGAATTCCCTTATCAGCCGCAGCCTCGACAACTCTAGCTACCTTCTCATCGCTACCGATATTGCCGGGATTGATTCTGATCTTATCAGCGCCGGCCTCTATAGCCGCCAGAGCAAGCTTGTAATTAAAATGTATGTCGGCAACAAGCGGCATCTTCGTCTGTTTACGAACCAAGGCGAACGATTTTGCAGCAGCTTCATCCGGTATAGCCACGCGAACGATATCACAGCCTGCTGTCTCCAGCTCATTAATCTGAAAGAGCAGCTTCTCACTGTCTCTAGTATCCACATTTGTCATGGACTGGATAGATATTGGCGCACCGCCGCCAATCTTAATCCTTCCACATCTAACCTGTTTAGTCATAATCCAGCTATCCCTTCTAATGTCCCAGCAGCCTCAAGATGTCCTGCCATGCCACAAATACAAAAAGTAGCATCAGAACCGCAAATCCGGCGATATGCATATATCCTTCAACCTTGTCGGAAATCATATTTCCCGTGATCTTCCGTATTATCACAAATATTATTCTGCCTCCATCAAGTGCCGGAAACGGCAGCAGATTGACAATTGCCATATTGAGGCTAATCAACGCGACCAGATACAGATATGCAATCAAGCCAGTTTGTGCGGTTTGACTGACCAGACTCACCATTCCAATTGGACCGGTGACACTATCCTTGGTAATGCCTTTATGGAACAGCTGCCTGAGTGCACCGAGCATCTCTCCGTTGAGTCTCCATGTCAGTTTTGCGCCCTGTCCTGCGCATACAAACACATTGTGCGATGCCTTTGAAACAATACCGATCACCAGTCTGCCATCTTTATCCTTCGTGGGCCTGATGCTGTAGCTGTGCTGCTTACCGGCTCTCCTGACAACCACATTTATTGACTTTGCACCCTGATTACCGGAGATTGCCGCCACAGTATCAGCCCATGATTTTGTCGCTTTGCCATCGATAGATATGATTTCATCACCGGCTTCGACACCCGAAACAGCCGCCGGAGAATCGGGTACAACCTTATCCAGAGTATTTGTAGGAATGCCTACCGAGGTTGTTATTATTATCATCAACAGCAGTGCCACCATAACATTGACAGTCGCACCTGCCACCAATACAATCAAGCGTTGCCATGCAGGCTTGTTGTTAAAAGCTCGTTCGTCATCGCTCTCCTCATTCTCCGCCTCCATGGCGCAGTATCCGCCTATGGGAATTGCTCTAAGCGAATACTGAGTATCGCCTTTTGTCCTGCCGGCTATGAGCGGACCCATTCCTACAGCAAACTCGTTGACCTTGATGTCAAACAGCTTGGCTGTAATGAGGTGTCCGAGCTCATGCGGAACGGTAATCAGCATGAGCATCAAAATTGTTAGAAGAATAGTTATTATCATATCGTCCGATTATATCGTCTGTTTTGTGAAATATTATATCAGTATTTTCTGCGTCTACATGAGGATTGATCCTAAGCAAAGAGCTCCCTTGCTCGCGCTCTTGATTCTTTATCTATCTCAAGGAGATCCTCTATTGAACATGGATCAACAGCCCTATGCCCATCCATGAGCTTGCGCAGCGAGCGCTGGATATCTATGAACTCAATCGTACCGTCAAGCAGCATTGCTACCAGCTCCTCGTTAGCACCGTTAAGCATGACAGGATAGCTGCCGCCCTCTCCAATTGCCTCATAAGCCATCGCAAGGCATTGGAACACCTCGAGATCAGGCTTTTCAAAGTGAAGGTTTGCACCCTCCTCAAACATGTTGAGGCTCTTGCCGGAATACTGCAGTCTGTCCGGATATCCCAGCGCCAGACTTATAGGAATTCGCATATCCGGAAGTCCCAGCTGCGCCATTATCGATGTATCCGCAAACTCAACCATCGAATGAACGATACTCTCCGGGTGCACATGCACATCAATTTTCTCCGGTTCAATGTCGAACAGCCATTTCGCCTCAATAACTTCAAGCCCCTTATTCATCATGGTTGCAGAATCGATTGTAATCTTGCGTCCCATATTCCATTTAGGATGACGAAGGGCTTCCCGAAGCGATACTCTCTCGAGTTCTGTCATGGAATAGTTTCTAAAAGGTCCGCCTGAAGCGGTGAGTAAAATTCTCTTCACCGCTCTTCCATGATTACCCTCAAGGCATTGAAATATGGCACTGTGTTCGCTATCGACCGGTAGGATTTTAACACCGCACCTGGTTGCCAATTCCATTATCAGGCTTCCGCCGGCGACCAAAGTCTCTTTGTTGGCTAGCGCAATATCCCTTCCCGACAAAATTGCCTCATATGTTGGAGCCATACCGCTTATGCCCATAAGAGCGTTTAACACTATATCAGCGTCAATTTTGACAATCTCACGAAGACCATCATCTCCGATATACACTTCAAGTGCAGGAAAAGCCGCACTTACTTGTGCGGCTGATTCTTCATTTCCAACGCATACAGCCTCAGGACTAAATTCCTTAACCTGTTTCATAAGTTCTTGTATTCTATTTCTGCATGTAAGTGCAGCAACCTTGAATCTGTCCGGATTTTCTCTTACGATATCCAAGGCCTGAGTTCCAATGGAACCGGTACTGCCCAGCAAAACGATTCTCTTAATTCCCATTTATTTCTCCACCCTTATTGAAGGACAAATACCGAAAAATAATATACAAACGGCGCAACAAACAGCACGCTGTCAAATCTGTCGAGTATTCCGCCATGTCCCGGTATGAGATTGCCATAATCCTTGATTCCCATCTGCCTCTTAAACGCTGAAGCAGTAAGGTCACCGGCCATGGATACAGCTCCGCCTATAGCTCCGATAATCGCACATTTAACGACTATCTCCGGCATCACAAAGTATCCAAACAGTGCCGAAAAGAGCGCAGAACCTATAAGCCCGCCGACTGCCCCCTCGATAGTCTTCTTAGGACTGAGATTAGGAGCCATCTTGTGTTTACCGATAGCCATGCCGGTAAAATATGCCATTATATCTGCCCCGAATGCAGCAATCAGCACCAGCCAGGTGAGTTGTCTATACTTAGTTCCGTCTATAAGAACTATGAAATACGGGAACAGCACTATATATACGATACCGGTGAGAGTCGCTATTGCATCGCTTGTGCCGCGGTTCTTGATATCCCAGCCGTACACAAGGCTGGCCATGATGGCAACAACAATCCATACTCCGAGGAAGTCCGGTACGTTACCAAGTATCAGATAACCCGCATAGAGGACAATCGCCATCGCAATAGCGATCTTACGAGAAGGCTTGATATCACATGCGTTGAATCCATCATAGAATTCCTTTACACCCACAACCGAGATAAAAAGCGCAGCTGCTACCAGCCACACGCCGCCAAAATACAGAACTGCCAAAAGCGGAACCATAACCAATGATGAAATAATCCTAGTTTTCATTATCTATCTTCCTTTTCTCTTCCGCCAAATCTTCTCTTGCGATGAGAAAACTCCCCTATCATCTCCGCGAATTCTTCCGGAGAATAGTCAGGCCACAGCGTGTCGGTAAACATCATCTCGCTGTAAGCAGATTGCCATATCAAGAAATTTGACAGGCGCTCCTCGCCACTCGTGCGAATAATGAGATCGGGATCCGGAATATCATTGTGCAGCACGCCGGTATAGAGATGGTTGGACACCTCGTCCTCTGTCACATCTACAGAAACGCCCTGATCAGCCATCGCCTCCCTGTCGATGATAATCTCATTTATAGCATGAACGATTTCATCCCTGCCGCCGTAGTTGAGCGCGATGTTGAATACAAGTCCGTCGTTAGCCTTTGTCTTATCAACGAGTTTGTCGATGGCTTCGATTGAGTCTACCGGCAACATGTTGTAGTTTCCCAAAATATTGATATGGACATTGTTCTCTATCAGCTCCTTGAGCTCCGAATCTACATATTTGATTATCAGTTTAAATATGCCCGACACCTCTTCTGTGCTGCGCTTCCAATTCTCAGTTGAAAACGCATATACTGTCAGGTATTTAATACCCATATTCGATGCAGCTATGACAATCTTCTTCATAGCCTGCATGCCCGCATTATGTCCGAATAGCCTTGGTCTGTTCTTGCCCCTGGCCCAGCGACCGTTTCCGTCCATAATCACCGCTACATGCGCAGGCATTTTGTTAATCTCTGACATCCCTACACCTCATAAAAGAGCAAACGTGACAAAGCCACGTTCGCTGAGAATTATACCGCCATTACTTCTTTGTTCTTCTCCTCTATGATAGCGTCAATATCTTTTACAGCCTTATCGACCTTCTTCTGAACGCTATCGAGTGAACTCTTGAGCTCATCCTCCGTAATCTCGTTAGCCTTTTCCTGCTTTTTGAAATCCTCGTTCTCATCACGTCTGATGTTACGAACCGCAACCTTTGCATCCTCACCAAACTTCTTGACCTGCTTCATGAGTTCCTTACGTCTCTCCTCTGTCAATTGAGGGATAGCAAGTCTGATAACCTTACCATCACTTGATGGATTAATACCCAGATTAGCCTCATTAAGCGCGTGCACGATATCATTGATTGAGCCGGCATCAAAGGGTGTAACCATCAGAGTGCGCGGATCCGGCGTTGTGATGTTGGATAGAGACTTAAGCGGAGTCATAGTTCCGTAATAGCTGACCATAACCTTGTCCAGGAGTGCCGGATTAGCTCTTCCTGCTCTCACCGTGTTCAAATTCTCCTTAAGAACGGATTTCGTAACTTCAATCTTCTCTTCTAAGCTCTTTTTAGCCATGATTTCCTCCATGCTGGTTCTTATAAATGTTAAATAATACCTTATTAATGGTGAGTCACTACTCGACTAGAGTTCCTATGTTCTCCCCATTTATAACCTTCATCAGTCCACCCTCTTCTGCCAGTGCAAACACATATAGCTTAATAGAGTTATCCTTGCAAAGCGTGGCCGCCGTTAAGTCCATAACCTTGAGATCCTTCTCCAAGATATCCATATATGTGAGATGCTCATACCTTACAGCGTTAGGATCTAGCTTGGGATCTGCCGAGTACACTGCATCGATTGCCTTTGCCATAAGTATGACCTCTGCATTCATCTCGGCAGCTCTGAGTGCAGCAGTTGTATCAGTGGAGAAGAACGGACTTCCCGTTCCACCGCCAAATATCACAACCTTGCCCTCTTCCAGATAATCCAGCGCCTTGCGCCTTGAATACCCCTCTGCCATATCTCTGATCTCGATTGCCGTCATGACCTTAGCCCCACAGCCGATAGAGAGCAGCGAGTCCTGAAGCGCAAGCGCATTCATCACAGTAGCAAGCATACCCATATAGTCTGCCGTCGCTCTGTCGATACTACCGCCTGTGCGTCCTCGGAAAAAATTTCCTCCACCGACAACTATCGCCACGTCAACGCCATTTTCTCTAATCTCTTTGATCTGATGTGCCGTCCTCAGCGTCACATCTTGGTTAACTCCAAACCTATCGTCTCCGGCAAGCGCCTCACCACTAAGCTTTATCAAAACTCTATTGTATTTAATGCTCATGATAACTCCTTGTGTGCTCCTATTTGCTGATCTCTGCCAAATATTTGATATTAAATTTATTACCGTTCTTTGACAAATCTATCAACTGCCGGTATTCCGAGGCTTTTCCGATTTCACTCTTAGACTGTATCAGCTGCTGAAGCATATCTAAAAAGCTTGTCTTTGTATCCGGATGCATGAAGTCAAAATCAACGTCCTCGAGTCCGTCCATCTTCCTAACCTTGTCAAAGAATTCCTCTTCTCCGCAGATTTCATCAATCAGTCCGAGTGCCTTGGCCTGTTTAGCAGAATAAATGCGTCCGTCTCCGATTTCTCGCACCTTTTCCTCAGGCATATTTCTGCCCTTCGCTACAATCTTGACGAATTGATCGTATGACTCATCTATCAGGCTCTGCATGATCCGACGCTGTTCATCCGTAAGCTCAGCGGTCATGCTTCCCATAGCCTTATTGCGTCCGCTGGTGATGGTGTGAGTCTTGATTCCCAGCTTATCCAGAAGACCGGTCACATCGTACTGCGTCCCCATAGTAACACCTATTGATCCGGTCCATGTGTTGCGATTAGCGTATATCTTGTCAGCAGCCATAGATATATAGTATCCGCCTGAAGCTGCCTCATCCTGAAAATACACATATATCGGACGACCTGTCTCCTTCTTATATTTGAGCAGCTCCTCGTATAGCTCGTCTGATGTATAGACGCTGCCGCCTGGCGAATTTACACGAATTACAATACCCCTGTTGGAAGAATCATCTATAAGATCGCCTATGGTCGACATCGTCCAGTCGTGGTCGTACGCAGCCCTCAAGCTAGTATCACCAATCTCTCCCGTGACATCCAGCACAGCAACTGAACTGCCAAGGCTAAATTTACGGCCTGATCCTTTATCGGAAGAACCGAGATTGTAAAACAAAGTAAATACAATTCCGACTGTAAATGCCAGCACAAGCACCACGATCACAACCACAAGCCACGTGTTCTCTCGTATGAATAGCTTGTTTTGCTTGTCACCGTCATTCTTCTTTTTATCGTTATTATCTGTCATATGTAGTTCCTGTCAATCATAAATTCTTAAAATCAGCTATTTGAATTCTATTAATATGTTAGCAAAATTCACCCCTATTATCTAGGTGTTATATCAATTACTTCAGCTGAAGCTACTGCGTCCTCAACCAGGCTCTCAACGTCAAGCACTGACTCGGATTGCTCGATTTTACTGAGCTTTGGCTTGGTCACCGGATGCTTAGGCAGGAACACCGTGCAGCAATCCTCATAAGGCTGAATTGAGATGTCGTAGGTTCCGATTTCCTTGGCCTTATCCATAATATCAACCTTATCCATAGCAATCAGAGGCCTCATGACAGGCATCTTGACTACGCTGTCAGTTACAACCAACGCTTCAGCAGTCTGGCTCGCAACCTGTCCGAGATCCTCGCCGGTTATCAACATCATATCCTTATTTCTGACAGCAATTCCCTCAGCAATTCTCATCATGAAACGTCTGACAAGCAGAGTAGTTTCATCCTCAGGACAATTCTTGACAATTTCCTCCTGAATAGGAAGCAAATTAATGACGTACATCCTGATTGTGCCCATGTATCCCGCAAGCGCAGCACATAAATCCTCAACCTTCTGCTGTGCACGAGGACTCGTATAAGGATATGAATGAAAATGCACAGCTTCTATGCGCATACCCCTCTTAGCCATCATAAACGCAGCAACAGGACTATCTATGCCACCGGACATCAGCACCAGCCCCCTGCCGTTAGTGCCTAACGGCAGCCCTCCGAAGCCCTTGATCTTATCTCTGAAAATATAAGTGCATTCTCTCCGTACATCCACGTATAACTCGCAGTCAGGATGGTGCACATCGACAGAGAGCACCTTGCAGGTCTTGAGTACCTTCGCACCGACTATGCGGCCAATCTCCGGTGACTGAATCGGGAATGTCTTGTCAGCCCTCTTGCCCTTGACCTTAAAGGTCTTGATATCTTCCTTTTGAATCAAATCCATCATAAAGGAAGCAGTCGCCTCGCCAATTGCCTCAATATCCTTAGGTGCTTCAACAGCAGGACTGACTGAAGCAACGCCGAATACCTTTGAAATCTTTCTGATTATCTCTTCTCTCTCAATATCCTTAGGTACCTTGACTATCATGAGTCCGTCGTTCCATCTTGATTCGGTGTCATCATAGCTATTTAGCACTCCACGTACCCGCTCGAGCAGTACGCGCTCAAAATAAGGCTTATTCATGCCCTTAAGAGCAACTTCTCCGCACCTTACAATATAAATATTTTTTTCGTTCATCCTATCCCCTATCTGAAGCTACCCAGTCTTCTAAATCTATTGACGGCAGCAGCAACCTTCTCGACAGTCTCATCCATCTCTTCAAGAGTATTGAACTCAGAGAGGCTGAACCTTATCGCGCCTTCAATCTCCCTGTGTCCTAATCCCATCGCCTGCAGCACGTGACTGTCGCCGGTCTTGTGCGATGAGCACGCTGAACCCGTTGACACATATATCTCATCCTGCTCTAAAGTGTGCAGTATTACCTCACCCCTGGTACCTAATAAGGATACGTTAAGAATGGATGGACAGCGCTTGCCATAATCATCTAGCTCCAGTCCGATTTCATCAGTGCCGTTAATCATTATATCATCCAGCTCCGAGCTCAAGCCATCACGCAGTCTATCGCTGAGTGCACACAGCTTGTTCTGTATACCTGCCAAATCAGCATAGCTCAGCTCTGTAGCTAATCCGAGTCCCGCTATATCTGTGGTGTTCTCTGTGCCGGAACGGTATCCCTTCTCCTGTCCCCCTCCGGTGATGAAGGCGGGGAGCGTGAATCCTGACTTCATATACATCGCACCAACGCCCTTTGGCGCATGGAACTTGTGTCCGCTGATCGTAATCAGATCAAACGGTGCATTTCTGAAGCTCATCTTGCCGAAGGCCTGTACCGCATCCGTATGAAAGATGACTTTTGTCCCGTGTTCCTTGTTGTAGTTTTTAACAAGCTCGCAGGCAGGTACAATCGGCTGTATCATACCTGTCTCGTTGTTGACAGCCATTAGTGTTACAAGTATTGTTTTATCGTCAATAGACTGCTCGAGCTCATCAAGCTTTAGTGCGCCTGTCTTATCCACATTCAGGTAGCACACCTCGAAGCCGTCCTCTGCCAGTCTCTTGCAGGATTCCAGCACTGCCGGATGCTCGACCTTGGAAGTTATCACCTTGTTGCCCCTGCGCCTCAGCTTTCTGGCTGTGCCGTAGATTGCTGTATTATCACCTTCCGTGCCACCTGAGTTGAATACAATCTCCCCACCGGCCGGTAAGGCTTTGGCAACCCTACCTCTCGCTGTGCGTATGATCTCCGAGCTGTTTAGGCCTAATGTATGGAGCGAGGAGGGGTTGCCAAAGGCCTCCCGGCTCAGCTTATACACGAGCTCAGTTACTTCATCGTATTGGCGAGTTGTCGCACTATTGTCTAGATATATCATCTTTTCCCCACTGTCTGCTTCGCACTGTACAATAGCAGTACACCCTTCATCAAAAATACGGTTTGCAACAATGTGCCGGTACACGTCGTTTTCCCGTTGCTTTAAAAAGCTCTCCGCAAGCGGAGAGCTTTCTTTTACTTTGCATAATCTATTGCGCGAGTCTCTCTGACTACGTTTACCTTGATGTTTCCCGGATATTCAAGCTCTGCCTCGATTTTCTTAGCAATCTCTCTAGCAAGCATTGGTATCTCATCATCCTTAACCTGATTAGGTTTAACCGCAACTCTAATCTCTCTTCCTGCCTGAATAGCGTAGGATTTATCAACACCTTTAGTGGTGTTGGCGATATTCTCAAGGCTTTCAAGTCTTTTAATATAAGCTTCAAGCGTCTCTCTTCTGGAGCCCGGTCTTGCCGCCGATAATGCATCCGCAGCTCCGACGAGAACAGCCTCAAGAGTTGTCGCCTCGACATCTCCATGATGTGCCTCTACTCCGTTGATAACCTTCCAGGACTCCTTGTATTTCTTACAGATGTTAACACCTATCTCTACGTGTGTTCCCTCAACTTCATGATCTATCGACTTGCCTATGTCGTGGAGCAGTCCAGCCCTCTTGGCAAGCCTTGGGTCCAAGCCAAGCTCTGAAGCCATCATTCCGGCTAGCAGTGCAACCTCAACCGAATGCTTGAGGACATTCTGTCCATATGAAGTTCTGTACTTAAGTCTACCCAACAGCTTAACCATCTCGGGATGCAGGTTGTGAACGCCTGTCTCGAAGCAAGCCTGCTCACCCTCCTCCTTGATTATGTTATTAACCTCTTTGGTAGCCTTCTGTACCATCTCTTCAATGCGCGCCGGGTGGATTCTGCCGTCTGAGATAAGCTTTTCAAGCGCTCTCTTGGCAATTTCTCTTCTGACAGGATCAAAACCCGACAGTATTACAGCCTCAGGTGTATCATCGATAATCAGATCCACTCCTGTTAACGTCTCGATTGCCCTGATATTCCTTCCCTCTCTTCCGATAATACGACCCTTCATATCGTCGTTAGGAAGGTTCACAACCGAAACTGTTGTCTCGGCAACCTGATCGGCAGCACATCTCTGGATAGCGAGAGTAATTATCTCTCTGGCCTTCTTGTCTGCCTCATCCTTTGTCTCTTCTTCTATCCTGGTAATTATTGCTGAAGCATCCTTCCTGATATCCTTTTCTATCTCAGCAAGCAATATGTGCTTAGCCTCTTCTTTCGAATATCCTGAAATCTTTTCCAGCTCAGCAATCTGCTTCTCCAAATACCGATCGATTTCCTTGTGTTTCTCGTCCATCGAACGCTCACGCTTAGACAAGCCATCTTCTCTACGTTCAATGCTCTCCAGCTTCTTTTCGATGTTCTCTTCCTTCTGAAGAATACGTCTCTCTGTTCTTGTTACTTCGTTGCGCCTATCACGTATTTCGTTTTCGAGATCTTCCTTTATTTTATGAGCATCTTCCTTCGCCTCGAGCACCTTTTCCTTCTTGATATTCTCAGCTGAATTCTCAGCATCCAGGATAATGTTCTGAGCCTTCTGCTCTGCGCTTCCAATCTCTTTTTCTCCGACACGCTTACGCACAACATAGCCTAGCAGCAGTCCTATCACCAGGAATACAATCCCTGCCACTACAGTTATTAACAGCGGTGTCATGCTTAACTCCTTATTCAATATTAGTTATACAGTAAAATGTTTGCTTATTCGTACTAAAAAATAAACATTGCGTGTTTAAACTCGCACTGATTAATTATATATTTTAATGAAAATATAGTCAACAGCTAGAGAATCTCTCTAATGACACGTTCCGCCATCTTGTCAAAGTTCCTGGCGATGTAAGTATCTCTTTTTGCAACAATCGGAATACCTATATTACATGAAGCGCGGATATTCTCATCTTCCATAATGACTCCGAGAAGTTCCGACCTAAATCGTATGTCTATTTCTGCCAGTCTGGGCACACACCCCATCGCTTCAAGTTCAGGAAGCATACGGTTGATGACGTAATGCCTGTTCATAACCTCGCACTTGATAAGCCTATCTTCAATCGCATCTGCATCTCTGATCGCAGCATAATCCGGTGTTGTGACGATAACTACCTCATCCGCTGAACCGTAGCACAGATCAACTGCACGATTTATCCCCGGCGCTCCGTCCATAATTATGACATCATATTCATCACTCAAATACTCAATCAACTCATCAACGTCAGCCCGTGAGATATCAATCCACTCTCCGCCTTGGTGAGCAGGAATAATCGATAATTTGTCTGCGAATTCGGATGCGATAATAGCATCCCCCGGTTCGCAGGTTCTCATTATCACATCATATATGTCAAAAATTGCCTGGTTTTGAGCACCAACATAAAGATCAAGATCCCTCATTCCCATATTCATATCAAGCAAAATAACGCGTTTGCCCATATACGCAAGCGTTAGTCCAAGATTAGCGGCAAATGTTGATTTGCCTGTACCGCCTTTTCCCGACGTAATATATATTGTTGTTGACACTTTCGCACTCTTTCCGTATTAGCTATTCCTGTTCAATGTACCCTTCAGCTCTAAGGCTAACATACCTTTCATAACCGACAATTACGTGGTCCAAAAGCTTAATTCCTACAAGCTCACCTGCCGCCTCGATTCTTCTGGTAGATATAATATCTACATTGCTGGGCTCTGGATCTCCACTTGGGTGATTATGCGCCAATATGATTGCCGCTGCACTCCTTCTGATAGCAACACTATACACTTCGCGAGGATTAAGCTCTGCCGAATTAAGCGCTCCAATTGAAACTGTGTATTCCGATTCTACATTGCACTTAGAATTTAGCAGAAACATCTGAACGTGCTCACGCTTCTCACCGCGCATCCGTTTCATGAACAGCTCAGCTACATCACTCGCGGTTCTAATCGTTATGCCGGATGCAGTGCTCGGTTCTCGAACCCGTCTGGCGAGTTCCATGCTGGCAACTATTGAGCAGGCCTTGCTCACTCCAATACCGTTGATATTAAGGAGTTCTCTGACATCAACATTGCAGAGCTCCTGCGATAGATTGTCTGCATATGCCATCACATCACGCGCCAACTCCAGCACCTTCCTGTCAGCAGTGCCGGTTCTGAGTATTAGTGCGAGTAGCTCCACATCGGTTAATGCCGACGCACCGGAGTAGAGCAATTTCTCCTGTGGAAGCTTGTACAAATTGCTATTTACAATATTCATTTTAACAACCCTCTCTCGAGAGCAACACACTGAAATTATATCAAAACACCCCGCCTGCAACAAGCACAGACAGGGCATAAAAATCCTCAATTACAGATATTTTATCATAGTTAAAAGCGTCTTCTTTCCAATATAGTCAGATTCTTAAGAGAAATCAACAGCATCAACACCAGTACCATTATCAACGCCTTCTCGACCATCATATTGGAGAGCATCGAGAAATTCAGCACGATAGCCCCAAGCAGGACCAGCATAAACATAAAGCAGTATCTAAGGCGAGCAGCATACATCACTATCTCTTTGCGCTTCTTGTCCTTGTTGTTGACTGTTGTAACGTACTTGACCACGTAGAGAATGCTTAACACTGTCTGAAACAGAATAATGGCAACAAAGCCATATAGAATCTTGCGGTCAGCGGCACCGAAAAAAACAGCTATTTCATTATGAAACAGCAGCAGTATATCGAATAAAAAAATCAGATAGCAATAGCCTCTCACCTTCCCTAAGGCAACTGCACTTTCCTTCATCCTATAACGCCTCCAAATCGTAAATTTATAACCTATTTTGCCGAGACCCTGTCAGCCTCCGCTGATATAGCATCAACAACCTCTTCTATACTCATTTCTGACGTATCGAGCAGGACGGCATCCTCAGCCTTCACAAGCGGATTAAGCTTCCTATGCGAATCCTGATAATCGCGGTCTTTTATATCATCATATATGTCATTGAAAACCGCCTGAACTCCCTTTGACACCAGCTCATCATATCGCCTGCGAGCACGAATCATCGGAGCGGCGGTGAGGAAAATCTTGAGCTCTGCATCTGTCAGCACGTTCGTACCTATATCCCGTCCGTCCATAATCACACCTTTGCCACCGGCAATTCTACGCTGAATATCAACCAGCTTGGTTCGCACATCAGGTATCTGTGAATACATCGATGCCAGCTTGGATATCTCTTGCGTCCTGATAATATCACTAACATCCTCATCATCAAGGATAATCTTCCCGTCTACAAAATCAATGCTCGTATTATCGAGAGACTCACGAATAGCCTCAATATCATTCGGAGATATTCTCTCTCTATTCAGCTTGAGGCCTATAGCACGGTACATCGCACCTGTATCTATGTACTCCAATCCAAGCTTATTGCCTACGAGCTTTGCAATAGTGCTCTTGCCTGCTCCGCCGGGACCATCTATAGCGATTCTGATCATCTAGTCTTCCTTCTCGTCCTTTGCTGCGTTTTCTGAAGTTCCCTCTTCCCCTGCAGTCTCCTTGACATATCTCTCTGCGTCATGCCCCTTGCGGTCCTTCTCAAGCAAGCTGTTGATTTCCTTAACGAAGGTGTCAACATCAGTGAATCTGTGATATACAGACGCAAACCTGACATACGCAACCTGATCGAGATCACGAAGCTCATCCATGATAAGCGCACCAATCATCTTGCTGTCGATTTCCTTCTCCATAGTATTGTTGAGCCCGCGCTCGATATTGTCAGCGATTCTCTGCACGTCATCGTACTTAACCTTTGTCTTTTCGCAAGCCTTGAGAACCCCGTTGATCAGCTTGTTGCGATCGAAACTTTCCCTTGAACCGTCACTCTTAATCACAACGAGCAATGAATTCTCGATTTTCTCAAATGTTGTAAAACGCTTGTGGCACTTGTCGCATTCGCGACGCCTTCTAATAGCCAGGCCTTCTTCCACAGGCCTGGAATCAACTACCTTAGTATCAGGGTTACCGCAGTAAGGGCACTTCATCTTGTTCCTCCATGTCAAATCTATGAGCTAAACCGCTATCGTCATACCTGCATAAATTTATAATCTTACAATCAAAATTATATCAATAAATGAGCGGCTCCGTAAAGTCGCTCATTAAGATTAGCCTAATTATATTTATTAATTTACTTCGCTATACTGTCCTTTAAGACCTTATCCATCACTCTTTCATAGAGCATGGTATCAAACAGATTATTCTGCTCCGCATATTTCTCAATTTTCATGCCGGAGGCCTTCTCATACTGAGAACGGGTATAGCCTGCATCCTTAAGAAGCTTATCGAGATAATCGTTGTATTCGCTATCTGTGATCTTTATCTTATATTTCTCTGCCAGTGCATGTAGAACCAGTTCCTGTCTAACTGTATTCTTGGCTGCTGTATTTGCCTGCTTCTCGAAGGTCGCTTTATCCATTCCGAGATTGTTCTTAAGATAATTCTCATAGGATGTATCGTTTTTCTTGGCCAGCTCTTTGTAAGTGCTAATCATACTATTGTATGCAGCCTTGAGCTCCTTATCGGGATATTTTTTAATCTTGCTCGCTTCGAGTATCTGCGAGAATATTTCCTGCTTTTCTGCGCTTGCAGCCTTGGCTTTCTTGTCCTTGAGAAGCTGCTTTTTGATGTTCTTCTCGTATTCGGCCTTGGTTTTGAATTTAGTGTTTTTAGTTACAAACTCATCGTTGTACTCAGGAATAACTGTCTTGACTATCGAATTAATCTTGATAGTGAACACGGCCGCCTTGCCTGAAAGCTCCGAATTATTAGAATAATTAGCCGGGAATGTAACATTGATATCGAAAGTCTCGCCAACCTTGTGTCCCACAACCTGTTCTGCAAATCCGCTGATGAAATTGCTGTCAGCAAGATTGAGCTCATAGCCTTTGGCAGTTCCACCATCAAACTTTCTTCCGTTGATCTTGCCGGTATAGTCGATATTCACTATACTATTTGCTTCAGCAGTACCTTCCTTAACCTCTGTCTTCTTTTTGGCCTTATCCAACGCCGCTGTGATTGCGTCCTGCACTTCAGCGTCCGAAACGTTGGGATTTGACTTTGTGTATTCAAGATTTTTGTATCTGCCGAGCTTGACATACTTGGTGAAGTCATCGTAATTATACTTGTCCGGTACAGATGCACCCCCGCACGCCGTGAGCACCAAGATAGAAGCCACAATTGTCGCCATCATCGCCGACCTTGCTATTCTTCCATGTGACATATTAACCCTCTCATATATAGTATAACGTCAGTATTTTTGTTATAAGTTAAAACCTACTACATCTTACCACAGCGAATTTGAGCGTTCAACGAGTTTCACAGTAACCACACGAGTATTACAATTTCAAAATGAGACTTGTATTTACATTCAGGCCGGACGCGTGTACCTGTGAGTTTGCCTGAAATATGCATGTATGCACAGAAAAGGTCCACACAAGCCCTTTATATAGCTTAAAGGATACGTGAAGTCAGACTGCTCCGCTTCTCGTATCCTCTATATCATTATTTAAAGAGATCGTTCTTTAAGAATCAGACCGGCAATAACGGAACAATAACCGGCTCGGATTATAAATCACCCTCAACAGACTGTTAATACCTTATCCGCATCAGATTTTATCTTCCGGTGCTGTTATTTTGCCTTAAGCCTTCTTGCTCGTGATGATCTATACATCAGAACCGCAATTGTGATCAGCATGGTGCCGATGATGTTAAACAGGTACGTTCCCATCCCGCCGGCAGAAGGCAGCTTATATAGCTGTTGTTTATTGACGATCTCTATTACACCCTCTTGAGCCCCGTTATTATTGTTGTAGGTCGTATCATAGCCTTCAATCTGTGAAATCTCGCGAACCTTATACCTATACTTGTGTCCTTTCTTTTCTGCAAGCTCTTCGTTATCGCGCCGCCAGGATTTGCTCCAGTTGTTGCTTTTGTTCAATAATACGGGAATCGCTCTTGTAGTATTATCCGTCTCATCAATTTGTATCAACACCGCATTGATCGGGATATCGGGTCGTTCATTCGGCGCCATCTCCGTGCCGTTTACATTAAGCCACTTCTTCCGTATGCCTATGTCACGAATCCTTACGTTATTGATATTGATGATTCCGTTGAGCACTCCGTTTCCTGTATATGATGTCGAATAGCCGTCCACCGGCTCTTCCTTGACATAATAGTAATACTGATGCCCTTGGTTATCCTTTGCCGGTAGGTTATCCCACTTTTTGTACCAATTATTTTCCTTGTTAAGAACAACAGGATTATCAACACCCGAATCTGTCACCTTTACGGCATCCGACGGTAGAGTCTCAGTCGGATTCTGCGGATTGCCGGTCTCCTTTACAGACATAGAGAGAGATTGTGACACCGCCGGAATCCCGGTATGATCGTAGTTCAAATATCCAATCAGTGTAATCTTAATATCAGTTCCGTCTACAATAGGATCTATCTTGTAGGTGGCTTTACTGTATGGATAAACGCCCCATCTTCCGCCTATATAACAATTTTGTTCAGACCAGTCCTGAACTTTGCTCGGTCGTATTGTTCGTCCGTTAGCCGTTACGGAATAAATTCCGACATCCTTCTTCCCGTTATGACCTTTTGTTTCCAGCGTAAATTCAATGCCGCCGCCGGATGTCGCTGTGGTGCTGAATTTATAATCTCCGGGCGTCAAAGGCGAAGTATCAGTATTGCTTCCATTACCGCTTCCGAAATACTGCGTGGTAAAATTGACCGGAACGCGCGCGCCGCTGCCGCCACCTGTATTTGGTGTTTTACTGCGATACAGCGCAACCTTAACTGACTTTGGAACCGCTCCGTTAATCTCGCTTCCGTCATCGTTGTACCACTTCTTGAGAACCTCCACAGAGGTCTTCTCCGGCTTCTTGTTCATGACATGCAGCTGCAGCTTCTGATTTCCGCCATCTGATACCAAAGACACCATATCATCATGGTCAAGCAATGTGGCATTACCCGTAGAATCCAACTTTAAGCGTATAACCTTATCGGCAACGGAAGGATATGAAGACGGAGCCTTTGTCTCTTTGATATAGTATGTTCGGTTTGCGGAAAGCCCATAGCAGCTTATCTTACCGTCAATGCCCGTCTTGAATACATTCTGTGAAGGTTCATTAGCCTTGCAATCCTCCTCATTACGCCATAGCTGCGCCGGAATAGTGCAGTCCTTATCCGCATAAATAGAGAACTCGGCATCCTTCAGCTTCTGGCTGTGATTTACAGCATCGAACTTATCGATTTCGAGACTGTAACGCGGTGCCAGGTTGAAATATATCGAGCAGTTGGACTTCGATGAACCGCGCTCCAAATAGTAGATTGTCAACTTATGATTACCGCTCTTAATCTTCTTAAGCGTCGTTGTATCGGTACTCATAAGTGCGTGGGTTTCCGGATTCTCATAGCGTATCTCCCCGGTCGAGAAGTTGATATCGCCTGACATTCTCCTGTGAATACCGCCGAGATCGAGCACTTTTACGCCATCGACAAATATCCAAACATCGTCATCGCCGCTAAAGTAAAATCGCATGTCCTTACCCGCCGCGGATTGGTTACCCTTGCCGCTGTGGCTTCCCACATCATCCGGCAGGAAGAAATCTACATCCGTCTTCATTCCGAACCAGTAATTAGTCTGACCTGTAAGCTCATGCACAGTCCCATGCTCAAAAGGCATAAATCCCGGAGTTTTATCCTGTCCGCTGTCCTGATTCTGGATAAATTGCTTGTCTTTATATACATAAAAGCGCTGTTCAGCCTTGTTATAGTCCGCACCGTTTTTATCGCTATCGTAAAAGTAATAACCCTTTCCGAATTTGCTTCCTGTCAGGGAACCATCTTCATCATATTGGAAAAGCTTATCACCGCGCCCTAGATATTCTCTTCCCGGCACAGAATTTTTTGTAAACAAATCCTTAATAATCTGATGATTATGACTGTCAACGATGTCCTTTGTGATGGTGTAGCCGCCAAGATCGCTTGTATATCTGTTCCTATTGTTTGTCAAATTTTTAGGGAAGCCCAAAGTATTGAGATCGGGATGAGTCTTATTATAGTTATACCAGTTGGTAAACAGGAAGCTCTCATATTCTTTGCCGTCCGAGCCTGTCCACTTTTTATAATCTTCCCAAATCTCTGTATGATAATTAATGCCTGTAAGTGCCTTTGCACCGTGTTTCGCATTAAATATTTCATTATAGTCAAACATATCGGTTCTGACAAAGCTGCTCGTATCAGGCTGATTAGCTACAAGAGGCTCACCCTTAGGTTTAAGATTATAATCGGCTTGCACCCAATCCGCGTAAAGCACGGTATTTTCTTGGAATGTAACCCTCTGCCCCGGAGAATAGTAATCCCCTGTCTTTATGTTGTACCATCCCTTAAGCTTATATTTAGCATTAAACCCACTGTCCGAAGGCAATGTTATTTTACCCTCATCATCTGTCTCACGAATTTCATCATTGGCGCCCTGAACAAGAGATTTAGAAACACCCAGCCCCAGTGTTCCGTCAAGCCAAACCTTATGTCGTCCGGCTCTGAGCCTGCCGGCATCCTGCGGTTTAATCATATTCAAACGATTTTCCGAAGTAAAATCATTTAAAGCAGCCGTTCCTTCTGTATCTGCCACAACTCCGGATAGCGGAACCGCAAGAGCTATGAGCAGGCAGCATAAGGAAACTCTCGCTGCTATATTGCGGTAAGCCGTCTGTTTGTTGGATTTAAATTTTTCTATCATTCTTCTCATCACGAACCTCATATGCGTTGTGCGCTAACGCTGTGCATTTCTTTCTTTACCCATGAAAACAGTCTTTAATCCGACCGCACAAACAATCAATACACAACCCCAGAAACCAAGCAGAAACAAGTCGCCCGTCTTTGGAGACGGCGGAATCAACGGCTTCTCAATAGGCATGCTCGATGAATGTTTAGGATATGCAGTTACATTATACTTCCACACATTGGTACCGTTCCCTCCGTCAACGGCAAGAGGCACGGAAACCAGGAAAGGTTCAGATATATAGTCACGATCTCCCTGTCTATGTGTACCGGACTGGACAACGAGATACATCCCCGGCTTCAAATCGGAAAAAACTGCACATCCATTCGCATCAGTTTTGCCTGCAGTCATATT
Organism: Mogibacterium timidum ATCC 33093; assembly: GCF_000525775.1. GTDB lineage: Bacteria > Bacillota > Clostridia > Peptostreptococcales > Anaerovoracaceae > Mogibacterium > Mogibacterium timidum. The sequence goes on along the minus strand of NZ_JALU01000018.1, from coordinate 48,073 downwards.
AATTCCATTTTGCTTTATAAACGCACGCAGCTTCTTTGCGGCAGCGTTGGAATCAGATGCAGTCATTCCTTCAAAAGTAATCCCTGTGGATGAAAACTCAGGCAGCAGTGCATACTTAGCAGAGCCATATCTTACAGTTAAATCGGAAACCTGACATATCTCGAAATCCACATCTTTCAACGGCACAGCCTTTCCGTTTTCATTGCCCCGATAGCATACTGTCAACGTTCCTGTTTTGCCGGCTATAAGTGCGGGAACTATATTATTCTCCAGCGCCATCCCGGTTACGGCTGCGTTCCCTATCATGAACATTGTCAGCAGTGCGATTAAGACCGCGCTTCGAACTATTTTGTTTTTTATTTCTTCTGCGAACATATAACACCACCCAACTTGCGATTATGAGTACCAACAAACTTCCGTATTTTATATATTTTATAAAAGGATTTACTGCCTTATGCCGATCTAACGGAACGCGATGCCCCCTGATCAACAGCCTGTGTGTATTGATCCCATAAGGCGTACATGTCACCAGTGTCACAAGATCTTCTCCTTGGACAATGGAGAGCTTATCATTCATACGCTCCGGCAGCACAACATCAATCCGATCAATCTTGTAGGCAAGAGTCCTATCCAGCACATAAAGATAGAAACGTTCACCTTTCTTCATCTGATCAAGATCGGTGAAGAGTCTTGCACTCGGCAAGCCGCGATGTGCAGCAAGGACACAATGCGATCCCTTGCCACCGACAGGCAGACTTGTTCCGGTCAAATGTCCTACCCCTTGCTCCAGTGTTTTTTCCGAAACTCCGTGATATACCGACAGTCGAATGTCTATCTTAGGAATCTCAATATATCCCATCATGCCGCTACCGTCCGGATTAAGCACATCATCATAGGCATAATTAGCCGTATTCGCCTGATTATGTTTACCGTCAAAGGCATCTACAATTACGTTATGAGTGTGTTCACCGTTGTAAGAACGGGCATGATTCCATAGCTCATTATTTTTGTCTCCAGAGTTTTGCTTAACAGTCTTTGTATACTGAGCCTGTGCTCCGGCGTTAATTATATTATTGTAAATATTACAAATCGAAGAATAGGATAATAATGTCACTCCGCTGATAAAAAGGACAGCAATCAGAACCTTCATCCAGAATGCTTTTCTCTGTTTTTTCATCAGCTCATCTCCCTTTGTTTCTGCGCAAACGTACGGCGAGCATGTAGCAATCTACTGCAAGAAATACGCCGAGCATAATACAAAGGATATGTGCCCACGGAATCCTGCGGTGTGTCGGTTCCTTAACCTCATCGCCGGCATTATATGCGACCCTATGACCTCGCACCAACAGCCTATGTGTATTCTGTCCGTAAGGAGTACAGGTGACAAGCGTCACAAGATCCTCTCCTTCGATAATTTTCATATCTTGTGTATCTTCAGGTTTGACCGTTTTGATTCGATCCACCTTGTAAGCAATCTTTTGTCCCAAGACCTCGATAAAGAACTTATCTCCGTTCCTCAGCTCATCAAGGTCTGTAAACATCTTTGCACTTGGTAAACCGCGATGCGCGGTAATTACCGAATGCGTACTTTTCCCCCCGACAGGGAGACTGCTGCCAAACAAATGCCCGGCACCCTTCTCAAGTATTTCATTTGTCGTATAATGATAAATCGGTAATTCGACGTCGATAGACGGGATACTCACTATGCCCATCATACCGTTGCCTGAAGGGTTTAGAAGCCCTTCATATTCCGAATCATGTTTGATTCCCATCCTTTTGGCAAAGGATTCGGGAACCTTTTCATTGATTAGCTTTGTATTATATCTATGTGCTTTTGCTATTTCCTGTTTTTTCGTATCATCACTCTTACCATCAACAGCTTTGTGGTAATCAGTTATCATCCTATGAGCCTGCATTTGGTTAAACAGATTACTGTATGCAGGATAAAAGAGGACGAGAAGTCCTGCGAATAAAAGTCCAAAAACTACAGCATTTTGTTTCAATTTATGAACTATTTGCATCAATCAGGACTCCTCTTTCCTCTCAGTTTATTTTGTTGTTTTATCCCGTCTGCCGCACCCGCAGCATTCGTTCTTTAAAACAGTTTTTCTTATCCTACTGCTCTTGTTTCCTGCGACTCTTGAGATGTAGTGATACAGCAATTGCAATCAGAGAGCCTCCCACTATCATGAAGAGATATGTTCCCATACCTCCTGTTGTCGGAAGCAGCCCCGGCTTATAGTTATTGAAGAGTGTCATATCACCGCTCTTGTCAACTGTCTTCAATGTGGTACCGCCATCATAGCTAGCCTTGTAGGTCGAGGTAAACTCGTTGTTAATCTTGACACTGTATGACTCCAGGATGCCTGTTACGGCATTTAGCCTGGCAGTAATCTCAACAGGAATTTCCTTGTCGTTAAGGACATATCCGGCAGGTGCCTCAGTCTCGACGAGTACATACTTACCGGCATCCAGCTTGCTGAATTTCATAAGACCGTTCGCATCCGTTGTAGCGGTTCCTGCAACAGTATTAGTCTTATGGCCGGAAGCATCAGCCTTATAGAGAGTAAACTTTGCACCCGCCAGCTTTCCTGTAACTGTTGATGACTCTGTAATATTCTTCTTTGTGAGAAGCTCGCCTGTAGTCTTATCAACGCCGACCTTGACGATTTCTTCGCCCTTGATATTCTTGCTGCCTGCTACATCACCGTCTATATCAAATGTGTAGTGATAAGTAGTTTTATCCTTATCGTCTTCTGTGCTTGGACTGTTGGAGTATTTGATCTCCGCTTTATTTGTGTTGGCATCAAAGCCGCTTGTAGCATTGCTGTTAAGCTTTGCTTTGTAGGTCACTGTAACCTTCTTAGCCGAATCACCGCTCAGAAGATACTCTTTCTTCAGTTTAACCGTAAATGACTTGCCGCTCTTAACAAGCTCATAATCCGTATTCTCGACCAGCGTTTTGTTCTCGTCTGCAACCTTAATATCTGTTGGAGCATCAAGCCCCTCGCTTACGGTATCTTTGATCTCAAACTTCAGTTTAGCATTGTCATACACCTGTGAATACGATGGTACATCCGTAGTAATCTTGAAGCTTGTCACATCACCGGGTTTCAGCGTATCACCGTGCTTGGTGCTATCATTTTCAACCTGCGGATTGTTCTCCTTACCTGTAATTTCCTTGTCCAATGAAGGTTTAGAGCGCTTAGCATAGGCATTTGGACCAAACTGAAACTTAGAATTTGCATCCACAGTACCGCCGTCATGCTTACCGCTTCCATCAAAGTTAACTGAAACAACCATAGGGTTATAAACGTACGTGCTCTTGGTCTTGCTTACAACGACGAGGTACATTCCGGGTGTACCGGTACCTGTGTAATCCTTTCCGGAAACAGTCATATCTACGGGAGTACCAAGCTCACTAAGCCTAGTAGCCAATTTGCCGATTTCCTTACCTGTCGGTTTCGTGACATCGTTAATAGATCCGTTTAGAACCGGCTCCCACTGCCCCTTGTTATTTTGCTTAACAATTTTGTACGCCTTAACTGTCGCACCGGCTTCAACACCCTGCACAGTCATGCGACCTCCATTGTCCGCGAAAGACATCCATGCTCCACCGGTGAACAGCATGGTCACAATCATGAGGAATGCAAGCAGTAAACGTGATCTGCTTTTCACTTTCGTATTCATCTTCTTCTCCTTTTTCATTGGATTTACATAATGATAACGTATATTCCGTTTAAACAGCTCATCGCATATATTGCAGGCAGTACAATATACATATGGACTGCTTAAACAGATAAATCAACTATAAAAACGAATATTATGCGAGTATGCTGCATAAATTCCATTTTTAACATATTAATTATTTATGTCGGATATTAGTCCTCTCGGAATCACAAACGCTAAATTTAAAGCTCGAGTTTATGCATACAAAAAGGGCAGCCTTGATGTAGATACATCAACACTGTCCTCAAACAATCACCTTGAATTTTAAACACAAAAAAACATCTATGTCTGTCTGTCTGTCTGTCTGTCTGTCTGTCTGTCTGTCTGTCTGTCTGTCTGACAGATTGTGTTCCTAATCATCATGATTGTCAATTTCCCTTCTAAAGATTCACACTACCAAGTTGATTTCACACATGATATCATAAATTTATAATAATGTCTACAAATTTGCACAAATTTAAAACTAAAAAAACACACCCTCTCCATTTTATTAGAGAGAGTGTTGATAAGTCTTTTTAACTTAATGACTCAACGACATTGGATCAGGAGTTCTGCTTAAAGCTAATCGTTTTTGTTTTGTTCATTATGCTTTGCAAGTGCAGCTTCCTTGCGAGCCATCGCACGCTTACGCTTAAGATATTCATTTCTGGCTGTCAGACCCCACCATATGACTGCGAACACTGCGACGATTATCGCAGCCACGAATATGACGCCTATGTGGCTTAAAAAATATTCCATATGTTAATTAGCCTTCTTAGCGATCTCGCACAGTTCAGCAAAGCCGGCTGCATCGTAGATTGCCATCTCGGATAACATCTTCCTGTTGAGCTCAATTCCGGACTTCTTTAGGCCGTTCATAAGGTTACTGTAGTTGATACCGTTAGCTCTTGCTGCTGCGTTGATTCTGGCAATCCACAGTCTTCTGTACTCTCTCTTCTTGTTCTTTCTTCCAACGAAAGCAGATCTGAGTGCTCTCATCACCGCCGGGTTAGCAGCTCTGAAATTCCTGCTTCTCTGTCCGTAGAAGCCCTTTGCCTGCTTCAATACCTTCTTATGTCTCTTATGAGCGTTTACACCCTTCTTTACTCTTGCCATATCTCAAAACCTCCCTAAACTACTTTGCCATTGATCTAAGCATACGCTTTGTATCTGCACCGGTAAGCACTGTGGACTTACGAAGACCTCTCTTTCTCTTTGCAGTCTTCTTTGTCAGAATATGGCTTTTATATGCCTTGTTTCTCTTAAGCTTACCGGAACCGGTAAGCTTCATTCTCTTGCTTGCGCCTCTATGAGACTTCATCTTGTTCTTTGCCATAATGATTTCCTCCTAAGTTGTTAATTCATTACTTGCCGTTCTTCGGTGATAGGAACATAGTAAGGCTTCGTCCCTCAAACTTCGGCTTCTTGTCGATGACACCGTATTCAGATACCTGATCCGCAAAGCTGTTCATAACATCAAAGCCTTTAGCTGTATAATCACGCTCTCTACCTCTGAATCTAAGGCTAACCTTAACCTTATCTCCATCCTTCAAGAACTTGATTGCTGTATTCGCCTTTACATTTACATCGTGAGCCTCAATAAAGGTGCTGAGTCTAACCTCCTTGACCTGCATGGTCTTCTGGTTTTTCTTAGCTATCTTGTCCTTCTTCTGGAGCTCGTAGCGATATTTCCCGTAGTCGAGGATTTTGCAAACGGGCGGCTCAGCATTCGGAGAAACATTTACGAGGTCCAGGTTGGCCTCCTCAGCAATCGCCAGCGCTTCTCTGATGCCCATAACTCCGCGCATATCTCCATTCTCATCTATCAAACGGACTTCCTTTGCACGAATATCTCCGTTGATCTGTTGTTTATCCTTGCTAATTGGTCTACCTCCATATAATAAAAAAGCGGATACAGAAGTATCCGCGAACCAACTGATTAAATCAAGTCACAGGTAACCCGTACACCAACGCATACAAGGTGAGAAGCGGATAACTTCTTCTTCGACCCGATAATTGTAAACTACCGCCGTCCACTTGTCAATACCCATACTACTTTCTAGGATCGTCAAACATGCAGAAGTTCTGCAGCTCTCTGATTTATATCGTTTACCCTTACATTTTTCTACACTTTTATACCGCATCTATCGATGTAATCACAGCGGTGCACCAAATGGGCTGCAATAGCCCTTCTAAAAATCAAGGCGCCATACTGGCTACTACTAGGCAATCGCTATTTCTCAAGCTTAGCTACCGCGTAGTCAGGCATCATATGCTCCCAATCCCATTCTCCCTTGCACACTCTCTTATTATATGAAGGAATAACTACGGACAAGATCGACACAGCTGCGATAATAATCAGATACCAGTTGTATGGAATCATGTCAGTTGGATTAACCGAATTCTTGGTTAAGCTGGCGGTCATCAGAAACTGAGCCCCGTAAGGAATAAAGCCTTGCATGATACATGAGAAGATATCAAGGAACGAAGCCGTTCTTCTAGGATCGATTCTGTACTTCTCAGAAATCTCTCTGGCGATTTCACCGTTCACGATGATAGCTACAGTATTGTTAGCTACAGCAGCATCTGTAATTGCTGTAAGTGCAGCAATACCAACGGAAGCCGACTTAGGACCCTTGAACAGCTTGCTCGTCTTGGTAATCAGCCATTTGAGGCCTCCGTAGTGTTTAGTCATCTCTGCGAGTCCACCGACAAGCATCGATAGCAGGAATACTTCCATCATGCCCTGATAGCCTGTCCAGATTTTACCTGCAATGTCCATCAGACCGATTGTGCCGGTTCCTATTCCTACAACAGAAGCACTAAGTATTCCGATGAGCAGTACCGTAAATACATTGAGCCCTGCAAGTGCAAGTCCAAGTACCAGAACATACGGTATAACCTTGATAACGCTATAATCAAGCTGACCTACAGACGTGCCGCCCTTGCTGAATATAATCATCAGCACTATGGTAATTACCGCCGATGGAAGAGAAATCCAAGCGTTGGTTCTGAATTTGTCCTTCAGATCAACGCCCTGTGTCCTGGTAGCGGCAATTGTTGTATCAGAGATCATGGATAGGTTATCCCCAAACATTGCACCTGTCATTACCGCGGATATAACGAACGCCATATTGAGATCCGCAGTCTTAGCCATCTGATAAGCGATAGGAACTATTGCCCCTATGGTTCCCATCGATGTACCTGTTGCCGTAGATAGGAACGCAGCAATTACGAAGATCCCGGGGACGATAAATCTGGGTGAAATAATTGTAAGTCCCAGATTTGCAGTGGAAGCAACTCCGCCCATAGCTCCGGCTACTGATGAGAACGCTCCTGCCAGAAGGTAAATCATGAGCATTGTCATGATATTCTCATCACCTGCTCCCCTGGCAAAAAGTGTGAAGTTTTCATTGATTCCGGTCTTGTGATACATTAGGAATGCAACAATAACTGCAATCGTCATGGCAACTACCGTAGGAAACCGGTAGAATGCCATTTCAACACCTTTCGACTGCAAGATCATGCCTGCTCCGAGATAAATTACGATAAACAGCAGGAGCGGTAATAGTGCTACTCCGCTCGCATCTCTTTCTTCGAGAAGATTCTCTTTCTCTTTCATTTGAAAACACCTCAATACAAACTTATAATAAACATTTCCTCCGAGCGATGCCACATGCGAGTTAGCTGTGCCGCCGCTTTTTATAACACGTAAGATTATACAGGAGACACATTGATAAATTCTATATTAATAATCGATTTACTTATTATTTTTCAAGTTATTTTTAACCCTAAAATTCAACAGCCTGATGCAGATCAGTTTGCAACGCATAGTGTCAATCGAGAAACACGCCATCAGGTAAATTTGATTTACAACTTATACAGATAAGATACAACCTATACAGATAAGGTTTATTCACTTGAATTGTTGTTTACTACAATGTACAATTAGCTAATAAAATAATGCTGGGGGAGCGATAGCTGAGAGTTGCTTTGGTTTACGTTATCCGCAAGATTGTATTTGCAGTTATGCGTAATCGCGAAGCGAGACCCTTCTACCAGGCAGATAATGCTGCCACGGGAAGCTAGCTAATATCAACTGCACCCCCTCCTGAAATATAGGAGGTTTTTTAATGAACTTACAAGGTTTTGTTGAATCAAGAGTAGGTCAAGTCGTAATCATACTCGTCATCGTACTCATGCTTGTGCTCATCACGCTTGGAGGTAAGAGTAAGGGCGCTAACAGAAAGGTCGATATCAAGGCAATGACCGTCTCTGCCCTTCTCATTGCTATTGCAATGGTTCTATCAAATGTTAAAATTTTTACCATGCCTCAGGGCGGATCCATCACACTTTTGTCGCTACTTCCGATCGCTGTGGTGACATATCTGTATGGAACTAAACGAGGTATAATGGCGGGAGTTGCATTGGGCCTCGTCAACCTGATATTTGGCCCTTATGTCATCCATCCTGCACAGCTTCTACTCGATTACCCAATCGCTTTCGGAGCGTTAGGCATCGGTGGAGCGTTTAGGAACGGAAAAAACGGATTAACGAAGGTCTATGTCGTAGGAGTATTTGCAAGATACCTGTGCGCGGTTGCATCCGGAATCATCTTCTTTGGCTCATACGCACCAAAGGGGTTTAATGCGGTTACCTGGTCTGTATGGTACAATATCACCTATATTGCAGTTGAGGCAGCAATTACAATAGTTGTCATCAATATGCCGCCTGTTAAGAATCTATTCGAAAGGATTAAGAATGCAGACGAATTCGGGGCATCCCGCACTAACAAAATACGATAGCATTATACTCGCATCCAAATCACCACGCCGTCTCGATATACTGCGAGGTCATGGGATTGAGCCGATACTCATTCCATGCGATGTAGATGAAACCCTTCCTGCAGAAACCGATTATATTGATGCCGTGCGACTGCTTTCAGAGCGAAAGGCACTTGCAGCGACCTCCTTACCAGCACTTGAAAACATACGCGGTAGAGCTCTGCTGATTGCTTCGGACACCGTCGTCTACAATGACGAAATCATGGGCAAGCCAAGAGATAGAGACGATGCATTTCGCATGCTTTCATCACTCAGGAATTCCATACACTTTGTGGCGAGCGGAGTAACGCTGGTGGAGATTGACGGCGGCACACCTTTGCTAGATGGAAGAAAAAACTTTGCAGAGGTTACGGAGATAATTTGTAAGGACTACAGCGATTCTGATATCAAAGAGTATGTAAATACCGGAGAACCCTTCGACAAGGCCGGCTCTTACGCTATTCAAGGCGGATTTCGCAAATACATATCAGCAATCCGTGGTGATTACGAAAATGTTGTCGGTCTCCCATACAGCAGAATTATTGCCGAGCTCGAGCAGATGAGCCTGTAGCCGGAAACTGCTATTCCCAACCCTTGCACACATCAACCCAGCCTTCAGCATGCGCATATCTCTCGAGCTCCGGAAGGCTTAGTTCTATTGCGCTGTTGGCACTCCCCGCTGCCGGAAATACAGTCTGAAATCTCTTCAGTGACTCATCGAGATACACTTCTACGCCTTCCCTGATAGCAAACGGACACACACCGCCCATCTCATGACCTACCAACTCATCTAACCGGTCCGGAGCTATCATCCTGGCTTTGGTATGGAAGCGGCCCTTAAACTTCGGGTTGGCAATTCTCGCATCGCCCGCAACGACTATGAGAATTGGTCTGTCATCGACTATAAAAGCCATAGTTTTGCCAATTCTCTGTCCCTCGCACCCGAGTGCAGCCGCTGCGAGTTCTACTGTAGCACTCGATACGTCGAATTCCATCACCTTATCCTCGATACCTAATTTTCTGAAATACTCTCTTACACTGCTAATAGACATCAGTATCCTCTTTTCTGATTGATTCAACCTGCTAATCACAAACTGCTAATGAGTTTTTACAATTTTTTCAATTACTGCTGACCTCTCATTATTAGTAGTATAAAACACCGCCGAACATGGAAGAAGCACAATAATCGTACTACATTTTCATGTAATATGACATCTGACATGCTCCATCAGCACCTGCAGCAATTACCAGCTGCAGGTTGCCGGACTTGATTCCCCCGATTGCATATACGGGAACCTCGACTTCAGAGATGACATCAGTCAGGAATTGTATTCCGCGAGGTGCAATCCCGGGCTTGCAGGCTGTTGTAAATATATGACCGGCAATTAGGCAATCCGCCCCCGCAGAGGATGCAGCAAGTGCTTCCTCTACAGAATGAATTGATACCCATGTGTAGGGGAATTTTATATTTGAACAGACGCACAGCTCTTCATCCCTCAAACTTTCGGTTTTATGTCCATATTCCGGCCTTTTTAGGTTCATGTAATCCTGAAATGACAACTGTACCGGAACACTCATATCAAATGCTACTTGCCAAAACTTATTAACTATAAATTCGACATCAAAACTATCACAGATTTCTTTTATCTGTAAAGATAAATCTCGGTATTCGCTTTCAGGCAAATCCTTCTCCCTCAGTATCAATGTATTTGGCCTTGATTTCTCGAACACCCTCTCTACCTGCTCGTCAAGCGACAAGTCGGATAAGCGGCGGTTCGTTACGAAAATTTTTTTACACGTACACATAATCGTTCATCACCGGCTGCATTCCGTGACTACATAGGGCTGAATATATCTCGTCAACAGTCCTTCCATCTGCAATTTCAAACTGGTTGTCACCTGTCGCAGTATCGTCGCTGTGACTTCCGATACCTGTATCAACCCCTGCAGATATCCTCGTTGCTGCAATTGCGACTGCATGATCCCGAAAACCTGCTCGCTCTCTGGTCGATAGCGTCATAGCTGCGAACGGCATGAATATCCTATAGGCACACATAACCTGAAGCAGTTGTCTTTCTCCCACCGTTTCACTATCGGAAGAAAGGGAAAAACTCATGTCATCATCGCTGTTGCTGATAATCGGACGCAGTCTGGGACAAGAAAATGAGATTTCTGCCCATGGATACTTGCGCTGCAGCATATAGGCATGAAGGCCGGTTGCAAGTGCATCGCGTCTGAAATCACCTAAGCCCAAAAGGGCTGCAAACCCGACGCCGCGCATGCCTCCAATGAGCGCACGCTCCTGAGCATTGAAACGATAAGGGAATATGCGCTTGTGACCGGACAGATGCAGCTTCTCATATTCATCGGAGTCATACGTCTCTTGAAAGACCGTCACATAGTCGGCACCGCACGAGTGAAGAAACGCATATTCATCGGAGTTAATCGGATATATTTCAACACCGACATTTTTGAAGTATTTACGTCCGATTTTGCAAGCTTCACCTATGTAATTAACATCTGACATGCTGCGACTCTCCCCGGTCAGTATCAAAATCTCTTCAAGTCCTGTAGCAGCGATTGCCTCCATCTCTCGCTCTATCTCTGCGCCGTTCAACTTCGCCCTGTGAATCCTGTTATGACAATTGAAGCCACAGTAGATGCAGTAATTTTCACAATAATTGGATATATAGAGTGGCGTAAACATGTTGACCGAATTACCGAAATGCTTATCCTTCTCGAGCTTAGCTCGCTTCGCAAGCTGCTCCAGATATTTCCCCGCCGCAGGTGACAGCAACACTTTAAAATCATCCACACTGCAAGACTCATGCTCAAGTGCACGCATCACGTCGCTATCGCCGTAATGCTCAGGTCTGTATCCATTCATCTCTTTTAGAACCGCATCATATATTTCATGGGAAATAATCTCCATTCCTTCCAAATATTTCATGTGGTCTATACGTGCTTTTCCGTTCATTCGCTATCCCTCCAGAAAACCGGTGAGCGGCGACGACGCGACGCCACCATCCTTGACTATTCTGCCAAGCCCGGCGAGATACGCAGTTCTTCCGGCCTCAACCGCCTTGCCAAAAGCTCCTGCCATCGCAGCTACATCTCGTGCAGTTGCAATGGCCGTATTAGCCATAATCGCATCTGCCCCCATCTCCATCGCCTCGCAGGCCTGTGAGGGAGAACCGATACCGGCATCCACGATTATCGGGATATCTATCTCGTCAACCAGAATCCTGATTATCTCCTTGGTGACGAGTCCTCTGTTAGATCCGATTGGAGCCGCAAGAGGCATAATGGTAGCAGCCCCTGCATTTACAAGGTCGCGTGCCGCATTGAGATCAGGGTACATGTATGGCATAACCACAAAGCCCTCCTTAGCAAGTATCTCAGTCGCGCGAATCGTCTCCTGATTATCCGGAAATAGATACTTTGAATCGCGAATGACCTCAACCTTAATGAAATCGCCGCATCCCAGCTCTCTGGCTAGACGTGCAATTCTCACAGCCTCATCGGCATTCCTGGCACCGGAAGTGTTTGGCAGCAGGGTCACATTACCGGGAATGTAATCAAGTATATTCTGTCCACCGGTATTTGCTCGTCTGACCGAGAGTGTAATGATCTCTGCCTTGGCATTTTCAACGGCTGCTCGTATCAGCTCAAGGTCGTACTTGCCCGATCCTAGGATAAAGCGTGATTCAAATTCTCTTCCTGCTATTGCAAGCTTATCGTTCATATTGTGCTCCTTCTATATATTTCCTTTCATTTTTACGTATTCCGGCTCCCAGTTCTTCCCGGTCCTTATTCCTCGTAATTGCGATACAGCTTCATACACTTTGATGTAGCCTTGTACAGTCAGCTGTATTGCAGTTTTACCCGCAGTGCAACATTGTATCTGTCATCAGCAGCTCAAAACCGTCAAGCTTCGCCAAGTATCAACCTGACTATCAGATTAGCTTGATGACCTGAACAGATAGAAACTCGTGGCGCCATCAGCCCAATGCCCTCAGACACATCGGTTGTCTCATCTCCACAGATATACAATCTCTTCGTCACGCATCTGCTCTTAATCGCATTAGCATCCCCATATCCTGCCATCCCGGAGCCTGAGACAACTACCTGCTCACCGGTTTCGGATAACAACGTGCTGACGAGCATGGATTTTGCCGATGCCCGGTCAAAGGCTTCGCACACCAGGTCAAAGCCTCCAAATATTCTCACGCAGTTAGACTCATCCACCATGATATTTTCCGTCGTCACCTTCATGTACGGATTGATTTCCAGCAAAATATTGCTGATTGCATCCACCTTGTGCATACCGATATGTCTAATCGTATACGCCTGTCTGTTAAGGTTGGTTATATCTACGATATCATAATCGACGATATGCAGATGTCCAATGCCCGCTCTAGCAAGCATTACAGCCACATTGGAGCCGAGACCGCCCGCTCCCGCAATCGCTACTGACGCTCTCCGCAGCTTATCGTGAAGCTCTCTTGTAAATCTCATGTCTTTTGCCCGATTGAGTTCCGACTCACTCGGAATATTACATCTCACTGACAATTAACCTCCTCCCATAAAGCAGACAATTTCAATACAATCGCCATCAGCTATAACCACCCGTCCATATTCACTCCGGGGTAGTATCCGGCCCATATATTCAACTGCAATGCGAACCGGATTATACTCGAGGGCGACAATAAGCTCCTCGATAGTCATATCCTTTATATATTCGTGCTCTCTTCCATTAACCCTAATCAAGCTCCTCACCTCCCTTCGAAAGACTGCAAACCGCATCATATCATATGAACAAGCCGCTCATAACTCCGATTGTCTGGCACAGCTAATACAACAAAAAAAGGTCACACGAAGCTCTACACCCAAGGTGGTGTACCCCTTCGTATGACCTGTCATACTCTAACTTCAATTATATGTAATAGAGCTTCATTGTCAATACATTTGCTATTTATTGATAAATAACATAGCTATTATAGTTATTAATGCCAGCATCGAAACCGATATCTCAATGACGATGCCTATATCACGATCTTCATTTTCAAACGATATGTTCCGAACGAATGACCTGCGGGAGCTTTCTGTCCATTTGTAAGGGTTGCCAAGTCTCTCGCCACAGAAACGAACTATTCCAAGCGATTTGACGTCTGCCCACCCTGTAAATTTGTTAAGTCCGGTTGATGTTGCTGTTATTACCCCGGCTAAGGGCTTTCTCAGAAGCCAGTCGAAGTCCAACGAGAGCTGATCATGCGGCAGCATTTTAACTCTCACAAGCCAGAATACGATTGTTGCTCCGGCGAATAGAATCAGGGACTCAAGCACATGCTCGACTGTAAAAGGATGTACAGATACTGCAAATGGCAAAAGCCTATACAAAATCGAAGGAACTATACCGATTATAATGCACCCTGCTGCACCGAGAAGCATGCCGAGCTTCATGGATAGCGGAATCTCTTTGACTTCAAATTCAGTCCTGGCTTCACCAAGGAAAACAAACCAGTTGACCTTAAGAACCACGGATAACCAGGTGCCTATAGACGTGACGGTTAGCAACAGTGCCGCAACATCGTGCCCGCTTGCCTGTACCGCGTGCATTACAACAGTCTTGGACGCAAATCCGTTAAGAAACGGCATTCCCGCAATCGAAAGCGAAGCTATAAGGAATGTAAATGCTGTAATAGGCATCTTATTCTTGAGGCCTCCGAGCTCTGTAATCTTTCTCTTGCCGGTTGCCATTATCACTGCACCTGAACACATCATCAAAACGCCCTTGTAGATTATATTGTTAAACACGTGTGAAGCGGCTCCATCGACCCCCCATGCTCCACCAACAGCAAGCGATGCAACCATGTATCCAAGCTGTGACATTATATGGTAGCTGAACAGCCTGCGCAGATCATTCTCCAAAAATGCCATCAAAACACCGTAGAGCGCCATAAATACGCCTGCGTATAAAAGCATCTCTGTTCCTGCAAATATCCTAATCATGGCGTAAATTCCCAGCTTTGTGGTATATCCGCACATGAATACTGTTCCCGCAATAGTAGATTCCGGATACGAATCGGAAATCCACGAGTTAAACGGCGGCACAACTGCGTTGACGCAGACTCCAATCAGTATGAACCAGAAAGCTGCAGAACCATCTGAACCGGTATATTTAGGAATCGCAAGGGAACCGCTGTTTGCCGCATGCAGCAAGAAGCCTACCAAGAGCATGTTACCTCCAAATGCGTGCATCAGCAAATATCTGAGCGCCGCCCTTGACGAACGTCTGGTGTGTTTAGCATAGATTAAATATGCCGCACTAAATGCCGCAACCTCCCAGAACACTATAAGAGAAATCGCGTCACCAGCTAACGTCGCGGCGATAATGCTACCGCCGTAAATTACCGACATTCCCTTTTCCCATTTGTCCTGAATATCCATCCCATATATATTGTTGATAGCTCCGATAATTGCAAATATTATTATGAATATCATCGACAGCTTATCCACGTGAATAAGATTCAGTTTAAGCGCAGGCGTAAGCCTGTATACAAGATGACTGCTACTACTGAGTATGAACAAACCTGCTATGCCGACAGCAGCTGATATCAGTGCCAGAGGCTTCCTGCACTTTGCCGGCAAGATCAAAATCAAAGAGCCGATCGCTATAATCAGGAGTCCGGGATGAAAGCTATTTAACATCTTCTTCACTCCTCTCAGGATACAATGCATCTATAGATGCGCGCTTCAGCATCTCGGCTTCTTCATCAAGCTCTATTGACTCGTAATACCCCGTATCACGGCGTAGCAGCTTGTTTAATATGATCTTACTCATGACAACCAATGCTACAGAACCTGCAAGAGAAAGAACTATGTAATGTAATATCTCGTTCAACATAGCGTACCTCCTGTTGCCGAAAATACTGCGTTGCCAGTCTGCATTGCCAAGTCCAGCAGATGCAGGCCGAAGTTAGGCGCCAGTCCAAGCAGCAACGACAAGCCTGCTGTAATAACCAGCGGAATGAGCATCATCCTGTTAGCCTCTCCGTATACCGTAAAATCAGGATTTACAACGTCTCTTTTAAATGCAATCAGCACTACAGGCATAAGATAAGTTAAAGCGAGCAACGCGCTCACAATCAATGTCACACCGAACAACAGCTGCCCCGACTTAAGCGCACCCATGATGATATTTGCTTTGCTAACGAAGCCGACAAAGAACGGGAATCCCGCTATTCCGAGTGAAGCTATTGTAAATGCTGTCATCGTTATCGGCATTCTCCGACCAAGACCCACCATCTCACTGATATTTTTCTTGTGAGCTGTAACGAATATGGCACCGGCACACATGAATAGTGTGATCTTCATAAATGCATGGGCAACCAGATGATAAAGAGCACCTACTGTGCTCAGCGGAGATAGGATAGCAATTCCCAGCACAATATATGACAGCTGCCCTATGGTTGAAAAAGCCAACCTAGCCTTGAGATTGTCCTTCTTGAGCGCTATCAGTGACGATATTAGTATCGTCACCGCTGCCATCCAGGCTAGCAGGGTCGCTCCTCCACATTCTCTCGCCAGTTTCGGTCCAAATACATACATCATAACTCTCAAGGTTGCAAACGCTCCGGCTTTAACCACTACTACGGCATGAAGCAGTGCACTGACCGGTGTCGGCGCAACCATTGCCGCCGGCAACCAGCTGTGAAACGGCATCACGCCGGCCTTGACGATTCCCGCTCCAATCATCATGACAAAAATGACCAACATCCATCCGCCGGGAATCATGCCGGAATCCATGAACCCGCCGGGCTTGAATTCTAATGTTCCTGAGACTGCATACACGATAACCATAGCGGCAAAGAATATCTGACCGCTAATCAATGTATAAGCCAGATATTTTCTACCTGAACTCGTGCCCTCTGCGTCACGGTAATGGACTACGAGCGGATATGTTGCGATGGTAAGCACCTCAAAGAATATGAAAAATGTAATGAGATTTGCCGCGAAGCAAATGCCCATTGCAGCTGACAGACACATAGCAAAAGCAGCATAGTAGCCTGTCTGATTTTTCTCACCGTGACCTCGCATATAGCCGACGGAGTATGCAGACGTGAGCAACCAAAGTGTCGAAGCGCTGCAAGCAAACACGATGCCGGCTGTATCGACATTTAAGGCAAATGAGATGCCGTCCACCAGCCTAAACAGCTCGAGCCTAATCGTCTGACCCGTAAGAACCGCAGGCACCATCGAATAGACTAACAGAATCTTAAGAATGGAAGCCGTGAAGGTTATCGCCTCTCTTGTATTCGCCTTGATGTGTTCACCCAGCACATAGATGAGCCCGGATGCAACAAGTGAAACAAGAATCGCCAGCAAGGGGCGCAGATTTAGAGCTATCAAGTTCATATTCATACCCCCTTCACCGTCATCATTATCACATCAAAAACACCGGCATTGAATATACCAAGAGCCAATATGATCACAAAACATGTGCCGATTGCCAAAAGCATAGTCCATGGCAGCTCAACAGTCTCGCCATCTCGCTTATCATACAACTCCTTTGGTTGATTGATAAATATCTTCTCTATCAGCTTGAAGAAGTAGATAGCGTTGAGCAAGCTGCTCAACACCAGTATCGCGATGTACCGGTACTGATGAGTCTCCGCTGCGCCTAGAGCGATGTACCATTTGCTGAAAAATCCTACAGCCGGCGGAATTCCTATCATGGAGAGCGATGCCAACACAATCAAGCCTGATGTGATCGGCATCTTTTTATAAATCCTTCCGAAGCTGGATATCTTAAAGCTGCCGAACCTGTATCTGATGGCTGCCGAACTGAAGAAAAGTCCGCTTTTCATGAACACATGACCGATTAAATGCAAAAAAGCGCCTGCCAGCGCATACGGACTGTCAATGGCAAAACCAAGCGTGATATACCCAATCTGCGCTATTGAAGAGTATGCAAAGATCTTCCTCACATCCTCCTGCGCCATTGCTCGTACCGAACC
The DNA here is from genome assembly GCF_000525775.1 of Mogibacterium timidum ATCC 33093. GTDB lineage: Bacteria > Bacillota > Clostridia > Peptostreptococcales > Anaerovoracaceae > Mogibacterium > Mogibacterium timidum. The sequence continues at coordinate 30,522 of NZ_JALU01000018.1, read as the reverse complement.
GTAGATGATTCCACAGCACGAGAGTATGCCGATTATGTTCAGGAACAGATTGAAGAATTTAAAATCAGTTCCATATATAAAATACATATATCTGAACAGCGCGAGCGCAGGAATCTTACCCATTACACCGGCAATAAGCGGTCTCGAACCCGGTTCAGCATGCGAATAGGCAGAAGGCTGCCAACCATGAAACGGGAACATCGGCATCTTGATGCCAAATGCAGCTATAAACAGGCACATGGACACTGTCATCTCAGTATCGTAGTTGTGGGAATTCAAGATATTCCTCATATCTGCCATGTTGAGTGTACCAGTCGAAGCGTATAATATCCCGACGCCGAGAAGATACATCGTAGCCGCAACGGTTCCTACAAGGAGATATCTAAAAGAAGCCACTATGCCTCGGCTTCCACCGAGCGCTATTAGACAGTACGCTGACAGCGAGGTAATCTCGAGGAATACGTACAGGTTGAACACATCCCCTGTCATGCTCATACCGCACATGCCCACTATCAGCAGTCCGATAAGCGAGTAAGCACCGCCGATGACCTTGCGTTCATTTGTGACTTCAAAGTTCATCACATAGAGTGTCGTGATAAAACCGAGCAGCAGTATTACAACGACTATAATCGCTCCTATAGAGTCAATATAAAATTCGATGCCGTAAGGTGCTTTGTAACCGCCAAAGCTGTAATGAACAGGTCCGCCCTTAATAATGTTGATGAATAATTTCACAGCACATCCAAGAGCAACAAAAATTGCAGCTGTGACAATATTTCTGCCCAGATGTATATGGATTCTTGACAGCGCAATCGACAGCAGAGCACTGATAAGCGGCAATAAAATAATAATTATTGGAAGATCATTCATTTAAAACGGTTCTCCCTCCTGATTATATCGTCCTCCTCGATGCTCCCGTACTTCTCCTTAATGCGAGTGAGAAGCGCAAGCCCTACACCTGTGGTACCAAGGCTTACAACAATTGCAGTGAGCATTAGACCATGAGGTATCGGATTGACATATTTGCTGGCGTTAACTATAGTATCCAGCGCAATCGGAATAGTTCCACCCTTTTTCTGAGCAAAGCAAAGGTAGAAGAATATGACAGCTACCTGCATAATATTCATGCATATCAATTTCTTCATATAATTCTTGCAGGAAATCATCCCATACATTCCCAGCAACATCAGCAGAAGCGTTAGAAAATATATTCCTTTACTTGCCAGCAACGCGTTGATCTGTGTCATCATCAAATCTTACCCTCTTCATAATCGCATTCAGAATTGTAATAATAGTACCCATTACACCGATTGTTACTCCAATCTCTACAAGGAGTATGCCGATAGCATGCCTCTCGGCTGTATGCACAGGCAACGGCAGATATGTGTAGTCCATGAAAGAGCCACCGTTAAACATCGGTACCACACCGGTCATAACGTATATCAGAACGCCGATACCCGCTATACTAGACGAGTTCTTACCTGTCATCATGAACAGGTTCTTTTTGTCCGGTATGACCAGTATATCAATAATATATGTCAGTGCTATAAGCGCTCCTGACTGAAAGCCTCCGCCCAGACTGACCTCTCCGTGGAACAGTACATATAACGCATATATCAGAATCAGCGGTTCCAGCAGCGTGATCATTACATCCTTGTTGATTGTCTTGTAAGTAGGATCACCCAGCTTATAGCGATGTCCGAAATACCTCTTCGGCTCTACGATACGGTTCTTGGCCTTAGGTCTGTTTGCCAGAATCATGATTACCCCGATTCCCGCCAGGAACATTACCGTTGTCTCGAACATAGTATCGAAGGCGCGATAATCTACAATCATTGCGGTTACCATATTGGGTGAGTTAGTGTCATGCACAGCATGCTCGATGTAGTATTTGGACACATGCAATGCCGGCGCTGAATTCACATCCCCAATTGCCGGAAGCACGTCAAGCTTAGCTACAACGAGGAACAGCGTAACGATGGAAGCAATTAAAAACGTCACATTGACATATTTGCGCATCACTTGCACCGCCTATCTATGTTTTTGAGCGTCATGATGAAATAGATAGTCGAAATTACCCCGATTACCGCCTCAGTGAATGCGACATCAGGAGCCCCCATGATGATGTACAGAAACATCGTCACAAAGCTGAATGCACAGTACACAACGACTACCGCCACCAGGTCCTTATCGAAAATTATCACCAGCGTGATAGATATCAAAGCCAAAAGCAGCAGCGCTTCCACAATATATGTACTCATCTATCTACCTCCTTCTTCCAAATCATCGTTTTCATCATCAGCAACTTCTCCTTCAGCTGTGGCATTTTCTTCATCATCAGCATCCGCACGCGCTTCGATATCCAAGTCCTCACTGACACCCACGTGTCTCTTGTGATTATAATCCTGATAGTTTTTGGCATGAATTGAAGTCAGCATAATCAGATTCGTACCAAGCGGATTGGTCAGCAGAAGTATGAAGAATATGATAAACACCTTTAAGGACAGCAGCGTACCCTCTTTATAAGCGATGATTCCCAGCGTCATCATGAGAGCACCAAAGGTCTCGCCTACACCTGATGCGTGTAGACGTGTAAAGAAATCCGGAAATTTAATTACACCTACAGCCGCAATTGCCATGAAGAGGTATCCAAGGCCGATAAGTGCTATCGCAATAATATTGTGTACACCCATTACCTCCTACCTCCTATGAATTTAGCCAAAATTACAGTTGTAATGAAACCGAGAATCGCATAGCTGAGAGCGATATCGATATGCATGTCCATTCTGTCATCAATCAGTCCCACTACCAGAATCAGCATTACTATATTCGTATTTATTACAAACAGCGCATTAAGCTTATCGTATACAGTCTTGCCGACAAACATCGTGATGATCATCGTCAGCACAATCGCTAGAAGGCCGGCAAGAATTGCAATGAAAAAACTATGCATTTTTCTTCTTTCTCCTTCTCTTGAATCGCTTGGTTGTCAGCTCGACAACTTCCTTAACTGTATAATCCGTATCAACCACCACATCGACGACACGGTAATCGATCTCCTCACCGTAGAGTTTGGCAATCCTCTTCTGCATATCACCCGAAAGCAATCCGTCGGCAAACTTTCGGTTGAGTGCGTGTACAGAAAAAACGCCACTGTCATATATATCGATGGTGACAGTTCCCGGAGTTAAGGTTATTGAATTTGCAAGAATAGCCCTCGCTGCCGGATTATCATAGTCCGCCTTGAACCACACTACAAGCGGATCTATCTTGTCATTGGATGTCAATATAATCCCGGTGACATCCACAGCACTTTTCACCACTTCCTTGATCAGCCACAGGAAGTATATTAGGAGCTTCAGATAGTTGGCATGTAGAATGAAATATGTGCAGTCGGATTTGAGGCCTCCAATTCTCAGAGAATCTATGACAAAGCATGAAATCAAAAATGCGGAAATACATCCGTATAAAACGAATTTCACCTGAAATATCTCTGACATCACGATCCACAAAAGCAATAACAAGCTGAACACTTCCAGGAAGTTCAGATATGGATTGCTCACCAGGTGTCGGTCGCGAAAGAAGTCTCTCATCTCTACCTTTAACCTTTCATTTATAAAACGTTATAAAACTGATTGAAAATATAATTGCTATATAAGTATACATGATAGAATCGTACCGTTAAAGACTTTTGTTCAGATTACTGTGCATTTTAAAGTCGTTCAAATTATTGCATTTTCTCACCATTTCAATTGCAAACAACTGTTCGAAATGGTATAATTTGGTGATTTTAGTACAGGGAGATTAAACTGGAATGAAGGATTTTATTAAGGAGGGGCCAACAGTCACAATGTTCGTTCCGTACGACTGCAACAACTGCTGCCCTTTCTGTGTAAATAAAGATGATTATAGAGATACATCATCGTTTAATTTAGACCGATGCTATAAAGCGCTTGACCTGATGGATAAGGTGCTGCCTCATAACGATGTGGTTTTGACAGGCGGTGAGCCTCTTGCCGACTTGGATGCGCTTCAGGACATCTTGAATCACATCAAGGATGGTCATCACGTCTACATCAACACCACACTTCCGACCAACGAGACTCAGGATATCCACAAGGTTGCCGAGGTTCTCAACAGGAACAAGGACAAGATTAGCTGTATCAATGTTTCCAGACATCTCAAGCACTACGTAAAGGAGTGCTCGGACGGGATTTTCGATTTGCTCGAGGTACCTCATCGCATAAACTGCGTAGTATTCCAGGATGCCAACGAGCCTGAGACTAAGGAGAAGCTTCTCAAGGTTCTCGATCGATTCGCGGGACACGAGATTCAGCTAAGAGCCAATTACTCCAAGCTGACTCTTGACAACGTGTTTGACACTGAGCAGGACGATCTGTTCAGGCTCATAAGCTCCATCGCCGAATACAAGGGACAGCTGGAGAAGGAGCTTTTCCGTACCGGCTTCCTGTTTCAACTCGATGACAGCAGAATCACCTATCACAAAACTCTGCCCTATAGCAAGATTAACGGAAGAGTTGGTGACATCATCATCAGGCAGACCGGGGAGATATATGATGACTGGAACAATTACGGTGAAGAGTTAACGCTCAACTCGTTGACTTTATAGTGATAGTGATATCTATAACTATAAATCGCCAGTCTGAATCCCAGGCAGCGCAATCAATAGCGATTATACTCTCAATTTGTATACTTCATCACTTCGGTTTATTTGACAGATAGAGGATTTGATATGAAGAAGAGCGAGGAACGCCAGCAGAAGGTACTGGCATATATGAAAGAAACTATCAAGCTCAAGGGATTCCCTCCTACCGTGAGGGAGATTTGCGATGCCATAGGCATCAAGTCAACATCTACAGTTTACAGCGATATCAAGGCGCTGGAGTCACTGGGGTACATCAGAAAGGACCCCAGTAAGCCTCGCGCACTTGCGGTTGTTGACTGCGAGCATCAGAATGCAGAATTCGAAGCTGACGATATCAGTATGGTTCAGCTGCCGGTAATAGGGAATGTAGCGGCAGGGGTACCTATCCTGTCCGAGCAAAATATCGAAGACAGCATTCCATTCCCCGCCAGGTTTATCGGAAATGGCAACAACTTCCTGCTTGTAGTGCACGGAGACAGCATGGTCAATGCCGGTATCAACGACGGTGATTACCTGATTGTGCAGGAAGATCAGACCGCGGCAAACGGAGATATCGTCGTAGCAATGATACAGGGCGCCTTTGAGACAGAGGCCACGGTTAAGAGATTTTACAAGGAGAAGGATCATATCAGACTTCAGCCTGAAAATGACTTCATGGATCCGATCATCGTCGATGATTGCACGATTGTCGGCAAGGTCAAGGGAGTCTTTAGATATTTTAATTAATTTTTTCATGTTTTAATTTCCCCAAGGAGGATACAATGACACAGAGTAACGAACATCAGTACTCTAACGGCATAACCGACGCGAGAACGCTGGGTTGGCCCAAGACCATTCTGCTCGGACTGCAGCACACCTTCGCCATGTTTGGCGCTACCGTGTTGGTCCCGCTGCTGACAGGCTTAAACATTTCGACAACACTTTTGATGGCAGGTCTGGGCACGCTGCTATTCCACATTATCACGAAGGGGAAGGTTCCTGCATTCCTCGGTTCGTCGTTTGCTTTTCTCGGCGGATACGCAGCAGTTGCTCCGCTGCAGAACGGACATCCCAATACCGAGATGCTTCCATACGCATGTGGCGGTGTCCTGGTTGCAGGCTTCGTATACGTAGTTCTCGCAACACTCATCAAATTCTTTACGATAGAAAAGGTCATGAGAGTCTTTCCTCCTGTAGTTACCGGACCAATAATAATCTCCATCGGATTGATACTTGCTCCTTCTGCTATCAAGAACGCTCAGACAGACTGGCTTCTGGCGATTATAGCCCTCGCGTCTATTATATTCTTCAACATGTGGGGACGCGGCATGGCCAAGATTGTCCCTATTATTTTGGGCGTAGTTATCGCTTACGCAGTTGCGCTGCTGATGGGCAGGATAGACTTCACCGGTATGAGCAGACAGTCATTGGTTGCACTTCCACCAATCATGATGGCAAAGTTCGATCTCAGCGCCATCATCACGATCACCCCTATCGCGTTGGCTACCATGATGGAACACATCGGAGACATCTCCGCCATCGGTGCTACAACAGGCAATAACTATATCAAGGATCCCGGACTGCACCGCACTCTGCTGGGAGACGGGTTAGCCACGATGATGGCTTCTTTATTTGGCGGCCCTGCAAATACAACCTACGGCGAGAACACGGGAGTACTCGCACTCACCAAGGTGTACGATCCGCTGGTAATCAGAATTGCAGCATGCTTTGCGATTGTGCTGTCGTTCATTCCAAAATTTGCATTCATAATCGAGACTATTCCGGCAGCCATTATCGGTGGCGTATCCCTGATACTCTACGGTATGATTTCCGCAGTCGGAATCAGAAACTTGGTTGAAAACCAGGTTAACTTCAAGAACACCAGAAACACCATCATCACAGCCTTAATTCTGGTATGCTCGCTAGGCTTCAACCAGATTGGCGGACTCTCATTCAAGGTTGCCGGTGTAAACATCACGCTTTCCGGACTGGCTATCGCAGCCATTGTCGGAATTGCAGCTAACAGCCTGCTACCCGGCAAGGACTATCTGTTCAGTGAGGAAGGCGAGGACGAGAAGTTCCAGACATTCAAGATTTAAAATTATAGGGAAATACGTATCTGCGATTGACAAAGCGATGGAAGAGATCTCATACGATAGGCGAAAGCCTCACTGAGGATATTCAGTCGGAATTTAACCGCTATGAACTTGATTATCCGGATTATGCAGGCGTAAAGCATTAGACAGCTTTGTCATATGCAGATCCTACAAAAACACGGATGCTCCATACGTTATCCATGTTACTATTATTGCCGCTATGACTACACCCAGCGCAATAGCAGGCATAGCCCTCTTGAGCTGCAGATCCATCAGTGCTGCAACCAGCGCGCCTGTCCAGGCGCCTGTACCGGGAAGCGGAATGGCTACCAGAATCATTAACCCCCAGAACTGGTATCTGAGTACCACGTCCTTGTTCTTGTCCGCTTTCTTTTCCATTCTAACGACGATTCTATCGAGTCGTTCGGATTTTTTGCGCATCCAAGCGAATACATCTCTGGTAAAAACTACCAGAAAAGGAATTGGCAGCAGATTTCCAATTACCGCTATCAGTGCCGCCTGCCATATCTCAAGACCGGCTACAGCAACTCCGTATGGAATCGCACCGCGCAGCTCTATGACCGGCACCATAGCCATCAGCAGTGTTGTAATCATCCGTCCTCCTCTTTACGAACTACTGGAGTTAATCATGTATTGTATATGTGCCCATTCCCCAGAACAAGGAATTGGACTTTACGAACTAACGGAGTTAGTCATGTATACTCAAATAAAAATATAACCTTTTTCATAATCGGCCATCTGCTTTATCCTGCAGTGGACCAGTCAATTGTATCACACGGCGCAAAGCCCATCAATTCATAACACCATCACATGAACGTGATTGTGCCCAACTCCCATTTATGATACCATCATATGCATTACAGGAGGTATTTATGAAAGATAAAAACGCATGGAATAGCTACTCTCCCGCTGAGCTTGAAGCGCTCGATAAGCTCAGCAAAGGATACATAGACTTTATTTCTGAGGGCAAGACAGAGCGCGAGTGCACTGATTTACTGGTCAAGATGGCTGAAGAGCACGGATACCGCGACTTAAACGAGGTAATCAGGAATAACGAGACTTTGGATGTAGGCAGTAAGGTCTACGCGGTAAATATGCATAAGAGTCTGGTTACATTTAACATCGGCGAAGATATCGTTAACCGCGGCATGAACATCCTCGGTGCGCACATCGATTCACCGCGAATCGATCTCAAACAGAACCCACTGTACGAGACAGACGAGTTCGCTTATCTGGACACACAATATTACGGTGGCATCAAGAAGTACCAGTGGGTTACAATGCCGCTCGCACTTCACGGTGTAGTCGCTAAGAAGGACGGAACAGTTGTCAATGTCAATATCGGCGAGGCCCCTACGGATCCGGTCTTCTTCATCAGCGACCTGCTCATTCATCTCGCACAAGACCAGATGCAGCTCACAGGCACCAAGCTGATTGACGGCGAGAATATGGATATCGTATTTGGCACGCAGCCTCTCGATGAAGACACTGAAAACGCTGTCAAGGCCAACGTACTCAAGCTGCTCAAGGATAAATATGATATTGAAGAGGACGATTTCTGGTCGGCTGAGATTGAAGCAGTTCCATCCGGCAGAGCTAGAGAAGCCGGCCTCGATAGAAGTCTGATTCTGGGTTACGGACATGACGACAGATCGTGCGCCTACACGTCCGCCGTTGCCCTGTTTGAAGTTGATAATCCCAAGACCACGACCTGCGGACTGTTCGTCGACAAGGAAGAGATTGGAAGCTACGGCGCAACAGGTATGCAATCACACTTCTTCGAGGATATAGTGAGAGAGCTGTTGGATAGAATGGGAATCTACACAGAACTGAATGCCGCACGCGTTCTCCGAAATTCGCGCATGCTCTCATCCGACGTCAGTGCAACCTACGACCCTATGTATGCTGACAAGTTCAGCAAGAGAAACGCTGCTCTGTTCGGACGCGGAATAGTATTCAACAAGTATACCGGCAGCAGAGGCAAAGGGGGTTCTAACGATGCCAATGCTGAATATCTGGGACATCTACGCGCCATAATGCACAAGCACGACGTCAAATTCCAGTCTGCCGAACTCGGCAAGGTAGATGTCGGCGGCGGCGGCACTATAGCTTATATCCTCGCCCTGTATGGCATGGAAGTCGTGGACAGCGGCATTGCCGTTCTCAACATGCATGCTCCCTATGAAGCTGTCAGCAAGTCCGATGTATATGAGGCTTATAAGGGTTACAAGGCGTTTATCCTTGAAGCATAGAGCCTTTATATTTCCCGCGATGTATGTCCGCGATTAATCGTCGTCTATACGCCGAAAGATTTACAAATATCAGATATGCACAAAATCCCGTCTCTACCGAGACGGGATTTTGCACTTCATCATCTATTTGCTTATATTTTTTGTATTTATTGTGATCAGCATGTTTCACTTGCCTAGCAGAATCCGGGCAACAAAAGTTCCCAAGCTGTATGGTCAACTAATCGACCTGAACATTAACTACTCTATCTACGTATGTTGTATGCAGCAGATGGTGAGCCCTCTCTCCTCCCGGCACTCCGAAGTAATCTTCGTACATTTTGACGATGACCGGGTTCTCGTGAGACTTGCGGATCGGCGCATTCTTGTCCAGAGTATACAAGCCCTTTGCACGTTCAGCTCTGACATCCATGAAATTCCTGATCTGCGAATCAACGTGAGGCTGTCCACCGCCGTTTACACATCCGCCCGGGCATCCCATAATCTCTATGAAGGTGTAATCAGCTTCTCCAGCCTTAACCTTATCTAAAATCACCCTGGCATTTGCAAGTCCGCTGGCAACAGCAACCTTGACCTTCTGTCCCTGCAGATCATATTCAGCCTCTTTGACGCCCTTAACTCCGCGTACGTCCACGAAGTCCAGATTGATTAGCTCATCACCTGTCAGCTTCTCTACAGCAGTTCTGAGAGCAGCCTCCATTACACCGCCTGTAGCACCAAATATTACTCCGGCACCGGTGTATTCACCAAGCGGGTTGTCGTACGGTTCGTCCTCAAGCTTCATGAACTCGATACCGGCCAGCCTGATCATTTTAGCCAACTCCCTAGTCGTGATCGAGAAATCGACGTCCTGATATCCGTCCTGTCCCTGATCATTTCGACCCAGCTCATGCTTCTTGGCTGTACAAGGCATCACGCTGACGGACACAATCCTGTCCGCCGGTATCCCCATCACTTCCGCATAGTACGACTTGGTTACAGCACCGAACATCTGCTGCGGCGACTTACATGTCGACAGGTTAGGAATCAGGTCCGGGTAGTAGTGCTCACAGAATTTAACCCACCCCGGTGAACATGAAGTAATCATAGGCAGCACACCGCCACCCCGGACTCTCTCAATCAGCTCGTTCGCCTCCTCGACGATAGTAAGATCGGCTGAGAAGTTGGTGTCGAACACCCTGTCAAATCCAAGTCTGTGAAGTGCTGCAGATAGCTTGCCCTCTGCTTCTGTGCCGATCGGCTGATCGAAACATTCAGCGATAGCAACACGTGTTGAAGGTGCCGCCTGAACTATTACATACTTATCCGGATCTTCAATTGCTTCCATAACCTGAGTTACAGAATCCTTCTCGTACAGCGCTCCAACCGGACATGAAACTATACACTGTCCGCAGTTAACACAGCTCGTCTCCGCGAGTGGCAGGTCAAATGCAGTTCCGACATATGTATCAAAACCTCTCCTGTTGGTCCCGATTACACCTATGCTCTGGAGATTGTTACATGCACCGATGCAACGGCGGCATAGGATACATTTACTGTTGTCACGCACGATAGACTTAGAGCTGTCCTCAATCACAGAATGATTCTTAACACCCTTATAGTACTCCGTATCATCCACTCCGTATCTCCTGCAGAGCTTGAGCAACTCACAGTTCCCGCTTCTATAGCAGCCGAGACAATCCATGTTGTGATCCGACAACAGAAGCTGCAAATTCTTTCTTCTCGAATCAATCAGCTTAGGGGTATTTGTATGTGCTACCATCCCGTCAAATACAGGGAATACGCAAGCCGCCACAAGCGCCCTCGCACCCTCTACTTCACACAGACACATTCTACATGCACCGATTTCATTTACATCCTTGAGATAACATAGAGTAGGAATATCCACTCCTGCGATGTGCGCTGCCTCCAGTAGCGTAGAACCTTCAGGAACATTAACCTCTATATTATCAATTGTTACCTTAACATCTGACATATCGCTTCCTCCACTACTTTCTTACAATCGCACCAAATCTGCAATTATCCATACAAGCGCCGCATTTGATACACTTAGCGCTGTCAATCACGTGTGGTGTCTTAACTGTACCGGAAATAGCATCTACCGGGCAGTTTCTGGCACAGAGAGTACAGCCTTTGCACTTTTCTGCAATGATGGTGTATTTGAGCAGCTTCTTACATACGCCGGCAGGACATGTTTTGTCCTTGATATGTGCAACGTACTCATCTCTAAAGAATCTCAACGTTGACAGTACCGGGTTAGGTGCAGTCTGTCCCAGCCCGCACAAGGAGTTTCCCTGGACAAACTTGGCTAACTCTTCCAACTTGTCGATGTCATCCATTTCGCCGTTGCCCTCTGTGATTCTGGTCAGAATCTCGAGCATTCTCTTAGTTCCGACTCTGCAAGGAGTGCATTTACCGCAGGATTCGCTTACGGTGAATTCGAGGAAGAACTTGGCGATATCGACCATACAGCTGTCCTCGTCCATTACAATCAGTCCGCCGGAGCCCATCATACACCCGATATTCTTGAGGTTCTCGAAGTCTATTGGAATATCGTAGTAAGTGTTCGGAATACATCCACCTGAAGGGCCACCGGTCTGAGCTGCCTTGAATTTCTTGCCTCCGGGAACGCCGCCTCCGATGTTCTCTACGACATTGCGCAGAGTCGTTCCCATTGACACCTCGACAAGTCCCGTGTTGTTGATTTTGCCGCCGAGAGCAAACACCTTAGTACCGGGCGACTGCTCGGTTCCCAGCGAGCTGAACCACTCTGTACCCTTGTTGAATATCATCGGGATATTTGCATAAGTCTCAACATTGTTGAGAATCGTAGGACACCCGAACAGACCCTTAACTGCCGGGAAAGGTGGTCGTGGGTGCGGTTCTCCTCTATTTCCCTCGATAGACGTCATGAGTGCTGTCTCCTCACCACATACAAAGGCTCCGGCACCAAGTCTGAGATCTATATCAAAATTGAAGCCTGTACCGAATATATCCTTTCCTATCAGTCCATACTCCCTCGCCTGCTTGAGCGCAATTTCAAGTCTGTTAACGGCAATCGGGTACTCGGCACGAACATAAATGTAACCCTGATCAGCACCGATTGCATAGCCGGCAATCGCCATAGCTTCAAATACCGAATGCGGGTCGCCCTCTAGGATTGAACGATCCATAAATGCACCGGGATCACCTTCATCGGCGTTACAACATACATATTTCTGTACGTTTCCCCTATCGCCTGATGCAAATTTCCATTTTTTACCTGTCGGGAACCCGGCACCACCGCGGCCTCTGATACCGCTGTCCATTACAACCTGAATTACTTCATCCGGTGTCATCTCTGTCAGGCACCTGCCAAGAGCCTCATACCCGCCGGTGGCAATGTATTCATCGATGTTCTCCGGATCGATAACACCGCAATTTCTAAGAGCAATCCTCTCCTGCTTAGTGTAGAAGTCGGACTCTGTCATCGTCTTGGCCGGACTGCCGTCTGTGGTCTCTTCCTTGAGCAGGTAATCATCAGCGGGAACGCCTCCGATGATGTGTTCATCTACAATAGCCTCAACCTTTTTAGGATTTACCTCTTCATAATAAACGGCCCCCGGATGCACAACAACAACCGGACCCTTAGCACACAGACCCTGACATCCGGTCTGAATAATTTTGACATCATCCTCCAGGCCGTGCTTTCCGAGCTGCTCTTTCAAGGCCTCTACGACCTCTCCGCTATGGTTGGATGTACATCCGGTACCGCCACATACTAATACATAATATTTATGAACCTGTACACCATCAACTTCAGTGACAGCAGCTGCACCATCTAATCTCAGGCCGACTTGGCACATCATCTTGTTCTTGATGGACCTAAGCTCATTAAGCGATTTCATAATAACCCTCCATAAGTAAACCTCACGCTGTATAATTTAGCGTATCATTTCATAACCGGAAACTAGATGTATTTTGCGAGCACCTCCGGAATCTTGTCCGGAGTCATCTTGCCGTACACATCTCCTCCAACAATCACTACCGGAGCCAAGCCGCAGGCTCCTACACAGCGGCAGGAATCTAAAGAGAATTTGCCGTCCGGAGTGCATTCTCCATCACCGATCTGCAGTTCTTCCGATACCTTGTCAAAGATATCGCCTGCACCCTTTACATAGCATGCAGTGCCGAGACAGACTGAAACCTCGTGTTCCCCCTTAGGTGACATGGAAAACTGTGCATAAAACGTTGCAACGCCATACACCTTCTCCATAGGAATACCGGTTCCATCGGAAATAATCTTCTGGACCTGGTACGGGAGATAGCCATATATCTCCTGAGCCTTCTGCATAATCGGCATCAGACAGCCATTTTCACCCTTAAGGCCGTCAATAACCCCGCGTAGTTGTAGTTCCTGTTCAGGTGTTCCCTTAAAAGGGACGTTTGAAACCTTCATATCTTAGAACCTCCTTGGACTAACCAATTAGTCATGTTTAACAAAATTAAACTATACATTGAAAATATTATATATCTGGAACGCAGTGATTGCAACGATAGTTATACTTTTGACCATGAATGCTTCCACATATTTATTCGCTTTTTTTAATTCTAAATTTTGCATCTAAATACTCGCAATTGATAAATTAGTAACGTATAATGATAGTGTTATAAAATATCCGGGATACCGGGAAGTTGCGGAGGCACAAAATGACTTTACAAGAGATTAACGCCATAATAGATGGAGAAATTCTTACAAAGGACCCCGACATGGACATGGAGCTAGTGAACGCATTTTCCTCCGATGTGATCAGCCACATCGTGACATACGTAAGCGACAAGTCCATACTCATCACAGCCGTGTACAATCCACAGATACTCAAAACCGCTGAAATGAAGGGCGTACAGTGTGTAATTCTCATCGGGATATACGAGCCGGAGCCTTCTCTGATCTCACTTGCAAATTCCCTTGGCATCACACTTCTGCGCTCGACATATTCGATGTATGTTACGTGCGGCAAGCTGTACAGCTGCGGTTTGCAAGGAACGTTCTAAGTAATTAAAGGAGGAACTGTTGATATATCCAAAATTTTTAGACAAGGGCTCATCCATCGGGATTTGCGCTCCGAGCGCCGGGGTTGGTCGCAAGCTTGAATCGTTTGACAAATCTCTAGCGGTATTGCGCGATGCAGGCTACGACATAATTGAAACTGCCAACGTCAGAACTGATAACGTGAGGTCTGCCGACGGCAAAACCCGCGGCGAAGAGTTCAACTCACTGCTCGAGAATCCTGATGCCGAGATGATACTCGCAGCTTCGGGCGGAGATTACAATATTGAGATGCTCCCCTATATAGACGCGGAGTTGTTATCCAACTATCCAAAATGGATAACCGGTACTAGCGACCCTACCAATATCACTTACTACGTCACGACTAAGCTCGACATAGCTACCATGTATGGGTTCAACGCGGGCAGCTTCGACTGGAATGAGCTGCATGAATTTCAGCACAACTCACTAAAGTTTTTGCGGGGAGATATAACAAAGCAGCACTCCTTCGAGTACTATGATTCGAATACCGACTTTTCTGTATCCGGTAATACACTTGATGGCGAGGTAAATTGGATATTGTCGATGCCCGGGATTGAGGAAATATTCGACAAATCGTCATCCCCTGATTCACCGAAATTGATCGTAGAGGGTCGTCTAATTGGGGGATGTATCGACTGCATAGCTAAATTGATTGGTACCCCTTACGACGGAACCGGAGAATTCGTCAAGAAATATCCCCGCAAGATCTGGTTTATGGATAATTTTGCGATGAGTGCATTTGATCTGTACCTAACCATGATGCAGATGAAATACTGCGGCTACTTTGAGGGAACTACAGCAATAGTGTTCGGACGCACCATGTTCCCAGATAAGTCAGACGAAGAATATATCGCTCAGCTACGTCAGGCGATTCCGGATATACCATTCATCTGGAATGCTGACATAGGTCATGTTGAACCTTGCTTTACAGTGATTAACGGTGCTTACGGTATAGTTACATGTGCACAGGGAAAAGGTGCGCTGGAGCAGGCTTTAGTGTAGATAGATAAGGATAAAATTTTTATAATGCCTAAATAAACGTAAGAGGTAGATGCATAATTGCATCTACCTCTTGACGCTAAAATCAATGGTTATAGTGCGTCGTTATGAATAAGAACGCTCATGTAAGCACCCTTCTTAAATATTGATGTGCTTACACCCCATGCAATAGCTGAACAAGCTAGCTCACCTGCATGCTTTGACTTAATGCTTCTCGAGCTTAGCACGATTCCCTTTGGATATAGTTCAGCGCCTAGATACTGATGTAGGCTATCTGCAGAACCTGACTCAACAGCCTTGATTGAACGACCAGGATTTGTATCCCACCACTCGTTTGGCTTTGAGAATGAACCATCAGCTCTCATCTCGCCAGAAGATAGATTCTGAGCACATACTTCTCTGAGTTTTTCTAGAGTCTCATCGTCGATTACACCATCAGTAATCGAATATGCATACATTGCACACGCAACACCATCATCATCTAGTTCCTTGAGAAGGTATAGATTCGAGACACCTCTCTCCTTGAACTTCTTCCACTTAGCAGAAACCTTCTTGAGGCTTGCGTCGTTGTAAACAGATGAGTTTCCGTCCTCAAGAGCACGTCTTAGCTCTTCTAGGTTAACATCCTTCTTCTCCCAGTTGTCGATAAAATTGATTCTTAGATCACTCATGTAACTTTACTCCTTTAACTCTTCTTGCCAACTAGCTAATGTATCATTATCAAACACGATCATCGTGTCAATAAACGGTTTTACTACGATCTCCGTGTAAAAAGGTCCTTTTTTCTTGTAATATGCCGTTGCCCCGGAGCGAGATTTTATTGAGAACTTTATCTCATACTCTCCAGGAGGCATCAAAATAGACGGTGTTAAAAACTCGTCTGAAAATAAAACTCCTGATGACCAATTCTCCCCATCAACAGAAAATGACATATTATAGAAATCACCATATCCGTTATCTATTCTTAGGTATACTTTTGATAGCTCTTTGTCGTGCTTCATGGTCTTAATCATATTAAATGCCTTCTTGCGTTTAGTCTGCTTGTAATACAAGAATCCCAAACTTATAAAGAATAATATAGACATTCCCACAGGTACTATCCAAGGTCTTTCGATTAACAAACTCATAAATTAGTTCTCACTTTCCTTATTGTTGCAAAATCTCTCTAATATTGTCAAGACTGTGACTTTGATTATTGCTCTCAGGCTACCTAGCGGGCAGTCATCACAGCTAAGTGCTGGAGGCGAATACAGAAGGCTACGAAGTTTTGATAAGTTCAAAGACTTGCGAAGTTACGAATGTGAGCATTGTTTTATCACATCAAGTTAAGCAGCATTCGTATAATTCGTCAAGCGAGTGAAATTCTTTGCCAATGCTTGCAGACTTTTGCTATTCGCCGATCCCTATGTGTCTCTTAAAATTACCCACTATGCTTTCACCATCTGACATCATAAGAAATGCATTAGAGTCAACATCGTGAACTATTCCTTTTAGGTGTTCAATTTCATATTTCGATACAAGCGTGAGAACTATATTCACCTCATCTCCTGTATACGCTCCTCTTCCTTTCCAACTTGTAACTCCTCTGTTTAATTCTTCAGTGAGAAATTTTTCTATGCCGTCTTTCTTTGTAATAATCAGAACCTCCGTCTTTATGTTCTGAGTATGCATTCTATCGATAAACATCGCCTTTATAGATGAGTAAATGAAAGAGTAAACTGCTATTTTGACATTAAATAGAAGCAAACAACAACCATATACAACAAAATTCACAATATTGTTAAGCATCCCTACGCTAACGTTAGGATTCTTCTTTGCCATACACACAGCAATGATATCAGGTCCACCAGTGGAACTTCCACCTCTCAAAATCATTCCAGTTCCTATTCCTCCGATGACACCAGCTACTACGCACGCAGTTAGGTAATCATCGATATAAGGAATCTTTGGCACTGGTGCAAGTGTGAGACATATCGATGATATACCTATCGAAATCAGAGTCTTAGTCGCGAATTTAAAACCTGCTGAGGAATAAGCATATAAGAACAGCGGTATATTGATTAAGAAGTAGATAATACCCGTAAAATCAAGTCCGTATATAGTTGTGAATCCAGTATTAACGGCGATTAAATGCCTAACAATCTGCGATATTCCGAGGAATCCACCGTTATACAAGTGCATCGGAGTGATTAGGAGGTTTATGCTGAACGCATAAATTAAGTTTCCAAGAATCATCAATATGGCACTTGATAATCCATTCCATTTGTCTTCAAATTTATTAAACCAGTTCATTTCAAAAAATTTATGGTGAAGCATCCCTTAGGGATGCTTCACCTTTAGTTATTATTTACGATTCTTGATAGTTGCCTGTGCAGCAGCCAGTCTTGCGATTGGAACTCTGAACGGCGAGCAAGATACGTAGTTGAGTCCGGTCTTGTACATGAACTCAATAGTAGCAGGATCACCGCCGTGCTCTCCGCAAACACCTAGCTTAATATTCGGTCTAGTCTCTTTTCCGCCTTCACAAGCCATCTTAACGAGTTTTCCGATACCCTTCTGATCCAGTGACTGGAACGGATCTCTCTCCATGATGCCATCATTAATGTATTCTTTGATGATATTACCTGTATCATCACGTGAGAAACCAAAGCCCATCTGAGTCAAGTCGTTAGTCCCAAACGAGAAGAATTCAGCATCATCAGCGATTTCGTCAGCAGTAAGAGCCGCCCTAGGAATCTCAATCATCGTTCCTACCATGTACTCCAGCTCCGTACCTGCCTCTTCAAAGCACTTCTTAGCCATCTCATCAATAGTATTCTTGACAAATCTAAGCTCCTTGATATTCCCAACCAAAGGAACCATGATTTCCGGCTTGATCTTGTATCCCTTTTCCTTCGATACCTCGATAGCAGCAGTGATAATAGCAGCTGTCTGCATCTCGGCAATCTCAGGATATGTAACAGCCAGACGGCAACCTCTGTGTCCGAGCATCGGATTGAACTCGTGCAGCTCAACAGTCTTCTTCTCGATTGCTTCCTTGGAGATTCCAAACTGCTCGGACAGCTGGTTAACATCTGCCTCTGTCTTAGGCAGGAACTCGTGTAGAGGTGGATCGAGAAGTCTGATCGTAACCGGTCTCTCACCCATTACCTCATAAATTCCCTTGAAATCGCTCTTCTGATAAGGAAGGAGTCCGGCAAGTGCCTCTCTTCTCTCTGCCTCGGAATCAGCGAGAATCATTCTTCTAATCTTAGGAATTCTCTCGTCTTCAAAGAACATATGCTCAGTTCTGCAGAGGCCGATTCCTTCTGCCCCAAATTCAAGAGCCTGCATGGCATCCCTTGGATTATCTGCGTTAGCTCTTACTCCGAGAGATCTCACCTCGTCTGCCCACTTCATGATAGTTCCGAAATCACCGGACAGCTCAGGAGCGACCGTCTTGATGGCAACGTCATAAACGCTGCCGTCAGTACCGTTGATGGAGATTACATCTCCCTCGCGATATTCCCTGCCGTTTACTACCATCCTTTTATCAGACTCATATACAGCAATTGCACTGCATCCGGCTACACAACACTTGCCCATTCCACGTGCAACCACAGCAGCATGGGATGTCATTCCACCTCTAGCTGTAAGAATTCCCTCTGCAGCAACCATACCTGCGAGATCCTCAGGGGAAGTCTCTTCTCTAACGAGTATAACCTTTCTACCTGCTGCTGCAGCCTCGGCAGCGTCATCCGCACTGAATACAATCTCGCCGCAAGCAGCTCCCGGCGACGCAGGAAGCCCCTTTGCAACACTTGTTGCCTTGGAGAGCTCGTCCGCATCGAATGTAGGGTGCAGCAGCTGGTTGATCTGATCAGGCTCGATGCGGAGAATTGCAGTCTCCTTGTCGATAAGGTCTTCCTCGACCATGTCTACGGCAATTTTAACTGCAGCTGTAGCAGTTCTCTTGCCGTTTCTGGTCTGCAGCATGTAGAGCTTGTTGTCCTCAACAGTGAACTCCATATCCTGCATATCCCTGTAATGCTTCTCGAGGATATCCGCAACAGACTCAAACTTAGCATATACCTCCGGAAATGCCTGCTCCATCTCAGCAATTGGTTGAGGTGTTCGGATACCTGCAACAACATCCTCGCCCTGTGCATTGACGAGGAACTCACCGAAGATCTTGTTCTCTCCGTTTACAGGGCTTCTTGTAAATGCGACTCCTGTACCCGAAGTCTCGCCGGTGTTGCCGAATACCATCGACTGTACATTAACAGCTGTTCCGAGCGAAGCGGAGATGTTGTTGAGTTGTCTGTATAGGATAGCTCTGTCGTTATTCCATGAACGGAACACTGCCAGAATAGCCTCCATCAGCTGGTCTCTAGGATCCTGAGGGAAGTCTCTTCCCAGCTCTTTTCTGACTAGAGCCTTATAGCCTTCTATGATTGCCTTGAGATCATCTGTGGAGAGATCTACGTCGAACTCTGCACCAACCTCCTCCTTCTTGCCGTCGAAGATGATATCAAATTTTGCCTTTGGAATCTCAAGCACGACATCTCCGAACATCTGGATAAATCTTCTGTAACTGTCGTATGCGAATCTCTCATTGCCGGTCTTAGCAGCCAGACCCTTGACCGATTCATCATTGAGACCGAGATTCAAGATAGTATCCATCATTCCTGGCATTGATACCGGTGCACCTGATCTGACAGATACCAGCAGAGGGTTTTCAACGTCCCCGAAGCGCTTGCCCATAACCTGCTCGAGCTCAGCTAGGTGCTCATACACTTCCTTTACGATTTCTTCAGCTAGAACTCCGCCCTTATCAAGGTAATCCTTGCAAGCGTCAGTCGAGATAGTAAATCCAAACGGTACAGGCAGACCGATCTTGGTCATTTCTGCGAGATTCGCACCCTTACCACCCAGAAGACTTCTCATGTCCTTTGAGCCTTCGTTGAAGGAATAAACAAATTTCTCCATGGCATTTTCTCCTTAGTTAAAACTGCAATTTGCCTTCTATATATTCCCTAACGTCTGATAGCGGTAGACGGATCTGCTCCATCGTATCCCTATCGCGTATAGTGACTGATTGATCAGATTCTGTGTCGAAGTCAACACAGATTGAGAAAGGGGTTCCAATCTCGTCTTCTCTCCTATATCTCTTACCGATAGAACCCGCAGCATCGTACTCCACATTGAAGTACCTGCTCAGTTCTTCATAAATGGGTGTAGCTACATCCTCGAGTTTCTTGGATAGTGGCAGAACAGCGACTGTATATGGTGCCAAAGCCGGATGCAACCTGAGAACAACTCTCGTATCCTCATTGCCCTTGCCGTCTAATACCGTCTCCTCATCGTAAGCATCTATCAGGAATGCCAATGCTACTCTATCGGCTCCGAGAGATGGTTCGATGCAATACGGAACATATCTCTCGTTAGTCTCAGGATCGAGATAGCTCATGTCCTGTCCGGAGTGCTCCTGATGTCTGGTTAAGTCAAAGTCAGTTCTGTCTGCAATGCCCCACAGTTCTCCCCATCCAAACGGGAACAGATACTCCAGGTCAGATGTCGCATTGCTGTAGTGTGACAGCTCCTCCTTTTCATGGTCTCTGACACGGATATTATTCATGTTCATGCCTAGACTCCTGAGGAAGTCGATGGAGTATTCCTTCCAGTAGTCAAACCACTCCAGGTCGGTCCCGGGTTTGCAGAAGAATTCCAGCTCCATCTGTTCGAACTCTCTGGTTCTAAAGGTGAAGTTACCCGGAGTAATCTCGTTACGGAAAGACTTACCAATCTGTGCAATTCCAAAAGGAATCTTCTTGCGCGAGGTTCTCTGCACATTCTTGAAGTTAACGAAGATTCCCTGTGCAGTCTCAGGTCTCAGGAAGATTTCAGACTTTGAATCCTCAGTTACACCTTGAAACGTCTTAAACATCAGATTAAACTTACGGATGCCTGTAAAATCGGATTTTCCGCAGTCCGGACACGGAATCTTGTTATCGGCGATGTATTTCTCCATCTCCTCATCGTTCCAACCATCGCAGCTAATCTGGCGACCTTCCCTGCCCATGATATAATCTTCGATAATCTTATCTGCTCTAAATCTGGATCTGCAGCTCTTGCAATCGATAAGCGGGTCCGAGAACCCTCCAACGTGCCCCGATGCTACCCATGTCTCCGGATTCATCAGAATTGCGGCATCAAGACCGACATTGTACTTGGATTGCTGCACAAACTTGCTCCACCAGGCCTTCTTGACGTTGTTCTTGAATGCAACTCCTAAAGGACCGTAATCCCAAGTATTAGCGAGCCCTCCGTAGATCTCCGATCCCGGGAAAATATACCCTCTGTTCTTAGCCAAGGCTGTAATCTTATCCATCGTTACAGCTCTGTCCGGCTGGACTACACTCTTATCAATTGCCATACTTCTCTACCTATCCTGTCTGGTTCACTCTATAATTATTTATCTTCCTCTGCCTTGTCAACAAATACGTTGCCCGGCTGATCGGGTCCGAGATTCTCAATGTCTAAATCATAGTAATCATCAATACCTTCCCCCAGGTCGCTCTCTGTAAAATCAAAATCATCGCTCTTGCTGCGTTTCTTGAGAATTTCGCTGCCCTTACGCTTGAGATCGCTGATGTCTACGTTGTTCTTAACCTGATCAAACGCGTCGCGACTCTTGTCCTTGAGATCCTCGAAAGTATCCTGGCTCTTCATCCTGATATCGTTGTACAGCTCGCTGTCCTTGATCTTATCTACGGTCTCGCTCCCTGCGTTCTTGGCACGGTTATAGTGCTTCTTAACCTTGCCGTTTACATCTGTAACCTCTCCCTTGTCATTGACAAACTCAACATTGCAGTTGAATCCGGCCGCAGCCACTAGACCGAGTATCATACCCCAAGGAGCAATCACTACGCCTAGCAGTCCAACGGTGAGCGGGAGATTTACAAGAACCTCGTCGCCCTTCTTGATGATGATGCGGGACATGTTGCCTTTCTCCGCTGTCTTCTTGAGGCGCGCAAACAGTTCGTTACCGTACAGCCTCTCCCCTTCAGGTTCATCTGCCTTGATTGTCTCTTCGATGATTATAATTGCATCAACAACACTGCCGTCAGCTTCCTCAAGAGCGCTCTTAGCCTCTCTATAGCTAACTCCGGTCCTGTCCTTTACTAATTCAATCTTCTCCAGTGTGATTTCCATAGTATTCCTCCTCTTAAATATGACGACCTCATCTATATGCTCATTCTGTCACCAAGAATATCAACATCCAGGTAGTACTTTAAATACTCCGAGAGAATCCGCTGTAGCTCGCTTGAAACCGACGGCTTGAGTGACACCTTCTCAAAACCGGAAAGCGGCGTCCTAGTGAAGTAATCTAACACTTCAACTATATCAAAATCAGGCTTGAAAATCAACGAAGCATCACGCATATCAAGCCTTTTGTAGCAATCCTCACATAGGATTCCACCGCCGCTCACGGAGAAATACCGAATCTTTCCTCCACCCTCTTCTCGAAGCTCCGCCAACGATTTACCGCAGCTCACGCACTGCTTAAGCTCCGGCATTACACCGTTAAACGCCAGTGACTTAACGATAAACGCATACAGCAAAGTCATGTAGTTGCCTTTGGCATTTGTGATAGACTCCATAAATTCCAGCGTCATATCGAACAGCCTCGGCCTCGCCTGCTCCTCTTCAGTCGTCTTGTCGACGTACTCAAGCAGCTTGGATGCCACAACGTACCTGTCTATATCCTCGCCAATCGAGTAGTAGCTCCTCTTGACATCAGCGTTATTAATGTTGAAGTAGCTGCGCCCCTTGTAAATATCATATTCGGCAAACGTAAAGGGCCGAATCGCCAGTGCTGCTCTTCCCTTTGCTCGCTCATTGATGCTCGTCCCCGCAGCAATCTTGCCGTGGCTCCTAGTGAACAGTGTAATAAGCCGCCTGTTATTTGCAATTTTGTTTTGCCGCAGGACTATCCCCTCTGTGTTAATCAGCATCTGACTATTCGTCCTTATATCCGAGATTTTTGATGACTCTATCCGAGTTGCGCCAATGCTCCTTAACCTTGACCCAGAGCGACAGGAACACCTTGGTGCCCAGCAGCAGCTCTATCTCCTCGCGAGCGCTCTTGCCCACGCCCTTGAGTTTACGACCACCTTTGCCGATGATAATGCTCTTGTGCGATGTGCGTTCACAGCATATCACAGCTCCAATCTCAGTTATATCAGGCTTTTCCTCATACGATTCAATCTCGACAAAAATACCGTGTGGCACCTCCCGGTCGAGATATCGGAGAAGCTTTTCACGTATAATCTCGCTGACGATAAACCTCTCAGGGTGATCCGTTGCCATATCATCAGGGTAGTACATAGGCCCGTCATACATATAGCCGGACAGGCATTTCATCAGATGCTCTATGTTGGTACCCTGAAGTGCGGATATTCCAAAGATCTCGTCAAATAGTCCGCTCTCATCATATCTGCTGTAAAGCTCCAGATAAGCATCCGGGCTTACCAGGTCCATCTTGTTGATCGCGAGCACCCTTTTGGACTCCGACTCTGCCAGCATGTCGAGTATGTACTGGTCACCCTTGCCGAATTTTTTAGAGCCGTCGACTATCAGCAGGACGACATCCACGCCGCCGGCCGTGTTAAGGGCGGTCTCATTGATCGCTGTCCCCAGCTTATCCTTGGGCTTGTGAATCCCCGGCGTATCGAGGAAAATCATCTGAATTCCGTCCCCGCCATCGTGCTCGAGATCCGTGTAAATCCCGGTTATCCTGTTCCTCGTCGTCTGAGGCTTGTCCGACGTAATTGCAATTTTCTCTCCCAGCACATTGTTGAGAAGTGTGGATTTGCCGGCATTAGGCCTGCCTAAGATTCCTATAAATCCTGATTTCATCAATTCTCCAATCCGTTACCTGCAAATATCCAGTGCAGTCATTATCCGTTCCTCGTGTTCGCGCATCTCAGCTTTCTCTTCAGGCTGCATATGGTCGTAGCCTAGAAGATGCAGAAGGCTGTGCACAAACAGATATGTGACCTCCCTCTTGATAGATGTCTCATACTCCTGCGATTGCCTCTCGGCTTGATCGAGACAGATAACGACATCGCCCATCGGTATATTCACACCGGCTTCGTCTCCGTCCAGCTCCGCCAGCAGCTCGTCACTATTCTCAAACTGCGGGAACGATAATACGTCCGTCACACTGTCTATGCCGCGAAACTCACCGTTAAGCTCTCGGATTTCCCCCTCAGACACGATTGAAACACTTATATACACCGGCAGCTCACCTGCCTTAGAAAGCGTAGCTTCATCAAGCTTGCCCAAGAGCTCTGCTGCGAGCAGATGCTTAGCAGCCCTTTCAATCAGCCCTTCATCTATGCGTTCGTCAGCTTCGCACTCTCCGTAAGCGGCATCACTATAGTTGATATCTAATATCATCTTCTGCTCCCACCGCGCCGCGCATTCGCACTGCTGCTTGAATTCTCATAATCGCTATACGCCTTGATAATCCGCTTTACGAGCTCGTGTCTAACTACATCTACCTCGCTCAGGTAGCTGAACTCAACCCCATCCACATCAGCCAACACACGTTTAGCCTCTACCAGACCTGAGCCTGCTCCCTTAGGCAAATCTATCTGCGTGATATCTCCGGTGACTACCACCTTGGAATTGAAGCCCATACGGGTAAGAAACATCTTCATCTGTTCCCTCGTGGTATTTTGAGCCTCGTCGAGGATGATAAACGAATTATCCAAGGTTCGGCCTCTCATGTATGCGAGAGGAACAACTTCGATTACGCCATTCTCCTTGAGTCTGGCTGCAGTTTCCTGACCGATTATCTCAAATATGGCATCGTACAGCGGTCTCAAATATGGATCCACCTTGTCCTGCAGGTCTCCCGGCAGGAATCCGAGACTCTCGCCGGCCTCCACAGCCGGCCTGGCCAGTATGATCCGCTCAACTTCTTTGTTTTTGAGGGCATTTGCAGCAAGCGCACAAGCCAGGTACGTCTTGCCCGTTCCCGCCGGCCCTATGCCAAATACCATATCGTTGTTGCGGATGGTGTCGACATATCGCTTCTGCCCCTTAGTCTTGGGTTTGAGCGGCTTTCCCCTGTGAGTGTAGCATATCACATCGCTGACCTGCGACTTGGCATCAAAGGTTTCGCCTGCATTCTCCATATCTATCAGGTAATTCACCCTGCGAGCATCTAGCTCCGGCTCTACACGGAGATTTTCAACCATACTGCTGATGATATTTGCCGCTCTGATATTACCGGCGCCCTTGATAAAAAGTCCGTCATCACGCATGACAATCGTGGTACCGGTAGATTTCTCGACCTGCTTGATATTGGCATCAAGCGTACCAAAAAGCTGCTCTCTGTTTATATCCTCCGGAATTTCGAATCTAACTATATCTGTACTCTTATCCATGCACTTTTCCTTTGCAAATATTACTTAATATTATAGCCGTTTTACGCCCCGTTTACAACGAAATGATAACCGCCATTTAGCGCATTTATCAACAATTCGGAAAGAAAAAAACAGGGCCGCGGCCCTGTCAATTACAATATCGATAGTCATTTGCTGAGGTATTCCCTGACCATCTTGGATATAAGAGAGCCGTCAGCCTGCCCGCGAAGCTTAGACATTACGGTTTTCATCATAACGCCCATGCTCTTCATGTTGCGTTCAATGCCCTCTTCATCAGCAATCTTCTCAATCGCTGCAAGAACGGCTTCCTCGGACAGCTCCTCAGGGAGATATCTCTCAAGCACCTCTATTTCCTTGTTATAACCATCTAATAAGTCTGTTCTTCCGGCCCTCTCAAAATCAGCCAGCGCATCTCTGCGCATCTTGAGCTGCTTCTTGATGATCGGAATGATATCGGCGTCATCCTCAAGTACGACCTTCTGATCTACTTCGTGCTGCTTAATGGCAGCTCTAACGAGGTTGACGGTCTCCTTGGTGGTGACGTCGTGCTCCTTCATAGCTGTCTTGTAATCAGACATCAATTGCTCTTTAAGACCCACGCTCTTCACCTCCTAAGACTTAGTACTTTCTTGCCTTCTTCCTGGCAGCCTCAGACTTCTTCTTACGCTTTACACTTGGCTTCTCGTAATGCTCTCTCTTTCTGAGTTCGGACATCACGCCGTCACGCGCGCAAGATCTCTTAAATCTCTTAAGCGCACTTTCCAAGCTCTCGTTCTCTCTAACGGTAACCTGTGCCATATTACTGATTCACCTCCTGCCATTTCAGAGTGTTATGGACAAGTATCGTCATAACACATGAATTATAACATTTTAATAAGCAGAGCACAAGAAATAAAAAAGCGGACACATATGTGTTACTATCTGAACCAATATCAATATCCGCCTATTATCGCCTGTTATAACTATATGCATTCACTCTCTGCACGATTTATGCCATACGCTATGGTACGCGCTTAAAAGAGCTTGTCCACAATATCACTGGCCATCATCTTGCGTCGAGAATCCTCTCCTGTATCGAGCTTGTCCGCAGCATTACCGTGGATCATCACTCCGTACAGCAAGCTGTTGTTGGGACTGTTGCCTTGAGCGATCAGCGATGCAATTGTCCCTGCAAGCACATCTCCTGAGCCCGCAGTTGCAAGACCGGAATTGCCAAGGATGTTGAGGAACAACCTCTGGTCGCTGCCACTAAGCAATGATATCAGCGATACATCCGACTTAACCACCATGCTTACGCTATAACGCTCCGAGAACTTCCTGATAAAGCCAATTTTATTCTTGTCTACAACCTTGATGTCCTCGTCGCACAGCCTTGCCATCTCTCCCACATGAGGAGTAATTACGCATTCTGCCCTCCTCTTACGGAAAGGCTTGAGATTCTTGGATATTATATTGAGCGCTCCGGCATCAATAACCATCTTGATGTCCATGGCAAGCAGCTGTTTAACTAGGATTCGACCCGTCGAATCCTCCTTGAGACCCGGACCGACCAGCACCACATCAACCGACTTCGCAAACTCCGTCATCGCTCCCGAGATATCGTCATTCTTGTACGGTACTACCACAGTCTCCGGGATAGCGACGTTGAAGTAACCAACGTATTTGTTAGGGCAGAACACCTTGACCAGACCGCAACCGCACCTGTAAGCAGCCTTAGCCGCCAGCATGCTGGCTCCCATCATCGCATTAGGCCCTACCACTATCCCGACCGAGCCGAATGTGCCCTTGTGCGAGCGCTCCTCTCGGGGTATAAGCGCCAAATGCCGCGTATCCTCAAGGAAGTCCCTGTCGCAGATGTACAGCTTATCTTCAATCAAAGCGTATCCGGACTTGATAATTCCTATATCTATTAGCTTGACCTCGCCTGTAACTGCTCTGCCTGCTCCAAAGAACATACCTGTCTTGTAGTTGCCGAACGTAACTGTCAGGTCTGCCTTGAATACGGCATCCATGATGCCGCCGGTAGTAGCATTGAGTCCGGACGGAATATCTATTGCTATCTTGAATCCCGACTTGGTATTGAGGTATTCAATAAACTTGGCAAAGTTTGCTCCAAATCGCCTGTTGAGTCCTATGCCGAAGATTCCGTCGACAATGACATCGTATCGCTGCTGCAGCACCTTCATATCATCGCGCGATCCAAGTCCGTACATTCTGAACGACTTGCTCATCGAAGTCAGCACTCTGAGCTGATCTGTAAAGGCTCTCGAAACCTTGCTTCTATCTCCTACGAAATACACATTGACGATATATCCGAGATGCAATAGCCATCTGGCCGCACAGAGACCATCTGCCCCGTTATTACCATGACCAACGACGACGAGGATCTCTGTGTCCTTGTCTGGATAACGTGCAATTATCTCATCGACAAGCCCGCCGGCAGCGTTTTCCATCAGGACGGCACCGGAAATGCCCTTGTCAATCGTATATTCATCCATGTAGCTCATGGCTTTCGCCGTCAATGCATACATACAGACTCCTCTTATATCAGAAATTAGTTCGCATAGATTATATCATCGAAGCCTCTAACCTTCAACGATTCTGTCCGTACACTTGTATATTATTTACAAATTTTACGCAATATTGTAGCATAGAGGAGATATATCTGATCAGTTAAGTTTTTAGGAGAAGGATTTGGCACTCAACGAACAACAGATGCGCGATATCATAATCGCGGACAAAAGAAGGAAAAAACTAAAGAAACGCAGACGCCGTAAATTCACAGCAGCGGTATCAGTCTTAGCAGTCATGTTCTTTATAGTAGGGCTTTACCGCAACAGAGATGTTCTGGCCCCGCCGAAATTAGATCGCGGCGTAATATTTATCGATCCCGGTCACGGAGGACACGATCCCGGTTCTCAGACGAAGAGCCGAGACGAGAAGGACGACACCCTCAGAATTGCCCTTCAGGTCAAGAAGGAGCTCAACAAAAAGAACTTCAAGGTGTATATGACTCGCGAGGATGACCGCTATACCGAACGAATTAAAATCGGCAAGATGGCCAACAAAAGCAAGGCTAAGCTGATGGTCTCAATTCACAGGAACAAGGCAGAGGACAAATCGGCTCAAGGTGTCGAGGTATTCCTCCCTATGGACAACAATGAGGAAAGCCGCTATCTGGGCAATCAGATAATGAAGCAGCTGCATAAAGAGGGCTTCACCAAGCGCAGAATTCGCGCCGGCACATTAGTCAGTAAGGAGCACGAATACGATGAGCTGTCGAAGAATAAGATGCCTTCATGCTTAGTAGAGCTGGGATTCATCAGCAGCAAGCACGATAACCGGTTATTCGACAACAATCTCAAGGGTAACGCAAAAGCGATGGCAAAAGCCATAGAAAACACGTATTCTCATTACTACGAAAAGGATAAGAATTCAGATGAAAAATAGACCTTCGCTCCGGTGCAGGATATTTATGATGACTCACAGCTTCTCTCCCCGGTTACCAGGGAATCTTTTCAAGTGCCATCACGCCGGCTGTATCGAAGCTATGGGTGGGACATATAGAAAAAACTCTGTAAAAACATTTGACAAGGTCTTTCGTGACAGTAATCATTAAATCACGGAGGGCTTTTTATTATGACCAGAAAACCAAAGAAACCGATGCATCATGTCGAAATGACTGAAGGAAAACGTGAGATCATCCGCGGACTGCTCGAAGAATACGATATTGAGAGCGCTCAGGATATCCGGGATGCTCTCAAAGATCTTCTCGGTGGCACGATCAGGGAAATGATGGAGGCCGAGATGGATGAACATATCGGTTATGAGAAATCTGAGCGCTCAGATGAGTTTGATCTTGAGCGGAACTACAGGAACGGATACAAGAATAAACGCGTCAATTCCAGCTATGGCAGCATGTCCATCGATGTTCCACAGGACCGCAATTCCTCTTTTGAACCTAATGTCGTAAAAAAACGCCGGAAAGACATTTCGGTCATTGACCGGAAGATCATATCGATGTATGCGAAGGGAATGACCACAAAACAGATCTCTGAAACGATTGAGGATATATATGGCTTTGAGGCTTCAGAAAGCTTCATTTCGGACGTAACGGACAAAATTCTGCCGCAGATCGAAGACTGGCAGAACCGCCCGCTGGAAGCAGTTTATCCGATCGTATTCATAGACGCCATCCATTTTTCTGTCAGAGAAGACGGAGTTGTACAGAAGCGTGCAGCATACGTTGTTCTTGGGATCGACGCAGATGGAAGCAAAGATGTCCTGACGATAGATGTTGGAGAAAACGAGAGCAGCAAATACTGGTTGTCTGTTTTGAATTCGTTGAAAAACAGAGGCGTTCAGGACATACTGATCCTTTGTTCAGATGGATTGACCGGAATAAAGGATGCCATTTCGGCTGCATTCCCGAAAACAGAGCACCGGCGCTGTATCGTACATATGGTCAGGAACACATTGAAGTATGTGGCGAACAAAGACATGATGTCCTTCGCTAAGGATCTTAAGACGATTTATACAGCTCCCGACGAAAAGACAGCACTGACGCAGCTTGATCAGGTCACAGATAAGTGGAGTCCACAGTGTCCCTATGCTATGAAACGCCGAAGTAATAACCGGGACGCCATATCTCCGATTTTCAAGTTTTCCGGGGATGTCAGAACAGCCTTCTACACGACCAATGCCATAGAATCACTGAATTCGACACTGAGGCGGCTAAACCGCCGGAGAAGTGTATTCTCCGGTTCTCAACGCAAGTGGACAATGCCACTACGCAACCGGGGAAAAGTCCGTGGCGAGTTGTCGATCATGTATCCGTAGCGTCTGCCTGAATAGCAGAAATTGCCGGATTTCAAATAAAAGACATGCCCGTTTCAACCGAGTATGTCTTGACATGTCAAAAATAATTTGGTAGACAATATTTAAGAGCCAGCTAGAAGAAACTGACCGGCCCGTTACACATTTCTCACGAAAGACCTTTATT
>NZ_JALU01000017.1 GCF_000525775.1 Mogibacterium timidum ATCC 33093 | reverse complement strand
TTCGTTGAGCGTTACTTCTTCTCCTACTTTTTTATCATTTCCATACAGCTGCACCTTGATGCTGCTTGGACGCTTTCCATCCTGGTTGTCTGCATCCTCCCACTTCTTGGTTACCTTTACACTGGTTTCTTCAGGCTTATAGCTGTTTTTAATGTTAAATCCATCAACTTTAGATGTATACCCTTCCACAGGCGCTTCTTCTACAGTATATGTGATTTCTTTACCTTCAGAATCGTATTTAGGTAAATCCGTGAAGCAATACTTCCACTTCCCGTCTGCGCCAGCCTTAACTTCTGTTTCTTTAACAGGCTTTCCGCCGGCCAGAAGGTTTACTATAATTTTCTCAGGGCGCTTATGATCCTGATTATTTCCGTCATCCCAGGTCTTTTCACCGCAGATATTTATTTTAGGTATCGATTTATTCTTAACAGTTTTTAAAACGGCTTTATCCGCGCCGAAGTCAGCAGGCTTAACATGAATCGGAGTTGTGAGCGGCATATAGCCTTCAGGAGCTTTTATCTCTTTTATTGTATAATTATCCTTAAGCAGGCCTCCGAGACTGCCGTTTCCATCGCTGTCTGTGGTGATTTCTCCGACTTTTGCATGTGAAGAATCCCTTATAACCTCAAAAACCGCTCCTGCCAGCTTCTTGCCGTCCTCGCTCTCCTTGTGAATCTTTATAGTGTAATTGTAACCGTTCGCTTCACCGCCGGATTGCTGGTAGAGAGCCTTAACAACATCATCTATAAGCTTCCCGTTATTAGTTTCTGCAAAAATTCTATTTTTAATAATTTCCTGATTCGTCGGAGTATAAGCCAGTTTTACATCATATTTAATCAGATAACCTTCTCCGCTTATATTATCAAAACGAACTGTAAAACTGTTCCCGTCATACTGGAGAGGGAACTGGTCGGTGACGTCGACTTCATTTTTCAGAGAATAATACCCGCCTCCGGCAGGAAGTTCCCATTTACCTTTTTTAACCTGAACGCTACTCTTTACATAAGAAACCGATTCAGATTCAAGAGTATCCTTTACCTTGATATATTGGTAGCTACCGCCTTTTGCATTGACACGAATCCTGCAGTGTACAATCGTAGGGTCATCTTTATCGAAGAAAGACCACTTCGTAATCTCCTCATCAGGGTTGTCACTCTGTATTCCGGTATAATTCAAAGTCCCTAAATCGAAGGTTTGTCCGTGTGGTATCTCAATCTTAAGATGCAGCGTCTGAGGCTTCTTAACCACACTGGAGTCTACAATGACAGTAACATGAAGCGACCCCGTAATATCCGAATGTGAATCCACATAATCCGTATAGGTCATGGTAATGGTCTTACTGTCAGGATCGGTTACCGCATTGGCAATAACCTCATCGTTATCATTTTTAATCTGGAACGTTTCTTTCTTATAAATTTCAAGTTCATTAGGTATGGGAAGAACTGTTGTATCCCCCTTGTGAACTTGATTATTAGGCAAAGCAAACTTGGCTACCAGTTGCATTCGCTTATTATAATCTGCAGAACCGACAGGTGTTGTCAAATCCGAGTCTGTGAGTTTAATCTCAGTGAAAACATTATTATGTTGAGTTTCCGCAAAAGTCTGTCCCGTAATAGGAGTCATGCCAAACAACATCAGACAGGACATCATAAATACAAACAGTCTCTTGCCTATAATCTTGAGCTTTGATTCCATAAATAATCCTCCTCCTCATTGCTCACGTCACTATAAAGCTGTTATACTACAAAGGCCCGCAACGATCATGAGCTGTAACGCAAAGTAGACTTTGATTTACTATCTGTGGTATATTAAAATTTAAGTAGGAATTGGGGCTTTTCGCACCTTCACGAACTGTAAATCAAAGTCTACTTTTTTTGCCAATTATTGTTTTTCTTCAGATATCAGCAGTAAGTTCCACAATATAAGAAGTACCGGCAAATACAAGCTTTCAAAGGATTATTCTGGTAGAATCAGACTAACTTGGTTTTTCAGCATCGCTGCTCCCAAATGTAAGATTTACGATTTCTGACGGATTCTTCAAACAATTAAACTCTATTTGCTTTCTATATTCCGACGGTGGTATCCCTGTTTGCTTCTTAAATGAGGTGGAAAAACCGGCAACCGTATCAAAGCCTACTTTCTTTGCGAGCTCTTCTATGGATAAATCTGAATCAGCCAATAAATGAGAAGCGTAGTCGGCTTTCTTGGACATAATATATTCAGTAATAGTGCACCCTGTAAATTGCTTGAATAAAATTTTCAGCTTTGTTGTGCTCATATTCGCTAACCTGGAAAGCTCCGCCAGCTTTATTGTGTGTGAAAAGTTATCATCAATGTACTGAATAACACGAACGATACTTTCATAATCCGTGCTTTTTTTAGGCAATCTTCCATTTCCCATTTCAAGCACCGCGGACATCAACGCATAAGCCCCTGCTATGTAATACAGTTCCGCGGACATTCCATTCAGAGAGCAGGCATATATTTTTTTTAGAACATTCATAATTTCGGATGACCAATTGTGCTCTCCTCCCATGTTTTTCAAAATCTCAAGAGGGCTTGCTTCCTGCGCGGTAAAAAGAGTATCAAGATGCGTTTTATAAAATGAAGGAGAATACAGAACCTCAGTGTAAGCAACTCGGCTTCCTTTGCGCATTAAAGTATTTATAGGCGTGCCATTTTCTTCTAAATAGGCGACTATTTTGCCCGGTGGAAGATGCTTGGCGTATTCAAGCCGAAGCGATATATAAAGCGAATCGTTCGGCATTGTAAGCTCTGTATCCTTTAGAAAATAAAAATCACATTTTGTAATCACAAAATGCTCTCCATGAGGCAAAACCCAGAAATACCCCTGTGTTATATAATCATCTCCTTGAAAGAAGGAACCGCAACCGAAGGGATTATTTTCATTACTTCTTATCATTCCCATGTCATTGCACATAGAATTTATTATATTTATCATTATGCATCACCATTTTTTCTATCAGACATTATTCTTTTGAGCAAAGACATATACGAGCTTAATCTATTGCTCAAAGGAGTGAGGATATATTATACTCCCGATTAGATACAACTAACTTATGTGAGTTTAGCATAGCTATACTTGTATTTCAAGGGAGAGAAACGATTTGAAACTCGATGTGCGCTGTAAATTCTTTTTATTGATACTCATCAGTATCGTAGCGTTTTCCGCGAAGGATATCATATACGGGAGTATTGTTTTTATCGTTGTATGCTCGATTTCTTTTCTTCTCGGACAGAGAAGAAAGATAATAAAATTCACTGCCGCTTATGTTTTGCTGCTTTCGTTTATTGTTTTTTCAAAATATGTGCCGGAGACTTTGAACAGCATGATTTTAATGGTTGTTTTATGCATAAGAATGTGCATGCCGATTATGCTTTACGGACAGACATTTTTGAAAACAACATCGGTCAGTGAAATGGTAACCGGCCTTTATGCTATGAAAATCCCTCGTGCATTTATCATTACTTTCGCGGTTGCCATGCGCTTCTTTCCTACTGCAAAAGAAGAAATCTCTCATGTACGAGATGCCATGTCACTTCGCGGAATAGGACTTTCTCTCCGAAATTTAAGACTGCGGCCGATCATCGTGTTTGAAGGCTTTATTACACCTCTTTTGGTTCGTGCGTCCACAATTGCGGAAGAGCTCTCCGCAGCATCAATAACTCGCGGATTGGATAATCCCGCTCCCAGAACATCATTCATAAAGCTCAACATAACATTCAGGGATACATTGTTGACTTTGATATTCACGGTTGCGCTGATTTCGGTTCTGCTGCTGCGGACAACGGTTGGGAGGGTGATGACTTGATTGAATTGAAGCAGGTTAGCTTCCGCTATGCAGGAACGGAAACGGAAGCGCTGAGAAGCATCTCTCTTAAAATAAACAAGGGTAAATGTGTGGTGCTTTCCGGTAGTTCGGGATGTGGAAAAACAACAATAACAAGGCTTATAAACGGATTGATTCCGAGTTTTTATCCGGGAGAGCTTTCCGGAACCGTAAAAATAACCGGAGAGGATATTGCCGGGCGGGAGCCGCATGAATTAGCATCACAAATCGGATCTGTGTTTCAAAATCCCAGAACTCAATTCTTCAACACGGATACAGACAGTGAAATTGTCTTCGGTATGGAAAATTGCGGGGTTCCATATGAAGAAATGCAATATCGGTACGAGCGGACAGTAAATAATCTCAAGTTGGAGAATTTATGCGGAAAAGACATTTTTGCGCTTTCGGGCGGAGAGAAACAACAGATCGCATTTGGAAGCATCTATGCCTTATCTCCTGAACTGTATGTGCTGGACGAGCCATCCGCAAATCTGGACAGGACTTCAACCTTAAGGCTTCGAAGCCTTCTACTGCAGCTAAAGAAGAGTGGCAAGACTTTGCTGATTTCTGAACACCGGCTTTATTATCTTCGCGATGTGGCAGACCAGGTAGCGTTGATTAACGAAGGCAGGCTGATAGGGCTTTACGATATGGATATGCTTGCCTCAACAGATGTGGCAGCGCTTAACAGAATGGGCCTGCGCACGCTATGGGAAGCTGAAATTTCGACTTCACCGGCAAGCTGTCCCGTGAGAATTCCCGCATTGGAGATAAGGAATCTCTCAGTTGAACGAGGGAAAAAGACCGTTCTGAAAAATATCAATATTTCGGCAGACTACGGAGATATTGTCGGAGTGATCGGAGAGAACGGGAGCGGGAAAACGACATTGGCACGAACTGTTTGCGGACTTATGAAAGAAAAAACGGGTGACATTTATTTAGCGGGACAGCGAAGCGATATCCGTATGCGGAAGCAATATGCTTTTCTTGTAATGCAGGATCCGAATTATCAGCTGTTCAGCGACAGCGTGATTGGAGAAATGACAATTACCGCTTCCGGCGAAATACCAGATTCCGAAGATGTGCAAAGGATTTTGTCATCCTTGGAGCTTACAGATGTCGGTGACAGACATCCGCTCTCCTTATCCGGTGGGCAAAAGCAGCGTTTATGTGTGGCTCTTGCGGCTTTATCTCCTGCACGGATACTCTTTTTTGACGAACCGACAAGCGGGCTTGATTTTGAAAATATGAACCGCGTGGCAAAGCTGTTAAGGGAACTTGCAAAGACA
This sequence comes from Mogibacterium timidum ATCC 33093, assembly GCF_000525775.1. Taxonomy (GTDB): domain Bacteria; phylum Bacillota; class Clostridia; order Peptostreptococcales; family Anaerovoracaceae; genus Mogibacterium; species Mogibacterium timidum. Next base: position 29,553 of record NZ_JALU01000017.1, on the reverse strand, counting down.
AAAGCCGTTATCGTAATCTCTCATGATAATGAGTTTCTGGAGCTTGCCTGTACGCGAATCATATCTTTATCAAAATAAATAAAAACAGAAAGTGAGGATTATTTCAAATGAATCAAAACAAAGCTACTTCCGGTACTAAGCTGGGCGGCCGTGATTTTATCAATCTTGGCATTTTTACCGTTATATTTATTGTGGTTTTTATGGCATGCATTATGATAATGAGCATGACCGTTTATACCTTGCCGTTTGGCGTCGCATTAGGCTCCTTCGTCGCAGCCTCCGTATATATGCTGCTTAGGGCAAAAGCCCCTAAAGCAGGTGCCGTTATATTGTTCGGGATTCTGTTCGGGCTGGTCATGTTCGTCATGGGTAGTGGCTGGCCAATACTTGCCGCGGTAATTATAAGTTCAATTATCGCGGAATTAATTGTTAGAAGCGGGCATTATAAGAGTTACACCTGCGAGGTCATCGGCTACTGCGTTTTAATGCTTGGGACGGCCATTGGATCATATATTCCTTTTCTTGTCATGAAAGATTATTATCTTAAAATTGCTGAAGGAAATAGCATAAACGGGGAATTCATGGCTCGTTTAATTAAATTTATCAGCGGTCCATATCTCGCTTTTGCTTTAGCTGTTACAGTTGTTACAGCTATATTGGGGACAACACTGGCTCGTGCTGTTTTCAAAAAACATCTTGTGAAAGCAGGATTGCTCAAGGAGACGAAGTGATGAAAAAAAAGAAGACAAAAAGCGGCATGTCACGCATTTTTGAACTGGCAACAGATCACAAGGGACTTCTTGCGGTCAGCGGCGTTCTTGCGGCTCTGGCCGCAACAGCCTCCTTTGTTCCCTATGTTGCCGTTTATTATATCATTCGTGATGTAATTTCTGTTTATCCGGAATTTACAAAGCTAAATGTAGAAGCTGTTTGGGGATATGGGATGATTGCAGTGATAGGTATTGCAGCTGATGTGCTTTTATTTTTCAGCTCTTCAATATGCGCACACCTTGCCGCATTTGGAACGCAATACAAGCTTAAAACCATATTAACAGAACATATTGCAAAAATTCCGCTTGGTTTCCATTTTAGAATGGGGAGCGGGCGATTCCGCAAGGTATTAAATCAGGATATTGAGCAAATGGAGAACTTCATAGCTCACGTATATCCGGATATGGTTGCCGCCTTTGTTGCGCCATTGGTTCTGCTCGCAATTCTGTTCATATTTGATTGGCGCTTCGGGGTTGCTGCTTTTATCGCAGTTCTGGCGGCTTTCGGTATTCAGATGATTGCTATGGGCTCTTCTAATTCCGATCTCATGGCAAAGCTACAAAAGAACACAGCAGATATGACAGAGGCTACAGTAGAATATGTAAGGGGAATGCCGGTGCTTAAGGCTTTTGGGCAAACAGCACACTCTTTCAGGCAATTACGAGGTTCAATTACAACATATACCAAATTTATGCTGACATACACATTGAAATGGAAAATTTCAACTGCATCATTTATGACGCTTATCAACAATATTTACCTCTTTCTTATTCCTGTAGGAATTTTAATCGGAAAAGGGACGAAGAATTATAACGATTTTTTGTTAAATTTCATTTTCTATCTATTGCTTGCACCCGCTATAGCTTCGGTGCTTCATAAATTTTTGTATGTATCATCTTCCAGCATGAGGGTTTCCGGGGGCGTTGAAAGCTTTGATGCAATAATGGCATTTCCGGAGCTGCCTAAAATAAATCAAGGTAAAAAGCCTGATGACGGAGCTGTATCATTTCAGAATGTGTCGTTTTCGTATAGCGGGGACGAAAAGCTTGCTTTATCCGATGTAAGTTTTACCGCACGAGCAGGAGAAGTTACCGCTATAGTCGGAACCTCAGGCGGCGGAAAGAGCACTATAGCCCACTTAATTCCCCGGTTCTGGGATGTATCAAGCGGCAGCATATGCATAGGGAATGTGGATATCCGCGAAATGACGGAGCGTGATTTAATGCGACAGGTCAGCTTTGTTTTTCAGGATGTATATCTCTTTAATCAAAGCATTCGGGATAATATTAAAATAGGCTTCCCTGAAGCATCAGATGAAGATGTTGTAAACGCGGCAAAAGCGGCTTGCTGTGATGAATTCATTACTAATCTTCCCGACGGATATGATACGGTGCTTGGAGAAGGCGGAATTCACCTGTCAGGGGGGGAGGCCCAGCGTATATCTATTGCCCGTGCGATCATTCGCAACACTCCCGTTTTAGTTCTGGATGAGGCCACGGCTTTTGCGGATCCGGAAAATGAGAGACTTATACAAACGGCCTTACGCAGACTAATGGAGAACAGAACAGTTATTATTATTGCCCATAGGCTTGGAACCATAAAGGACGCCGATAACATTTTGGTGATGGACAAGGGAAAGCTTGTCGAAAGCGGAACGCATCAGGTTCTATTACAAGCAGGCAGCTTGTATTCAGATATGTGGATGCGATACACACAATCCCTTGAATGGGGTATCGGAAAGGAGACAGTTATTTCATGAAAATATTTAGAAATTATTTGCTACTGGATAAAAATGCGGAAAAAGGGCTGCGAAATGCAGCAATAGCATGCTTTTTTACAAGCCTTTCACTGATGCTTCCTTTCATGATTACAATCGGGCTTTTCATAGAAGTATTGAAGCCTCTGACAGGAGAAGATATTTCATGGAATAGAATTTGGATATTATTTGGGCTTGGTGCTATAGCATTTATTGTTATTTTCCTGCTTTCAAAGCATGATTACATGAAAACCTATGTGTCCTCTTATCATCAATCGGAGGCGACCAGGCTTCGTGTAGCGGAGCAAATGCGAAAACTGCCGATGAGCTTTTTCAACACAAGAGATTTGAGTGAGTTATCATCCAATATTATGACGGATTGCACAAATATCGAAACGGCAACCTCCAATATTGTGCCCCAGCTTCTTGCAAATATTGCATCATCGGTGTTTGTTTTAATATGCCTTGCTTTCTTTGATTGGCGAATGGCATTATCCATATTTGCTATGCTTCCGCTTACAGCGCTCATCTTTTGGACAAGCCGCAAGTTGCAGAATCGGTTGTTTTCAAAACATATTTCTGCAAAGCTTGCAGCAGAAAAACAGTCGCAAGAGTATCTCGATGGAATTAAAGTGATACGTTCCTGCAATCTGGGGGGAGAAAAATACAAGAAGCTCGATGACGCCTTCACGGAATTGCGCTCAGCAGCAATTCGCATAGAGCTTGTTTCCGGTTCAATTATGGCATTGTCATCAATGTTGCTTAGATCAGGTATCGGGGTTGCAGCTTTTGTAGGCATACACTTATTGACATCCGGGCGGATCGATTTTCTTGTCATGCTGATGTTTCTGCTAATTGCAACCAGAATTTACGGTCCTATTCTTACGGTGTTAACACTATTGCCGGATATACTTTATTTGCAAGTCTCTAACAGGCGTCTCCGCACCTTGATGGACAGCGAAGTAATGACCGGAGAAACAAGCTCACCGATTAGAAATACAGATTTATCTTTTGATACGGTGAGCTTTGCCTATGGTGAGGAACCCGTACTTGACGAAGTAAGTTTTGTGGCAAAAGCCGGACAGATCACAGCACTCGTGGGTCCTTCGGGCAGCGGCAAAAGTACCATTTCCAAGTTAGCTGCGCGTTTTTGGGATGCAGATAGCGGAACAGTGAATATCGGAGGTGTAAATGTAAAAGAACTTGATCCCGAATATTTAATGCAGCATTTTTCCTTTGTATTTCAGGAGGTTATTCTCTTCAATGACACGATAGAGAATAACATTCGCATCGGCAAACCGAATGCCGGCGAGGAAGAAATTAAATCAGCGGCAAAAGCTGCCTGCTGTGATGAGTTTATTGAAAAACTGCCGGATGGCTATAAGACTATGCTCGGTGAAAACGGAGCGACCCTTTCAGGGGGAGAAAGGCAGCGTATTTCAATAGCCAGAGCATTACTTAAGGATGCGCCTGTTGTAATACTCGATGAAGCGACCGCGTCTCTTGATCCGGAGAATGAGGTATTTGTACAACAGGCGATTAACCGGCTTGTGGTCGGAAAAACTGTTTTAGTTATAGCACATAGGCTGCGTACCGTTCTTCATGCAGATCATATCGTCGTGTTGGAGCAAGGAAGAGTGGTAGAAGCTGGGAGCAGTACGGAGCTGCTTGCGCATAACGGGTTGTTTTCAAAACTGTATCACATTCAGCAAAATAATTACGAATGGAGATTTTGAAGGCTTAAGCTACTTATAGCGGCCAGCACTTGCTAGTCTCTGTTAGACAGCAAATCTCTAATCTCTGTGAGCAGCTCAACCTCCGGAGTTGGTACTGCAGGCTCTTCCTCTGCAGGCTCCTCCGGCTTCTTCCTCTGCGCCTTGCTGATAGCCTTGATCAGAAGGAATACTGTCAGCGCGATGAGCAGGAAGTTGATGATTGCCTGAATGAACACTCCGTAGTTGATGGAGGCTGTTCCAACTGCAACCTTGAGGCTGGAGAAGTCGATACCTCCGATGATTACGCCCACGATTGGCATGATGATGTCATTTACAAGCGAAGTAACGATTGCTGTAAAGGCAGCTCCTATGATGATGCCGACTGCCATGTCGAGGACATTACCACGAGAAATAAATTCTTTGAACTCTGCTATTAATCCCTTAGTCTCTTTCATTAAATCCGGTGCTCCTTTCAATATTGCACTTTCTTGATACGTTGAAAATTTAATATGCTGTGCACAGTTCGCACGATAATACTACAACAATGCGATATGTGTAAGTTCCATGCTTACAAACATCTTTGCTACCCTCTACTGCGCAACGCATTATCAAGTATTTATAAACTACACCAGGCATGGGGGAAAGGTCAAGGGCTCGCAGCGATTTAATTGTAAAAAATTCAATAGCGCTCCGCACTCGTATAGGGTCGTTTGTCCCTTGTGTTTAGCACGATTCGATGATATTATAATTAGGCTCGTATTTGGCACCGATGATTGTAGTTAATCAGAGATTTATCCGAGGATTACGTTAACAGGAGGTGTCATCCACGAGCGCCCAACCCATGTCTCGATAGCTCAGGGGACAGAGCACCGCTCTCCTAAAGCGGGTGTCGGAGGTTCGAATCCTCTTCGGGACACCAGTTGAAAACACTGCAATTCTAACGAGTTGCAGTGCTTTTTCTTTGTTTGGAAAGTTACGCTTATTGAAAACAGCGTCGCTCGGTCGAAGTCACTTCCGGAGTCACTTCGACCGAAGCGATTCTACTTATTCATGGCTGATAGCGCCATTGCAGCCATCGATTGTGCATATATACGTATAATTGCGCGGATATATATTTACGCGATATCCCACTGCGCAGATATTTGGTTGCGAGACTATTTAATTCCGCCCTTCATAAACGCAGTCTGGTCGTACCAAGCCGGGATAACCTTGAGCATCAAAGCTTCCGGCTCTACATCCTCAAGGTATTCCAACGACGTGATCAGCAGGTTGTTCTCAGCATATGCCCCGCCGACGATAGTGTTGATTGGCAGACATCCCCATGGATCATCTATGCTGGACTTGATCTCCAGCCTGTTGACGTATCCGGGTGTCCAAGCATCGTATGTGTAGTTACATACATTCCTGATTAGACCGGTATTAGTGAACTTGAATTTGCCATTTTCATCAGGTAGTCTGTCGAAGTGGAAGTAGTATCCGCTCCCTGCCGTCACCTTGCCCGGAACGGGCGACTGATATAACGCATGTGTCAGAGGGTGGTTGTAGCTGCCGAGCTGCATCTCTATGTTGAGGAGCTCAGCGCCGCGTCTCGACACATTGCAAGTAACCTTGTCGTTTTCGCCCTTCCTGATGTAGAACTCCGCACCCAGTTTCTTAGGTATAGCCGAATTGTCACGTCCGAGCTGAGTTGCCATCTCTGCACCGGGCCCGCCCAGCAACAGGCTGATGGGATACAGTCCGACCTGCCCCTTATATGTGCAATATACGCCGAGGATTGCCTCATAGTAGTTGTCTGCGAAGGTTGGCTCCTTGATATGACAAGCGCTGACCGTTACTACCGGAACTGCAAACGGTTCCAGTGGAGCCGGCAGAACCTTGGCAACTGCTGCCGGATCTGTCAGGTATGCCAGGTAGATTCCTTCCTGTCCGCGCATGTGCGACACCTTGGCAAAATTGCTCAGCTCATCCCCGGTCACTACGAAGCTTGGCTCGGGTTTTCTAAATAAATTCGCTCCCACTTCGTATCCCGACTTTGTCGCCGGAGCTATCGTTCCATCCTTGATGGCCGAACCTACCAGACATACAACAAGGCCTTTCTCCTCCATGGCGTCCTTGAGACTTCGGTCGGAACTATAACCGAGCGAGAGTACAACTGCATCTGCAGCGATTTTCTTCTCTTCCTTGTTATCTACGTTCTCAATTACTACACCGTCTGCAGTAATCTCCTTGAGTGTGTGCCCTAATTCCCACTCTACATCCATCTTGCCGAGTCTTGACATGACATCGAGCACGTTGTTTCTGTAGGCGTTTGCGCCCGCCTGCTTGAGCATATCGACAAAAGCAACCTTACATCCCTTCTCTCCGAGAAATTCACCGACTTCGAGTCCCGTGAGTCCTGCGCCAATCATAGCAACTGATTTGCCGGCGATATCCGCCTTGCCAGTTAGCACTTCCTCTACGGTGTAAACGTTCTTGCCGTCAACTCCCGGTATGGACTTAGGGAACACCGCCCTGGAGCCCGTAGCGAGAACTACTGCATCCGGTTCCAGAGCAGCGATATTCTCCGGGCTTGCTTCCTTGCCCAGCTGAACCTCTACTCCGAGACGAGCAAAGCTATCTCTGTAGTAATCTGCGATCCACTCCATTCTCTCCTTGAGAGGTGGACGCTTAGCCAGGTTGACAGTTCCACCAAGTGATTCCTGACGATCCATAAGAGTAACCTTGACACCTCTCTTGGCTAACGTCTCAGCTGCCATCATGCCGCCGGGACCACCGCCTACGACTACAACCCTATGTCCGACAGTGTCCGGCTCAAGTTCGCCGTAACGCTTCTCATTACATGTAAGCGGATTTACGGCACACTCAAGAGGCAGTCCTTGTGCATTGAGTCCCATCAGGGTCTCGAAGCATCTCAGACAACTGATGCACTTCTTGAGCTCGCTTTCTCTGCCTTCCTGCACCTTTCTGCCCCACTCTGGGTCTGCAAGCCATGGTCTGCCCATTCCGACAAAATCAACAACCTCATCGTCCAGTAACTCCTCGGCAGCTGCAGGTTCACGGATAGCCGAAACTGCGATGACCGGAATACCTACAACATCCTTTACAGCCTTGATAAACGGCTTTCTCCAGCCCTGTGCAAAGGATATTGGTTCTATAGCCATGAGTCCGGTCTCGTACAGTGCGCAGCTGACATCGATAAAATCGATCCCCGCTGCTTCCAGGGCCTTAACTATCTTGATACCGTCTTCGATGTGGATATAGTCCTCTTCAACGCCGATTGTTGAGAGAAACTCATCGACTGAAACCCTGCAACCAAGAACATAGTCGTCGCCGCACTTCCTGCGAATGTCTTCGATAATCTCCAGGACTAGGCGCATGCGGTTATCGAAGCTGCCGCCGTACTCATCCGTTCTCATGTTGGTATATGGCGATAGGAACTGCTGCAGCAGATATCCGTGAGCACAGTGAAGCTCAACACCATCTATACCTGCCTTCTTACAGCGAAGCGCAGCATCTCCAAACTGACCTACCAGCTCATGAATTTCATCTATACCCATAGGTCGTGTCTCCTGCTTCGACACATTACACATGCGGTCGGAAGCTGAAACACAGGGCTGTCCGCCGATTAACGCTGATACACCCTCACGGCCGGGGTGATGAAGCTGGATAAAAATCTTCGATCCATACTTATGAACTGTGCCGGCGAGTTTAGCGAGTGAAGGAATATGTCTATCGCTCGTAGCTGCGAGCTGACGGAACATCCCGGCCCCGGTAGCTTCATTTACCCTGCATATCTCCGGCATAATCAGTCCACATCCACCCCTTGCTCTGGCTTCAAAATATGCGAGCATTGCCGGACCGGCTGTTCCGTCAAGCTCCGCCAGGTTAGTTCCCATTGGCGTCATGACCAAGCGGTTCTTAATATCAACATTGCCGATCCTGTCTTTTTCAAATAACCTATCATACATAATTTCACCCTCCTTAAATATTGGTGAACAAGCTCTAAACCTATGTTAATTTTATAACTAAAAATACGATAGCGCTATGTTTACGGTAACACAACCATTATTGACAATTTGTGCACTGAACACTAAAATTGAATTAATTTAATACATACCAATCCGGTTATATGCGCCAATGAGAGGACGGTGAGGATTGTGAAGTTTCAAGAAGTAATCCGCCTCATAGGCAAGAGCTCTGATATACAGGTTATTTCAGAATCCACAAACCATGATATTGCTAACATTCGCTTGTGGGAGCAGGGTAAAAGCAAGAGCAACGGCTCCACCTTATATTTTAGTGCCGATGCACAACCGACAATCTGGCCGGATAATTTTATCATAGTCTCTGACTGCATTCCGGAGCCACTCCACGGCTCTCCGCGCAACCTTGCGGTTATACCATCTGATAATTTTGCAAAAGTCTTCAATATACTGCAGGATGCACTTACCGACAGCAGCTCAAACAAGTTCTACAATTATCTGGTCGAAGTCGCTGACGAGGTCAAGAGCACGGAGGCTCTGATAGACGTCGCTTCACAGTCTTTCAACGCATCGTTGATACTGATTGACCGTGATTTCAGGATTATCGGTTACTCCACCCAAATTCCGGTGACCGACCCGATCTGGTCGGAAAATATCAAGAAGGGTTACTGCGATTACGAATTTGTAAGCGAGGTCAAAAAGCTCAAATCCGTGCAGATGGCTGATAACAGTACCCTCCCTTTTGAAGTTACGTGTCCTTCCTCGCCATACCGCAAGCTCGCCTGCCCGGTGTACTGCAAAGACGCCTGGGTCGGCTCGCTAATTCTGATTGAAGGAGAAGGTACATACCATTGCAGCCACAAGGATATGCTGCAGACACTGAGCGGTATCGCCGGCTACTCGATAATCGCGCACTCTCCGCAGCTCCTGTACCGAACCAGCAATTACTATAACTTTCTGTACAACCTGCTCATCGGTACACCTATCGAAAATTTACCGGAGGCTTATAGAAACCTCAAGTTTGCCGATACGATACGGCTGATGTATTTCCGTGCCGACAACAACGCGGATAACTTCGTCAAGGCTTCTCATGTTATAGACCGGCTACACAAGTTGCTCCCAGACGCTCACGTGCTCTCGCAGCACAACGCAATCATAGTGGTTTCTAATGCAGCAGGGCAACCGGCGCTATCCGATTTGATTGAAGTATTTCCACCTGCTTGTGCTGTCAAGGTCGGTGTCAGCGGCAAGTTCCACGACATCCACCTGCTCCGAAAAGCCCTCAATGAAGCGCAAGACGCCCTTGAGGTCGGCTTCAGACTTCACTCGGATTACAGCGTTTTCAAATTTGAAGATTACAGCACGTACATCATGCTTGAACACCTGTCACGGACCGAGGATATTTCTCGTTACAGCAACCACGTCATCCAACAGCTGCAACGCTACGACGAAGCCAACGGGACGGAGCTGCTGCATACGCTGAGCACCTATGTCAACTGCAATTGCAGCATCAAGGAGACCGCAGCTGCGATGTTCATGCACCGCAACAGCGTCATCTACCGACTCAACAACATCCGCAAAATATGCGACGTCAATCTTGATGATCCCGACACGCAGTTCAGTATACGGTTGTCGTTCTGCATATTAAAGCTCGGCAATACAGAGTCTTAGAGTCAGTCACATGGCTGGCTCTTTTTTTAGCAGCTTTCATCGAAATTCATTATGTATTAATTTGTATTTATAATAACTCTAAAGGCTAAATCTGCGGATAATCTATATTGACAATATCGTATTACGATATTACAGTATAATTATAAGTATCGTATTACGATATTACCGCTATCATGAAGTGGAGAGCTAATTATGGCCAAGAAATCGCTGGAACCTCTAACCGAACCGATGTTCTACACACTGCTCTGTTTCCACCGCTCGGAGATGTGCGGAACCGAGATATCGAGCTACGTGAACGACCTAACTGAAGGAAGAGTCAAGCTGGGTCCGGGAACGCTGTACTCGCTCCTATCACTCTTTCAGTCAGAACATTTAATCGAGAAGCTGCCTGCCGAGGGCAGACGAATCTCCTACAGGATAACGGAGCGCGGAGAGAAGCTATATCAACAAGAAATTAACAGATTAGAAACATGCTTAAGAGATGCGCAGAGGTGAAACAATGGACGCTAAGAAAAAATACAAATTTAATCCATTCATGCTCCAGGATTTATTCTACGAGCAAATTTGGTTAGAAGACTTGGCTAAAAAGGGTCTCCTGCTTACCGAAAACGGTTCCCTTTTGTTTAAATTTGTAGTAAACGAACCAACGAACCGCAGATACCGCATTCTCCCTTATAGGCAGGGTAAGATCTCTGATGAAGAAAAGCTCCTGTATGAATCGTGCGGCTGGAAAATTATCTACGGGTCCTTATATTCTACGATTTTCTACTCAGACGATTCAGATGCTCCCGAACCTTTTTCGGATATATTGAGCAAGAAGCAGTACTATATGAATTGGCTTATCCATACCCTCATACAGTTCATTGTTGCAATATGCTTGATAGCATATATTAACCGAAGATTATTTCTGGGATTTTTGACTCCTTCAGAAACGGTATACAGTTTGGCAGATCAGAATATGATCATCATAGTGTTGAATCTGTTAGTGATACCTTTTGTTTTTTTTGCACTTGCCACAACTATAGCAAAGTACCTGAATTTCTTTTGCAGGTTGCGAAGTGAAAAAGCTGTCACCATAAAGGGGTACAAAGGCGTCTATCGCTTCAACATCTTTTATTACACTTTAGTTTTTGCAATAGCAGTTGCATGCATAATCGTTCCCCCTGCCAGTTTTGAAAGCGACAGCTCTTCGGACAACATCAAGTATCTGAAATACCGCAACAAAGAGATGGTTCGGTACTCCGAATTTGCACCGACAGAATGGCAGGTTATTCGGGACGCCATTCTGAAACATGAGGATACAAACATCATATATTCGTTTAAGGAGACGCATAGTGCACTTATTCCTAGGATTTCGCACGAATCCTTATCTATCTCAGATGAGCCTGAAGATGAAAGAGCTGACAAAACAGATGATAAGATAGACACCAAGACCGCATCTCCAGACTCTATATCCTATGACATTTATCTGTATAAGGCTCGAAATGCCAATGTTGCAAAGCATTTCATGGCACATGACATGGTTAATCAGGTTGAAGGTTTCGGTACTACGCTTTCTAAGCGGGATAAGCGTACCATGCAGTTTAATTATAAGGGGCTGGACTACGCTGCATATTTTAAGTCTTCTGGAGAACTGCAAATGCAATTCTTATTCCTCAGAAAAGACAATAAATACGAAGCAATAATATACAGCGGGCCGGTCGATCTCAGAGCTAAGGTTGATTTATTCGCAAGTAAGCTGCTGTAGGTTCATCGCTAATTGAGATAAACAACCCCACTCTTAAGATACAATGCACCTGCAAGCGGTATCCAGCTCCAGCATTAGGTGCAAAATTATGTTTGTTCGGCATGCTTTGTTCCTTGCAAAATATGCCGATAGGGACTTCATGCACATTCACTAATCATTAATTTATCAATTTTTATTATTCTCCTAGCCCGATTCATGGTAGAATAATAAAAATTTAACATTTTAACATTTCATACAGAAAGTTGGTATTGCATGAATAGCTATAACGAAAATACGAAAGGAAGGTCACCAAGGCTTCCTAAGCTGTGGGAATCAATTCTGACGTTTGTCCTGCTGATTGCAGTGATGGCAGTTGGAATTATCGTCTTTGAGACTGATCCGCATGTACCCATGTTCATCGGCGTAATTTCGGCCGCTGTCATGGCTTTAATATTGGGCTACAAGTGGGAGCAAATCGAACAATTCATGGTAACGGGTATATCGAGGGCCATGCCTTCCATCATGATATTAATCGTAATCGGTATCCTTATCGGAGTGTGGATTGTCGCCGGTGTAGTTCCTACGATGATTTACTTTGGACTCAAGCTGCTCTCCCCGAGCATCTTTCTTGTCGCGGCTCTCCTCATTTGCTCCATAACATCACTCGCAACCGGAACATCATGGGGTACTATGGGGACCATGGGACTGGCTCTAATCGGAATAGCTCACGGACTCGGCATCCCTGCCGCTGCCGCCGCCGGCGCTGTCATATCCGGAGCTTATTTTGGAGACAAGATGTCACCATTATCTGACACAACCAATTTAGCCCCTGCGATGAGCGGTACAAATGTATTCTCACACATTCGCTTTATGATGCTGCCTACGACTATAACGTATGGTATTTGTCTTATATTCTTCGCAGTTCTGAGCTTTAGATATTCTCAAGGGCTGGGAAATGCTTCAATTTCATCAGTCGAAATGATAAGCAACGGGTTGAAAAACAATTTTAATGTAAATCCACTTCTTCTCCTTCCGCCTATAATTGTAATTATAGCAGTTATCAAGAAAATTCCGGCGTTACCGGGCATTGTCCTCGGAATACTGTCAGGTGCTGTTCTCGGAATGATCTTACAGCGAGGCGACTGTACACTCGGCGATATTCTTAATTGCGGAATGAACGGATTTACAAGCGAAACCGGAGTAGCATCAATTGACAAGCTTCTGTCGACCGGCGGAATCAAGAACATGCTCTTTTCCGTTTCACTCACTATTATTTCTATGATGTTCGGCGGAATAATGGAGGAGACGCATCAGCTCGATGTCATAGTAGATAAAGTGCTGAAGCTGGTAAAGAGTGATGGCGGACTTGTAGCTTTGACTGAGGCCACCTGCCTTGCGAGTAACGCTACAATGCCGGAGCAGTACATTTCAATCGTTGTTCCCGGACGAATGTATGCAAAATCATATGAAGAAAGAGGTTTGAGTCCGACGACTCTAAGCAACGCGCTTGAGAATTCGGGAACAGTGACATCCGCACTGGTGCCTTGGAATACCTGTGGAGCATTTATCAAAACAACACTTCAGATAAGCACCGTCCAATACCTGCCTTTCGCAATATTTAACTACCTGATGCCTATTGTCAATATAGCTCTTGCCTATGCAGGTATTACAGTTGCAGATTCGAATGGCAAGAGAAAGCGCAGCTTTCGCAAGTCATAAACCTCCGAACAGGATTTATTGATTTAATCTCAGGGCAGCTTCTGCTAAGGTAAATTACAAATAAATTGTCCGGCTAATTGTAAACTGATTAAACATCATACTCACTGATTTTAATGACTATGGCGTTTTTAATACAATTAATATTCTTGAAAGTCGGAAATTTTAACAGCTGCCGCATTTCACTTAATGCGGCAGCTTCATACAATGGAACTTCAGTTCATATTCATCATAGAATATCAGTATTCATTTCCTTCGTGAAGAAGCTTATAGCCATCTTCATCGTGCAGATACAAGCCTTCAAGATCTTCCGGCTGTTCTGCTATAAGCTCTGCAATATTATCTAATTCAAACATGACGCATATTCCGCACGATGCGCTCAAGGCGCGCGGAACAGGCATCAGTTCCGCCTTGGAATCTATACTTTTTTGCATCTTATGGAATGTCTGAGCGCCATAGTGAGTGTAAAAAGTAGCTATATACATTACTTTAGAGTGATAAGATAATCACCTTCCGGCGTCTCTACATATTCCATAGTTAGATTATTGTTAGCTGCAAATCTCGAGATATTTTTGACCGGAGTCATATTATCTACCAGGATTTCTACCGGAGTTCCTTCCTTTACGGCATTTTGAGCCATGATTACAGGTTCCGGGCACGAATAGCCTCTTGCATCTACCTTAGTCATCCTACGCCTCCTTAACTTTTCTGACATTCATCAGACCTATGATAACAGTTACGATAATACCGAAAATAACAGCAATCTTGCCATTTGGAGTAGGTCCCAGCGGCGAAGAAGCTAGAGCGAAATTGTGGCAGAAAGCTGCACCGACAATCATTCCGAGCACTGCAACGCCTGAGTCTGCATTTCCGGTACCTGAAAGTACGACCTGACGAAGAGGGCAGCCGCCGAGCAGGCAGGAACCCAGCCCCACGAGCACCATGCCGAGGAAGTTCCAAAGAGCATCATTAAACGCGATAGGCTGCTTGTCGAAGCCTGCGTGGAAATTGCCAAGAATAAGATTTCCAACGATTGCTGCTACGAAGATTGCGATAAACCCGGACAGTAGATAAAAATCCTTGAACAGGATCGCATCACGAAATCCTCCTACCATGCACAGTCTCGTGCGCTGTGCGAGGACTCCGACTACAAGCCCTGCAACCAAAGAGATTGCGAGCGGAGCACGCATAGCACCCGGTCCCAGCTTGCTGAACACCAGAAGTGCCGGAAATGCGCATAGAATAACCAGCAAAACAACCGTGATTGCGGGCATAGCAGCACCTTCTGCGATTCCGAGCGGAACGGATTTCTTGAGGGTAAAGCCTTTCCTTAAGAACAGGATTCCTCCAACGATTCCTACTACGAATCCGATTAAACCAATTATTGCGTTCCAGTCGCCACCCGCGATTCTGAGAATCATTCTGAGCGGGCAACCCAGGAACATCAGTGCACCAACCATAACAAAGAATGAAAGCACAAATCTTGTCATCGGTGATGAGCCACCACGAACCTTAAATTCTTTACTGCCGAGCGACATTGCAAATGCACCGAGAATAAGTCCGATAATTTCCGGACGAGCATACTGCACAACAGGAGCGCTATGAAGCTTGAGTGCACCCGCTGTGTCACGCAAGAAGCAGGCAATACAAAAGCCCATGTTTGCAGGGTTGCCGTACTTAACGAGAAGTATTGCAGCCGCACCGACAATGAGCCCTGTAATGATAATCAGAGTACTTTTTTCCTTTTTCATTGTTTCCTCCTTGTTTTAAATATATCGATTGATCATATCGAGTATATCAAACAAGGATTTTGTATAAAAATTAGTAATTTTTATATTGCGAGGCAAGTATCAATATTTTCAATAACAATTTATTTTAATCGAGCTTTAGAAAATATTTGTCGCAAATCAGCATCCTCAATTCTCGTAAATCCTCTTCATCACAGCCTTGTACTTCTCGACCCTGTCACAGACCTCTGCCGCCGGATGTTGAATACGGCTGATATCCATGTTGCGCGCCGGCCGGTAAGCTTGCCAGTTGAATAATCGATGAGGAATACACTGCTTTCTCAACCACCATCCGTTATTTTATGCGTCTACTGACACAATAATCTTTCCGTTTACCTTTCCGCTGTCAAGAGCTATGCAGGCAGCCCCGATGTTTTCAAAATCATATGTCGCTCCGATCAGAGGTCTCAGCTGATGCGCGTCCATAAAATTAAAAATATCCTGCATGATCTGCACCGTTGACCTTCCCTTGAAGGCTTCCCTCATCCGGAATACACTCATCACATCCGGCCTTCTTTAACCGCTGAATCTTTGCTTCTCTGTGTGTCGTTCCGACAACCTTGCAGCCTAAAGCCTTTGCAAGCTGAATCGCAACATATCCGAGTGAGCAGGTCGCTCCGCGCACCAGCAGCTTATCCTCTTTTGTCAGGCGCAGACACTGAAACAGCGAGCCCCATGCCGTAAAATATGTCTCCGGAATTGCAGCCATTTCCTCCCACGAAAGTGCCGACTCTACCGGGAACACATGATGAATGGGAAGAAGGGCATACTCAGTATAGCTGCCGTTAAAACTCCTGCCCATACCTCCCATAAGGGCTACGACCTTCTGTCCCGTACTCCATCCGCTATCGGATTCACATGCAATTTCTCCGACACACTCAATACCGGGGACAATTGGCTTCCGGATGTAGTTGTTCAGGATTTCAAACTCGCGGAGAATCTCCTCGGAATGATTCATACCGAAGGCTTTCACCTCGCTATCGCTCGGTAAATCCGCTGCTAAAGCAGATACAATACAAACGCCTGCAAGTCGCTGAATATAAGCAGTTTGCAGGCGTTTATCATTGGAGCTACTGGCGAGAATCGAACTCGCAACCCCTTCATTACGAGTGAAGTGCTCTACCATTGAGCCACAGTAGCATCTAAAAGTTGCCAGTAAAGTATATAATAAAATCAAGGATTTATCAACGCCGCATTTTCATTATCATTTTGTTCCATGCTATAATAATCTCGGCAATAATCTCGGTGACTGCATAAGAGCAAAGGTTTAGAAAACGTAAAATTACAGCATTTGATATTTATTGCACATGTGCAATGTATGGCACATGTACGTGATACACCGGGACGACACAGAGCACACGCTGCACAGTACTCGTGTTCACCGGAAATTGTCCATTACGTGTTATGAATCACACGACAAACGATAAACGATGAGGAAACAAATGACCGAAATAGAGGCTGCACAGGTAATAGAAGATAAGAAGGTTTGCATAATTTACACCGGCGGGACAATTGGAATGTCTCGTACTGACAGCGGCTACGCGCCGGTCGCGGGGCACCTGCAGCAGGAGCTTGACCGCATCGATGACCTGCGCTCTACCGGCATGCCGCAGTATGAATTGGTCGAATTCACGCCACTGCTCGACTCGTCCAACATCACGTATGTACAGTGGAATATGATTGCTGAATCTATTGCGTCACGCTACGATGATTACGACGGCTTTGTTGTACTGCACGGCACTGATACCATGGCGTACAGTGCTTCTGCGCTTTCATTTATGTTCGAGAATCTCAACAAGCCGGTTATTTTTACAGGATCTCAGATTCCGCTCTGCGAGCTGAGAAGCGATGGTAAGGATAACCTGATTACTTCGATTCTGATTGCCGTTTCCGACAAAATCAACGAGGTGGCGCTATACTTTGGCCATAGGTTGTTGCGTGGAAATCGTTCCATGAAAGCGTCCGCAGACGGCCTGATTGCGTTCTCATCGCCAAATTATCCACCGCTCGCAGAAGCCGGTATCGATATCAACTACAATGCTCCTCGTCTCATGCCTAAGCCACGCGGCGAGCTGCTCGTGCAATCAATCAAGCCAGCCAAGGTAGGAGTCATCAAGCTGTTCCCGGGCATCCGGTTCGAGCTATTTGCGCCAATTGTGACGCACGAGCTCGATGCGCTGGTGCTTGAAACATTCGGAACAGGCAATATTCCTAATTATGACGAAGCTCTTCCGCCGCTGATTGCCCGTGCCATCTCAAACGGCACAGCAGTCGTGGTCTGCACGCAGTGCGCGCAGGGAACGGTCCGGCTCGGCGCATACGAAACGAGCTCTGAACTGGCGAACGCAGGAGCCGTATCGGGTTCCAACATGACAACCGAGGCTACAGTAGCCAAGCTGTATTACCTGTTCAGCCTCGGGCTGGAGCGCAGCGAAGTCAGCAAGCTCATCGAGACTGACCTCAGAGGAGAACTTGATCACTGACGGCGGTGCTCCTGTCTGCAAATGCATACCCTGAACTGCGTTCTTATCTTGCAAATTCAGGTTACACTATTCGCACATTCCGCAGTAGTACATGCTGATGATAATCAGGCATTACAAAATTCAGGTTACACTATTCGCACATTCCCCGAACTCAACACAGTATCGCATATCATCACAAATCGCCCGGATGTGCTGATATGCAAGCTGTTTAATTCATACCCGCTCGAAGACATCGGATCAATAATCGAAATTACTGAATAGGACGTAATTTTTTATATATAAGGCATATCATGAAACAACACGCTATCATTCCAATATTTATACCACATCTCGGGTGTCCCAACGATTGTGTTTTTTGCAATCAACGCAAGATAACGGCTCACACCGGAGCGCCCACTACGAACGAGGTACGAAAAACAATAGATACTTGGCTGGCAACCCTCGGAGAAGTTCCGACGATTGAAGTCGCTTTTTACGGCGGAAGTTTTACAGGCCTCGATATGGACGAGCAGAGTTCATACTTAGCTGTTGCCAAGGAATACAAGCATACCGGCAGGATTGACAAAATTCACATGTCAACCAGGCCTGATTATATCGACCACGAGATTTTGGATAATCTCAGGGCTTACTCCGTGGACACAATCGAGCTGGGCGTGCAATCGTTCGATGATGAGGTGCTGCGCAAATCCAATCGCGGTCACAGCGCAGCCATCGTATATGCAGCAGTCGAACTGATAAAAGAGTATGGCTTCGAGCTGGGGATTCAGCTGATGATAGGCTTACCGGGGGATTCGCCGGAGTCGTGCGTCTATTCGGCGGAAGAAACAGTCAAGCTCGCACCGTCGCTCGCCAGACTCTATCCTACTATCGTCATCGATGACACCGAGCTGCTTGAGATGTATAAGCGCGGCGAATACGAGCCTCTCAGCCGCGAGGAGGCTGTGACTCGCACTGCTGCTATGTACAGGATTCTCGATGATGCCGGAATCACGATTATGCGCGTTGGACTAAAGAGCACGGATATAATCGGTGAAGGTGGAGCTATCAACGGCGGTACATATCACCCGGCCTTCCGCCAGCTTGTCGAGGGACGCATCGCTCGCGACAGGATTGAGCCTGAACTCGCCGCAATCTCAAGAGCAGCTGAATCTATTCCTGCATATTCAGCTGCATCCAATTCATCAACCGAACCTCTCCTGTCAGATTCTACAGCTACCGTTCATGCGAATACATGTGTCCCTGCTCGTACCAAGGTGGATATCTTCTCGTCGCCGACCTGGTACTCGAATGCGGTCGGCAATAAGGGAGAGAACAAGAAGTATTTCGACTCCAAATTCCCGGAATTGAACATCAAATTCCGGATAGATGAACAGCTGGCCCCCGGTAAGTTCAGAGTCCGGCTTAAGAAATAGCTATGATACTCGGTTATCCGCCGGCCCTGAGCTTATTTGAGCTTAGGCCGGTGTATTTTATTCGGCCTGCCTATTCCGCTTAACTGCGGTTTTCTCCTGCTTATTCGACTGGGCTATTCGTGCTTATCCGACAGCGCAACGACCTTGCACTTCTCGTCGAGGACTGCCTCCGTCGCGGCGATGTCCTTAAGTCTGCAGAGTATCTCGAGATCGTCACCCCCATTTATAATAGTCGAGCCGTGCGGGATGATCTCCTTACCGTCTCGCATTACAGATACAATCAGGCTGCCCTCCGGCAGACCCATGTCCATAACAGCACGCCCGTCCATGTGCGATCCGTAATGGACACTCGAATCGATTACGACCTTGCGCTCGCGGATTGAGATGCGCTTCTTAATATATTTCTTGTCTTCTTTGTTATACACATCTGTCAAATACTCATGATCCGGCATTATATCTCCACTTTCCGACTTCACGCGCTGTCTGCGGTGCATGAGCTGGTCGTACACAGGCTCTCCGCCGAGCAAATCAGCCACAACGTAGGCAACAAGCGAGGTTGCAACCAGAGATAGCAGAGTCATGAAGTTGCCCGTCATCTCAGTGATGAGAATTACTCCCGTAATCGGAGCACGCACTATCGCTGAGAAATATCCCGCCATCGCAATTATGACGAAGCCCTTGATGTAATACTCCTCTACGCCAAATACATTGCTCAAAAAAGTCGAATACAGTCCTCCTGTGATTGCTCCGATGACCAGCAGCGGGAGAAAGATGCCGCCCGGGGTGCCGGTACCGAAGCTGCCGGTCGAGAAGAAAAATTTTGCGCCGAGCAGGATGGCGAGCGCTCCCAGCGCAAATTCCCCTGAGCTTATAGCCTCTACGAGGTCGTTGCCGCTGCCGAGAACTGCCGGGTAGATGAACATCATCAGAAAAGATACCATCATCATAATGCCTATGCTGATGAAGCTGCTGTGAAATCTCCCAAATAAGTCCTGCATCTTATCCAACGTCTTGTTGTAGATGACTCCAAATACGCCGAGTATCACACCGAGCAGGATTACCGCCCAGTAGAGGCGCAACGGGATCCTGTGATCTACGTTGAAGTTGAATACCGGCTGCAAGCCGATGATATTGACCGCCACATAGTCGGCCGCCGCGCTGGCTGCCATGGTGGATATGAGGACCTCTGCCGAGAAATTCTTGTGCAGCTCCTCTAGAGCAAACAGCACTCCGGCCAGCGGAGCTCCGAACGCGGCGGCTAGTCCCGCGCCGGCGCCACAGCTCATCAGCAAGCGTTCCTCAGTCAGCAGTGCATTTTTCCGGCGCGCGAAGCCCTTGCCGATCATACCGCCCAGCTGAATGCTCGGGCCCTCTCTACCGAGAGCCAAGCCGCCGCCGATAGCCAGAATGCATCCCGCAAACTTGGCGAGCAGCACCTTGCGCCAGTTCTGATCCTCCAGCCCCTTCAGCTCGCCCTCAATCTGCGGGATGCCGGATCCCGAAATATCCGGTTCAAAGCGGAGTAGCCAATTGAGAATCCAAGCTAGCAGAATCAATGCCAGCATGATAGCAAATGCGTAGATAGGTCTGACCTTGACCAGCTGAACAGCCAACCCGCGGACGTGGTCGGCTTTGACCAGCAGCAGTCGGAAAGCCGCAATAACCAGACCGACAAGGATGCCGACCACCACCCCCTCCAGGATGAGCTTGTATTTGAATTTCTGCTTCTGCTTAATATTGCGAACTACGTAGCTCTTGTCTTTATTGCGCTTGGCCGTCATGCCTGTTCCTTTCGTTTTTATCAATTATTATGTTAATCATCAGTGCAGATTGGTGAAATGCGAGCCGCGTCGCCAGCTCCCCCTCTCGGTGGTGCAGCCAATAGCTACGCGAGCAGCTTTCTCTTCAGCCTGCAACAGGAGCCACACCGGTGACCTGAGCTTCGGGCTACAATAAGGCTGTACCGGCAGCTCGAGGAGCTGCAATCAAGGCTGCGCCGGCAATCTGCCGCTGCGGATCTGCCTGCCGCGCTTCTTGCACTCTATGCTAATATCCCAAAAGGCAGCAGTCCCCTGCGGAACTGCTGCCTCACTATTTCTCCAAAACAATCACTTGGAATAGAGATCGCTGGTCGAGAACTCAGGATTTGAAGTCATGTCGATTCCGAGCGACTTCAGAGTCTGCTCATCTCTCTGGCTCAGGATCGCAGTGCTGTGAGCCCTGCATCCGCGCAGGCTGGGGAGCTTTTTGAGCGCAAGCTCAGCAGTCGGATTAGTCATTGTGGACATAGTTAAGGCCATGATTATTTCCTCGCAGCTAAGACATGACTTGTCACCGAAGAAGTCGACATTCATCTTCTGCAGACGTTCCAGTACCTGTGATGAGATAACCGGAATGTTATCGGATAAACCTGCAAGAGTCTTCACTGCATTCAGAATCATAGCTGCGGACGCTGCCATCCTATGTGAGCTTCTGCCTGTAACGATTTTACCGTCAGGGAGCTCGATTGCTGCCACGATTACATTATCGTAGCGTTCACTCTCGGCGCGCTTCTTCTCCGCATAATCCTCCGCAGGTGCCACAACCTTGCGGTCGTAACGAGTCGCGTCAACCTCCTCCATGAGCAGCTTTGTGCGTTCAAGCACAGATTCGTCAATCTTGCCCTTCTTATATGAAACTTCTGCAAGAAGGTACCTTCTGATGATTTCCTGCTTGGCAGCCTCACGGCACACATCATCGTCGACGATGCCGAAACCGGCGCGATTTACACCCATGTCGGTAGGTGACTGATACACGTCTACATCTCCTGTAATCTTGTCCAGGATTCTCTTCAGTACGGGGAAAGCCTCAATATCTCTGTTATAGTTAACAGCGGTCTTGCCATAAGCCTCCAGATGGAACGGATCGATCATATTTACATCCTTGAGATCTGCAGTTGCTGCCTCGTAAGCGATATTAACCGGATGCTTGAGTGGCAGACTCCAGATTGGGAAAGTCTCGAACTTAGCATATCTGGCCTTTGTGCCACGCCTGTATTCATGGTATACCTGCGACAGCGAGGTTGCCAGCTTGCCTGAACCGCCTCCGGGGCCGGTAACGACGATGAGCGGCTTGGTTACCTCGATATATGGATTTGCTCCGTATCCCTCATCGCTGACGATCGTATCCACATCCGTCGGATATCCCTTTGTAAAGTAGTGCTTATAAGTGCGAATTCCACGGCGCTCAAGCTTGTTGATAAACATGTTGACCGATGGATTGTTCTCGTATCTGGTAACTACGACCGAATTGATTCCCAGATCATAGCTGCGGAAAGCGTCAATGAGTCTCAGCACCTCAAGGTCGTACGTGATGCCAAAATCCTGTCTCGTCTTGCTTGAGATGATGTCTCCTGCGTAGATGCAGAGGATAATCTCCGTTTGATCTTTCATGCGGTTCAGCAGCTTGATCTTGGCGTTCTCGTCAAACCCTGGCAGCACTCTCATCGCATGCTTGTCCTGCACAAGCTTGCCCCCAAACTCCAGATACAGTCGTCCGTTGCCGTCCTCAATTCTCTTGAGGATGTATTTCGATTGCTCCTCGATATACTTTTCCGCACTAAAACCGACACTTTCCATTTTATTTTTAATCCTTTCTACATATCCATGAACTGTCAAAAAACAATCCGCAATTCCACCTTCTTATCTCCGGTCTCTAGCTCGGTTTAACCTCAATTTCAAGCTTGTTCCTGACGTTGATGAACGGCTCCATCTTGATCTTATAATCCGCAAAGATTTTGCCATATCCCTCATCGTCCAACGAAGTTTCAATCTTATTTGTATAAATCTCCATCTCGAGGTTTCCGGCCGGGATCACGTATTTAGTGATATTTAGGATTCCTTCTTCCAGCTGCATGTCCATCATGCCGGAGTCCTCATCCTTGCCGTATCTCCTGATACGAAGCTTATCGTTTCCTTCGAGTTTAATAATAGTCTTGGTATTCTGAAGTCCCGCATCCTCGGTTTCGTCATATGCTATGTACATAGTCCTGCCCTTGTTGTACAGGAAACCTTCTGTCGTCAACTCGATGTTATCCTCCAGGTTAAGCTCTCTTGTAAAGGTCTCCCCCTTCGGTTCGAGGCTTTCCGAGTATTGGTTGTTCGAAATTACCAGATTTACGCTTTTTTTACCCGTCATTAATTCCTCTCTTACGCTTCGGCAGCGACCGATGCAGCGATTT
Organism: Mogibacterium timidum ATCC 33093; assembly: GCF_000525775.1. Lineage (GTDB taxonomy): Bacteria > Bacillota > Clostridia > Peptostreptococcales > Anaerovoracaceae > Mogibacterium > Mogibacterium timidum. Next base: position 6,314 of record NZ_JALU01000017.1, on the reverse strand, counting down.
CCTTCGCCAGCTGTGCGACTGCTTCGGCAGACTCATCCTTAACGGATGACCTGATTGTAACGATATCCCCTATAAATTCTATGTTCTTAAGCCCCTCAAAGAATTCTTTAATCAGCTTGCCGCACGTAGGATTCCATGAGCCGTTCTCGATGATACCGACCTTCTTGTTGCATACACCCATCGATTTCATCTCAGTCAACGCCTCCTCCATCTTGACAAAGATGCCGTTGTTATAGGTCGTACAAGCGATAACGATGTGGCTATATCTAAACGCCTGTGGCAGCACATCCATCGGATCCCAATGTGATACATCCATCAGTTTCATGCGCGTAACGCCGCCCTCAGCGAGCTCGCAAGCGAGAATCTCAGCCGCATTCTTGGTGTTGCCGTAAGGAGACGCGTAGAGAATCAGAACACCGTTCTCCTCCGATTCATAACGCGCCCATGTCAGGTAAGCGTTGATATACTTCTCAAAATCCTTGCGGATGATAAATCCGTGCAATGGGCAAATCCTCCGGATGTCGAGACCTCCCACCTTGCCGAGCAGCTTCTCCGTAAAGCTGCCGTATTTGCCGACGATAGTCGTGTAGTATTTGCGAGCGGATGGTAACCACTCCAGCTCAAAGTCATAGGCATCTGCAAAAATGTTGCCGTCGTGAGCTCCAAATATTCCGAAGGCGTCCGCCGAGAACAGCGAGCCTGTCGTCTTCTCGAATGTCACCATAACCTCCGGCCAGTGAACCATAGGAGCCATATAGAATGATAAGGTGTGTGCACCCGTACAAAGCTCATCGCCTTCCTTAATCTCTATGAAAAATTTGTCAACATCCCATGTCACATACTGCTTAACCATCTGCTTGGTCTTCTTGCTGCCGACAACCTTGGCCTCAGGATGCCTCATAATCAGATCCTCAAGCGAAGCACTGTGATCAGGCTCTACGTGATTGACAATCACATAGTCGAGAGGTCTGCCCTTCAGCATATAGTCAACATTCTCATAGAAAACCTTTGCTACCGACATATCAACTGTGTCGAGCACTACGGTCTTCTCATCATCTATAAAATATGAATTGTACGCCATCCCATCTTTCATAGGGATTGCTCCCTCGAAGACAGACATCTTACGCTCATTGCCGCCAATCCACCAAATACCGTCCGTAACCTTGTAAGCGCAATGCATTTCGTACCCTCCTACTATCTAAACTTAAATGCACATAATGCATCAATCATATGGGTAGATTATACTACTTTGTTAAGCGTTTCATCAACTTATAAAGTCTTCAACCGCTTTATATCTCATGGATTTATCACTGTTTTTATCCGCCGGAAAATTCAATGCTTTTAAACTCTCACATAAAAAACATATTTTACCACTATTAACTCGCAATTTACACTATATAATAACTACGAAATGAAATTTTTTGAGGAGAAAGCTTATGAACGAAATGGATCAAAACACTCCAAGAGAGAATAGCAATACGCTCCCTCGAGAAAGCGATCCTACAATAGAATCCTCCATGAAGGAGCCACAGCAGGAATACTGGCAAGATTACGACTCTGTCTATGACGTTGCCAACACCCGACTGCCCGAAGAATCGGAGGTCAAGAAGGAATGGGGCAGCTATGCACCGGACGATGCGACAAATTTCATGTCGAGAGATGACTCATCCGATGGAGATACCTACAGCGCGGCACATGAAACAGCTTTTGATGGCCAAAAGTCCGGCGCGGCCGAATACTCTGAGACCGCAGCACCTGAACCTAATTTTGTGCTGGTTGATGAAAACAGCGGGCTTCCTGCCATGAGCAGGCACAGGCGATATTCGCAGCCCGACACCAGCGTTAATGCAGATGCAACTGCAGCCAACAATTCCGGCGATGCTATGTATACAAGGATGCATAGTGCGGGGGGCGAACCCCCGGAGCCTGATTATGGAAATTATACAGGGGCAGAGTCTGAGCCATATCACGAAAAACACGCCGCTAAGGAGCAGGGAGTTTATCACAGCTGGAACGGATTTCAAGCCTCTGCGAGCGGCACGACGAATGGCACGTCAGCTGCGAATGCAGGAGCGTACCCCGGATTTGCTCCGGGGCAGAGCACCGGAAACGGTGCCAATGCGCATAGCTATGTAACCAAGCGATTCTTTGTGCTGATCCTGATCGTCGCGATGGTGCTTACAGCGGCACTAAGTTCGACAATTGCGTTGTATTTTGCCAACAGAGGACCAAGCTATAAGAACCTTTCGAGCTCATCGCTACAGAGCGCTACCGGCAGCAAGCTGACCATCGGCGAGATAGCCAACAAGAACGCAGACTCGGTAGTCGAGATCAACACGACTGTCGGCAGCACGGGACAAGGCGCCGGCAGCGGAGTAATCGTCAAGGAGAATGGCTACATTGTGACCAATTATCACGTTATCGACGGGGCGACAACAATTGCTGTAAGACTTCACAACGGCAAGAGCTACTCGGCCAATGTCGTGGGCTACGATGCTCAGACTGACATCGCCGTCCTCAAAATTAATGCCTCCGGTCTCAACGCGGTTACACTCGGCAGGAGCAGCAAGCTTGCCGTCGGCAGCTTAGGGGTTGTGATAGGAAATCCGCTCGGAAAGCTGGGGGGAACAGTCACGTCAGGAATCATCAGTTCTAAGGATAGAAAGATTGAACTTGAGGGAAGGACTCGCACCTTGATTCAAACTGACGCTTCAATAAATGAGGGTAATTCCGGAGGAGCCTTATTTAACGGCAGTGGCGAGCTTGTTGGAATAGTCGTGGCTAAGGGCTCCGGTGCCGGTGTAGAAGGCCTTGGATTTGCAATCCCGATTGATTCAATAGCATCTTCAATTGATGACATCATTGAACATGGCACCGTAAAGGGTAAGCCGATGGCCGGGATCTCCATCTACGATGCTCCCGTTGAAAACAAAGAAATCGGCAAATCGTCCAAAGCCGTAATTATCGCCGAGGTTAAGGGGCAAAATGCAAAGGATGCAGGTCTAAAGAAGGGCGATCAGGTAGTGTCCATCAATAATGACAATGTATCAACTTCAGAGGAGTTGATTTCTGCAATACAAGGACATCGCATAGGTGATACTGTCAAGCTGGGAATAATACGTGACGGCAACAAGCTTTCAGTTTCCCTTAAACTGCAGAGCTCGGTGGATATCAAATAAAACTTACTTTTCTCGTTATTAATGCTATAACTGACACCGGATTGTCAGGCCGGATTATCAAGAGGAATTAAGCAAGACCCCCATTCACGGACTTGGTGCTCCGGAATGGGGGTCTTGTTCAGTACAAGCTATCGTCTCTTATACCCTGTAATCATCGTCATCGCAAAGCAGGCAACCGTGGCCCAAGCGAAGAATCTATGCTTTTTCATAGTCTACCTCCATAATTTTCTTTCCAAATTTTGAAGTGCTTTTCAAAGTTCTTTTTGTTGTACCGTCAAGTGCACCTTTTCATAGCAATATATTTTAAAATCCTTCTTGGCTATTTACCGGATTGCTATGAGAAGTCAAATCGTTTTAAGTTACTTAATCTCCTCTTCAACTTCATCAAGCAGCGATGTTGTACTATACAGTCCGCTTAAAATAGTAGAGCCATTGTGAAACAGTGCTGACGACGCAGGCGTCAATATGCCGGAAACTCCCAACCCGATCAGAGCTGCATTGAATGCAACGATGAATCGATAATTGTTGTCGATTCTGTTCATCAGCTGCATGCTGAGCTTACGAAGGAGGACAATCCTGTGAAGGTCATCCGACGATATGGTGATGTCGGAAATCTCACGGGCGATAGCAGCTCCCTCATTTACAGCAATTCCCACATCAGCCTCTGCCAGAGCCGGCGCATCGTTAACCCCATCTCCAATCATCATGACCTTACGACCGGCTGTGTGTTCAGCCTTTATGAATGCCAGCTTATCCTCCGGAAGCACCCCCGAACGATATTCCGTCAGATCAAGCTTCTCTGCCACCGCGGCAGCTGTTCTCTCATTGTCGCCGGTTAACATACACACCTTGGATACCCCTAAATCGTAGAGCTCCTTAATTACATCTGCAGCCTCATCCCGCAGCGGGTCAAATATACAAATTACCGCCTGTAGAACCCCGTCAATTGCCATGTAGAGATGAGAGTATGCCGTTGGCAAGCTATCCAGTTTATTCTCTTCCCCCTCGGGGACAGTGCATTTCATGTCCTCAAACACGAAGTGGTAGCTGCCGATTATTGCGTTGCTCCCGTTGATAGTGCTGGCGATTCCGTGTGCAACTACGTACTCAACCTTGGAGTGCATCTCCTCATGCGATATGTTGCGATTCCTGGCTTCAGCAACTACTGCATTTGCAACCGAATGAGGGTAATGTTCCTCCAGACAAGCCGCTATGCGCAGACTCTCAGTCTGATCAGCGTCGCCAAACGTAACTATATCTACTACAGAAGGTGTTGCGTGCGTCAGAGTTCCTGTCTTGTCAAATATAATTGTATCTGCAATTGCTGCCGCTTCGAGGAACTTACCGCCTTTGACGGCTATATCGTACTTGCTCGATTCCTTGATTGCCGAAAGCATCGATAGCGGCATCGACAAATTGAGCGCGCACGAGAAATCCACCATCAGGAAGGACAGTGCTCTGGTCGCATTACCGGTCAGCAGATATGTTATAACTGTTCCCGCTAATGAATACGGGACCAGCCTGTCTGCGAGGTGGAATGCGCGCTCTTCAGTCTCTGATTTGAGCTTCTCCGACTCCTCGATAATCTTGACGATCTGGTCATACTTGCCGGTCCCGGCTGATTGCGCAACCTCTATCACGCAGTTTCCATCTTCGACAACAGTTCCGGCATACACATAGCCACCCCGCTCCTTGTGAACCGGAATCGACTCGCCGGTCATAGTTGACTGATTGACCGATATTGAGCCCTCAATTACCTTGCCGTCCAGCGGAATCACGTTAGATGTGCGTACGACAATCCTGTCACCGGGCTTAACCTCCTTTACGTCGATAAGCACATCGACATCCTCAGTCCGCTTCCAGACCTTCGTGATGTTGAGCGACATCGCGCTCGCCAGGTCAGTGACCGACTTGCGGCGAGTCCACTCACCCAATGTATCTCCGACATTAAGCAGGAACATTACAGACGAAGCTGTCCTGAAATCCTCCCTGAGCATCGACACTGTAATCGCCGTCGCATCGAGTGTCGCAACCTCAAGCTTGCCCTTGGATAGAGACTTGACACCCTTCTTGATGAACTTGAAGCTCTTGGCAATCGTGATTCCACGGCGCAGCCATGGAGGTAAGAACAGCTTGCTCGCATATCTGAGCACAATCATCTTCATCATCTGCTCTTGATACTCGTGGTCGAGCTCCCTGCTTGTATGCTCAGGGACCAACGCTATCGCCTCTTCATCGGTATATGAAAAATCCCTGAGCGCCGAGAGCAACGCTTTTCGTCCGGCTGTGCCACCTCTGTATCTGATAGATGCATCCCCTGTTCTGTCGTGAATCGTAGCGTGTGTGACAAACGGCTTATTTTTTAGATAATACTCCAGAATATCTGCCTGTTCCATTGTCATCTTGTAACGGGGCAGATGGATGCGTATCCTGGAGCTTGATTCGTGAAGTATTACGAAGCGCATTACTCTGCGTCCTTAGCTTCTTCCTCTGCAGTCTGATCCCCGGTTGCATCCGCGTCTGCATCGTATGCTTCGACGATTGCTCTGGCATTCTCAACCATCATCATTTCGTCTTCAGCGTAGCGAACTGCATTCATATCCATTGCATCTTCATAGATATCCTCGCAGTTCTCTCTCAACGTTGTCGTTGTCTCCATCAGAGAATCCTTGCCACGCAGAACTGCCGCGGTGCAGTGTGTGTATACCTTCTTGGCATCCTTACTTGTAAGGATAACTTTGCCTACGGTTCCAACCAGGAAGCCTGCCGCTACGCAGCCAAAGCATTTACCGTTGATCTTACCTAAAAATTTCATATGTAACCTCCTCATTCCTGATACTCTAATATAATAATATCTTGAATTATTTCATAATATATCATCGATAAAAAACGCTAGTCAACATTAACTTTAGTTGCGGTTACCTAACTTTTCAACGCTTTTGGGACTTTTGCCGCTTTTCCGTCATACTATACATAAAAAACGCCGGCAATCATAAGCAAGGCTTAATTGCGCTGCCTGTCATACGTTATCTGACGTTTGCGAGTTATAGGACAAAACGTGCGGTCGTTGATCCCAGTAGTCGGACAATCAGGCTTATAGGACAAAAAACGTGTTTTGCTAATCCCAGTAAGAAG
>NZ_JALU01000016.1 GCF_000525775.1 Mogibacterium timidum ATCC 33093 | reverse complement strand
CTATCTTCTTTCAAAAAAGACAAAACCGCTATAGCCATTGAAATTTCAATGGCTATAGCGGTTTTGTAACACGTTTTTTGTCCTATAAGCCTGCTTGTTATATTTAGGTACTCAAAAAGAGCGAGCAGACAAGGTCACTCGCCCATTTCATCAATAAGTTTATTGCTGCGATGCTGAGCGGTTAACCGAGTATCTGCAAGCAAATAATATTTTTTCAACAACACCTTATTACTATAACATATGTTAGCAGAGCTGCTCTGATTCCCTGCTCAGATTAGTCTTTATCTGAGCTTGAGCTCATTGTAAGGCTCTCTGCCTTCTTCGTCTCTGATCTCTCGCAGGTAATTGTACAATGTCGCCTGTGATATAGATAGGGTTTCGCAGATAAAAGGAACAGCTTCCTTCACTGAGAAGACCCCTTGAAACTTGAACTTGCGCAGGAGCATCAGCTTGCCTTCCTTAGTGTTGATATAGCCCGGATCAAGCTGTTTGACCGATTTGATTATCGCATCCTTCATTATATTCTGGATATAGTCCTCATCGTTGAATGAATAAGATGTATCATTCACTGCTGTCTCATCTACATCGCGAATCTTAATTGACTCACTGAGGTAGCTTATTATCTCCTGAATCCTGGATGGATCCTGATTGATGCAAATCATAGCTGCCGGGTTGTTATCCTCATCCATGAACATAAAGTGCGAGGCACGAAGCTTCTTGCCCTGTGCCGACTTGCTGGCATATCCGATAAGGTGTCCTTCTCCATCAGCCAAATTGCTGATAACATCATATACAGTGGGATTAATCCTATAATTCCTCTCCCTTCCTGTAATCTTGCTGTTATGCATGAATACGATTTCTCGCTTCGTTAAATCGTGCAGCACGACCTCCGTGTCATCTCCTAACACCTTAGCAATTCCACTGGCAACCTGTGCCAGTATATCCAAACGTTCTTCCTGAGTCATAGCTTACCTTCACTCCTCTTTCTGCGTGAGCTCAATTCCTTCATGTCGTTCAGTGACCTTAGGTTCGTATTCCTCGTCATTGAACCACGTCGTAAAACCATTGCCGTTCACCTCACTCACGTTGCTGATTGTAATAAATGCCGTACTGTCAATTGCCAGGGCGGCCTGCTTAACCCTGTTGAGATTTCTGTTGCTGACAACACAGAACACCAAATCCTGTGGTGCCTGCATGTATCCGCCTGTGGCATGCATAACTGTCGTGCCGTAGCCGAGCTGCAGCAACTTCTCGTTAATCTTCTCTATATCCTTGCTGAATATCATCAGCTGTACTCCACCCTGCCCCATGACGATGATTTTGTTCATGACAATGCTGTATATAAGTGCATAGAGTATTCCGAGTATGATTCCGTTAGTCTTGGTTACAGGAATCTGAATCAGAAATATGCCTACGTCGATAGCATACATAACGGGAGCAATTTTCACTCCGAGCTTCTTATTCAAAATAATCGGAGGTACATCGATCCCCCCCGTAGAACCGCCAACTCTGAGAATCAGACCCAGTCCAACTCCGTCGATTATCCCGGCACAGACAGATGCGAGCAGAGGATCATTTACAAGATGATGAAGCATCGTTGCCTTCTGGAAAATTCCCAGAAATATAGGGAAAGAAATAGTTCCTATTACAATCGAAGCTGCAAATTTTTTGCCAAGTATCCATGATCCGAGGATAAACAGGATAATGTTTATAACCAGAACGGTTCCCGACACGCTGAGTCCAAAATAATGATTGGTCATACGTCCGACTCCTGTAAGTCCTGATACAACCATATCGTATGGAAGCGCAAAACAAGCAATTGCAAAAGCGCTAAGCGCATTACCAAGGATCATCTGGATAACTTCAAAACCCAGCTTAGATGTCGCTTTCATAATACACCTCCCCGAGCGCATAAGCACCCGTCCATCATTTCTATGCTAGTCAAAACACAGTTACACTCTAAGTAAATTCGTGTGCAAAATGTACGAAAATAAACCGCACACAACAAAATAATATACCATCAGAACCCCGAAATTGTCAATAAATCAACGTGTTTTTTGTTTTCATTTTTTGATTGAAACAATTGACTTATTGTCAACTTTATGCTTAGCCTGTATGTACTATTTTAGTCTCTTGATTATTGGAACGTCGTGTCTTTTATGGTAGTATGGAGCATATATTTGATAATTATATTCGGTTTCACAAGGAGGATCATCCATGAAAGCACATGAAAGATTGCTAAAATACGTTTCGTACCGCACTCCTAGCGACGAGAACAGCGATACATCTCCTTCCAGCCGGTGCCAGTTTGAACTTGCGCACGAGTTGGTTAACGAGCTAAAGGCTCTGGGAGTCGCTGACGCTGAATGCGACGAATATTGCTATGTATACGGGCATATTCCGGCAACTCCGGGCAAGGAAAATGCGACTGCTATCGGATTTTGCGCACACATGGATACAGTAAGTGATTACTGCGACCACGATGCTAATCCACAGATTGTAGAGAATTACGATGGTGAAGCTCTCCCGTTAGGAGACAGCGGTCTTGTTCTTGACCCGGAAGTATTCCCACATCTCAAAGAGCTTAAGGGGCGTACTCTCATCACTACAGACGGCACCACGGTACTCGGGGCAGATGACAAGGCCGGAATTGCTGAGATCATGACCGTAGTAGAGCACATCAACGAATTTGAGCACGGACCAATTTCAATCGCCTTTACACCGGATGAGGAGATAGGAAGAGGAACTGCGCACTTCGATGTTGCGAGATTTGACGCAAAATACGGATATACACTGGATGGTTCTACTGAAGGCGAAGTTCAATATGAGACTTTTAATGCTGCAACGGCTAAGGTGTATTTCAAGGGAGAAAATGTCCATCCCGGTTCAGCCAAGGATGTGATGATTAACGCAGCGCTGGTTGCCATGGAGTTTGACTCGCTCCTTCCCGCCGCCGAGCGTCCGGAGAGAACTGAGGATCACGAGGGCTTCTACCATCTTACCGCTATGAGCGGAACCGTCAGCGACGCAGCTCTCACTTATATAATCAGAGATCACGATGCATCTAAATTTTCCAACAGACAGGACACCATAAAGATGGCAGCTAAATTCCTCAATGAAAGATACGGCGAAGGAACTGTAAAAGTCGAAATTAAAGAGCAGTACAGAAATATGGCTGAAGTGCTCGAAAGCTGCCCTGATGCCGTCGAGAACGCCAAGAAGGCTTGCCACAAGGCCGGGATCGAGCCGATTGTAATCCCTGTACGAGGCGGCACCGATGGCGCTAATCTCAGCTTCATGGGACTGCCTTGTCCTAACATTGGAACAGGCGGACATGCATTCCACGGTCCTTATGAACACATCAGCATTGAAGGTATGGAAAAGGGTGTCGAGGTGATAACCGCATTGATAAAGGAGTTTGCAAAGTAAGCACAATCTATCGGATTTACTTCCTATATTATAATGGTAAATTTCAGAATGCCGATAATTTACTGACTTACCGTTTGCGCTTAGTATTCAAATCGAGAAGGTTAGGCCGGTCCTAACCTTTTTTGCATGCACGTATTTTTACTACATCAGCACTGAAAACAGCCTCAACACCTGCCTAAATATATTGATGGAAATCTTGCCTTCCATATACCTGTCTGTGACGTCAAGACACTTCCCGAACACAGTTTCGAAATCCTGCTTTATATCCCGCACCGCCCGGCAATTGTACATCACCACACCATTTTCGAAGTGATGGTACAGGCTACGATAATCCAGATTAATTGTCCCGCATGTTGCAATTTCGTCATCCGCTACACACTGCTTGGCATGGCAGAATCCCGGCACGTATTCGTATATCTTGACACCATCTCGGGCAAGTCTCATATAATGAGATCTGGTAACAGCATAAGCCGCACGTTTGTCAGGGATCCCCGGCGTGACAATTCGCACGTCGACACCGCGAGCAGCTGCCAGTGTAAGAGCTCTGTTCATCTCATCTGAAATGATCAGATACGGAGTCGTAAACCACACATATCTGTCAGCGTTGTTGATTATGCTGAGGTATACGTTTTCCCCCACATGCTCGTGATCCAACGGCGTATCACCGTATGGCTGAATGCAGCATCCCGGCTCATTGCGGTCGAGCTTGATATCCGGCATATAACACTTATAGCTCGCATCCTTGAGTCCTTGAGTCTTTGTTGCATTCCAAATCTCGAGGAACATCATCGTCAAGTTGTGCACGGCATTGCCTTCGAGCTTAACACCGGAGTCCTTCCAATCACCGTAAGGTCTGGTCAAATTGAAGTACTCGTTGGCCAGGTTGTATCCGCCTGTAAATCCGACCTTACCATCCACTATACATATCTTGCGATGATCACGGTTGTTGAGAAATACATTGGCAATAGGAACAACAGGATTAAACACCCTGCATCTGATACCCAGAGCCTCAAGTCGCTTGATAAAACTGCTGTCTATGAATCCAATACTCCCGACATCATCGTAGATAACACGAACTTCAACCCCATCCGACGCCCGCTCAGCCAGAATTTCCTTAACGCCCGCAAATGCAGCCGAGTCCTCTATAGCGTGATACTCGAGGAATATGAAGTGTTCCGCCTTGCGCATGGCTTCCTTCTGCGCATCAAGCGCCACCCTTGCCTCGCTGTAAAATTCGATATTGGAATCATTATAGACAGGGAAAAATGCATTGTTAGAAACGTATCGGAATATGTTGGCTATTCCAAGATCACTCTCTGCGATTTCATCGATTATCTGTTCGTCATCATGAAGTAAAGGAAAAAGCTCGTTATCAACCTTGAGAAACCTGGCTCTCATCCTCCTCGTCGACCCGCCCAGACCTACCATCAAATATACAGTCACGCCGATAATCGGGTTGAGCAGAATCATCACAACCCAAGGCAGCTTAACTGACGCGCTCGTAGATTTTGTCGATATGCCGATAACGACAACCAACGCGAGGATACGGGAAAGTGCAGCTAAAATAGTGTATTTTTCATTCAATGTAAAAATCAGCGTTGTAATGAGGAGAACCTCAGCCGCAATCGCAATTACCGCAAGCATCAGCCTCCCGATGCTGTTTTTAACCTGTTCCTTCTTTTCATATGTTGCGAATGTCCCGGAAACACTCATCTAGCTCTCCCCCTGCTAACTCTATTCATCCCAGAGTACAATCTTTCCTGCTTCTCTTGTCTTGTTCATATCTATAAGCCTTTGATTTTCAGAGCCTCTAAACCTCAGCTGGATATTTTTGAGCTCCTGCTCAAACCTGCCATCGATAAGCACATCGAGCATGCCGAGCATCTCCTCTGTTACGTCGGTATGGCAGCGAGCTCCCTCCTTCATGAGATCTTCCAGTACAAAACCCGTGAACGCCCAAATCGTCTTGTCCGGATAAGACGCCTTAACTCTCCGCAAAAAAGGCATCAGCACCTGCTGATTCCCCGGTTCAAACGGTTCTCCGCCGAGCACCGTAAGTCCGTTTATATAGCCGGGCCGCATCATCTCAATTATCTTGTCCTCGGTCTTCCTGGTGAACTCCTGTCCATAGTTGAAGTCCCATGTCTGCGGTTGGAAACACCCGGGGCATCTGTTGGTACAGCCCGACACAAACAAGCTGATTCTAACACCTACGCCATTGGCTACATCGCAATCCTTGATTTCTCCGTAATTCATATCCAAGCTCTTTCCAGTCTCTGAACTCCTGCTCATACGATTATATCGCATTAGTTAAACTAATTTAAGTTCTATTTGTTACATTAAGGAATTTTATGTATTATCGCGAGTTACCATTTAGTGGGCAGGCTCCTGAGCTGCTGCCTCCGCAATCTGTATTCCGGCTCAAATCCGGCAACTATTCTCCAAAAGTCCTGCGAGTGGTTTGGCTCTATAAAATGTGCAAATTCGTGCACTACCACATACCTCAGCTCATCATACGGTGCCGTTACCAGCAGAAGGTTGAGCGTAATCTTGCCCAATGCAGGTCTGCATGATCCCCACCTTGATTTCATCTGCCTTATAGTCACATGCGGGAACGGTACGTGATATGTACATCTGAATTCTTCATATACCTCTCGTACGACATTCATAAATATCTGCTCGGCTTCCCCGGCATACCACCGCTTCACCACATCTACTCGAGCACTGACGTTCTCCGGGTCAGGTATTTGCAGGAACAGGTAATCGCCTTCCCTCTTGATGTGCGTTTCGGGACCCATGGATAGTCTGACTGTGAGCTTTTCCCCCAGATAATAGGCATCCTCTCCATCATCGTACAGGCTTCGCTCCGCATGTGAGCTCTGAATCCGCTCTAGCGCATCCATAATAAAAGAACCCTTGCTGATTATAAATCGCTCAATCTCAGCTAAGGGCACTCTATGAGGCGCTGAGACGTATATCGAAGCATCAGGTCTAATCCGCAGATTAATATTTCTCACACTTTTGCGTTCAAGCGTATAGACCATAGCCACACCTGCCACGCGTACAGCATGAGTTTCCTCGTGCACCTTGCCTTTCAAGAATCGTCTCCTTGCCATTATTTATTATCTACCGCAGGGCACATCCTACAGGTGAAGGACTCTGTCCTTGATCTCCTGTGTTCGTCCCTGATTCCAGAACTGTGTTCCGATATATCCGCAGGTTCTTCTAGCCACAGACATCTTGTCCTGGTTGCGGTTCCCACAGTTAGGGCACTCCCATACGAGCTTACCCTCATCATCCTCAACAATCTCAATCTCACCGCTGTAGCCGCACTCCTCGCAGTAATCGCTCTTAGTGTTGAGCTCAGCGTACATGATATTATCGTAGATGTACTTCATGACGTCGAGCACCGCAGGGATGTTGTTCTGCATATTGGGAACCTCGACATAGCTGATAGCTCCGCCCGGCGACAGCTTCTGAAAATCCGATTCGAATTTGAGCTTCTTGAACGCATCAATCTCCTCCTCAACATGGACATGGTAGCTGTTGGTAATGTAGTTCTTGTCTGTAACGTGAGGAATAACTCCAAATCTTCTCTGCAGAGCCTTTGCAAACTTGTAAGTTGTAGATTCCATCGGAGTTCCGTATACAGAGTAGCTGATGTTCTCAGCAGCCTTCCACTCAGCGCACTTGTCGTTGAGCCTCTGCATAACCTTGAGTGCAAATTCTCTTCCCTCTTCAGTTGTGTGGCTCTTGCCTACCATGCGGTAGCACATCTCGCAGAGCCCGGCGTACCCGAGCGAAATTGTCGAATATCCATTGTACAGCAGTTTGTCGATTGTCTCACCCTTCTTGAGTCTGGCAATTGCCCCATACTGCCAAAGGATAGGGGCAACATCCGAAGGTGTTCCGAGAAGTCTCTCGTGACGGAGCCTCAATGCACGATGACACAGCTCCAGTCTGCCATCCAGGATCTCCCAGAACTTATCCATATTGCCATATGATGAACAAGCTGCGTCGACAAGGTTAATCGTTACAACACCCTGATTAAATCTACCGTAGAACTTGTAGCTGCCATCCGGATTCTTCTGGCTCTCTTCCACTGTCAGGAACGATCTGCAGCCCATGCAGGTGTAGACGCTGCCCTTCTTGAGCTCCTTCATGACCTTAGCGGAGATGTAGTCAGGAACAAGTCTCTTAGCCGTACATTCTGCAGCAACCTCTGTCAAATACCAGTAAGGTGCATCCTCGCTAATATTGTCTTCATCAAGCACATAGATGAGCTTAGGGAATGCCGGTGTAATCCATACACCCTTCTCGTTCTTAACTCCCTGCATCCTCTGCTTGAGGACCTCTTCAATACACATAGCTAGGTCGTCTCGTGTTCTGCCTTCGGGAGCCTCCTCGAGATACATGAACATAGTTACAAACGGAGCCTGCCCATTACATGTCATCAGAGTGATAAGCTGGTACTGAATAGTCTGGATCCCACTCTTTATCTCGTCTCTAAGTCTATCCTCAACCACTGTACTGAGAGCTTCTCCGGTTGTAGTAATACCGGCATCCTTGAACTCCTTCTCTACCTTTGCATGAATTTTCTGTCTGCTCACGTCAACAAATGGAGCGAGATGCGCTAGTGAGAAGGACTGTCCACCATACTGGTTGGAAGCAACCTGAGCGATAATCTGTGTAGTGATATTGCAAGCTGTATAGAAGCTGTGAGGCTTCTCAATAAGAGTCTCGCTGATTACCGTTCCGTTCTGCAGCATATCCTCCAGATCGATGAGGTCACAGTTGTGTTCCTTCTGAGCAAAGTAATCAGAATCATGGAAGTGGATTATTCCGGCATCGTGAGCAGCGGAAATCTCCTCCGGAAGAAGAATTCTCTTTGTCAGATCCTTGCTTACCTCTCCCGCCATATAATCTCTCTGAGTGGAGTTGATGATAGGATTCTTGTTGGAATTTTCCTGTTTAGCCTCCTCATTGTTAAGCTCAATGAGGGACAGAATTTTGTCGTCTGTGGTGTTGGATTGGCGAACGAGAGATCTGGTATATCTATATGTGATATATGCCTTAGCCACCTCATACGCACCATGCTGCATGATATGCTCCTCGACCATATCCTGAATCTCTTCTACCGCCGGTGAACGTCCGAGATCCTCGCAAGAGATGATTACACTGTCAGTTATTCTCTTAATCTGCACAGGTGTGAGTCTAACAGCCTCTTCAACAGAATTATTCGCCTTAATAATAGCGTTCTCTATCTTTACCTTGTCAAAGATTACTTCCGAGCCATTTCTCTTGATAACATTCATTGCTTCTCCTTAACCGAATACCCAAACATATTGATTTATGCCAGCTATTTCTTTTAAATTTAATAATTTCCATTCGGCGGAAACACTATATCTTGTTTGCCGCCTTGACATTATATCCCATATAATGGGGATTAGTCAATCAGTTTTACACTATATTATTGGGCGCAATCTCAAGCTTAAAAAGCAGATGTTTCAAGACTTCTGTGCTAATACTTATGAAAACAGTGCTAAAAATTTTATATATTTTTTGTTTTATATATTTACATGCCGACACAAGATATTGGCGGCCATCACACGGGGATGTGCTAAAGTGCTGTATTCAAGAAGACTTCAAGGCTATATACAGGATTGTATATCAGGAATAGCTGCTGAAAATCGCTTGGTGAAGTATACCTTGAGTATTAATATGAGGCCGGAAATTCGGTTCCGTAAGCTGAAAAAATTAAGCCCTCTGCACACGCGGCGCACCTACGGTACCGCCTTGCAGAGGACTTATTTAATCTCATCAGCTTCATCAATATAATGCACACCCATAAACTCAACAATGAATGTGAGTAACGCGGTTATCCAATAATTCTCCGTATAGATAATATGGATCTGCCGCTGTATGTAAGCTTGGTTCCCGGTCTATAGAGGTTTATCTCGCAGACACCATGAGCTCGGTCCATAGCGTGAATGATACGACCATCGCCGGCGTAAATAGCGACATGCAGCTTCTTGCCGCCTCTACCAAAGAATATGATATCACCCGGCTTCATATCATCTGCTGAGACCTCTCTGCCGCCGCAGTTATCGTAAAGAGTGCTAACAGATCCCATCGGCCAATTGTAACCGAAATTCCTGTATATAAGGGTTATGAACGAGGCACAGTCACTACCCTTAGTCAAACTCTGACCGCCTAATACATACGGTCTGCCTATGAACTGTCTGGCATAGGCGATTATCTCATTTCTCTTATCGTCTGCCGCCTTTGCCGCCTTCTCAGCTTCAACAGCATCGATATTAGACCTGGCATAAGTCGCTACATCAGACTGCCTCGTGCTAACTGTCTTGACAGAAATCCTAGCGAGCGGTCTGTCCGACAACAGCTCATTGATAGAACCAGCCTTAACGACAACCGTCGTTACCATCGCTATCATAAGCAAAACTTCGGTAACGACTATTATCTTGATATTCTTGAAAGCTAGTCTGAGCTTAGACATCATACGATAATCTTCCCCTTAATTCAATATATATTCAACTCTTATTAAGGGTTATTATCTCAAAAACTTCACCTATGCATGTGTAGATTGTATAGAGATTTCTATTTGTTCTGTTCCTTATAGTGCTCCTTGATGTCGTCCATAATCTGTACACATTCCAGCGTTCCCACGTATGCACCTTCCGCGTCGCGAACCGCCCTGTAGCTGACGAGAACTTCGCTTCCGCCCTTGTTCATCCACACCTCAACCTTATCCTGCGCCCCCGATTTGAACGAGGATATAATACTGCGAACCATAGGTTCAATCGTAGGCGGATGGCAGGTGTATACTTCACGATCCAGTGAGCTTATCGGCCTCTTGAACAGCTTCTTCTCCCCGTTGTCGTTATAGAACCTGTTCATATCTACGTGATCGACGAAGGTCAACTCCATCGGTATTGTGTTGAACACTGCCTCAATCTGACGCGGCGTCATGTGGCCTCCTGCAAAAATTATTTCATCGTCATTTGCAGCTGCCTCGCTCTTGCCTTTCTTAGCGGCTCTATGTGTATAGTCCTCTTTAGATGCCTTTTCCCACTCTGCAGGCTTGTCCTTGAGCAGGCAATAATCGTATTCCCTGAGATCGCGTCCTACCTCTTCCCACTCTTCAGCCTTGAAGAACTGAACGCATATTGGGAATAAGATATTTGCCTCCTTAAACAGCATCTCATCGGCTCTCTTAACCACCGCCTTGGATCGTTCAAGCCATTCATCATCGGCAAGAGATCCATTTACGACTTGTCGCAGCTCGTCCCTTATCTCATCATCAACCGTCCACATCACATCGGACGGTCCGGTTACATCGTATCTGCTCTTTAATATAGTGTAGAGGATGTCGCCCTTCTTGGCATAATGGATAGAAACTGCACGCAGCTTATCAAGCTCTGCTGTAATGGCTTCACGGGATGCTCCGTCTCCGAAAAGCCGGTTAATCACAGCAATCTGTTCAGCAATGCCTTCGTTTTCCAGCGTTAGTACATTTAGGGGATGTCCCGGTTCCGCAATCAAATCCTGAACCTTGAACTCAGCCTCCTTGCGGTCAGCTGCTCCGTTCATGCGCCTCTTTGCTGCTTGCTGCGATGCGGACACTGCCTTCTCGGCATTTGCAATCTGTTCCTGTTTGGTTGCGCCGTGGAAGAGTGCAGAATGTACATCGCACAGCTTCTGCACCTCCTGATAAGGAACTCCACTCTTTATGAGGTGTTGCTCAGCATTTGCAATCTCCAGTGCATCGACCTCCTTAAAATTCTCTACAAAATCAGTGCGCACTGCCTCGAGATCCTCGCCCTTAGTCAGCCTCTCTACATAGCTGCGAAGAAGAAGCTCTCGCTCGCTGGCGTTTGCAGGCTTTGCAGCCGCCTCTGTCTGACTTGCTGCGCGCGATTTAACAGCAGCTTCTGTTGACTCTGCATGCTCCGACTCCGGTGCGTTGATAATCTCAAAGCCTTTGTCTTCAAACATCGCGATGACAGACGTCATATCAATGCCCTTAATTTTCGAACCCTTTGGTATGGTCATCACCCTGCCCATTGTATTTAGAGCAACCGGATTCGATATATCCCTAAATCCAAGCGTCACCATGATATCTATTACCTCCGGGAACTCTGTCGCCAAATCGTATACACTCTTCTTCATGTCTAAAATCTTTACAGCCATGCCTAATCTCCTCTCGAAATATTTTTATCTTCTACCGTTCACAGACATCCTGTCTGCGAACTACAATCTATCCGGTAATATTTTACTGTATATACATTATACATTAAACGCCTCTAATCTCCGTAACAGATGTTACAGAATTGAAAGATTTACAAAATACACAAAATAATACAAATGGCAGACACAGCATCTCGCCCGGCTGGCGCAATAATGCACCGTTACCACGCAAGATGCTGCATCTGCCGTATCGTTACGATTTTACTACAAAGGCGTTGTAGATAGCCCTGATTGCCCGTTGATAATCGGATTCCGAAACTCCGACCTGCACGCTGATACGTTCAGGGGCGTGATCGATGAACCTGACGTTGACATGTGCATTTGACAGAGCTTCAAATATCTTCATCGCTACAGAGACTTCTCCGGAGATATTTCTACCGACAACTGCAATTGCAGCAATTCCCGTGGAAATCGTTATCTCGTCAGCATCAGTAGCCTCGTGCAGCTTCTCTGTCAGCTCATCCTCGCAGTTAGCAGTGCTTTCGGACTCAACGATGATCGAAAATGAATCGAGTCCGAGCTGCTCGCCCTCAACAGCTATGCTGAATTCTTCTAATATATGCTGAATCCGTTCTCTGTACCGCGGGTCATCGTTGAGCTTTTCTCGTTCGATTAGAATCGATGTATATCCCTTTTTGCCTGTGATGCTGGAAATCTCGAGGACATTTTCATACGAATCAATATTCTTGACAATCAGAGTTCCCGGCTTGTCCGGTTCAAGAGAGCTCTTGATGCTTATAGGAATTCCGCATTGACTTACCGGCCTTACAGCATCCTCGTGCAGTACCTCAGCGCCTCGAAGCGCAAGCTCTCTCAATTCCTTGTATACTATTACAGGTACGCTGAGCGGATGCTTAACAATCCTTGGATCCGCCATCAGCAGCCCGGGCACGTCGGTCCAGTTCTCATAGAGGTCAGCCTTGGCCGCCGCCGCAACAATTGAACCGGTGATATCTGAGCCGCCCCGCGAGAATGTCACGATCTTACCGGTCTTATCGCTGCCATAGAAGCCGGGTAATACAATTCTATCATGCGACTTGATAAGGGCCTGTAAATTCTGTCTCGTCTCATCTGTCAGAAGCTCACCCGACTCGTCAAACGATATCACGTCTGCCGCATCTACGAACTCGTAGCCTAGCTGCTCTGCCATAAGCTGCGCAGAGAGAAATTCGCCTCGGCTAATCAGATAATCTCGTCTTCTACCATTGCTCTCATACGTTTCTATTATATTGTCGAAGATTTCATCTATATTAATTTGGGAATCTAATTCAAACGCCAATGTCTTGAATCTTGTTCTAGCCAGCTCCACCTTGTCCGCAAATCCGGACTGCCCCTCATGCGCTGAGATCAGCAGATCCGTAACCTTGACCTTCTCCCCGCCGTGAACCCCGGGAGCTGATACAACAACGTATTTGCGAGCTTTGTTTTGACGAACTATCTCAGCTGCGTTCCTGATACGCTCTGCAGTTGCCAGTGAAGATCCTCCGAATTTTGCAACCGTGAGCTCCGACCTATTGCGCAGCACCGGAGCCAGATCCTCATTGTGAATCAGCTTGATATCGTAAGGCGTCGATTGATATACAAAGTAGTTCAGCCAGTTGGAGAACAGCAGGCTGCCGGAAGACCTCCAGCGGACGATCGGCGTCTTGGTATCGTCATCGCCCGGAAAGTAATTTGCGGGCTTCTCCGGGTTGAGACCGGCATCCTTGTCCCTCACGTACTCCTTGAGTAGCGTATTCCAATCATACTCTGTGTGGCCGGTAACGAAAATCTGCCTATCGTTGTCGGACTTCACGCAGAACACTCCCGCAGCTTCGGAGGTGGAAAGGATTGAGATACCGGGCGTGTTCTCGATATCCTCTGCTTTTACTGTAGTGTTTCTGGACTGAGGTACATAAAACTCGTCATCAAAACCGCGGAACAGCATGCTGCGTTTAGTTTTGAGCGTATGCTTGAACACTCCGGACAGCTTCTGCGGAAGCTTGTGCTTCCGGATGCCGTAGTGGTAGTAAAGACCTGCCTGCGCACCCCAGCAGATGTGGAAGGTGCTGTGGACGTGAGTCTTGGACCACTCCATTATCTCGCAGAGCTCGTCCCAATAATCGACCTCTTCAAACTCGAGCAGCTCGATAGGCGCGCCCGTGATAATCATTCCGTCGTAGTATTCGTTTCTGATGTCGTTAAACGTCTTGTAAAAAGCAAGCATATGCTCCTGCGATGTGACATGAGGCTTGTGGGTTGCCGTCTGCAACAGCTCCAGCTCCAGCTGTAACGGCGTATTACTGAGCATGCGGGTTATCTGCGTCTCAGTATCGATCTTGGTAGGCATCAAGTTGAGGAGCAGGATGTGCAGAGGACGCACATCCTGCGTCATAGCTCTAGTATCGGTCATTACGAACACGTTTTCATTGGTCAGCGTCTCTATCGCCGGCAAATTATTAGGTACCTTAATCGGCATTGAAATCTCCTCCTGTCCCTATTTCTTCAGCTGAGCAGCGATGCCGCACCATTCGCCCTGTTCAGCAATCTCTAAGCATTTAAATCCGTTTGCCCTTAGCATCTCCAGCACCTTCTCCTCCTGTGAGATGAGAATGCCCGACATGATGTAGATTCCTCCATCATTGAGATGTTTACGGACGTCTGCAGTGAGGCGAATAACGAGATTGGTAAGAAGGTTGGCTACGACTATGTCAGCCTTGTAGTCCAAGCCTTCCGTCAAATCGCCCTGCTTAATCGTCACATTCCGAACATCGTTAAGCTCCAGGTTTTCGTTTGCCGCCGCTACAGCGTCGTTATCTATATCTATCCCCAGCACATCGCTAGCCCCGAGTCTGCTGGCAATGATAGACAATATGCCGGTACCGCAGCCGACATCGATGACCCTAGCGCCTTTCTCTGTATATGCCAAAAGCAGGTCAGCTGAAAGTGAGGTCGTCTCATGCAGACCGGTTCCAAACGCCATCCCGGGGTTGATGCTAATCACCTCACGGCTCTGCTCGAACTCGTCAGCATACTCGTTCATATCTATCCATGGAGGTGCAACTACAAAGTCACTGCCAATACCGGCCGGCCTTATAAACTCCTTCCACCTGTCTTTCCATTCGTCATCATCGCGGACCTCTGCTATGATATCCAAGCTGCCCAGGTCCACCCCTTCGCCGTACACACCGTTGGAAGCATTGGTACACACAGCAGCTACTGCCCTCTTGACGGAAGCAAACACCTCTTTACTCGCATCCTCGCTGTCAGCCGGTGCATACACTACAATGCTCGGCTCCTTGCCGGATTCCTTATCGAAATCCTCCGGCGCAAGATAGTCCGTCTCGCCGAGCATGTCGCTCATGAAAGCCGCGTCAAGCGGATCATTTACCTCTGCTGTATCAATACCCTCGCATATAAGCGCAGCGAGCGTCGGTTCGATTCCTAACTCTGACACCATAATTGTTATCTCGTAATATTTCATCTCAATTTCTCGATCTCCGCTGCATAGCCGGCCAGGCTGTCCTGCGGTGTTTCAAGTATGCATGGGAGCCCTATCACGTTGGGATTATTCACTACGGTCAGCATCGCCTCGAGCCCTATTTCTCCCTCGCCAATCTTCTCGTGTCTGTCCTTCGCGGCTCCCGTCGGGTTCTTGCTGTCATTGATATGCAACGCCTTCAGCCTATCTATGCCTATAATTCTATCAAACTCGTCAAGCACTCCCGCAAAATCATATTTGACATTGTAGCCGGCATCGCTGACATGGCAGGTGTCCAGGCACACGCCAAGCTTATACTTGAGCTCAACTCCGTCGATAATCGCACGTAATTCTTCAAATTTTCTGCCCACTTCACTACCCTTACCAGCCATAGTCTCAAGAAGAATCACCGTTTGCTGATCCTCCCACATGACCTCGTTAAGAGTGTCCACAATCAGCTGAACACCGGCCTCTACACCCTGTCCAACATGACTTTCAGGATGAAAATTATAGTAATTTCCCGGCAGATATTCCATACGCTTCAGATCATCAGCCATGCAAGTGCGTGCAAATTCTCTGACGCTTTCCTTCGCCGAGCACGGATTAAATGTATATGGAGCATGTGCCACGAGCTTTCCGAATTTATTATCCTCCATCAGCTTGATTAACGCTTGAATATCCGCCTCATCGATGGACTTTGCCTTGCCGCCGCGAGGATTTCTGGTAAAGAAAGCAAAAGTATTTGCACCGATCGATAACGCCGCCTTACCCATAGCCTCAAATCCATCTGATGAAGACAGATGACAGCCTAAATATTTCTCCATCCCTATTCCCTCTTTCCTGTTATCAGCTCTTATTATCCGCTAGAAATTCTCTGATCTCCTTAATCGCGATTTCGATATCCATTATAAACTCTCGAGACGATATTCTGAGCGCCCCGTGGCCAAGTGACATCTCCTGCACCAGTGCGTCAGATGACACAACCGTTACACTTTCACTCTTGCCAAGCTCCTTGGTGAGCTCAGCTATATACGCATCGGCAGTCTCATTCTCTTTGGTATAGATGACCTCCGTCCCATTTTCCGTGTGCGAGCGCACCTCGCTGTAAGGTACACGATATGCGTCGAATACAACAGTCATCCTGCAGCCGAGATAGCCGCGATAATTGGCAAGGATATTTACAAGATGCTCGCGTGCAGCACCGATATCCGTGTGTGCAAGCTCCTTCATGTGTGGCTCGGCATTGATCAGGTTGTACCCGTCGACCACAAAATGCGTATCCGGCGAAGCAACTCTATCGAGTCTGTGAAGCGATTGCTTGCGCTCCTCCATCGCCCGGTATTCGGATTCAGAGGGCTTCGCCTTGCGCTTCTTGCCCTTGTCCTTGTCGATACTTCCGTAAGTTCTTTCAAAAATCGCGAGCAGCTCCGCTTCGCTCGCCAGCTTACGTCCGGCCGACATGGTCCCGGCTCTCACATCGGAGCTTTGCCCCGAACAGTTCTCCGCATCAATATCCCTGAGCATTGCTGGAATATGCATATGCTCCTTCACTTGGTCCCATCTGATGATACGACCTGCGCCGTGGCAGCAGAATACCGAGTCACCTGTCTCAAGCTCATCATGATCCGGATCGTAGGCAATCTGTTTGATGATTTCATCCTGATTGTGACAGGTATCATAGCCTGCGAGAACGCAGCTGATGTGCCCCCTTCCGCCGGTATACGATGTCAGCTTGCGCTGATAATCCAGAAGCACGACTGCCGGAGCTCTGCCCTTTAGAATTGACAGTTCACCATCTACCTGCGGTTCACCGAATGAACCCGCACCGTTCTTGATATCTGTCATAGCCATGCCTATATTTGCACCGGGCAGCTTAATCTCAAATTCAAACCATGGCTCAAGTATTCGGCTTTCCGCCAGCAGCAATCCATTTCTCACAGCCCTGTACGTCGCCTGTCTGAAGTCACCACCCTCGGTATGTTTGACATGGGCACGACCTGCAGCAAGAGTTATATGTATATCTGTAACAGGTGCACCGATCAGTGCACCTCTAAAGCTTCTCTCATCCAGATGTGACAGGATGAGGTTCTGCCAGCTTCTGCTAAGCTCATCCTCCGACACCATACTATCAGTAACGATTCCGCTGCCACGTTCACCGGGGCGCATAATCAAATGAACCTCAGCGTAATGCCTGAGTGGCTCAAAATGTCCGACCCCCTCAACTGCACTGCAGATCGTCTCCTTGTAGATGATACCGCCCGACTCAAAGCGGACTTCATATCCGAACCTGCTCATTATCTGAGCCTGCAATATCTCCTGCTGCACATCTCCCATCAGACGAATGTTGACGCCTCTAACAGAATTAGCACTATCTATGTGCAGCTTAGGATCCTCCTCTTCAAGCTGAAGCATATCCGCAACAAACCTGTTTTGATCTATATCATCTGCCGGGATTATCCTGTAAGTGAGAAACGGTTCAATCACGCCATCGCTCATATCTTGAGCTGCCAGCGAGCCGATGCCCGTGCCTGCCTTCGATGAGCTGATACCTGTTACAGCACAGATTTGTCCTGCCGAAGCAGATTGCACCGGTAAGTATTTCTGCCCTGAATAAATCCTTATCTGATTGATCTTTTCAGTTATCGGTTCTCCGCTATCAGTTATGACTGACACACTGTCCTTGACATGAAGCGTTCCGGTAATCACCTTCACAAAGGATAGTCTCTCATCCCGCTGATCCCTCGCTATCTTATATACAAATGCCCCCGGTTCAGCTGCATCCTCCGAGGAATCCGTGTGGAGTTCCGAATATCCGTATGCATATCCAGCTATTGAATCGAGCAGTCTATCTACCCCGTCCTGATGCAGAGCCGAACCGAACAAGCATGGGTATATACTGCATGCTCTGATTGCGTCCTTGATGCTTTGCTCTGACAGTTCCATATTCTCAAGGTAATAATCCGCAAGCTCCGGCGCATACAGAGTTACCTCATCTATGAAGCCCTCATCTTCGGGAGATGGACTGAAATCAACAAAGCCTTCGCCGAGGGTATCAAACAGGCGTTTTATCTGCTCACCTCTATCCGCGATTGCGAGATCCATCTTGTTGATGAACACAAAGGTCGGAATCTCTCGCGCGCGAAGCAGTCTCCACACTGTCTCCGTGTGACTCTGCGGTCCGTCTACACCGCTTACCACAAGTAACGCATAATCAATGACATCCAGAGCTCGCTCCATCTCAGCCGAAAAATCGTCGTGTCCCGGAGTGTCAAGTATGGTGATATTCACGTCCTTCCAATTTAGTTCTGCCTGCTTGGAAAAAACGGTAATGCCCCTGTTCTTCTCTATTTCGTAATTATCTAAGAACGAGTCGCCCTTGTCGACTCGTCCCAGCTTCCTTATTGCACCGGCGGAATAAAGCATAGCCTCGCTGAGCGTTGTCTTGCCCGCATCCACGTGAGCCAATATTCCAATTGTCAGCTGCTTGCTCATGCTCCCTCCCTTGTTCTAGATGATGTAGAACCACTCATCCTGCTTGCGTTCCTTCTCCTCGCCGGCCATGTGTGTCTGCTTGTCATACATCATTTCAAGCGTCTTAATTGTTACAGTCGTGTGCGGATCCACAGATCTTGTTACAAAAGCATTTCCGCCTATAACCGCCCCTTCTCCGATTACCGTCTTGCCGCCGAGAACCGAAGCTCCTGAATACAGCGTTACGTGATCCTCGATAGTTGGATGCCTCTTGGTACCGTGCAGCTTCTGGCCTTCCTTAGTGGATAGCGCACCGATTGTAACGCCCTGATATACCTTGACGTGCTCTCCGATTATCGAAGTGGACCCGATTACAACCCCCGTCGCGTGATCCATACAGAAATACTTTCCGATAGTCGCACCGGGATGGATATCTACGCCGGTTTTTCTGTGAGCATACTCCGTCATAATTCTAGGAATCAGCGGTACGTCCAGCTCGTGTAGCTCATGAGCCAGCCTGTAAATTGCCGTTGCGTACAGCCCGGGATAAGCGAGCACTATCTCGTCCTTGCTATTTGCGGCCGGATCACCCTCAAACGTGGCGATTATATCTGTATTTAGATACGCTCTAACCTTAGGAATCTGCCTAAAAAAGCTCATCACAATCTGCTTGGCTTCATCCTGCCTAACAGCAATACAAGCATCCTCGAACTCCGGATTGTATATCAGCGCCTTCTCAATCTGCTTGCTCATCATGTACATCACATCCTCGAGAATCACCGAGATTTTCTTCTCAACACTATATGTACGATACGATTGCTCACGATAATACCCGGGAAGCAAGACCATCATCAGCTCACGGATGATTTCTTTAATTGCTCTCTGATCCGGAATTTCAGACATCCTGATCGTATCGATATCGCGATTCAGCTTATAGTCCTCTAGAAGCTGCTCAGCCAATTCGCTCATATCCTTATTAATGTCCTCAAAGCTTCTCTTGTCGACGCTCTGGCAAGGCTCTTGCATCATCAAATCTCTGTCCACTTCGTACTCCTCTCTAGATGACTTTGCATCAATACATTCTCAAATATTCGCTACAGCTCCGCGCCGCAATCCATACAGTACATGGCACCCGGCTGAACCTCCATTCCACACACCGGACAGGCTTCAACCTCGGACTTATCGACCACATCCATGATTGCCAGTTCCACTCCGTCCATGAGCTTCTCCGCTATCCTGTCGGCATAGCTTGATATCTTGAAATTCTGTCTGCTAAATCGCACGCTTTCAGCCGTCTGCTGCAATAGTGAAATTACATCGTCGTAATCCGCACCGCTGCGAAACACCAGTACTATAGCACATGGTGACGGTCTCTTGACAACAAGGGCTATCATATGAAGCTTCTCATAATACAGCACGGTATATAGCTGCTGATTGGAATTAATCCTAGCCCCATCGATCGGCACGCCTTGCACATCAAATGCAACCATATAATCGCCGACGAAGCTAAAGGCGCTCACCTTCTGAATCTTCCTTTTGATGACGAGGATGCACTCTCCACTACATTGTACCTTCATAGCTCCCACGATTTCCTCCATTATATGCCTATAGCTCTTCCTGCTTTTAATGATTCAGCAGCAGACTCACGCCTCATGAAGCGGCAGCCTGCTGCTCCGAGCTGCAACGCTATCCTAATATCGCAGCTACCAGCTCATCCATATCAGAGCAAATATGTTCTGCGCCTGCCTGTTCCAGAAAATCCCTGTTTCTAAAGCCCCAGTCTACGCTTATACAAGGTATTCCGGCATTTTGTGCTGTCTCTATATCCACTTCTGTGTCACCGATATAGACCGCATCATCCCGTGAGAGCCCCATCAGTTCAAGTATCCTGAGCGTCGCATCCGGATTTGGTTTGCGCCTGATTCTGTCATCCACTCCCTGCACGAATTCGAACTCTCCCGGGAAATATCTCTCAGCTAATATCACTGCCGCCTCATGCATCTTGTTAGATACGACAGCAGTGCTAATTCCGGCAATCTGAAGCCGCCTGACCGCGGTCGATATACCCTCAAACGGCTTCGTCAGGATATCACAGTGCGCCGGATACCACGCTTCAAAGGAAGCAATGACATTTGCCAGCTCTGACTCGTCACCTTGATATGTTGCTTCCGCCCCTATAGCGTCAATCTCTGCAGCTGTAAGTCCTGCTTCAGCTGCGAGAGCCCTGGCCACAGCTACCCTGACACCGCTTCCAAAAAATCTACAGGTGTCGGCAGCAGTATAATCACACCGATGACCGTTGACCTCAAGTGCGTGATTAATGCTGTCCTTTAAGTCAGCGATAGTATCCAAAATGGTTCCGTCCATGTCAAAAATTGCAGCCTTATACATTATTTCCCTAACTTCCCTAAGCCCTTCTCAAACGCTGCACGCACCGACTTCATCGAGACGCCGAGCTCTGCAGCCTTCTCTCTCATGCTCTCATACTCCGGATATGTGTACTCGCAGCCACCTGCTGTGCACACCTTCTTGGCCTCAATTGGACCAAGTTCTGTATTAACAGCAACCTTTGATCTCACGAGCTCTTCACGCTGCACCGGATAGTATCTGATGCCTATGGTTGTAGTCTCCTCGAATATTATTTCAGAGAGCCCGGACCTGTCCCCGGTCCTGCATATGACCTCCAGCCTGTACGCCGGTCTGTTCTTCTTCATAAAAATGGGCGCATACGACACGTCGAGAGCCCCTGCTCTCATGAGTTTCTCCATCACATACCCGAGCTCTTCACCGGTCGAATCATCGATGTTGGAATTTATGACCATTATGTCGTTGTTATGTGCTGCGCCGCCGGCTTCCATCACCTCGCCGAGGATGACTCTGAGCGTGTTAGGACCACCTATTTCACGGCTGCCGACACCGACTCCGATTTCTGAAATATTCATCTCCGGCATCAGCCCGTATTGCTCCGCAAAGGTGGAGATAATTGCCGCACCAGTCGGAGTAACAAGCTCGGTAGGAATATCAATCTGCTTAAACCTAACCTGCTCACTTTTGTAGATTGCAGATGTTGCCGGCACAGGAACGCTCAGCACACCGTGTGCACATCTGATAGTACCGTGACCATCTGAAACGACACTGGAAATCACATGGTTAGGCTGAATGTAGTCCATCAGAATAGCGACGCTTATGATATCCACAATGGAATCGAGAGCGCCGACCTCGTGGAAATGCACTTCATCTATAGGCCTGCCATGCACCGTTGCCTCCGCAGCAGCAACCTTGTGGAACATGGAATTTGCAAGCTGCTTAGCTCCATCCGTGATACCGCTCTGTTCGATTATCAGCCTTATATCACCATACGTCCTGTGCTCGTGTTCGTGGTGATGTCCGTGATCATGAATGTGGTCATGGTGATGTTCGTGATCATGCGAATGGCGGTGATGTTCATGATGTTCTTCGTGTTCATGAATGTGAGGATGCTCATGATCATGGTCATGATGCACCTGACTGCGATCATGCGGTCTCATTCCCATCATCTCATCCGGTAGTGCATCGACAGGAGTGTTGGTGCCTGTCTTGAGCACCTCCACATAAGTGCCGTTTATCCCATATGAATCACGCTTAACAACCTTGAGATCATATCCTCGGACTCCAAGCTTATCGAGCTCTGTTCTCAGGTACTGTTCTCCATCACACACTTCTAGAAGTGCTCCGATAGTCATATTGCCGCTGATGCCATTCGCGCAATCAAAATAAAGTGTCTTCATGTATACCTCTTGATGTTATATTGAATATTATATATTTAATTTAATGCAACAAAAATGTCTACCTCTATAATAATAGAGCATTGCGCCGGGCGCAATGCTCTAAATCTCACCACATTAAAGTTTTGCTCAAATTACAGTGCCTTTCCTGCACA
This sequence comes from Mogibacterium timidum ATCC 33093, assembly GCF_000525775.1. GTDB lineage: Bacteria > Bacillota > Clostridia > Peptostreptococcales > Anaerovoracaceae > Mogibacterium > Mogibacterium timidum. Next base: position 196,484 of record NZ_JALU01000016.1, on the reverse strand, counting down.
GCCGAGAACATCTACGAGCTTATGTCTAACCAGTTCCTTGATATTAGCCCTAGCCGGCTTTAAATACTGTCTGGGGTCGAACTCCGACGGGAACTCCACCAGATGCTTTCTAACGGAACCCGTCATCGCCAACCTGAGATCCGAATCGATGTTGATTTTGCACACTGCGGAGCGTGCAGCCTCTCTGAGTTGATCCTCCGGAACGCCAAGCGCATCCTTCATAGCGCCACCATATGTGTTAATCATCCGGACGAATTCCTGTGGAACAGAGGATGCCCCATGAAGCACTATCGGGAATCCCGGCAGCTTCTTCTCGCATTCGTGAAGAACATCAAAGCGAAGCTGTGGCTTAGTACCCGGTTTGAATTTGAAAGCGCCGTGACTGGTTCCGATTGCAATTGCAAGCGAATCACAGCCGGTTCTGCGTACAAATTCCTCAACCTCTTCAGGACGCGTATACGACGAGTCCTCAGACGAAACATTTACGTCATCCTCTATGCCAGCCAGAGTGCCGAGCTCTGCTTCAACTACAACGCCATACTTGTGAGCATAATCTACAACCTGCTTGGTAATCTCTATGTTCTCCTCAAAATGCTTCGAAGAAGCATCAATCATAACCGAAGTAAAACCGCCGTCTATGCAAGACTTACAAGTCTCAAAATCAGGACCGTGATCGAGGTGCAGAGAAATCGGGATATCCGGGCAATCCAGAACTGCTGCCTCAACCAGCTTCATCAGGTAGGTGTGGCTGGCATAAGCGCGCGCCCCCTTTGATACCTGCAGGATTACAGGAGCATTTTCCTCCCTGCAAGCCTCAGTGATTCCCTGAACGATTTCCATATTATTGACATTGAAAGCTCCGATAGCATAGCCTCCATCATATGCCTTCTTAAACATTTCTGTAGTAGTTACTAGAGCCATTGCTAACCTTCCTTTCTCCGGATCTCATACCTAACATCCGTAGACAATATAGTTGCTTAATATTATAACATACGAATTTAGTATTAAAAACTAGTACAGCAAACTAAAGTATGATAGAATGATTTGAAAATTTTTTTATTCAAGAAAGGATTCGGTATGACAGAACAGAGTATTGCTAAAAAAGGTATCCTTCTCGATACTATACTAATCATTGCTACGATTATCGCCTTTGCTGTAATTAGAATTACTAATAGAACACTTGTTACAGGATCGTATTCAGGCAACTACATGGCGGCCTATAACACGCAGAGATTCACTTTCATCGCGCTTATAGTCGTATCAATCGCTGTTATGATAGGTGCGATTATCCTGCTCATCAAAAGTAGCAAAAAGTCGACAGGCTTTGTCCTTTTAATTATATCTGCCATTGTTACATTAGTGCTTGCATTCCTCGGACTTGTGCTCGGCATCATTACATGGATTCTCTGCGGTGTATCAATCAGTCAGCTCAGAAAGCTTCAGGGCGAGAGCGAGTTCGAGAGCAGCGTTGAGAGCAACCTTGATTTCGGCGCAGTTGCAGACCTCAAGAAGGCTGCCGCAGCAAAGACTGCAGAAACTGCTGAGACCGCAGAAGCGTCTGCTGCAACTGAAAGTACTGCAACCGCTAACGCTGAAACTGTTGTAGATGTTGATTACGAGGTTAAGACGGAAGCTCCTGATGCATCCGTTCAGAACGAAACTCCCGGCACCGAAGCGTAAATAACATCAAACACACAAATACAAATGTATGGGGCAGCGCAAGCTGCCTTATTTCACAGATTAAGACACGACACCCATGAATAACATTGAAACAAAATACTATTCCAAACATGAACAGACAAGATCAATACGGCGTTATGTCTACACTTATATAGGTTTCGCCATCACGCGTACAATCCTGTATATCGTATTTGCACTTACTATAAGCGACGATTTATCACTCAACGACGCTTATTTCTACTACTCGGATATCTCCGTGCTATTTAAACTGGTTATATTTGGAATTCTCTACCTTATATTGTTTATAGCATCGATATCACTTCTTGCCGGCTGCACGCACTATATCTCAGATATGGATGAAGACTCCGACATCAAAAAGCGCTGGGGGCTATATCTGTTTCCGATGATCCTCGATGTAATTGCCGGACTGATTTTTGCAAGTGTAACCCTGCTGCAAGTCACAGCGTCCATCGTCGGTATTATAATTTGCCTGGCAGAGATAGGAATGTTTGTGTGGCTTCTCCGCACATCTGCTGCTGACAATACTCGTAAAGGAGATCATTAATATGGAAGAAATACATGGAGCGGTAAACATCAAAGCTCCTGTGGAAGTCGTTCAGGTAGCTCTTAAAGGGCTTCTCGGCTACAAGGGAATTGAGACACCCGAGAGTTATTCGTTTGACCGATACAGGATTAAACAGTTCACGAAGACGCCGGAAGGAAAGAATCTTTCCAATCTGTTGATCAATTTTAAGACGCTTGAGCTGGATCTCGCATCCACCTCAAGTGAAACTACAGAGCTAAACTACAAATTTGAGACGCGAGGCTTGAAATCGCCTATCCCGATTATGCTGCTCGCAGAGAGTGCTATCCTATTAGTGATCGGAATAATCGTGCAGCTTATGACACCGATATTTGCAATATCAGTGATTTCCTACGTATTTGCGATACTGCTCGCAGTACTGGTGTTTGCTGTGTTCGTTCCTTCCGGCGGAAAGCTCGAAAAGAATCTACACAAGATGTTCCTGCCCAGACTCGACAAGTATATAGACATTGTGAAGGATCATTTGAATGAACAACCGTAATCGTGTGCTTTAACCCGTGTATATTTATAACAAATAAGCAGCGACTCAAGACTTATAGAAACTGTTTCAAGCTTTAAGTTGCTGCTCTTTTTATTCCAAATCCCGTTTCGGCGCTGTGATTCAACTAGCGATTCCACACCTCAACTTCTCCCTTTAGCCACTCCTCGAGCTCAGCGAAGCCTTCTCCGGTCGCAGCTGATACCGTAAAAATCTTGATGTCCGGATTTCTCATCAAGGCATATTCCTTGACTTTTTCCATATCGAAGTCAAAGTAGGGAAGCACATCCACCTTGTTTATTACGAGAGCCTTGCATACTTCATACATGAGAGGATATTTGAGCGGCTTATCGTGCCCTTCGGGTACTGAAAGAATGGACATGTTGAATACTGCACCAGTATCAAATTCAGCAGGACACACCAGGTTACCGACATTCTCGAGCACCAACAGATCAAACTGCTCCGATTCAATCTCATCCAATCCCTGTTCTGTCATTCCCGCATCGAGATGGCACATACCGCCTGTGTGAATCTGAATAGACCTTGCTCCGGCCTCGGCAATTGCCTCAGCGTCAACAGTCGAATCGATATCCGCCTCCATGACACCTATGCTGAGCTCACCACTCATGTCCTTGATTAGCCTGCGCAGAGTCGTCGTCTTGCCTGCTCCGGGCGATGACATGAGGTTGATCAAGCAGGTTTTCTGATCCTTGAGCTTATTTCTGATCCTGTCAGCCTCTCTGTCGTTGTTCGCAAAAACGCTTTCCTTTACCTCAATTACTCTAACCTTGTCCATCTCACACCTCCGGTACTTCTATCTCCTTAATCAAGAACTCATTGCCACGTATCAAATACGTACGACCACTACCGCAGCACGGGCAAGCTCTGCCGAATTCGACCGTCCCATACTCCTTGCCACAAGCTTCACAGTAAGTTACAGCCGGGATAGTCTCGATGCAAAGCTCGCAGTTTTTAAGAAAATCATGCTTGACAGCCGCCCATTTCCAGCAATCTTGCAGATATGAGGGAATAACGGTTGATACTTCACCAAGCTCGACCACAACCTTAGATATGTCCTGTACATCGTTATCAGCAGCCACCGCTTTGAGCTCATCGATCATATGGAATACTACTCCTAATTCATGCATGCTGTAGTCTAACCTTTCTTGCCTGAAAATTTCACACGTATAGCCTGTTTAGCTGCATATGGTAAGATGTGTTTCATCTTTTCTTCGCTTGGAGTCATCTTGGAGCACTCCGGATGTTCGCGGTGAATAGCGATAGCATCAAATGCACATTTTGTAGTGCATACGCCGCATCCGATACACTTGTTCTCATCCACAAACGAGGCTCCGCACGATAGACAGCGAGCTGTCTCCCTCTGTACCTGCTCTCTTGTAAATGCAATCCTTTCATCCTTGAACGTCTTTGACAATGCTTGGTTATATCCTATTCTCTGCCTTGGCGTATTGTCAAAGGTCTCCTCATTCACCTTCATATTCTTCTTATCGAACTCTATAAACTCTCTGCGATTGCGTCCGAGGGTTAAACTGGAGTGTGGTTGGACAAATCTGTGAAGCGATACGGCACCTTCCTTGCCCGCAGCAATTGCATCGATGGCAAATTTCTGGCCTGTGTAAACATCGCCCCCGACAAATATATCCGGTTCCGCCGTCTGATAAGTTACAGGATCCGCCTTAGCCGTTCCATTCACGTTAAACTCGACCTTTGTTCCTTCCAGCAGCTGCTTCCAGTCAACCTTCTGGCCTATGCAGTACAGTACTGTAGTACATTCCACATCTGCAGTTACTTCGTCGTCGAATATTGGGGCAAATCTTCCATCGTCATCTCTAACACTTAGGCATTTTCTAAAGGATATTCCTGCACATGCACCATCATGTTTCGACACAGAGACAGGCCCCCATCCGCCGTGGATATTCACTCCATCGCGTTCACATTCGCCTCTGTCCTCTACACCACAAGGCATATCTTCATATGCTTCCAGCGAATACATGTCTACCGATTCAGCGCCCAATCTAACAGCTGTTCTGGCAACATCACATGCAATATTGCCACCTCCGATTACGACCACCTTGCCACTGAGTTTAACGTCCTCTCCTACATTAACCTTGCGCATAAAGTCGATACCCGCCATGACACTATTTGCGTCTGAACCCGGAATCTCAAGACTTCCTCCAGACTGTAATCCTATTGCAACATAGAAGCCCTTGTACCCCTGCTCTCTGAGTTCAGAAACAGTTACATCCTTGCCCACTTCTATCCCGCATCTGAATTCGACACCGAGCTCATGCAGTACATTGATCTCTGCTTCTATTACGTCCTTCTCCAGCCTGAAGCTTGGAATTCCGTTCATGAGCATACCGCCGGTTCTGTGTTCTTTCTCGAACACCGTCGGCTTATATCCTTTGACTGCCAGATAGTACGCACAGCTGAGTCCGGCCGGACCGCCACCTATAATTGCAATTTTTTCTTCAAATTCTCCTCGAACCTTTGGGATGACCTTGCTTGGGACGAATCTCGTCTCGCTGTCCAAATCCTGCTGAGCTATGAAGCGCTTTACCTCATCAATCGCTACAGCTTGATCAACAGTACCTCTGGTACATGCGTCTTCACATCTCCTGTTGCAAATTCTGCCGCAAACTGCAGGGAAAGGATTGTCCCTCTTAATCAACTCAAGAGCTTCAGTATACTTTCCTTGAGCCGCCAGCTTCAAATAACCCTGAACAGCTATGTGTGCAGGACATGCGGTCTTACATGGTGACGTTCCTGTATCATAACAATTAATTCGATTATTGTCCTTATAATCAAGATCCCATTTTTCTCTGCCCCATTTTTCCAGAGATGGCAAAGACGACTTGGGATACTGCACGTCGGTACCATCCGCCTTACATAGCTTCTGTCCGAGCTTAACAGCTCCTGCGGGGCAATGCTCAACGCAGCGTCCGCATGCAACACACTTATCTTTCTCCACTCTTGCAACGTATGCAGAACGTGACATATTAGGGGTATTGAAGAGCAAAGATGTACGGAGTGCATAACATACATTTACGTTACAGTTACATATAGCGAAAATCTTCTGATCACCGTCTATATTTGTAATCTGGTGTACGAACCCGTTGTCTTCCGCCTTCTTAAATATAGCAAGTGCTTCTTCCTTAGTTATGTAGCGTCCGCCCTTCTTGGTCTCTACTACGTAATCAGCCATATCTCCGACAGCTATACACCAATCATTAAAATCATCAGCACAGCCTTCATCGTAAGTGCGATTAGACTTACGACATGAACAAGGACTCGCTGCATACTTCCCTTCGTATTTTTTCAGCCAGTGCGAAATGTGCTCTACCGATACAGATTTCTCCTCCACAGATATTGCCTGCTCTACGGGGATTACGTGCATCCCTATACCCGCTCCGCCCGGAGGTACAATCTTGGTAACATTTTCAAGCGGCAGGAATGTCATCCTTTCGAACAGCCTGCCGAGCTCCGGATGCTCTGCCATATTGGTTTCATGCATTGCTGCAAATTCGCCAATTCCCGGCACAAACATAGGCACTAGATACCTCTTCTTGTGCTCCGGATTTGTTCCATCAAGATCTTCGCGAGCTTAGCTATAGGCTCGCGAAGCGGTCCGTCATCCTTTACACAGTCCGGTCTCATGTTGCCGGCAATCTTGTCATAATCTATCATACTGTTCTCCTGTCATCCTGTAATTATATGATCGAATATTCTACCTTAGGCGGCTCTCAGCATAGCCTCTTCAAAGTCGTGTGTGCCGCTGAATACCTCGTGCTTGTATGGATTAATTCCCTGTGCCTTGGCTCTCTTGATGATATAGGCTAATGCTGCCAGATTTACCAGAATAGATGCGACAGCCACAATGCCTCCGGCCCTCGGATCGACTGCAGTTGGATGAACACCACTCTTCATAAACCCATCGGCATATAGGCTTGGGATAACCGAGAAATTGCTGTAATCCTGGAACATTGGGAACACCTGCGCAAACATGCACCATGTTGCCAGTGTATTTGCACGATTCTGAATCCATCCGCCTTTGTTCCAGAATATTGCTGCAAACGTAGGTGCGAGCAGCAATGCAAAACCGCAGTACCAAGAGTGGGTAGGCAGATTAAGATATGTGTATTCGAAGTTCCATACGTCATAAGCAACGATAAATACCCATGTCATATCCGGCCATAGCATGTCATCACGCTTTTTGGATTGATAGATTCCCCACCAACCGGTCATACAGAATATGTTGATAAGTCCTGCTATTCCATTTGCGACGTTCCACCAGCCACCGTAAAGCCACACGCCCTCGGAAGACAACCACCATCTCGACCCTGTATTTGCAAGAGCCACTGATCCTCTGATCGCACTCTCAAAGTCACTACATACGGCGATGATGATGTTGATAGCAACAATTACAAACGGGAACACCTTGAACCACTCCGTCTTACCGATGCCCTTCTTATATTTAAGCATCATGAACCCGATACAGCCTGCTGTTGCTGCATACAGCTTCGCATAGTGGAACCAGCTAGTCATGTGGACGTAAGTTGGGTTGTTAAGAGCCCAAGATGCGCCATGAGCGGCTCCTACGTAAATAGCAATAAAATAAACTGTCAGCGCTGCCGGCAGTGCAAGAAAGAAGAAATACCCGCCAAGCTTGGATCTTCTCTCGATTTCATTAGTGATAATTAATCCGGCAAAAACCAGCACCCATCCGATTACCTGATAGAACGAATGCTCGCCATAAACTTGAAATAACATACAGCGCCTCCTTATTATAGTAATTCAGCCAGTAATTGATGACTCGATATCTCAACAGATTTTAATGTTTGATATCTTTTTATCAATTATAGTTCTCATTTACATTGTGCGGCAATTCAAAATGTGCTAATATTTATTCCACAATGGCATAAGCACTTGAAGTCCAAGGAGACCGACTATGAATACGGATTACATCATAGAATTTGTAAGTTTGGCAAATAATCTCAGTTTCAGCAAGACTGCCGAGGAGTTATTCATCTCTCAATCCTCATTGTCAAAACACATACGCTCTATGGAAAAAGAGCTTGGTACACCACTATTTATTCGAACCACGCGTTCGATAGAGCTCACGGATCAGGGTCGACTATTTCTGCCATACGCAAAACAAATTGCTGAATTGTGCGCTTCATATACCAATGAGCTTAAAGCATTTTCCGGAGAAGGCAGCAACACCCTTACCTTAGGAGTTATTTCCAATCCACAATACTACAATTTTGCAAGCTACATGATTGGATTCATGGTAACTGAACCGGAAATCAACCTGAGCCTCATAGAAGCAGATGAACTCGGTCTGCTTGAAATGTATAATAAGCGGAAATTCAATCTGTTTACAGCCTTCCCACCCAGCCCTCGGACCGGTGATTACGAATTCTTGCCTATGGTGGAAACGAGATTCGTTGCGCTGCTTAACAATTCACATCCTTTGGCAAATAGGGAAAGCATCTCCCTCAAAGATCTATCGGGTGAGAAGATGTTGATACCCGGCAGGAATTCAACGCTCCAGACAATAATCAAAGATGCCATGCTCTCTGAAGGACTCGCATTTAATCCAACATATGAGGGCAGTTCAATTGGGAGCATTGACCTCCTCAAGACCGGGAAGGGAGCATCTCTTCATTCTGTTGAGTTTGCCAACAATATGCCTGATGATGCCAACATATGTGCAATACCGATTAACCCGCCGCTGAAGTTCATATACGGTATAGCACATAGACCAATCGATGAATTATCAACCAGCGAAAAAAAATATTTGAACTATCTCGAACAATTTTCGCTTGGCAAAGGCAAGAAGCCTGTCAGCACAAGCATGTGACAGAAAAGAGCCTCGAGGGGCTCATACTCCTATGAGAACAGCTTCTTAATTATTGTGCCTTCGTTCAATATTCTCTTTTCTTTTCCGCAACCCTCCGGTAATCTCCCTGTCCAGAACAAGCTCCTTAATATTGAGGTCTACGCGCTTGACCTGAAACGAAGTCATACTCTCAACGCTTCGCTTGACATCTCGCTGCAGATTGATGCAAGACCGCATGCAGTCAACTGTCTTGCGTATCTTGAGATCGAGCACAATAACGAAGCTTCCTGTCCTGCTATTGTTATAATAATTGGTCACCTTGATATTGCGCCCGTACTGCCGGGAAACAATTCGGATGATATCCCTGACCACATTCTCATTAATCGTATAATTTCCGTTGAAGCTGTACTGCGGCATCACGACAGTTTTCTCGTAACCGTCGGTCTCATCGTTGCTGAGCGTCAGGTTCCTGATAAATCTCTGAGGATTCATGAAATATCCTGCAAAATCGCGCTTCAAGTCTCCCATCGGTGCCGGAATCACGTGTTCCCCGTGATTATTCCGGCGGTCAGAGGCTATCCTCCTCTCACCGGCACTGGTAAAATCTTCTATATACAGCCTCTTGACAGCTCTGGGGAGCTCCAGCGTATCTGTAATGATATCTACCATGCGGTCTGAGGTGCCCAAAACGAGTATCCTCTTAATCTTTAGAGCTTTAATCTTCTTCTGCACGTCATTTCTCTGATCTTCATAGTTAAAGAGTGCTGTACGCATCGCCTTGGCTCTGGATTCACATTTCTTGGCAGAACTGCCGGCTACTATTTTATTTCTGTATATCAAAAGGCCATCATCAATGATGGCTGGTACACCGTTTTCCTTGGCAACTCTGATAGCTTGATAGCTCTTTCCTGTTCCACTTTTTCCTGTAAATGAATAAACCTTCATACCTTATAAGACCGTTGAAAACTTTATAAAAAGTTAACTTTATCAAACCTATTGTATCATGTTACAATGCAAACGTAGAAAGACAAATGACGTTTTAGACATAGGAGGATTTATTATGGCTTATAAGATTAGCGAAGATTGCATCAGCTGCGGTGCATGTGCAGATGGTTGCCCGGTAGAGGCTATTTCAGAGGGCACACCTTACGTAATCAATGCAGATGCTTGCATTGACTGCGGAGCTTGTGCAGATGTATGCCCTGTAGGCGCACCTTCACAGGAGTAATCCCTAGGGGATGAACCAAAGGTAGAATATTTCCCCCTGCGTGATGCGCAGGGGATTTTCTTTTTGCCTAGACGGTCTTTCTTCTGCATAAAATTACCGGAATTAACTACCAACACGTTTTATCCTATAATCCTTCTATAGCTCCAACGCGTTTTGTCCTATAACTCCGATCCTAATCTAACAGGCTATGCCGACGGTTTATTGATTCACCTCGCTATCGCTCGGCAAATCCACTGCTACAGCAGATACAAGAAAACGACTGTGGCACTGCCACAGCCGCAATTTTCTTAAGCGCCGAAAACTACTTGTCAGATTCTTCGAGCTCATTGCTTCTGATCATAAACGATAACGTATGCAAGCTGTCGCTCAGATGAACATTTTCAACCGCAACGTGCTCCGGTACGTCGAGATCGAGCGGAGCAAAGTTCCAGATGCCTTCTATTCCCGCATCGACAAGGACATTTGTAACCTTCTGCGCATTCTCACGATTTACACAGATAATCGCGATATCAATATTGTTCTCCTTAACGAAATCGCTCATCTCAGAAAAATCGCGAACAAGCACATCATTGATGCTTAGTCCAACAAGCTTAGGATTAACATCGAAAAGTCCTACGATATTGAATCCAATCTTGTAATAATAAGTGTAGTTCGTGATTGCCTGACCAAGATTACCAATACCAACTACGATCGTCTTATACTCACGGTCAAGTCCTAAAATCCTGTTAATCTCATTGAACAGAGAATCAACAGTATAACCATAGCCCTGCTGGCCGAAGCCACCAAATGTATTGAGATCCTGTCTAATCTGAGATGCAGTATAACCAATAAGCTCACTTAATTCATTAGAAGATATCTTCTTGACCCCCTGCTTGCGTAGTTCGTTTAAATATCTTCTATACCTTGGTAATCTGCGAATAATCGCATTCGATACCTTTGTGTTGCTGCTTTTCATAAATACTTCCACCCCAATTTGACAATTTTCATATTATTACTTATGTGAATCTACGTACTCAACCAGATCCTTTACGGTCTCAAACTTCTCAGCATCTTCGTCCGGAATATCGAGTCCATATGCTTCCTCAACACCGAGAATAATCTCTACAGCGTCGAGCGAATCTGCTTCGAGATCCTTCATCAGGTTAGTGTCCATCTGAACCATATCAGCATCTACACCAAGCTGCTCGACTACAAGATCTCTAACTGTATCAAAAGTCATAGCGTAACCTCCTTTTGAAATTCAAGGTTAATTATAAATTATACAATTGATACTTGCAAGTTTTTTATCAATCCTGTAACATCAGCCATTCGTCATACACGCCTTCTAGCTCGGCCTTGAGCGCATCTGCTCTATCTCCTGCCTCCCGCAGATAGAATACATCGGTGCCGTGCTCCGGCTTGCACATCTCTGTCTCAATTTCATCTATCTTGGCCTCGAGATCATGAATGACACCCTCCAGCTCGACAATTTTGCGGGCTCTACGGCGTTCTTCAGCCTCCTGCTCCTTGCGCAGCCTGCGTTCCTCTTCTGCACTTAGCGCGGAAGTCTGCGTGGTAGATGAAGGTTCATTTATATTAGGATCCTGCTCCTCCTGATCCAGCCGGGCACTCTTCTCCAGATAATAGTCAAACTTGCCCTTGTATTCCCTGATGCCGTCCCGTCTAAGTTCGAGAATCCTGTCCGGAATTTTGCTAAGCAGATAACGATCATGAGACACAATCAGCACGGTGCCCTTGAACTCCATGATGGCCGATTCGACGATTTCCTTGGATTCGATGTCCAGATGATTCGTCGGTTCGTCGAAAATTAAAGTGTTGGCACCGGACAGCATCAGCTTGAGCAGCGACAATCTGGCCTTTTCACCGCCCGAAAGCGAGGAAACGCTCTTAAACACATCGTCACCTCTAAACAGGAACCTGCCCAGAATATTGCGCATCTCTGTATCGGTGTACAGGTGATAAGCGTTTTTTATCTCACCTAGCACTGTCTCGGTGTCGTCGAGCAGGAGCTGCCCTTGATCGTAATATCCAAAATCGACATTATGCCCTATCTTGAGATACCCGTCATCAGCCTCCTCTTCTCCCATGATGATGCGCATAAGAGTTGTCTTGCCAACTCCGTTTTCGCCGATAAAGCAGATTTTCTCGCCGCTCTTGACATCGAATTTGACGTTCTCAAATAGCTGCTTATCACCAAAGCTCTTGGACAACGCCTCTGTCATGATTACGTCCTTGCCGCTCTGAAAGTCGGCATCGAACGAAAGCTCTAGCTCTGCCTGCTTGAGCTCCGGCCTATCGAGCACGTCTAGGTGCTTAAGTCGTTTTTCTCTTGACCGGGCACGTTTTACCAGATGCTCCGTGTTATGCTGCTTGAATCGGCGGATGATCTCCTCCTGACGGGCTATTTCCTTCTGCTGTTTCTCATACTCACGGCGCATCACCTCTTCACGTTCATCGCGCTTCACAAGGTACTCTGAGTAATTTCCACGGTAATCCACGAGGTGAGTTCTGCGCATGTCGAAGATGCGACTGACAATACGGTCCAGAAAATATCTATCGTGAGATACGGCTATAATCGTCCTCTTGTAGCTTCTGAGGAACGACTCAAGCCACGCCAGCATCTTGAGATCGAGATGATTGGTCGGCTCGTCGAGCATCAGTATATCCGGCTTCCTCAGCACCATGCACGCAAGCGCCAGACGTGTCCTCTCTCCACCCGAGAGCATGCTTATCTCCTTGTCATGAGTCTCAGGATCAAATCCCATGCTCGCCAGTACTCCTGTAAGCTCGCTCTTATAAGTATACCCTCCCGCCAAATTATACTCGTCCATCAGATGAGTGTACGTCTCCAGATTCTGATCGAACCCGGGATTGCCAGTATCGGAGATAGCCTTTTCCAGTCTGGAAATTTCCTCTTCCATCTCGTGGAAATGCGTAAAGGTCTTGGCCGCTTCTTCAAGAACTGTCCCCTCTGAGAAGAAATGATTTTTCTGCTTGAGATACCCGACGACGTAGCCGCTGCGCACAAAAACGCTGCCGCTTGTCGGTTCATTCTCACCGGAAATGATGCCGAGAAGCGTAGTTTTGCCGGCTCCATTCGGACCGACAATGCCGACTCTATCACCTTTATTGATGGAAAACGAAATATCCTCCAGGATGATGTCAGTTCCATATGACTTGCATATATCTTTTGCGGACATTACAAGCATAGCTAAAACTCCAGTCCGGGACACGCGTCCAGCGACATATCCGCGAACTCTCCTTTCTTCATCTGATAATATGCAGAGCAGGCAATCATCGCACCGTTATCAGTGCACAGTATCTGCGCCGGCTTGAGAATCTCGATCCCCTTCTCAGCGCCCTTGTGCTCCAGCAGCTCTCTCAACCTGCTGTTAGCTGCAACTCCTCCTGCTACGACAACCTTATTGCTGTCGTACTCTACCGCAGCAGCTATAGACTTATCGGCAATAACCTCCATTATGGACTCCTGAAATGATGCCGCAAGGTCCGGTACATTAATCTCGCGTCCCGCCTGTCTCTCGTTGTTGATATAGTTGAGCACCTGAGTCTTGAGACCGCTAAAGCTAAAATCATAGCTGCCATCCTCGAGGTACACTCTTTTAAACTCTATTGCACGCTTGTCACCTTCACGAGCCGCCTTATCTATCTTAGGTCCTCCCGGGTATCCCAGACCTACAACTCGGGCAACCTTATCCATAGCCTCTCCGGCTGCATCATCGCGCGTCGCGCCGAGTATCTTGCACTCGTTGTAATCATTGACCTTAATAATATTTGTATGGCCGCCGGAAACCACCAGTCCGATAAAGGGTGGCTCCAGCTCCTTGTACTCCAGATAATTTGAGGCGATATGACCATGCATGTGATTAACCCCGACAAGAGGAATGCCCTTGGCCCAAGCCATAGCCTTTGCTGTTGCCACACCTACAAGAAGTGCTCCGACAAGTCCCGGCCCGTACGCGACACCAATCAAATCCACCTCATCAATCGTGATTCCGGCCTCATCCAGAGCCTGCTCAATTACACCGTTGATATTCTCCAGATGACGCCTCGAAGCTATCTCAGGTACAACACCTCCGAATTTCGTATGAATCGCAATTTGCGACGATATGACATTTGCAAGCACCTCGCGGCCGTCCGCCACTATACCAACCGCAGTCTCGTCACAGCTAGATTCTATTCCCAGTGTAATATGCTTATTCTGATGCATAATCACCTGTCTCCCTCTTCATAATCAACGCGTCCTCGCCATTGTCGAGATAGTATCCCGGACGCACGCCGCACTCTGTAAATCCGCATTTTTTGTAAAGCCATATTGCCGGTTCGTTGCTCGCCCTAACCTCGAGGTTGATGGTGTAGACGCCGCCTGCCTCGAGCCTCCTGATCATAGACATGATAACAGCCTTTCCGATGCCGCGTCTGCGAAATTCCCCGCTCACAGCTATGCTGTTGAGATCTGCTTCATCCAAAACCGTCCATATATCCGCATATCCTGCAAATTCACCGTCATACTCCGCTGCCAGCACCATCGAGTTGTCGTTCTCCACGATATCGTAGTGCAGCGCATCCTTGCTCCAAGGTATGGCAAAGGTAGCTACATCGAGAGCATATATTGCATCCAGATCTTCAGCCTCTGCTGTTCTCACCAGAACGTGTGAAGCCTCGTTACAAACCGCATCTAACATTGGGGTTTACCTATCTTGCTGCTCAGCGTTCCTGACTCAAGGCGCATCTCTGCCTCGCTCTTTCTCATATAGTTAGGGATGAGCTTTTCGTAATTCACGACCGCACCTGCACGAAACCGCCTCAGTGCCAGCCTTGCAATCGGTGCGGCATCCTGATATCGCCAATCTACCGGCGCGAGTACAAAAGCTCCTGCATTACGAATCTCGGTTTCATACGCATCGATGCCGTCACCGACAAATACAAGCTCCGAATCAGTGACCTCCATCTGCTTAACCGCATTGAGAAATTCATCTATCATATATTGACGCTCCTCAATCACAGCCTTATAACCTTTGCCGGCTCGGACAAACAGGGCTCCATATAGCTGCCCCCTTCTAGCGTTGATGATAGGTGCAAAATACCTGACCGTCGACTCAACATGCTCATCCGCCAGAGCTGCCATTCCCTCGAGAGAAGATACCGCAACACAAGGTAATTCGAGCACCTCAGCTATGGCTCTCGCAGTAGATACACCAATCCTTATGCCGGTAAATGATCCCGGACCTATCGAGGCTGCAACTGCGCTCAGCTTGTCAGGGATAATTGCTTCGTCCTGCAGACACTGATCAACAAGCACCATCACATCCTGTAAGTGATTCATCTCCTCATTAGAGCTTCGCGATACAGCCTTAGCAGCTCCATCAATAAGAGCAACTGACCCATATTTTCCTGTAGTCTCAATACTTAGAATATACATCTGTAAATTCTCTCCCCTTGATTTTCGCCGTACTTGATAATTATCACCTTTGCCTTGTCAGGAATGACATCGGCGACCAGGTCAGCCCATTCGACGACGCACACGCCGTTTGAATAGAAATATTCATCAGCGCCGATATCCAGCAGATCATCCCCACCGGACAATCTGTAGACATCAAAATGGAAGAGCGGCAATCTACCGCTCTTGTACTCTTTGACAATATTGAAGGTTGGACTGTCGATATTTTCCGTAACTCCCAGACCTTTGGCGATATACTTTGTCAAAGCTGTCTTGCCTGTACCGAGCGCCCCGATGAGGGCAACTATATCGCCCGGCTTCAGCTCTGAAGCCAGATTCAGTCCAAACTCTTCAGTAGCTTGCTCATTTTTAATATGTACAATCCGTTCTTGATCACTCATACGTTGTTCTAACCCTACCTACAGCAGAGATTGTATACGGTAGCCGCAAAGATATTTGCCATCCTGCTATATGAATCGAGCGAAATCCTCTCGTCAGTCATGTGCATTCTGTCCTCTTCCCAAGGAAACAGTGCTCCGAATGCAAGAACTCTGTTGAAGTGCTTTGCATAAGTTCCTCCACCGATTACGATAGGCTCGCTATCCTTATCTCCTGAATACTCCTTGTATGCAGCCATTAGAGTCTTGACAAAATCGTCCTCAGGATCGATATAGATAGACTTCTCATCCATGACCTTGACGATGCCCTGATTAGCGCCCAGTACGCTCTCAATCCCCGCATAAACCTCCGTACTGTCAAAAGTAACCGGAATTCTGATGTTTATCTCCATCGTAGCTACTTCATCGTTAATCTCCATAGTACCCACGTTCACAATCAGCTTGCCTGATTTATCATCTTCAAGCTTGCACCCCAATCTCTCACCGTTGAGGTCAAACCCAATGTGGTCATTGTAAAAATCTATGAATTCTGTTACGTCATCACCTGCAAATTTCAGCTTTCCGAGGAATTCCATCAGAATACTGACAGCATTTAGTCCTTTTTCAGGAATTGATCCATGAGCTGCGAGTCCATGAGCCTCGACAGCTAACGATGTACCTGTCTTTTTGGCAGAGATATCATATCCGCTCTCCTCTGCATACCTCTTAACCCGCTCTGAAATCTCATCATATTTTGTTCTATCCTCGGAAGCGAGCACAGCTCTTGCCTGAGCAGGTACTGCATTTGCAGCCAAGCCGCCATGCAGCTTGCTGATAACCAATCCTTCCTTGGGAGTATGCTTCTTGAGCTTCTGAGCTATATCAAAAGAAAGAATTCCTTTCTCTCCGTTGATAACCGGAAAGTTAGCATCTGGAGTAATTCCAAAATCAGGAAGGCTTGCAACATCTCTGTAATGCTCAACACTCTCCGTTCCATGCTCTTCATCCAGTCCGACAATTATCTTTATGTTCTTCTTAGGCGTAATTCCTGCATCCTTGATCGCCTTAATAGCGAACAGTCCGGCCATAACCGGGCCCTTGTCATCAGATGTTCCACGGCCGTACATATATCCATCCTCAATAACAGGATTGAAAGGACCGTACATCCAGTCATCAGCTGCCGGAACGACATCAAGATGTCCGATAATACCAAATGTTTCGTCTCCGGGATCACCGGGGAACACTATCTCCCCTGCATAGTTATCATAGTTGTGAACTTCAAAGCCCATGCGCTTGCCAAGCTCAAGGAAATGTACGAGCGCATCCTGCACCCCTTTTCCAAATGGATACACCTCTCCGTCCGGAGTTCTTACGGCATCAGACATGGCGCTGTTGATTCTTACCGAATTGGCGAGCTCTTCAATCATTTCAGAATTTAACTTCTCTAAATTCTCAATGTAACCCATTTCTCTTGACCCTATTCCCTTTACTTGAATTACCAGCCCGCAGTTATCTTCTATTTTCAGCCTGATAATAACACGTGTATCTTTTGTATTTCCCCGCTTACAGAGTTTACTTTATCTTCTCCATCGTCTGTGCCACGGTCGTATCGTTCGTTACGTACAGCGAAATAATATTTCCTTTCTTAATAGTTGAAAGGTTTACCGACTTGACCGGATTTCCGTCCTTGTCGAATGAGAACACTCCGGTTACCCCCCGCACATCCGATAGCTTTGACAAAGCCTTCCGGATATCATCCGGCTTGGTCGAATTGGCCTTGTTGATTGCATTAATCGCAATCAAATATGAATCATAACCAAGAGCAGCGTTGCTAGTCGGTTCATTATCATCACCGTACTTGTTGGCATACTCAATCAGGAATCTCTGAGTTTCAGCAGTGATTGACTTGGTAGTAGTCTTGCCGGCACTAAATACTGAATCTGACGGAAACACCACCTTTATATTAGGATGTTTCTTCATCATCCGGGTAAAATCATAGTCATTCCATGTTGAATTCCCGACAAAGGTTATATTGCCTTCAAGTTTTTCCTTTTCGACAGTCTTAAAGAACAGGTCTGCCTTTTCTGTTCCAAACGGAATAAATACCACGTCTGCACCGGATTTTTTAATCTTCTTCACCAGCTTCTTGTATCCGGCAAAATCAATGTTTATATCCTCCTTATAAACTATCGACGATGTAGGTTCTGATTGCGCATCACCTGCTGCAGCTGTCTCAAGTTCACTGAGTTTGGAATTAAAGCCCTTTAAAAGTGCTGTGTTTGAGCTGTCGTTTCTGATTGAAATTGTCGCTATCTTGCGAGAATTGAGTACGCTATATGCATATTCAGCAAGTCCTGCACCTCTCTGCGATTCAGTTATTGAAGCCCTAAAATAATACTTGTTGTTCTCTGTAATCAGCGGATTTGCCGCAGAAGGAGTAATTGCCGGAATCTTGGCCTTCTCAATGTACGGCGAAGCTACCATAGAGTTGGCCTCTCCGGCACTTCCGATAATCACAGTCGGCTTCATCTTGATGAGGTTCTGAATTGCAGTCTTAGCTGAATTGATATCCGACTGATTGTCGACCCTGACGAGGTTAATCTTGATTCCATTTACATTACCGTATATCGAATTTGCCAGCTCGATACCTCTAATCTCTTCCTCTCCCTGCTCCTTGAACTCACCCGAGCTGGGCTCATAGATACCGATATTGATAGTGTTGGTATCTCCGACAACCTTCTTGTCTATGTAAGTCTTTTTAAAATTGTCAAAGGTCGTGCAGCCGCTCAGCACTACTGCCAGTAGCAGCAGTAGCATCATCGCTGATGCCGCCTTAAATCTCTTGTTCCTAATCAATTCTCAAAGCCTCTTTCATATCTGCCTGTGTTTCAATAGTATTAATCTTACCGCGCAGCCTTGAAGCGCCCTTGATGCCCTTTGTATACCACGCTACAAATTTTCGCATCTCCCTGACCGCCGAGTACTCGTCCTTGAGTTCAACCAGTGCATCAAGATGTCTTATCATCATATCACTTATCTCACTGACGGTCGGATTCGCCGGAATTTCATCTCCGCGAAGTGCCGCATTAAGCTCTCTAAAAATCCAAGGATTGCCCATCGCACCTCTTGCAACCATGACAAAATCACAACCTGTCTCCTCCATCATGCGGACGCCATCCTTGCCATTAAATACATCGCCGTTTCCTATCACGGGGACGGACACGGCTTCCTTGACCGTCCTGATTATATCCCAGTCAGCGCTTCCCGTATAGAATTGCTGACGAGTCCTGCCATGCACGGCCACCGCAGCAGCTCCGGCACTCGAAATAGCCTTTGCAACCTCACGGGCGTTGATCGAAGCAGCGTCAAAGCCCTTTCTAATCTTGACGGTTACCGGCTTATCCGAGTTCTTTACCACAGCATATACCACGTCATATACCAGTTCAGGATCCTTCATCAGCGCCGCCCCATCTCCGTTCTTAACTACCTTGGGAACGGGGCAGCCCATATTGATATCAATGATAACATTTGGATGCGAATTGAGCATACATGCAGCCTCCGCCATCACCTCCGGCTCACTGCCAAATATCTGAACGGCAGTCGGCCCTGCGTCTTCCGGAATATACAGAAGAGCTGGAGTCTTCCTATCTCTGTAGAAGAGACCCTTTGCACTCACCATCTCTGTGCAAGTCATAGCAGCGCCCTGCTCAGTGCACAGCATGCGCATGACTGCGTCGGTGACGCCCGCAAGCGGCGCCAACAAGAAAGGGTTATGCAGCTCTACACCGCCTATAACGTATCTGCTATCTGACATTATTAACGTTTCTTTCTCTGTGATTTGTTTTTCTCATAAATCAGAACCAGTCCATCAAGTGTCAGTCTCTTCTCCACGACATCAATGCAGTTAATTCCATTCTCTACCATGGTAGCCATGCCACCGGTTGCGATAACCTTGATATCATCGTAGTTCTTGCCGTAATGCGTTACAAGTTCCTTCTTCATGCCTCCAACGATATATTCTGTAAGTCCCATGTGTCCGTACACGAGACCTGACTGCATACTCTCGATGGTATTCTTGCAAATCATGTTGCCGGGAGCCTCAAGATCTACGTTGGGCAGCTTTGCAGTCTGCTCAAAAAGCGCCTTTGCGGAAATCTTGATTCCGGGCGCAATCGTGCCGCCAAGGTACTCTCCGTCCTCGGTGATAGCGCAGAACGTCGTAGCCGTCCCGAAATCGATGACAATAAGCGGTCCATCATATGCGTGATGTGCAGCAACTGCATTTACAATTCTATCAGAGCCAATCTGTCTGGGATCGTCACACTTAATCTTGAGCCCCGTCTTAACACCAGTCTCAACAACTAGCGGTGACACGTGCAGATACTTGAAGCACATATGCTGCAAGGCAAAAAGCAGCGAAGGCACGACCGAGGAAATAATCACATCGTCGATGTCGGATGGGTCAAGGCCCTCATGTCTAAACATCTGCTCGACTAGAATCCCATATTCGTCTGCACTTCGCCTACTATCAGTGGCAAGTCGCCAGCTGGTAATGAGCTTCGACTTGCTAAATACGCCTATTACTATATTTGTATTCCCTACATCTACAGCCAGAAGCATTTTAGCGATCCTCCATTCTCCTTAGCGCCAGTGCCATGGTAAGACCGGGAATAATTCTATTGCCGGTCAGCTCCGCTCCGAGAATCTCGTTGATTCGCTTTAGTCTGTATTGAACTGTGTTGTTATGAATACTCATAAATTCAGCAGTTTTGTTGCTGTTCATGCCCGCATCAAGCACAAATGTCTCCAGCGTCTCCAGCAGCAATCTTCCCTTGTTGAGCGATACCTCTCTCTCGAAAGGCTCGAGCAGATCGAGATAAATCTTTTTGAGCACGTTGCTCTGCATCTGGATGTTGATACAGTTACAAACCATCGACATTTCATACTTGGTAAACACCCTCTTATACGGGAATACCGCTTCGACGTCATTCCAAGTCTCATTTATCATCTTAAAGCCTTCAATTGCACTATCCAGCTCTTCGATGCCGGTCGAGTGGAAGATTCTCACATCCTTGCGACCCTCCTTGAGATCATCGTACATCTTGAGGCAGTCGTTCTTAAGCTGCATGCCCTTGTCTTCGCCTGTGTCGGCGTAAATCATACCGTAGTATTCATTGCCTTCAATCAAAGGCAGTATTCCAAAGCCCTTTTCAGCCTTATACTTCTCGAGAATATCCTGCGAAGTGCTGTTGTTTATTCCATTTGCATAAAACACGCTGATGAACT
The DNA here is from genome assembly GCF_000525775.1 of Mogibacterium timidum ATCC 33093. Lineage (GTDB taxonomy): Bacteria > Bacillota > Clostridia > Peptostreptococcales > Anaerovoracaceae > Mogibacterium > Mogibacterium timidum. The sequence goes on along the minus strand of NZ_JALU01000016.1, from coordinate 175,510 downwards.
GCTTATTTTTGAGTCCGGCCTCATCGATCAGAGTGTAGCAGAACGTCAAATCACCTCTTATAGCAGATTTGATAAACTCTGCCCTCGAGTCTCTTTCAGGCGTGTACTTCCACATACCCATTGCAAGCTCAATAATCTCAGCGAGCTTCTTAATCTCCGTCGCCGAGTAGTTATCTTCGTTGTCGACAATCATCAGAATGTGCTTCTCATTGTTGATATCAATGGTACCCCAGTAAGTGATGACATCGTTGATATTGACCTGTGTGAACATCGAAGAGTGAGATACATCTCTCTTCTTGGCTTGAACTATCGCGTTGTCTATAGTCTCCTCATGACGAGTCTCGATAGTCAGAATCGGGTTGAATTCTGTGGTCATAAGGATAGCCTGATAATCGTTATTGATGGCAGCTTCCTTGAGGGCGCTCTGGAAGTTGCTGTGCTTCTCAAAATTGAGAAGATGATAGATAGTGTTGTTAAGAATATTGTCGCTGTAATTATGTCCGTACAGAATCTTATCCAGAACCTGTTCCATCACAGCAGCGTATGTAATCTCCTTATCATCCGGAACGACAACGATGAGGAGTCCGTTGTCCTCGGCTGTCTTTATAACCTTAGGATCAACGGCTCTAACACCCTCTTCGTTGAGGAAAATTACGAGTGTGGCGATTGCCTTTTTGCCGAAGCCTACCACTATACGGCACTGAGCATCGATATCATCCTTGCAATTCCAGAAATGGGTCAGAACCATCTGTTCTTTAATTCCGTTACGTTCGATTCCCTTTTCATAATCAATCTCGTCGAAAACTGAGAGCGTGCGCACCCTTCGATCCATCTTTCTCTTGCATGAAATTACGGTGCTGCCTTTAAAAGCATCCAAATTAAGGCAATCTTCTACGGTTATCCTCATAATCTTGCTCCTCAATTACTGCTGATCAGAATCCTTGTGCTCATCAGCAGCTTCAGTATCTGTCTTCACTTCGTCATCTGTTGTAGCTTCAGTTGTACATTCTTCCTCTTCAGCGGCTTCAGGCTGCTTTTCAGAATCCTCCGTACCTTCTGCAAAAGTCGATTCCTCAAACTTCAGATCCCCGACCAGCACAGACTGTAACTCCTTGAGTCTTTCCTCCGCCTCAGCGCGTCTCTGCTCCTCAATCTTCTCACTCTCCTTAGCCTCAGCCTCGTTCATCTCAGCGATTTCCTCCTCACGAGCCTTTACATTGTCAGCTAACTCCTCCGGAGTAACCTTCCCATCGTACAGGTCGTTGAACTGCTCACCATCCAGAGTCTCCACAAGCAGCAGAGCCTGAGCAACCCTCTCAAAGGCCTCGTCATGCTCCTTGAGAATTGCGGTTGTGTCTATGTAACAGCTCTCCAGGATGTGCTTGATCTCGTTATCGATTTCAGACGCTGTCTCTTCGGAATAGTTCTGTCTGGTGGACAGGTCCTTTCCCAGAAAAACCTCCTCGTTAGAGCTAAAGCTTACAGGTCCCAGCTTCTTGCTGAATCCGTATTTGGTAATCATCTGTCTGGCAATTCCTGTTGCGCGCTCCAAATCGTTGCTTGCACCAGTGCTGATATCATCGAGCTTAAGCTCCTCCGCAACTCTTCCGCCAAGCATATGCTTAATCATATTTACCATATCTCCCTTAGTCATGAAGAACTTCTCGTCTTCAGGCAATGACATGGTGAATCCACCTGCCATACCTCTAGGGATAATTGTAATCTGATGAACCGGATCCGATTTAGGAAGCGACTTCATCACGATTGCGTGTCCGGCCTCATGGTATGCTGTCAGCTTTCGCTCAGACTCTGAGATAACCCTGGACTTCTTAGCCGGTCCGGCCATAACCTTGGTTGTAGCCTCCTCTATCTCATCCATTCTGATCTTGGTTCCGTTACGTCTGGCGGTCAGCAGTGCTGCCTCGTTGACAAGGTTCTCGATATCCGCCGGTGAGAAGCCCGGTGTTCTCCTTGCCAATACCTCAAGCGTAACGTCATCCGCAAGAGGCTTGTTCTTGGTATGAACCCTGAATATTTCCTCTCTTGCCTTTACATCCGGCATACCAATAACAATCTGTCTATCAAATCTGCCCGGACGCAGCAGAGCCGGATCCAGCACATCAGGTCTATTAGTTGCGGCAAGGATAATGATGCCGGCGTTGCCGTCAAATCCATCCATCTCCACAAGCAGCTGGTTCAGAGTCTGCTCACGCTCATCGTTACCGCCACCGAGGCCGGCACCTCTCTTACGGCCTACCGCATCAATTTCATCGATAAAGATGATACAAGGTGCATTCTTCTTAGCCTGTTCAAACAAATCCCTGACACGGGATGCACCAACTCCGACGAACATCTCGACGAAGTCAGATCCTGAAATGGTGAAGAACGGCACACCGGCTTCGCCGGCCGTAGCTCGCGAAATGTAAGTCTTACCTGTACCGGGACTGCCTACGAGCAGGACTCCCTTCGGAATCCTTGCTCCTAAATTGGAATATTTGGAAGGGTTCTTGAGGAAGTCTACTATCTCCTCCAGTTCTTCCTTCTCTTCCTTGAGTCCGGCAACGTCTTCAAATTTTATATTTTTGCCGTTTTCCTTGTACAGCTTCGCCCTGTTCTTGCCAAACTGGAACGCCTTGTTGTTACCTCCCTGACTCATCATAAAGTAGAACAGGAATCCAAGTGCGACTACCATTATTATGGTTGGCAGAAGCGAGAAGAAGTTGACACTGCTCTCCGGAGGATCGCTGGCCAGCTTGAGCTTCCCCTCCTTAATCTGCGGGAATATGTAATTTGTCTCCAGCCAGTTAATCTCAATGGCGGAAGGAGCGTAAGCGTATTCCTTATCACCGTTCTTCAGCGTCGCAGTCATCTTGCGGTCTGTTATATTTAATTTCTCGTATTTACCCTTCTCTAGGTGGGTTGCAAAGGTTGAGAACTTTACTTCGGTGTTCTTGTGTGCCCCGTCATAGCCTTTATAAAAAGTGGCAACTCCGAGAACTACCACGAATATAATCAAATATATTCCGAAATTCTTAGTAAATCTCTTCAATTATCGTACCCCTCATCTTTTAAAATTATGTTTTTGAGCTAAAATTTGTTATTTTGCACAAACTGCGGTGTTATTTTATCATACGTATTAGAACAGTTCAAGAAACAAAACCCTCTTTGAGTTGTCGTCAATCTGATATTTCTGTGAATATTTTCCCCTCATCCGATAACGTTCGGATTTAAAATCATCACGCGGCAAAATCCACAGTATCTCGTCTCCGCATGCGATGAAATCGACCGTATCTCGAGCAGACTTTGGCACCTTCTCGTCGACCAGAAAATCCTGCAGTTTTTTGTTTCCCTTACCGACCGAGATGTAATCTGCAGGTCTTCGGGTTCTGAGTCTGATTGACAGCTTGGATAGAAGCTCCATTCCATCGCAGGGTTCATCAATTATGACTCCCCTAGACTCAGCGAGCTTGTCGAGATCAAACGATGCAAATCGCATCGGAATCACGGCTTCCTGTCCTATGTCCTCGCGCTTTACATTTGAAACCTTTTTCCTGTACTCCTCCGCGCTTAAAATGAAAGGCGTCGGGATCGGCACGTCTTTCCCTTTTGTAAGAACCTTTACGTCAGCCTGCGGCTGCCTATCCGTCAGTACGAGCTCACCATATCTTCGTTCTGCAATTACTCCACCCGGTAGACTGCAGCTCGCCGACGGGCTGTCAGATTCTACGATAGAAACAATTGCATTTACGAGATCGTAGGTAGGATGTATATCATTCTCTTCCAGAATAATGGCTGCGACGCGCCGTTTTACCGCAGCATGCATCCCAATCAAAGGTCCGATGCGGTAATGAACCTCGCACTTATCATCAGCTTCAAGCTCATGTTCATTATCATTGCACGTTCTACCTTTCCCTTCACATACATCATCGGCAATCGCAGTGTTAACCTTGACACGCGCAAAGGCGTCCTCGGCAGCTTGCATCATGTAGTCATCATCGCAAGCTGCAGTCTCACTCAGTCTGATTATCGACTTCCTTAACGACGGATTAAATTTCTTCTCCAGATCCGGTATTAGCTCAAGTCTAATTTTATTTCTGCTGTATATAGGCTTCTCATTGCTCTCGTCAATGTTGGGTTCGAGAGCTTTTTCCAATATATACTCCTCAATATCGCTTCGAGGAGTAGCAAGCAGCGGTCTCACCACCTTGTAACCATGCTCATCTAACCGCACCTTGGCAATACCGGCAAGTCCATGCACTGTTGTACCGCGAAGAATATGAAATAATACTGTCTCAACCTGATCGTCGGCGTTCTGTGCCACCGCAATCTTGATCCTATCTCTGTCCACTCCACCCGCCTCTACCGCCTTAGCAGCCTCAGCAAAAGACTCATAACGAACGTGACGGCCTGCCTCCTCCTCCGAAATTCTCTCCCTTAACGCTATTGCTCTACAATCATACACACGAAGTTCAAAGGGGACTCTCAGTTTATCGCAAATATCCTTAGCATGCTTTGCCTCTGCCTCGCAGTCTCCCGGTCTAATCCGGTGATTAACGTGTACCGCATAAAGGCTAAGGCTGTATGCGGACTTCATGGAATTCAACGCATAAAGAAGCGTCAGCGAATCGGGTCCACCCGAAAAACCGATAATTACCGAATCTCCTTTCGCTATAGTATTGCTAGCTATGATATTTCTTAGAATCTTATCCATCGTCTATGTTATCCGTACAAATTTATTATAATTTCACCTATCTGTCGCTGTCTATGTTGAAGAAACGCCTTGCGTTTGTAGACGTAATGCGCGCCGCTTCCTCATAGTCCAGGCTCTTGAGCAGCGCCATTCTCCTGACCGTGTATTCAATATATGGCGATCTATTAGCTCTTCCGCGCTTAGGCTCCGGTGCCAGAAACGGTGCATCCGTCTCACTCATTATATACTCTAGCGGTATTCCCTTCAGCACCTCTACCGTTTTTCTCGCATTTTTGAAAGTCAGCGGTCCTCCAATTGAAAATGTCGCACCGAGCTTTACATACTCACGCGCAAGCTCGAGCGATCCCGAGTAACAGTGAAGCTGCACTCTTGCATCGGAAATCATTTCACCGTTTTCATCCGGGCGCAATGGGAACCAGCTCTTGCGCTCCTCGCTGAACGCGCCTTCTTCGAGAAGAATATCCTTTGTCAGTCCATCTGCATCCCGCGTATGAATCATCATAGGCATTCTGAGCTCATTGGCAAGCCGTATCTGTTTTCTGAACAGCTCCACCTGTTCATCCCTTGAATCCTTCCCGTAGTAAAAATCAAGTCCTATTTCACCGACAGCCTGAACCTTGGGTGCACCTGCAAGCTCTCTGATCGCTTCTACGTCGGCATCCGTGACAATCATTGCCTGATCCGGATGCAGTCCTACAGTCGCATAACACCATGGATAATCAGCCGCATCCTTTATAGCCTGCTTGGAGGATGCAACGGAATCTCCGACATCTATGATAAAGTCGACGTCGGATTCTGCGATTTCCTGCGCTCGTTCAGCCCTCTCAGCCTCGCTGAACTCTGCATAATTCAAATGAGTATGTGCATCAAACAGCATATAACTAATCCTTTTCTCTATTATCAAAAAGCCTCAAGTATGAACTTGAGACTTCATTCGTTTTTATTTCTTGCGGTTATTTGATTTTATTGCAACCTTTTCCTGCTGTGTGTTTGAAAGGATTTCGATTTCTTGCGCCACATCCAGTCTAGGGAAGAGAGGATTACCTTTGTGGACTCTTGCTCCAACCATCATGCGGAATACCTCAAGGTTAGACCACTCAGGCTCTACGTCGGAGAGTCCAAGCTGATCTCTCATCCTCTCGGAGGCAGTATGCATGTAAGGGATAATCAGAATTGAAATCATTCTAAGTGTCTCCGCGAGGTTGCTCATAACTGTATCGAGCTCTGCCTTCTTGCTCTCATCCTTGGCGAGCACCCAAGGCATCTTCTCGTCGATGTACTTGTTGGCTCTGGCGATTACAGCCCAGATTTCTTCCAGTGCGTTGTTGAAGTGAAAATCATCCATATGAGCTTCAACCTTTGCCGCACATCCCATAGCTGTATCAATTAATGCCTGATCAATCTCATCCTCTGTAGTGGCCTCCGGAACAATTCCATCGCAGTATTTCTCAATCATGGAGACTGTTCTGGATAAAAGGTTACCCAGGTCATTGGCGAGGTCGAAATTGATGCGGTTAAGCATGATCTCGTTGGTATACACACCGTCCTGTCCGAAAGTATACTCTCTGAGAAGGAAGTACTTGAGCGCATCAATTCCATATCTGTCGATGAGAATCTCAGGATCAACGATGTTGCCCTTTGACTTGGACATCTTGCCTCCGTCGATCAGAATCCAGCCGTGCCCCAGAACCTTCTGCGGAACCGGCTCATTCATGGACATAAGCATTGCCGGCCAGATAATGGAGTGGAATCTAACGATTTCCTTTCCTACGAGGTTAATACCCGGCCAGTACTTCTTGTACATCTCTTCGTCTTCGCCAGGGAACCCGAGAGCGGTAATATAGTTTGACAGCGCATCCAGCCACACGTAGATAACGTGCTTCTCATCAATTGGCACCTTAATGCCCCAGTCCAATGACTCTCTGGAAATGCATAAATCCTCAAGCCCATGCTCGACGAACGCAATCATCTCCTTCGCACGAGACTCCGGCTGCAGGAACTCTCCATTGCCGAGCAGCTCGGTAAGCTTGTCAGAATACTTGGATAGCTTGAAGAAATAAGCATCCTCACTCATCTTCTTGACCGGTCTGCCGCAGTCCGGACATTTACCGTCAACCAGCTGGCTCTCAGTCCAAAAGGATTCGCAAGGTGTACAATACCATCCCTCATATTTTCCCTTATAGATATCTCCGCTGTTGTACATCTTCATAAAGATATCCTGCACGCGCTTCTTGTGACGTTCCTCAGTAGTCCTGATGAAGTCATCGTAGCTGATTTCCATCGTCGCCCACAGCCTCTTGATGGTATCGACTATCGGATCGATATATTCGATAGGTGTAACACCTGCCTCCTGTGCGCACTTAGCAATCTTCTGTCCGTGCTCATCAGTACCAGTCAGAAATCTGACGTCATAGCCGGTCAGTCTCTTGAATCTGGCCATCGCATCAGCCATAACCGTGCAGTAGGTATGCCCTATGTGCAGCTTAGCGCTTGGGTAATATATAGGTGTAGTAATAAAAAATGTTTCCTTTTTTTCAGCCATCATTATCCCTTTCAAGCTATATATCTATGCCAAATATCAGAGCTTAGTATACGCCGTAATCCTCGTCGTCCTCGCCCCAGTCTACATCTGACCAGTCATCCTCAACGAAAATCTCGTCAAAAATCTTTTTTGTTGCAACAACAAGTGTAGCTCCGACAATAAGTCCAAATCCCGCAATCTTCATGCTTGTCTTGAGCATCTTATGTCTTCTCGCTACCTTCCCCTCTTCAATCAGTAAAGTCTTCTCTGCATCTGTCATATGTTTTCTTCTAGCCATTATATCCTCCTTGCCTTCAAGGCAACAAAACACGAATATATTACTCTCGATTATATCCAAATAGCGTGATATTATCAACCTCTAGCCATTATCTTTCCCTCCACCTCCACATTGTACTCATTGTGAACAAGCAGGGGGCATGAGATTACCGGAGCAACTCCAGGTATGAGAAAAGCCTCGCCCATTGCTTGGCGAGACTTTGTCTACAGTCTGAGGCGGCTGATTTCAGCTGCCTTTTCTCATACATGTTGGATTATTAATAGTTGCTGCTGACAAGCGATCGCCGATTACTTCCTGTGATCGGCACCTATATCCAGACCCGTCTGGAATGCCTTGTCGTTTAGAGGGATCACCTTAGGCTTGTGCTCAAACTTGTGGTGAATTCCGTCGTAAATAACCTGCTCCGGTACTGCGTTTGAATAGCCAATGTAAGCTCCAAGCATTATGATATTGAGAACTCTTGGGTTACCCATCTCGAGAGCCATCTCTGTAACAGGAACCGATACAACTGTGATGTCATCTCTTTCGATTGGATCCTTAACGATCGAGCTGTTGATAAACAGCGTGCCGCCCTTCTTAAGAGTTGGAAGGAACTTGTGTAGTGAAGGTCCGTTCATTACCACAAGGTCATCAACACTGTTAGATACCGGTGCACCAATATCTTCATCAGAAATTACAACGTAGCAGTTAGCTGTACCACCTCTCATAGCTGCGCCATAAGAAGGGAAGAAGGTTACGTTGAGATCTGTTGACTGGCAAGTAGCTTCTGATAAAAGCTTGCCCATGGTCATTACACCCTGTCCGCCGAATCCGGCAATCATCAAATTTCTTTCCATTCTAAACCTCCCTACTTAGCTTCTGCGCCCTTGTCTCTTACGAGACCTAGAGGGTACTCATTGAACATGTCATTCTCGAGGAACTTGAGCGAATCAAGTGTGCTCATTCCCCAGTTAGTTGGGCAAGATGTTACGATCTCTACGAGAGAGAAGCCTTTACCTTCTATCTGATACTGGAACGCCTTCTTGATCGCCTTGCGAGCCTTGACTACATTCTGAGGAGTGTTGCAAGATACTCTCTCAAGATAGTAAGGAGCTGTCAGCTGGTTGAGGATCTCAACGATGTGCATTGGATACCCGTGAAGCTCAGGCTTTCTACCCTCCGGAGCTGTTGTAGCATTCATTCCGATAAGTGTAGTAGGTGCCATCTGACCACCTGTCATACCGTAAATTCCGTTGTTGACGAAGATTACGGTGAAGTTCTCACCCCTGTTAGCAGCGGACATTGTCTCTGCCAGACCGATAGAAGCGAGGTCTCCATCTCCCTGGTATGTGTAAACGAGTGAATCAGGGGATGATCTCTTGATTCCCGTTGCAACTGCGCAAGCTCTGCCGTGAGCGGAAATTGTAGCATCGTGAGCAACGTAGAACTGGCCGAGTCCACAGCAGCCTACACCCTCAACTCTTACCAGCTTGTCCAGCTTACCGAGCTCCTCCGCAGCCTCACCGATTAGCTTGTGCACTGTACCGTGCATACATCCCGGACAAAATCCGGATACTGTATCAGGAAGAATTCCTTTAGTTCTTGAATAAACCTTTGCCATCTATAGTACCTCCTTAATCAGTTCACGAGCAGCTTCCATTACCTGATCATTAGTCAGAAGCTGACCACCGGATCTTAGGCACTCCTTGATAACTGTTCTGCCCTTAACTGCGTGATCCACATCCCATCTCATCTGAGCAGGAATGGACATCTCAACATCGAGAATTCCCTTAACTCTGTTGAAGTCCAGGTTCTCGAACACCTCATATGGGAATGGAGAAATCTTAATTGGTCTAATCATCCCAATCTTAACTCCTTCTTTTCTGAGTTCTCTTACGATAACCTTGCCGATACGAGCGGAGATTCCGTATGCTGCGATAATAATCTCAGCATCCTCTGTCTCAAGCTCTTCATATTCAACGTCCTTATCCCAAGTTCTGTAGAGCTTATCAGCCTCGATGTTAACAGCCTCTTGTCCTGTTCCTACTGAGCCGGGTCTGCAGAATGCGTTCTCACCAACGGGGTGACCTACGATAGCTCTGTAGTCGAATGCGTCTCTGAGCTCAGCGATTTCCTCTTCAGACTTCATTGGAGGAAGAACTACCGGCTCCATGATTGTTCCCATAACTCCGTCTGTGAGTACGAGAACCGGGTTCTGATCTCTTTCAGCATAGTCAAATGCCTTATATACCATATCTACGCACTCCTGAACTGTGGAAGGCGCAAGAACAATCATCCTAAATCCACCGTTTCCGGAAGCCTTGGTTGCCTGTAGATAATCCTGCTGTGCCGGCTGGATAGCTCCGATTCCGGGGCCGCCTCTCTGTACGTTTACATAAACTGCCGGCAATCTGGCAGATGCGCAAAAGGAAATTCCCTCCGAATACAAGCTGATACCGCAGCTGGATGAAGAGCTCATAGCTCTGATACCTGTCGAAACAGCACCGTAAAGCATGTTTACGGAAGCTACTTCGGACTCACCCTGTACAAATGTTCCGCCTACCTCAGGCAATCTTCTTGCCATATACTCAGGAATTTCGTTCTGTGGTGTAATCGGATAACCAGCAAAGAAACGACATCCTGCCCTAACAGCTGCTTCCGCAATAGCTTCACAGCCCTTCATAAATACACGTTCTGCCATATCGTTCCTCCTTTACTAATCTCTCCAAACCTCAATACAAGCCTCCGGGCATATCTGCGCGCACATAGCGCAGCCGATGCAATTTTCCGGTGTAGCTGCAACTGAATAAGGATATCCCTTAGAGTTAACATTTTCACCGATAACGAGGACTTTCTTCGGACATGAAATCACACAGTACTGGCACGACTTGCACGCCTCGGCATTGATTTCGACTCTACCTTTAGCCATCAACATTACCTCCTTAAATAAAATGTTTTAGCGATCAACCCATGAATAAGTCAGGAACAACTCGATCGGGAACAAATATCTGTCGGTCCTGGCACTAGCCTCCTCAAAGATATCCTCCCTAACTACGAGACTGCCAACGGTTACAAACTCTCCCAGCATCTCATCGAGCTTCTCAAGCCCTTCCATGAAGTCTTCAACACTCGTCCGGTAACCCAGATTAGGATTACCTAAAATGTAGATGCGATTCAACCTGGCCGCAGTGACAATTTCGCTCATGGTCTCATTAATCGACTGCAGACTCTTGGTCCACGGTCTAAACGGATTAATGATGTACACAGGAACCGTATTGTCATCCTTTAACAGATGTGAGTACACGCCGACAACTCTCGACGCATTGTGTCCGCCGCCGATATCAAGAATCGTATACACGTCCTTGTCCATAAGCGATTCGGCAACACCTCCAACAACCGTTGGCGCATCAAGAAATTGCAGCTGATAATTTATCTCTACACCCTTATGGGCGAATGCATCCTTCATATCTCTGGAGCGGTATAGGGGCTTGCTCTGATCCATGTCGAACACCTGAACCCTGCTGCCGGTCTTCTCTGCCAGCTTGGCAGCTACGTTCAAGACTATCTCGCTCTTGCCACTTCCGGCTTCCCCTATAAATAAGAAATTTTTCTTCTCATCGAGAAGATCCCCGAAATTCTTGTCCATCTCGTAGAAAATACTCATCCAACTACCTCATCTACAAAATATTTCATATAATTGGCCCCATGTCCGCATTTTCCGGCAGATCGGAGGGCATACAATACGCTACCTATCTCAACAGATTTTCACATTCAGAAGCTGTGTCCTGCAGTCTTGGGATTACAGAGTAAAGACTTCTGACCATCCTCTCCTTGTATCCGCTGACGCTGATCGCACATATAGCAGTTCCGTCTGTCGATAAAACCGGTGCGGCTACACATACGAGACCTTCTGTAACCTCTTCCATATCGTAAGCCAGCTTCTCCTCCTTGACCTCTTCAAGAAGCATCTTGTACTCTTCCTTATCAACAATGCTCTTGTCTGTCAGACGAACATAATCTATCTCGTCTACCAGCTTGTCAGACTCCCCTGAAAAAGCTGTGAGCACCTTGCCAGCTGCGGTCAGGTTGAGGCTCATCATCTCCTCCGAGCTGACCACTACGGCAATCCCCTGATATGGATTCTTACGAATAGCTATGTATGACTTTAGCCCTTGACGCACGGAAACAGTTACCGCCAGACCGCACTTTCTACACAGCCTCGCTACCGGCTCGTCAAGCATGTTCACGATCTGCTTCTGTATATTAGTATTGCGGCTCAAGGTGAACACTCTATCGGTCAGATAATAACCACCATCAATTTTATCCTTATAGATGTACTTCATCTCCTCAAGCGAATTGAGAATTCTGCTTATTGCAGCGTTGGAAAGTCCCGTCTGCTGCGCTATAGAAGTTAACGTCAGGCGACTCTGAGATTGATATAAATCCAGCACTTTCAACGCCTTCTCAAGTGAACTGTTGCGCTCTGCCATAGGATCTTCCTTTCACTACCTTTTCACAATTCAAAATATACTATCTGGGTTCGAGTTAGTCAACATAAATCGGCAAAATTTTTCCGTATTTCGAGCATTTAATTCGTTATGCGGAAAATATCGGTTGATAGAATTTTTAGTTCCGAGATTGATATTGACAGTGCAAATTTCTTATTAGACAATAGAACCACTATGAAAATCTTGAGTATAAGCACACAGAAGCCGCACTCGACCGGTAGCGGCGTATATCTGACCGAGCTCGTCAAATCTTTTGATCACTCCGGACACGAACAGGCCGTAGTTGCCGGGGTGTATCACGAGGATGTTTTGGAATTTCCCGAATCCGTCCGCGCATATCCCGTATATTACTCGCACGACGAATCGCATGGCGATATTCCATATAAGATACTTGGTATGTCCGATGTCATGCCATACCCTTCCACCCTGTACAGCTCGGTCTCGGAGGATATGGCAGAAGAGCTCTACGCAGCTTTTGGAAATGCGATCGGAAAGGCTATCCGCGATCTCGATCCGGATATCATCCTCTGCCATCATCTATTTCTGCTCACCGCTATGATGCCGGATATAATAACAGATTTTGCCGACGAAAGCTTTCATGGAAAAATCTATGGAATCTCGCACGGTTCCGACATAAGGCAGTTTCAGAGCTGCGATTTTCTACAGGACTGCGTTAAGTTCGGAATCAAGCGGATTGACGGAATTTTTGCTCTGCATGACGAGCAAAAGGCGCAGATTACAAACCTGTATGGAATTGATACTAACAAGATCAAGGTCATCGGCAGCGGATACAATGATGAAATATTCAACAGAAGTTCGGACAGCCTTGCTGCTGATGGGATTAAGGCTGACACTCTTAATTCGCACAATGATGCTGCAGATAAGCCTGCAACGGATAAATCCGAAATCGATAAGCTGTGTTCGGATATTCCTGAATCATACGGCTTTGAATCAGATAAGCCGTATAGAATTATCTATGCCGGCAAGCTCAGTACGGCTAAGGGAATTCTTCCTCTTATAGATGCCTTGTCTGAGCTGTATTACGATCAGGAAATTCCCGCTTTTGAGCTTCTGCTTGCCGGCGGTTGTCAAGAGGAAGGAATCTCCCGGAGGCTATCGGGGAAGCCGGTTCTGAAAGCGGGCAAGCTCGGGCCGCGCCCGTGGAATGCTGAAACCGCACCGAATCCGGGCGTGACCGCCGGTGCCGGTCAGGTCTTCAACCCCGGCACCGAAGCGCTGCCGTTTCCGGCGCGCTATCTCGGAATGCTGTCCCAGCAAGAGCTCGCCACAGCATTCCGAGATAGCGACATATTTGTCCTGCCTTCATATTACGAAGGACTTCCTCTTGTTCTCATAGAAGCTATGGCGTCCGGGGCGATCCCTGTCTGCACAAGCCTTCCCGGCATCAAAAGCTGGCTGTCCGACAAGGTTCTATATGATAATACCATCCTCATAGAGCCGCCTATGATGAAAAAACCCGGAATACCTTATGATACTGAAATTCCGAATTTTAAGCGAAGACTCAAGTTCGGGATCAAGGAAGCGTTAAAGCTTGCAGCAAACAGAAGAAGCAATCCTCATTACGTATACCCCGATACACACATGGCATCTTGGGATGGTGTGACTGATGCTATAATCAGCTACTGCTCATTAAACACCGATCGGGACAGATGAGCAGCGCTCACATATATCACATATACATTAAGTTAATATGTGTAAGTTTCCTTTTGCTCTCCACATAAGATATATGGGCGATGGTATAATTTAGCTGTCTTTAATCAGCCGGATGATCGAATACAAACATTTAGAAAGGCACGTATCCTCGTGACCTGATTTTTTGAAACGAACTGGCATCCTTACAGGTGCTTTTAGAATAAAAGAGGTATAGAAATGAACGAAATACAGGCAAGGGAGCTTATAGTAAAATACTCCTCCGACTTTACAGATAGATACACTAAGGGCTATGGATCAATTATTATACGTGTTGATAACGACACCTATTTAATGTCAAAGCCGGGACTGGTTCTTGATACAATCAAAAATTCCGATATTCGGCTATATGATATAAAGACCGGTGATGCAGGCAAGCTCTTGAGTTCAAGAAGGGATATAAACGTCATGATATTTGCCTGCACGGAGCCTTCTGCGCTCTACTCCTCAACTGCAAAGCTCATGAAGCCTGCGCTATATGATTTGGCAGGGCTTGTCGGTCAGGATGTCAGAGTCGCCGAGGATACAACATCAAAGCAACTGCTGGCTGCACTCAAAAACAGATCCGGTTGCTTAGTTCGAGGAAAAGGTATTTTCAGTGTCAGTGACAACATGAAGGATGCTGTTTCAATAGTGAAGATCATAGAGAAGAGCATAGAAGCCGAAATGTATGGAAGCAAAATCGGAGGCATCAAGCATTTGACTGATGAAGAGGCTATCAGGACGAACAGATTACATAACAGTATGTATTCAAACGTCAACTCAGGCGGTCAGGTTGATTTTGTAAATATTTCCCAAGACGAATTCAAGATAAGAAATGACATGATTGATTGCAGTCACAAGCTCAAGTATCTTGGTCTATTCCACGGTTCATGGGGCAATATGTCCGTTCGACTCAATAGTCAGGAGATGCTTGTAACTCCATCTGCCATGGAATACGCCAACATTCGTACCGAGGACATAGTCAAGGTGGATATAAATACGCTTGAATACGAACATATTCAAAGAGTTCCTTCCAGTGAATTTGATTTGCATGCTGCCATTTACAGAGCCCATCCTGAATGGAACGCGATTATCCGGACTCACTCGCACGGTTTAAGCGTGTTCGCCGCAGCACAAGCCGGTTTCAGAATTTCCGATCCCGGTCTTCATGCGATTCTGGGTGATGTAAGCGCAAGCAAGCACGTTGAGCCGCATACACCTGAATTTATTAACAGCGTTCTCACAGCACTTGAAAACAACAGCATCTGCGTCATCGCAAACAGGGGTCCTATTTTCTGTGCTGAAAATCTCGATGACGCTTCCGTAATGGCTGACGCAATTGAGGAGACAGCATGTAATATGCTCGGCTATGGCGAATCGTTGATCAAATCGGATCTCCCTGAAGACAATTAATGATTTGTGAATAAATTTTGGCTATTCGTAATAAAATATAGGTGCTGCTCTTACACATAAAATCGAGGAAACCGACATTCGATCGGTTTCCTCAATTTTTTAAGCTCAGTTCATTTTACGTCTTTTGACCAGCCCGAGAATTACAGAAGCACTGCATAGGAGGAACAAATATCCTCCGCCGACATTACCGTCTCCTGTTTTTGGTGATGTTTTGTTCGTTGATTTATTGTGCGGTAACCCCCCCATTTTGATTGACGATTTCTCTATTTGTAATCTCGAACTCCCCGCCCTTATAGAGCTTATAGCTTACAGCATATTTAGTACCATTAAGGGTAATCTCTTTATCCTTGACTTTAACGCCCTTATTGTCAGTTTCGATAATCCTATAGCTTGCACCGTTTTCATTCTCAACCTCGACTACCTTAGGACTGCCGGTAACTATCTTGTAAGGTATGTAGCTGCCGGTAACTATCTTGTAAGGTATGTAGCTGCCGTTGCCATCCTTCTGATTAATTACTTCAGTCTTACCGTTCAGTATTTTTTCAACAAGGAAATAAGCCTCCCGTTGTTTCTTTCCTTCCCACTTCTTAGTTACGTGAAGCTTTTTCATAGGAGTAAATTTCCACTTACCATACACAATCTCATCTTTTGTCACTTTGACAGATTCGACTATGCTTGTGTCGAGATTATCCTTGTCTGTAGACCAGCCGGTAAACTCCCATACGCCGTTCTCCCCGTTTTTGGGTGCAACGATTCTTTTTGGTGCCTTGTTCAGGTTAACGACCTCTTCATGTCCCAACCCTGTTACTTTATTCGGAACAGTGAATCCTGCAGGCGAATCACCTATCACTCTGTACTCCAAGCTATATGTGTTGACATTTATAAGCATCGGTACAGTTATATCCAACTTTGAAAGGTCTTCCTGGAAACGAACACTGAACCTTTGATCAGTTCCTTCCTTTGAAGGTGTCCCTTTTATATCTACGACCGTCCGCTTCGCAGTTTCATCATGCTTTGCAGCTTCCGCAGAAAGCCCATCGGGAAGTGTTCCTATAACACCAATCCTGTCGTAATGCAGCTGCACTGTGGTTTTTTGCCCGAAAGAACCTGGATAGTATGTGTATGGAAAATCCGGAAAAATCAGCGATTCACTATAGGGCTTGCCCTTTACAGCGTCCGAAAGACGGTTGCTCTTCAGCTTGACTCCTACCACAGAGGATGTGCTCCCATACATATTTGAGGAGCTTGCAACATGTCCGAAGGATGTATCGGATATGTATGTCACACCGTTACCTTTGTTCACAGCAGTACAATCTGTAAATTCGCTGTTCGAAACGTTTGACGTACCAAATGTAGTCAATCCCGAATTGCTCGAATCAAACTTGCAGTTCACAAAATTGATATTTGCACCTGCTTCAACCTCTACCGGTCCGTCAAAGGTCTTGCCGTTGACTGTTTCTTTTCCGCTATAGATAGTTTTAGTCAGTTTGGCATCATACAGCTTGGCAATCATAGCTGCGTCCATCTTACCGTTTTGACCTTCGTACAGAACCTCTCCGTTAGCCTTAAACGTGTAGACATATCCGATGCCGGATTTATATTCTTTACTCGTTTCAACCAAGTAATAATGAACACCGTCGGCAGAATACCATATCGATATCTTCTTCGTTCCGGCTTCTCCCGTAATCTTCTCATATACCGCACCCCACTTATCGCCGTCGGTAAATCCGTACGCTGCGCTTCCGGACTGTACGGAAACATCGTAAGGCTTATATACATCCTGCGTCCTGCTTTCGGCAGAGACAGGATGTATTCCGCAAAATACAATGCTGAAAACCAGCAATAATACAAATACGGCTCCTTTTCTCCTTATATAGCTCATTATTTTCCCTTTCATATAGAGAGCCTGCTGTGCTTTCAGATAATCTATCACTGATTTATCTGAAATCGGCACATACTATCTCAATAGAATACGACTTACATATTCACCAGATCAGTTAGTTCGTATTAACTAACTCATCTGGTAGTCTAACATATGAATTTTAAGAATTCAATATTGTAATAACACAAATAGCACAATTTTTTACTATTACTCGCTAACTATCGGTAGTCACTATTAAAGCTTACTAATCTCCGCTACGGTAGTCAGAAAGATGCCGTCAGGTTTTCTATCACTATTCGGTATGTGGTGTTTGAACTCGTTGACCCGTACATTTACGTGTTGATGCAATATAAGACGCATTGAACATTAAAAACTCCTGACACTCCTTCAAATTCAGTCTGCTATGCTTATTAGAAGTTGTCCGTCCACATGTACAGAGCGGATATCAAATAAAATCCTCATAATTGCAATAGATAAAAAGACGAGGTTAAGGTATACTAACTATATAAATATAATTTTTTGGTGGAGATAAGGAACTATGATTAGTATAAGATACAGGTTAACTGAATTTATGTTCAGACATTTTGTAAAGCCGATGATGAAAAACGCTGCAACGGAACCGGAAAAGTTTTTTGAAAAGCAGTTGAAAAGACAGCAGTCTGTGCTACCGCTTAAAAAGCTTCATAGGAAATATAATTTTGAAGAGAGAGAAGCAAACGGTACTGTATACTACGCAATCAGTCCGGAGGGTAGTCTCGCAAACGGCGTTGTTCTGTACTTTTTTGGCGGCGGATATTTTATGCCGGGAAATGCAGGTGATTTTGAGTTCGCTCAGGAGATGGCAAATGAAACGAATGCTGATGTATGGCTGGTGTGGTATCCTTTATTTCCAAAAGCTTCGGCCTTGGAAATTGTAGAAGCGGGAGTTAACGTATACATAGAGGCTTTAAGAGCCTTTAAGCCGACAGATATCACCTTTTTCGGTCTCTCGAGCGGAGCTTCCCTGGCTCAGAATATATGTATTCATATCGTCGATAAAAACCTCAATCTCCCTATGCCGGATAAGCTTATACTGCATTCTCCCGCCTTTCGAATTCCCCCCACAGAGAAGCAGAAGGAAAGGATGGCACAGCTCGACAAACTGGATTGTGTAGTACCTGTCGATTACATCTCTGAAAATAAGGCTATGGATATTGTAAATTTTACAGGAGCGGAATATATGAAATCCAATGTAGATTTCTCTTGGAAAGGGCTCCCTGATATATATGTAATCTTCGGCTCACATGAGGTGCTGCTGGCAGAGCTTGACGAAGCAAAGCAAAAGGCTGCGTCTGAAAATGTTGTGATGAGAGCTTATATCGGCGAGGGAATGATGCACACATGGGCAGCAGCAGGCTTTCTGCCTGAATCAAGGCATGTCAGAAGCAAAATTTACAGCATTATAAGACAGGATTCAGAGCTGAAATGGGAAAACGCCTAACACGGTGCAAAAGCTTCAACGAGAGGCCGGTATGCCGATATCATTTCATCCGTTACAAGCTTGGAATTGACAGCAATACTGCCTAATCCAAGTCCCGGGTAAATCAACGCATTGTTAGCCTGTCCTATCTCATATGTCACTCCTCCATAATGAACAGGATCTGCGGGAATTCCTCTAATTCAAGTTTTCTTTGAATACGTTGATCTGTTTGAAATGTACTTATTTGTAACGTTATTGACATACTGCTGAATGATGGATATAATTCAAACAAACAGTTAGATAAGACTAACTAACTGTTATCCTCTTTTTACTATATCAGCAAGGAGTATTTGTCAAATGAAAATAAATGTGCGTGATCACTTGTTGTTTCACAGGAAAGCAAAAAAACTCTCTCTTTTTTCTATACTAATTCTTTGTGCCGTCATCATACTGCCACTGACAGGAGTTTCAGCGGTGACAGGCAGTGAAATTGCCGCCGACGGAACCTATAGCAGCAACGCGGCAAAGGTAAAGCGTTTTAATTACAATCCTTTAATCACCATCACCGTTAAGGACGGAAAAATTGCAGCTTTCAATGTCAATGCCGACATGACAAATAAACGAAATCAGAGATATATGAAGCGAGCCGGAGATCACTTCGAAAAAGCCCTGCTCGGCAAACCTGCTTCTCAGGATTCGGTTGCGGCTGTCGATTCAGTCAGTCACGCTACTCTGTCCTCCAATGCAGCCCGGGATTCCGGCAAGGCTGCGCTCGCTGCCGCTCCGAAAGCACAAGGCGGAGGCAGTGATCCTAATCCTCCGGCACAAAATGATAACTTTGTCATCACTTCCGGAAATCATCTGCAAAGTATATATATGAACAATAAAGCGGCGATGGAATCGGCTTCAAGCTGGGAATTTAAAATCGAAACCATCTTCATCGGTTCTTCAAACGCCGGTGACCCGAATTTCTCCATACCTAAGGCTTTGCAAAGAATGAGCGGGGACGCATCTCGTCCGGGCGGCACCGAAATTACACCATATCGGTATAAATCCGGCAATCATGGCCTCATTTTCCGGAGCGGGACGAAAACCACCGTTGAAAACTTCACTTTCGGCAAGGACAATACATTCGGTTCTGTGGATCTTCATGTGAAGAACGGAGCAAAGGTTCACTTTAAAAACTGCATTTTAAAAAATCAACTGAGTGTGGAGGACGGAGCAGAGGTTGTTCTCGAAAATTGCACTGTAATGGGCTCAATTGACTATAAAACCGCTAACATTGTATTCAAAAACGTTACCTTAACCGATCCATCCGGCGGAATTGGCCTGAACATACCATCAAATATTCTGCGGCAGGCGACAGCCGGCAGGTACTATAATCACAACTTCAGTCTTCCTGTTACGCTGAATAAGGGCAGTCAGACTGCAGCACTGGATACCTTCAGAGTTGAAACAAGCATTGAAGGCTTGAATATCGGTAAAAATAAAACCGAAAACAATCATGCCACCATCACGGTGACCGGAACTCCGTCAAAGGCGGAATATAATGCACGTATACTCGTAACATTTAAGTACAATAATGCACAGGATACAGGGTTTGGATTTGCAATCCCTTACTATCTGTCTGTCAGGCAGGCTCCGATCCGTACAATCACTTATGATCTGAACGGCGGAAAGCTTGAGGGCAATATGGGGATTATAAGGCTCAGAGCGGCCGAGGGTTCGATAATCAGATTGCCTAAGGCACCTGTTCGTGATGGCTACACATTCGATTATTGGAAGGGATCAAGGTATAATCCAGGGGATTCTTATCGAGTCACGGGAGATCATACCTTCACTGCACAATGGAAGGAGAAACATACGACGAGGAATCAGGAGAACGATCAAACAAAAACAAAACCCGATAATTCTCAGAAAACGGCAAAGAAAATCCATGCACCGGGAACCGGCGATACAACACTCACCATGTTCTGGAGCGCTCTTCTATCAGTAGCGATTGCGACTGCTCTCTCGGTGATCCGGAGAAAAATAAAGAATGCTATAAAATAAAATCGCTGATTGTAAAACCAAACATCGGATCAATATAGGACAATATTTATCCGGTGAGAATGAGGAGGTCGTCACAATCAGACAGCTGCTATACATCAATATAGGACAATATTTATCCGATGAGAGCCTCTTCAAGCTCCGCCTATCGAGTCTCAGTCAGACGGATATCCGCGGCTCGGTTAAGTAATGATTGTCTAATATGTGCGCTTGAAATCGGTGAGTGAATAAATGCTTCACTCACCGATTTCTTTCTAAAGTCGCACGTATATTCTATTTCTATAGCCGGTTTATCATCGGCATTAACAGCAGCTCATTACAGGGTATTTCAAAGTTCATGTACACATTGATGGCGTATCGTATACTTTAACATATCAGTAGTCAAACAGTGTGCAGCAACGACTGCGTCGACCTCATCCCGGCCGAAAAATTCTTATTATATTACAATCACCTTCCGCTGTGATCAAACCCTTTCCCCGGCTTATCACTCTCTTCCCTGTCTTGAAGGACAACACGTGCACCATTTAATATTTCAATCTGTTTTTTCATCTCGTTGATGCAAAGAATCGCCAGCGGCATTCCGAAATCCTGGCGAAGGACAAGACGCTGTACATCGATATCCTGCATATTTTCGGGCATCGGATACGCGGGAATCATCCATCCATGCATACGCATACGATCCTCCAGATCATATAGCGTCCACTGAACATTTGCATTATCTTTCAGCCTCCAGCAGACAATTGGTATTTGCTTTGCCTCCTCAAGCATATCAAACATTCCAAGCTTTCTGATCTCTGCAGCCATATATCGAGCCACATCAATCGTACGCTGATGAATCTCCTTATATCCATAAAACCCGTTACGCATAAGCATGTAATACTGTCCGACAATCTGGGATGCACTGCGCGAAAAATTAATAGCCATCGTCGCCTCTTCTCCGCCAAGATAGCTCACCCAGAAGATCAGTTCTTCGGGCAATGCTTTTTTACCACGCCATATCACCCATCCTACCCCCGGGTAAACCAAGCCGTATTTATGTCCGGATGTGCTTATGGACCATACATTTTTTAATCTGAAGTCCCATTCCAATTCCGGTTCGACGAATGGTGCAACCATACCTCCGGACGCTCCGTCTACATGAATTCGAATAGGTAGAGCAGCATGATCAGCATTGTACAATTCCACCAGTCTATCCAATGTATGAACGTCATCGTACTTTCCGGTATATGTTATGCCCAGTATTGCCACTATTCCTATCGTATAATCATCGACATACTCCATAACAGTATCCATGTTAAGTGATAAATGCTCCATATCAAGCGGTACCGTTCTCATTTCGATATCCCAGTATCGGCAAAATTTCTCCCAGCATACCTGGTATCCCGACGAGATCACGAGATTCGGTCTCCTCCCATATCGGTCAAGTCCTGACTGATCAGCCAGCTTTTTCCACCTGAACAGCATTGCCAGTCCGCCGAGCATGCAGGCCTCAGATGAACCTACGGTAGATGTGCCCATAGGTTCTTCTTTCGAATCAGCATGCCATAAATCTCCGATTATATCCACACAGCGATTTTCAAGGTCTGCTGTCATCGGGTATTCATCTTTATCAATTGCATTTTTCTCAAAATTCTCTGCCATTAACTGTGCTGCGGCCGGCTCCATATATGTCTGACAGAAGGTTGCGAGGTTTTGCGTGGCATTCCCCTCGACCTTTAAGTATTCCCGTATCATTTCCAGTGCCACTTGAGGTTCAACCGGATCTTTGTTTATCCTTTTATTCGGCATTGAAGCACCGCTGGCTGCGGTTCCGAAAATCGGTGTAAGATACTGTGTTTCGGCATTAAGTGCGGCTAATGCGTCGTTTACTCTGACCGCGCTCTTCCTGTTTGTTGTTGATGATTTCCTGTCCATACTCAGCTCCTTTACGTAATAAAATTTTAACTATTACAGCCGGGAGCAAGCTTTGCTCCCAGTTCATTAAGTCCGTCTGGCACTTAAAACTATCACTATTTAACTTTTCTTCGTATTTGCTTTCACATCTTTGTCGGATTTTGAATCCCATCTGTGCCGGTTCGCATAAACAACCAGAGGAATCGTTACGGAAACAGCAAAGCATATCACAAGGATGATCTGATAGATTCTGTTATCTGCAGACGTCAGTTTGGATGACGGAAAAAACGAAATTATAAGAGTGGCGATTGTCATCAACATACCGACTGCCGCAACGGTAAGCTTGAACGCCTGTCCTCCCGGCACATGAAATTCACGCTTCAAGTTTTGCTTCTTTAATACCAGAACAAAATAACCTAAGAAAAACAGTATATATCCTACTAAATAAATCACCACAGTAAGGCCGATTGCCGTCAGATATCCGACCGAAGAATCCGATCCGCCGGCAAGCGCTATGGATCCGCATAGAACAGCATCCCATATCGTTACGATGATTGCCTGGATAACAACGATTTTTACAGAAACCCCTCGTCTATTCGTTTTTGCAAGTGACGGCGGTATAATTCCATCATCAGCCGCTTCCAGAAGTGCTCTTGACGGCCCGACGATCCATGAAGAAATTTCAGCTAATACCCCCAGTGCCAACAATACTGCCACTACCCAAACAAGCCAGCTGAACCGGGAACCGAGATGTGTAATAAAGATGGCTTTAAAAGCCTCTATAACACCGTAAGACAAGTTCCCCTCCAAGATCCTTGAAGGAAGTGTTGTTGCTATAGCCAGCCCACCCAGCGCGTCAAGTACGATGGTCATTACCGTCAGTGCAATCATGACACTCGGATATGTTTTTGTCGGATTTTTCAATTCATTAACATGAGATGCGGAAGCCTCCACCCCCATATAAGCGAGAATGAACGATGCGAAGATCACAAGCGTATCAACATTCGAAAAATCCGGTATCAATGTTTTTGAGTTCATTGTAATCTCGGGAACTCCACCGGTTCTGAAATATACGATCAACCCGATAAGCAGGATGATCACCGGAATTACGATTCCTCCGATAAAACCGATCTTTGAAATGCGCTCAGTATATTTTGTTCCTCCAAGCTGTGTAAACGTAAGTCCCCAAACTATGATTGCCACACCGAAGAACATTACAAGCGGATTATTATACAAAGCGTCAACCTTAAATACATATGCAAGCGCCGCCAGTATAAAAAATGCCATGGTTACGAATCCGACTGTTACCTGAAACCACTGAAAGAACAAGGCCGAAAATCCCCAGCGTGAGCCAAGTGTATTTCCCACCCATGAATAAATACCGCCGGATTCCCAGCCTTCCACCGTTGCCATTTCTGCGGAGCATAGAGCTACCGGTAAAAACCAGAGAACGCCTCCAACAATTAGAAAAAACACCAGTTGAAACCCTGATGTTGCAAATGACGGGTATTCGTATACCGTCATTACCATCGATGCCGTGATCGCAAAGAAGCCAAAAAAGCCAATCTTATGCGTGGATTTATTTTCTCCCTTTGGAGAATTTGTCGCTTTAGTCGTCATAAATGCAGCTCCCTTCGTTATTTGTATAGTAATCAATAAGTATATCAATTCGTACCCTTCAGATATAGAAACTCCGGTTCAACGGTTAATTATTGTATCCTCCCGATCTTCTAAAATTCTCTGAAAGACATTTTCTCCATCATCAGGATAAAATCCTGCATTGTCTGAAACATAAAATCATCATCCCGCCAGATCATGCAAATATCCAAACTCATCGCCGGTTCCAGAGGAACGGTCTTTACAGGCATCCAGTTTTCTACGATTTCACGAACCACGAAGCCTGTACCTTCTCCGGCCTGAACCAGACGAAGAATTGTCGACAGCTGTGATGTCTGCATTAGAATATCAGGCTTTCTTCGCGCCTTTTCAAACCGTTCAAGTAACAGCTCTTTATGCAAAAAATCATCCTTAAACAATACCAGCTTCTGTTTCGACAGATGTTCAACATCAAAGGCTTTTATCTCAGAAATAGAATCCTCGGCTACTATTGCACATATCTCTACGGAACCGATTCTTTTCCGGTGATACACAGATTCCAGCTCTCCATTTACAGGCAGAATCGCAACATCCAGATCCCCATCAGAAAGCTTCCTGAAGACCTCTTCTCTTCCGTTCGTATCCACCTGCAAATGAACGTCCGGATGTTCTTTACCAAACTGCGACAAGATGTTCGGGAGGATAATAATACTGACCATAGGGGGGATCCCTATCCTCAGGCATCTGCTTCCACCACTTTCATCTTTCATTATCATGTCGATGCGGTCAATGCTCTTCATCAGTCCCTTTGACAGCTCGCACAGTCTTCGTCCTGCATTCGTTTGCTCCATACCGCCTCTGGTCCTCCGAAACAGTATCAACCCATACTCTTCCTCCAACAGCTTGATTGTCGCCGATATGGTTGAAGGCGAAATATGGATCCTTTTTGAGGCTTCTGCAATAGTTCCATATTCACAGACTGCCTGAAAATATTTTATCTGTGTCAAATTCATTTTTTACACCTTTTTTATCTGTACGATACGCATTTGTCAAGCTTCTGACGTTGGTTCTGCAAGCTAATATACTGATTTATACTAATGCGCTGCTTCTAATCTTAAATATAAATATATGTAAGATTAGTCTACTTGATAGCGTAAATTTTGTCGATTAGCTTTTTCCTTATCTGCATTCGCAAAATGCGAATACATCGGCATTGCGTAATTCCGAAATAGTCACTATTTGTAATATGTCTAAAAAATTTCACATTTTATGACAGCTATCCAACCATAAAACTCACCACAGAAAAAAAGCCGACAGCATATGCCGCCGACTTCATACTTTAATTCTATTCGTTATTTGTGTTTGCGTCTGTACACCACAATCACAGCAATTGCAACCACTGCTGCCAAGAGTAATGCGACCATCACTTTAACATTACTCTCATCACCTGTCTTAGGCCTTTTAACCTTAGTTATAGGCTTCGGCTTATTGCCGCCGGGATTATCGCCCGGCTCAACAGTCGGTTTCTTCTCCACCTCTACGGTATAGCGAATCGCATCCGGCTCCGAAGCAGGCTGCGTGAAATCCCTGCCGGCATCGGTCTGCACAGCCGTCCACTTAAAATCGTAAATCTGTGAATTTCCGGCTTCGGTAGTTGCTTTTCCAGAGAAGACTCCTTTAACAACACCTTCAACAGTATACCTCGCACCCGCAACAGCATCCTTCTTTACAGAGACGCCTGTGAGATCAAGATCCAGCCTGTCAGGAACCGCTGTCACATCATTATACAGATCGATGAATCGATTATAATCCTTCTTCAAGGTCATAGTAACTATAACCTTATTCCCCACCTTCTCGACTTTCTTTACTGTAAACAGTCCGTTATCGGAAAGTGTTGCCGCCGGATTGTCTGCAAGATTAAGATCGTTAGGTACGGTCAATTCTGCAGTAAACGTGCTCTTGATATCTTTAGTAATGATGGTGTTTGCATTACCGCCATAGCTATCCTTGAGATCACTAATCTGCTTCTTGATCGGACTGATATTTAGTCTTCCTGTGTATGTCAAAGCTTCGCCGGCCTTAACACCATGTATTGCCGTATGCTCTGTATCCTCACCTATGAGAAGATCTCCGTCAAGCTTATCATCCTTCTGAATAAGTATAGGATTCATCAGCTGAGAGGTGTGCTGAATAGTCTTATTTGCAGGCTCGTTCTTGAGAAGGAAGTCTCTGCCCGCTTCACTCTGCTCAGCATTCCAAGCAAAATTATAAGGCTTCACTGTCCCGCTTGCACTGACAGCTGTTCCTGTAAATGAACCTTCAGCCGTTCCCTTGACTGTCATAAGGGTACCGTTTGGCATGCCGTCCTTAACCACAATTCCCGGTATATCCACATCCAGCTCAGCCGGCACAGATTTGACATCGTTATAAAGATCGATAAATTTATCATAGCTCTTCTTGAGCTTCATAGTTACAACGATCTTGCGTCCATTCTTCTTAACCTCAGTGATTTTGAATAGATCATTATCCGTAAGTTTAGCCACAGGATTGTTCGGTATATCAAGTCCCTCCGGCATAGTCAGAGTGGCAGTAAAGGTACTCTTCACATCTTCGGTTGCAATCGTATTTGCATCTCCCTGATATCCGTTTTTCAATTCTTCTATGTGATGCTTGATAGGCTCCACATTAAGTCTGCCGGTATACGTTACGGAATCTCCCGACTCTACTCTATACAGCTTGTCATTCTCAGTATCCTTGGCGCTTCCGTTTTTACTGGTCAGTATATCCCCTGTCAGTGTCATCAGCTTAGGCTTGGATGCAATAAATGTATATTGAATTGTCTTGTCTGCAGCGGTAAGCTGATCATCCTTACCGAAAGGCGCCTGTACACCCTTCCATGTGAAGTTGAACAGCTTGCTTGTGCCTGCCGCGGATGTCGCAACTGCGGAGAAATCCCCGTTTACTACACCCTTGACAGCGAGCTTTTGTCCGTCTGCCGCCTTGTTCCCATCCAGGCTCAGTCCCTTGACTGTCAGCGATATGGTATTACCGTTCGCCAATGGTGAGTCAACTCCGACGGAATCGATTGCCGCCTGAAGCCTCTTATAATCGGTTATACCTGCTTTGAGACGGAATTGCACTTTGATCGTGTTACCGTTTACCGAAGTATCACCCAGTTCAAATGCATCTCCGAGCCCCTTAGCCTCAATCTCAGGATTGTCGGGAAGCTTTATACCCTCAGGCACTGTCAAGGTAGCCGTGAATGTCGACTGCGGATCAGTCAGCTTGAGAGATTCAGGATGAGCGGCTGCATCAGGGAACATGCCCTCTATAGCCTTCATCTTGCCGCGAATCGAAGAAATATCCACCGCACCTGTAAGATTAAGCTTGTCACCCTCGTGAACGACTTCGGGCTTTGCACTTCTATCGGCAGAATTTCCCCAAATATCCGCAGGAAGCTCCTCATCTGCTTTAATCTCCTGCACGGACGGATCCTTCTTCCACTTGAGGTAATACGTGGTATCATCCGTAATCTCCGGATTATCGCCGCTCACAGGGAAAATCCATACTGAATGATCATCAAAACGCAGATCCTTTCCCTTGCCGCTGCGCTCCGCATTCCAGTTTGTATTATCCGCAATCAGATATCCCGGTTTCTTAGCGTTGGTATCCGGCTTGAGCTTATTATAGTCAAATCCGTTGAGCAGCTCACGAAGCTTCTGACCATACTCCGCCTTCTTCTTCAGCACCGCGACCTCTCCGCCATTGGCATCCTTCACAATATCAAAGACATCCGGATTAGTCTTATATACGGAATTATCTGCAAAGCTGCCGCCGTTTGCTGAAAACGATACTTTGTACTGATCATTGTCATATTGCGCATACAAATCGATATTTTTGGTATTGGCATCAAAGCTTAATTTGTCGCCTTTCTGATACTTTTGACCCTGACCGTTTGCACTCTTCGTCCAGTACTTAAATGACTTGCCGTTAACCTTAAAGTTCGGCTCCGCCTTAACAACATCTTCATATCCCAATGCTGCAGCTTCGTTGACCGCGTTATCAACACTCACAAGATACTTAACGGACTTTCCGTTGTGATATACGATGCTCTTTGCATCCCACTTGGCATATACGTCACGGTTCTCAGAAACCTTGTCGTTCCAATCAAATGAATGCTCCTTACCGGCAGCATCCTTGTAGAACCAACCGAGGAATTTAATACCCTTAGAGTCCTTAGGTGTTCCTGGATCGGTGTTTCCTGTAACATCGTCCGGCTTGTATCCGCGAATTGTCTCTACGGTCTTTGGAGCCGTAGTGTTATCATCAAATTTTGCATTACTGTTATTAAGCGAGAATGTAACCTTGGCAGCCGGTGTCCACACGTGCTTCTTGCCGTCGCGCGAAGCCTTCGCCACCTTATACTCATATGTCTTACCATCCTTATTGATAGGATTCAGTACATTTACCGAGGTATCGGCAAGAGTAAAGAGCGAGAGCCACTCATTCCCGTTAGCAGTACCGTTAGTAGGTGTTGTAACATCATAGTTATAGGTCTTGTCATAAGCCACCAGGAACGATCCGCCGGTAACCACATATGTACTGCCGGTGCCGCGATTGGCACCGCCGTTATCTGCAGTCTTATCTTTAGCGTCAGTATTTACTACAGAGCTGCCTGTAAATGTCAGATAGCACGGACCGTTAGACTGACCTGTTCCATATGAAGGTGTATATCTCATATTTGTCGTCTCAAGAGTCGAATCGTTAAACACAACCTCACCCGGCTTGTAATTGATATTCAATCCGCCATCAGAGCTGTTCTTGATTACAACCTTTGAGTCATTAACGGTAAGCTTTGCCGATACGGTAATTCGCGAACCGTCACCGGTCATCGTCGATCCGTTCTTCAGCTCGGATTCACCTCCGAGTAATGAAAAGCACTGCCTATAGTTGCTGGATCCCTTTGCCTTATATACGTAGAAATCCGAATGATCCAGATGAACTCCGCCATTACCTCCGGCCGGGTCAAAATAGTACCACACACCTCTGGTCGTCAAAGAAGAGTCCGTCATATAAAGACCTGCGTACTGCTCGCTCAATTCATTCTTAGCCTGAACAGTAACATTGCACCTGATAAACCTTGAGTCTGTCGTATAAGAAAAACCCTTGCCGGTGCTTTCCATAGCGGATACTTTGAGCTTGTCTCTTGCAGTCCCCTCGAGCTTTGCGTATTTATCAAGCGAAAACCCTATTTCGTTTCCATCAAGATTATATATGCCGTCATTTACAGATGAACCGGCCTGAACTGTCAGTGCAGTCTTAAACTTGCTCATCCTAAGGATGTTGCCGCCCGCCTGAAGCTTTGCTTTGTTTGAAAGTGTTATTCCGTTAGCACTGCCGTCTCCCGTTATCGTAGTATTCCCTGCAATATCAAGTGTAACAGGCTTATTGACTGTGGAATTCTTAACAGCGGCGGCACCGTTGTCAAAGGTTCCGCTTATGTGAATAACGTCACCTTCAGAAGCGGCATTCACAGCGGCGTTAATTGTCGGATATGTTGTAGTCTCGTTTGTTCCTATCCAAATCTTTCCGACGGAATCTGCATTTACAGTCGACAACGACTGAGGCAGCAACGTGCCTGTGACGATAATCATCGCTAAGAAGATTGTCAGCAGCTGCCTCCCGTACTTCTTTGTCATATGTTCATTCCTCCTTATAAAGTTATACTGCTATAAGTCGTTGAGCTGACACGAAATTTCTCGCACCACGTCAAGTCCCGATGCTATAATCGATAAAAAATCAGTAACCGGAGCTCGGAGAATGACAACACTCATTAAACAACTCATAATGCACAATTATACTTTTATAGAATAACATAAATGAAAGCTTTTTCAAGTCAATTCATATCGACACACGATAATTCATCACAAAAGTACGAAATATTCGTCATTCTGCATATAAATCTTAATACATACAATTGATGATATTATACCTATCGGCGGAATTACAGGTCAGGATGTAGAAATGACAATCATCATGTCAATGTATTATAGGACTATTTTATAGTGTGAATTACCGGTTATAAAAAATAAAAGCCTATCAAGTGTATCGGGTGCACAAAATAGGCTCTTTTTGTTTGCAAACAACAGCTCCACCTTGGCATAACAGATATCAGAGCTGTTTCAGGATAGTATATTGTTATGTGATTGTTATGTGCCGGAATTCATTTAATGCAGCTTTGCAGAACTGCCGTTGTTTTACGTATCTATTATAGTCTTCCTCCGAATACAGGGGAAAATCCGTGTTCGCCATAACTTTCAATCTTCTCTACATTCTTGAGGAGTTCCATATCCTCATCGGAAATAACAAAATCCACATCCGCATTTGTTTTCATATGCTCAGGATTTGCAGTTTTAGGAAGCACAACCATGCCCAGCTGAATATCGTAACGAATGCACAGCTGTGGAATGCTTACACCGTATTTATCAGCCATCTCTGCAATCTTTTCATTCTTCATAGCTTCTCCATGGGCTACCGGAGAATAGGCCTCCATTATGATACCCTTCGACTGGCAATATTCAATAAGGTCCAGGGGAGTGTTGGAGATATGGCAAAGCACCTGATTTACCATGGGTTTGATCTCACAGCCTTCCCAAAGATTGTCAATGTCTTCTCTTATGAAGTTTGAGACTCCGATAGCTCTAATCCTGCCGGCCTTATAGGCATCCTCCAGGGCTCTCCATGCTTCTCTGTTTCCTTCGATATAGCGATTATCAGACTGGTTGACCTCAGTCCACGGCTGAGGAGAATGGATAATCATCATATCGATATAGTCAAGCCCCATCGTTGCGAGAGTTTTGTTTATTCCGGCGGCAGCCTCTTCATATGTCTTGTGTTCAGCAGCTACCTTGGAGTTGATAAAAATTTCTTTTCTATCTACCCCACTCGCACGCACTCCTTCGCCAACACCTTTTTCATTTCCATATGCCTGCGCTGTATCAATGTGGCGGTAACCAAGCTTTATAGCTGCCCTGACAGCATCTGCCGCCTTGTCATCATCAATCAACCATGTTCCGAGCGCCAATCTTGGCACCTCAACTTCATTCACTAATTTTACTGTTTCGTTATACATATTCCCTCCTATTTTCTAATAAAGCTGTTATCCTTATCGGGCATACCGCTTTCGTCATTTACATATCGTTCCGCGCGCATATGAAGGTCATATTTTTCGCGCAGAGCTGATATCTGTTCCATCATCTCAGATCCGTGATGAGCATCCAAGGTCGTCTGATCTCTCCAGCTATCGATGAGCAGGACGGTTTCAGGATCGTCCAACGATAGAAAATACTCATATCTCAGGTTCCCGTCCTCATTTCTGATTGCATCTGCAACCCCGGAGCTTTCCATTTCTTCCACGAACATTCGTGCCCTTCCACCCACTCCACTATAGTACAAATTCATAGTGATTTCCATCTTTACACCTCCGTTTACTATAATAACGTTGCCGCATTTGTCTTATATATCTGCTCTCGGATTCTGTCATAATCGTGATTTTTATCCAAGTGAGCTTTCTTTGTAATTATTACACCTGCGGGAGAATGAGGATAGTCAGTACCGTACACGATATGACTGTCATCTGCTGCCATTCTGAGCATCGCCAGCTGCTCCGGTTCCGGATCACCGGCAATATCAAAATACAATTTTTCAAATTCCGACTTAACATCAACTGTTTCCATCATCCCCATTGAAGAAAGGATACCGGAAACACCGATAAACCGTGATAGCATATAAGGCAAGAATGCACCACAGTGCGGTACAAGCCACCTGATGTTCGGAAACCGCGTCATGGTACGGTTTGCAATCATATTTAACACAGCTCTTGTGGTGTCTGCCGGATATTCATAGATTGCCGCTACTTTTCCCGTAATAACGTTTTCCGGTCTCAATCTCGCTCTGCACGGATGTATGATTACAAGCGAGCCTCGCCGGTTCCATTCATCCATCAGCGGATCAAACAGCTTGTCTCCGAGATAAACACCGCCCATATTCGTAGCCGTCTTCATACCGACAGCACCAAGCTCATCCATCGCGTAGGAGGTTTCCTCTATTGCCCCGCTTACATCAGGCAGCGGTGCAATGCCGACAAAGCAAAATTTATCTGCATTGTTTCTGACTAAATCAGCAATATCTTCATTGATCTTTCTTGCCGCCATCCTGGCCTTATCATTATCACCGTTATAAATATGCGGCACAGGCGCAGAGAGAACGGCATAATCGATACCCGCTTTCTCCATAAAATCAATATGTTCTTCCACACTCCACGCCGGAAGCGGGAAACCGTCCTCCTCGACAGGGTCAATACCCAGCTCCGAAATTGCCGTCCGAAAAACATCTGTCACTGGATGCGTGTGAAAATCAGTGCATCGGATATCATCAAAATTCTTCATTATGTACCGCACCATCCTTATACTTATAAATCAACATTCCGAAATTACCGGACACTGCAACCAGTATTCCGATCAAAAATCCGTAGATGCTGTTCCTGAACATATACGCAGCTGCCGCACCTGTCACCAGAGATCCGACAGACAGGGCGACATCCACAACGGTAAGCGAAAAACGGTCGTGGTAATAGACACTATTCGCAAAGACTGAAGCAAAAAACAGTATCAATGCCGCTGTCATGAGCACCATCGTAAACATTCTACCCGCCTCTCGGTTATCCAAAAATTTGAACCCGACCGTAATAAGATTGACAGAGATTACAATAAAGTAATGACTAAACATCAGCCGTAATGCTCTGTCCGTCCTATGATGATTGCAAAGATAATGGATCTGCGTCACATAACAGCCAAACAGCACAAGAATCACGGCAAAAACGAGAATCGGGCGCAGAGAAAAAATTTTTGCATCAAAGAAATCCGTCATCCCTACTACTCCCTCGCCAAAGGTGATTATGGTAATAAGTTCAAAGCGTTCCACCAGGTGAGGAAAGCTGATGATACTGATATTGAATTTACCACGGATGAAAAAAGGCAGGAAAGCACCAACAAGTACTGCAATCGTGTCCAACCAAATGACCGCCCGATCCGCACTAAAGCAAGATGCCAGGAACGCAGCAAAATATAGCAGACAATCTAAAGCGAGAATGATCAGCGAGTTTTTCGCCGCTCCAATATCCTGTCGCTTCAACCTTGTTTGGATATAATACAGCGCCGCCACACACAGCAGCATCACCAGCATAGCTAAGTTAAAGGTAAGTGACATTTCGTTCCACTGTGCCGAAATTGTATTGGTCATATAGACTGTGGCAGTCATATTGACCGCTGTCAAGGCATATTCATACCACTTCCATCTACCGTAACGGTTTACATAGTTCGTCAGGTAAAGCCACGCCTACAGAATTACAAAGCAGATAATAATATACCGAAGGAATCCGGCCATCGGAATGATACCTCTCACCGGCTCTTCGATTAAAAGTGTCAATCTTGAAATAGCATAGACATAGATTAGATCGTAAAACAGTTCAATCAGTTCAACTCTCTTTTCCTTTACATTCATACAGGCGTTCTCCTCATAATCACTTACAGTATATCCTCAAGCCAGCCTTTGATTTCTGTTTCGTTCGGATGATTCAACAGCTTTCCTTACAACCACTTCACCTCGCCACCGACATTTTTATGAAGCTCCGTGTCGCTTCTTCCCACACCGCTGCCGCCTGATGTGCAGAACGGAGCGATGACCTTTCCGCCAAAGTCATAGCTTTCAAGAAAAGTCTCAATAATACGTGGAGCCACACCCCACCATATCGGAAAGCCTATGATTACAGCATCGTAGGAAGTCATATCCGCAACTTTAGCTGCAATTCTCGGCCTTGAGTTCGGATCCTTTATTTCCAGTGAACTGCGGCTCTGTCTGTTGGTCCAATTCAGATCGTCCGCTGTGTATATCTCCTCGGGTACAATCTCAAAGAAATCCGCTCCTGTAATGCCGGCAAGCTCCTCACCGATACGCTTTGTCACACCGCTCGCTGAAAAGCATGCCACTAAAATTTTCTTTTCTATTTATTGACCTCCTTCTACATAAATATCAAATTCGTTAAATCTGTCATGGATTTGAGGATTTAACGAACAATCACTTGTTACAATTAATCCTCTCCCAGAAGTCTGATCAGGCAAGCATAAGTAATCTCATAAATTGTATTATCTACATAATCGACACCCGCTTTCCTCATCGCCACTTTCTGCTTCTCCGTAGCCGATGTATACGGGTAGATGCCGAACATGAACGGGAAAAACACATAGATAAAATCCTGTATGTCATCAGAACTCATATCGGGGCAGAACTTGTGCAGGATACATCTCACAGTCCGCAGCGATTCTCCATATGCCTTTTTAAAAGATGTGAGCAATTCGGGGCGGCTGTTCGCTTCCATGTCATAGTTATTCATAGACAATAATTTCAACAGCTGAACTCTATCACTTAACGAATCCGCTATCTTTGCGGAAAGCTCGTTTCCGGTCAGACTGTCATTCTCGTTCAAAATTCGGATAAGCACTTCATTCCAACGAAGGTACTCCCGTGCAAACAGAGCGAGAAAAATCTCTTCCTTAGTCTCGAAATAATTGTAAATAGTAGGTCTCGAGAAGGATGTTACATTCCCGATCTCCTTCAACGTGATTTCCCGAAAACTTATCGTCTGATATAAGCGCTCACAGGCATTAATGATTTCTTCTCTTCGTGCCGCTATCAGCGTCTGCGTTTCTCTTGCCATATCCTCTCCTTGTACTCAGCTGCGCATATATTTACTGACGTCATGTCAGTTGTCATTATACGCAATGATTGACATCATGTCAACACATTGATCACCATACCGGTAAAGGGATAAACGCCAATAGCAAACCTCAGCAATGTGTATCTGCCGTGCTGTAAATGAATCCGCCCCAATCATTCACAGCATGCAGAGACAGAGGATAAGCGTCGCATTTTATGATACGGCACATAAAAAACAACCGGTAGCACAGCTGCCGGTTGTCGATCTTTTTAAATTTCTATCGTCCGCAAGGAGTACATTTGTTCAACAACAACCTTCATCGGCGGCTCAAACTCAAGACTGTTTTCTTCTCCACAGACTGAATGCAATGACTGCGATTGAACCCAGTAATGCCGCTCCGTAAAGCAAAATATTACTGCTGTCTCCTGTCTTCGGCACATGCGTTGCCGTTATTTTTACAGTATTTGAATTATTCGGTTTCGGTGTCTTTGGCGTCTCCCATGCATCTTCAGTATTGGTAACAATAAATCCGGCCTCTGCATCACCTGTTATAGATGTTGTATATCCCGGAAGCCTTTCCTCCTTAACGGTATACACGATCTCTCTGCCATCATTATATTTTTTAAGATTGACAAAGGTATGCTGCCAGCTGTTGCTCTTATTAAGGGTAACTGCACCTGCTTTTTCACCATCCGCATATAAATAAATCTTCGCGGAATCACCTTCCTTACCGATCCATTTCTTTGTGACTGCAACACTCGTATTTTCCGGTGTATTAGGAATGGTCTTTAAAGCCGTCTTGGTAGCTGAATCGAAATCCTCTGCATCAACGACAATATCAGCAGACTTGATGAAACCGTGCGGAGCTTTTACCTCGCGAATAATATATTTGTCTTTGAGCATATCTTTCAAGCTGCACTGCCCTTTTTCATCACTTGTAATCCTACCGACTACCTGTCCCGAGCGCACACGTATAACATCAAAGATCGCCCCTTTCAAAGGGTTTCCCTGTGTATCTGTTTTCTTGATTACCAACGAAAAAACATAACCTTCCCCTGAGCCGCCCGCTTCATAAATCTGATAGCTTGAGCTGTGATTATATGTCTTTCCGTCATTAGTAAATGTAGCCCTGTTAACGAATTTTTCACCGGCAATCGGCTGATATGCCAATTTTACACGATAACGGAACCACAACCCCGTCCCCGCAGGTAAATTACCGATATTTATAGTGAAACCGGAACCGTTATACGTGATTTTATCAGCATACTGGCTTGTCACCGTTACAGGGTCGGTCATCTTCACATCATCACCGGAAGGCGTCATCTCCCACTTTCCTTGAAACACCTCCACGGTACCCGGGATATAGGTTACACCGGGATTTAAAAGCGTATCTGTTATCTTAGCATTGATCAGCTCTTTATTTTCCTGATTAATCTTTATCTGATAGATGCCGACTGTGCTGTCCTGACTCCACATCCAGCCCGATTTGATAACAGGCTGTAACGATGCTTCACCCAGCTTGTAGTTAACAGCTCCGGCAGGAACCGTTTCACCGTTTACGGTCAGATTAACGGGGATTTGTTGTGCAGACGTGTAAACAGAGTTGTCAATCTGAACATTGAAAAAGAACTTGCCTCTGATATCGGATTTCCCTTCCACGTAGCTTGTGTAGGTTAAAATGACTTTGCCCGGCTTACCGTCTACCACTCTGCCGGTTGCAATAACGTTGCTTCCATCCTTGATCTCAAATGCGTTCGGCGATGCCGGTACTACGCCTACAGGAAGTGTAATCGTAGTTGTATCGCCTTCATGCACTGAATTATTCGGTAAGATATAATCAGCATTTATCCGAAATGCATGCCAAGCAGCTATGGTGCCGGTTATCGGATTCCCACTCGTATCAGTAATAGAAGCACCGGTAATCACATTGCTTAATTCATCTGCATAAATCAATGAAGCTCCACATTGAAACAGGCTCCCGAAGCCTATTAACAATGACATCAGTATCCCAAACCATCTCTTTTTCTTCATAACTTGAGTTTCCTTTCCGGATTATTATCGGTTTAAGATAGGAATTGTCACAAAAATCAGACTATTTGTGACAGTAATGTTAGACTACACAAGTGTAAGTGTAGGAGTATTCATGAAAGAAATATCGCGTTTTCTAAGAATTTTTAAGAAAATGGCACGTATCAGAATACGGAACAGTAAGTCTACCTTTTTTAACAAATTACCGTGCTGTTCTGCAATTTTTTCTTAATGATAACAGAAAACAACGTACTGCTAACTCGTCGACTTGAAACAATGTAGATTTTTCACAGCTTTCCTTCTTCTGCTGCTTGACAAAGCTACCGACATTAATGTCCACAAGCACTGACTGAATGCTGTAGGATGCTAAATGTAATATACATGAAAGCCACGGCAGTTACTCCTTATAACCGGTCTGTTTCAACCATCGCCCAAAGGATGTATGGTTTGTTCTTAAAAGTCTCGCACCTTCTCGCAGGCTGATTTTTCCCTCTCTCCATTCTTCTGCCACAAAAGTAAAATCTTCCGGGATTTCTTTTTTCGGTCTGCCAAAGGTAACACCCCGTTTTTTCGCTTCTCGAATACCTTCCTTCTGTCTTTGATGAATATTTTCCCGTTCCACTTCAGCCACATATGAAAGTATCTGCAGTACCAAATCCGATATAAACCGCCCGGTAAGTCCATTTGACTTGCGTCTGGTATCCAGCAAAGGGAAATCTATCACAATAATATGTGCTTCCTTCACCTTCGTAATAATCTGCCACTGCCTAATGATTTCATCATAATTCCGACCCAACCGATCTATGGATTTGACATATACCTCATCCTCCGCCTTAAGTTTCTTCAGCATTCTGCGATAATTTTTTCGTTCAAAGTCCTTTCCTGACTCCCTGTCGATGAAAATGTATTTCTTTTCTATACCGTAATCAGAGATAGCAGACATCTGACGTGCAATGTTCTGATCTCTGCTGGAAACTCGCACATATCCATAGCGCATCGCATAAAAACCTCCTCACAATATTCTTTCACAATTATTACCATAATCATCTTTTACATACATGTCTGATGCTTTCTAAAATTAATACTTGATTTGATTATTATGCAAAGGGTTCACTCGCGCCCGTAGCTTTCTTCTCTCGCAATAAATGTTCTCTCGGCAGTTGCTCTTAATATCTACCTCCGTTTTACATTTCAGGGAATATATCTTATCTGCATAATCGTAAGCATGATTATATATTGTCAACGTGCATGTAAATTGCTATAATCCCATGTGGCGACAATGAACTACAGCAATAATCTCGTCGCAGCCTTGATGCGCGATAGAGTATTTGTAAGACCTGAAGTTTCATCTGGCGCCGGTTGTCATTTCTTCGGGATAAACCCGAGCTCATCGCTGTATCCGCTCGTGGAACGGCAGAAGGAGGTTATTATGAGAGAGAAGTTATCTAACTCTAAGTTTCTTGCGCAGCTTGCGCTTCTGGTGGCTATTGAAATAGTCATGAAGCTGACAGGATTAGGGAGCGTACCTGTAGGACCGCTGTACATGTCATTCCTGACGCTTCCCGTTGCAATTGGTGCCGTTCTTATGGGTCCGATTGCAGGAGCCGTCCTTGGCGGAGTATTTGGAATAGTCAGCTTTATGGATGCAATCTCGGGAGCGTCCGTTATGACCGGAGCATTCTTTCAGTTTGCACCTGTCAAGACGTTTATACTCTGTGTTGTGATGAGGATATTGATGGGTCTGTGCGTTGGTCTTATTTTCATGGCAGTTAATAAGGCTGTTAAAGGCAAAACAATAGCATATTCAATCGGATCGATCAGCGCACCTCTACTCAACACACTATTCTTCATGGGATTTATTGTTCTTGCGTTCTACAACACAAGCTACATTCAGAATCTGGTTCATACTCTGGGGGTAAGTAATCCCTTGAACTTTGTAGTTGCACTTGTAGGATTCCAAGGGCTGGTCGAGGCTGTCGTGTGTTGTGCACTAGGCACAATAATCACCAAGGCATTGACACGATATATGGGAGTAAATCCATCAAATAAAGCATAGATTTCGTCGCGATACTTATAGAATAGTATATTTAGAACGCTATATATTCAACCAAATACAGTAGAATCGACCACTTATAGCTTGTACACGTGGTTTATCTTATACACGCAAAACCGACCTCCAAGGTTAGCTTTAATCCTTGAGAGGTCGGTTTTCGCATTTACTACAGATTAATAATATTAGTTCTCTTTTCTTCTTCTCCGATATCCTATGCCGCCAAGTACTGCTCCTGATACGCCAAGAAACACAGCATATAATAACCAGTCTGCATTATCTCCTGTCCTCGGCAATCTGTTTTGCTTTGTCGGCTTTACAGGTTTTGCCGGTTTATTCGGAACTGGATTATCAGCAGCCTTATTTACCTTAAATGTGTATGAGATTAAATTAGGCTTATCCTTTGGTGCCGCTGCATCTCTTCCTGCATTAGACTGTTTAGCAGCAAAGAAATAAGCTGCTCTTACATCATCTGAACCTGCACCAGCCTTATTCTTTGCAACTTCCATAGAATCTGTTACAAGTTCATCCTGTACTCCCACAACACTTCCAGTGATAGTTACATTTTCATTTACAGCAGCCTTGCTATTGACCGAAAGCCCTTCAACACTCACTTTTACAGTACTAATTGTTTTTAGGTAAGCATAATAGTCTCTAGCAGATAAATATCCGTTCTCATTTAACGAAGGATGTATCCGAATTATGAGTTTATCGCCCACTCTTTCTGCTTTCTTAAATTTCAGAGAATTTAAACCTTCAACTCTAAACTTCAAATCATTAACATTAGGAACTGTAATACCTCTAGGTATATTGAGGACAAATACTAATTCTGAATCAGTAGCTATATAGCCTTCTGTTCCATGAGTTTTCCATGCCATTCCCTTTGAGTGTCCATTAATATCCCACCACAACCTGCTATTTTGCCATTTGCTAAGATTGTCTAATTTCACGGAAAAATCAAGATTAAGTTTATCGCCAATAGCATGTGATCCTACAGATGCATTCTCAGTATTATTGTTAACAGAAATGTCACCATATACGTTCAATTGATCCCTGTCTCTAATAAAATCAGATTTAAAACTGAAATTAAATGGATTGTGGTATTTATCATCTTGATAGTTCGGATCACCATTAGCACCCTCATTATCCTGTAATTCCGGTTTTGATATATAATCAAACATATCCATTCCTGCAACATATGTTAAGGAAGGAATACTCTGAGCTATAGTTTTAAGCAGCTACATCACCCTTCTTACGCGCTATCAATCTACATATATATACAAACGGGGTATCACAGAGACTGGTCACGATATAGATGACGTAAGTCGAGAAGATAAGTGCTATTACTGTCCCGGTGTCATATACTCCCGCAAATGCAAATACTGTATATAATGCAGAATTCACTAGCTGAGACAATAACGTTGAACCGTTATTTCTGAGCCACAGGAATTTCTCCTTATCTCCGAATCTCTTGTTCGTGAAATCCCACCACTTATGATACAGCCATACGTCGAAATACTGCACAATTACATATACTGCCAGACTTGCAAACATCAGCCTTGGTGTATGTGAGAATATTTCTCTGATTGCAGGTGATGCAAAGTCACTTGCACCGGGTGAATACAGAAGCCACGACGAACTTATAACCACAAAGGCAACGGATGTCGCAACACCGAGGTGCACAGCTTTATGTGCGTCTTTTTTGCCATATATCTCACTCGCAATATCAGTGACCAGGAAGGTTGTCGCAAATAAGACGTTCCCCAGCGTCATCTCCATACCGAACGCCTTTACGAGGATAAGAACTTCAATGTTTGCAGTTATAGTCGCAAGCACTGTCCACAGGTAGAGTCCGTCCCTGCCCAGATATTTGTACATCAGCACGACAGCGCTGTATTCTACAATCAAAGTGATGACCAACAGTAATTCATTACTCATAGTGTGTTTTGTCCGGATTCAGAGTGTATGAGTCCGAACGCTCCTTTCTTAATCTACAATTTCCGGAAATCATCTTACTCGGTTTCAGTTCTAATCGCATTCCGCGTATCACGCTCAGCTCTGAAGCTACGTCGCTCTAAATGTTATATCAAATACCGA
Organism: Mogibacterium timidum ATCC 33093; assembly: GCF_000525775.1. GTDB lineage: Bacteria > Bacillota > Clostridia > Peptostreptococcales > Anaerovoracaceae > Mogibacterium > Mogibacterium timidum. The sequence continues at coordinate 134,560 of NZ_JALU01000016.1, read as the reverse complement.
TTCCACTGTATTTTGCATTAACAGACAAATAAAATACCGGCGTAAAACAAAACGCCGGCTTACTTTCGTATTCCCAGTACCCGTAGTTTTGATAAAGCAGGATGGTTTCGAACTGCTGTATGAAATTGTTTCCGTGCACAGCCTATACGCGAAGGAATAAAAACGACCCCTCCTCACTTGCGAAGGTGATAACAGTGAGCAGCACGAGGACTATCGCCCATATGATTACAGCCGCAGGCAGTATTCCCTTGAGCGGCTTATTTGCACGAGCCCTATAGCATATATAGCCAAACAGCACGAAAATCACAAGCATCGCTGCCCAGGATATCGCGCCGGCATGCGGCACCAGATATGTATCTGCAAATGTATCAATAGCTGCAGGAAGTCTCATCACAATCCCCTTTCGCAAATTTTGTTATATCCGTATATATTCTAGACTAATGCCTCCGTATTAGGCAATACCTTCTTGAGTGTTCTTAAATATACAAAGGTCATCATCACCGCAGTCAAGCCCCAGCTAACCGGATAGACCAGCATCAGATTGAACCATGTAGAATCAATTTCAAAGAACGTGTATACCCACACTATTCTGAAGCCGCACACCCCGATTAGAGTCACTATCGCAGGGCCCAGTGAGTGTCCATAGCCTCTCATACCACCTGACAACGTCTCAATCGTGGCGTTGAGAACCTCCGCAAGCATCAGTATCGTAAGTCTTACATATCCGTATTGAATAACAGATGCATCGTTGTTGAATATGGCTAGTACGCCTTTTCCGGATATTATCATGAATGCGCCAAATATTATCATCGACAGCCAGTTCAATATTAAAGTCTGTTTTATGATGTCCTTGCAGCGCTTGTAGTTTCCCGCTCCATGGTTCTGACCGATAAATGTAACAGCTGCCTGTCCGAATGCGTTTGAAATATAATACGCCATAATTTCGATATTGAACGAAGCCGTAGCACCGGCCATTGCATCAGAACCTAACCCATTGATAGCCGACTGGATGAGCAGATTGGATATAGAAAATACCATACCTTGTACACCGGAAGGAATACCTATTTTAAGGATTGTAGAGGTGATGCGACGATCCAGCTTGAGCTTGCTGAGATGAATGCGCACTGCACCGTCATGGTTTCTGAGGAAGCACAGGAGCAGCCCTGAGCTAATTACGTTAGCGATTACCGTTGCAATTGCAACTCCCTCGACATCCATGCCCACTACCAGCACGAAGAAAAGGTTGAGAGCCACGTTAACTACTCCCGAGGTAGCCAGACATATGAGTGGCGTCTTGGTGTCACCTTGACTTCTAAAAATCGCCGATTCAAAATTGTACAGCATGATAAACGGCATACCGCCGAAATAGATCCTCAAATATCTGATCGAAAGCGGCGCAATGTTGCTTGGCACCTCCAGCATCTTGACTATTGGCCCCGCGATAAGATTACCGACTACAGCAATAATCAGCCCGCTTATAACAGCAAGTATAATTGCCGTATGCGCAGCCCTGCTGACACCGGCCTTATCGTTTGAGCCGGTAAATCTGGACAGCATTACGTTGGCTCCGACCGAAATTCCTACAAACAAATTGATAATCAGTCCGACGACCGGTGCATTGCTGCCGACAGCCGCCATGGAGTTTTTGCCGACAAACGTACCGAGTACCGCTACGTCAGCCGCACTGAATAGCTGCTGTAGCACGCTGGTCAATGCCAGAGGCAAAGCAAAAATTAAAACCTTCTTCCATATACTACCATGGAGAAGGTCGCTCATATCATTAGATTTCATTCCCTTAACACCCTGCATTACACACTGTTACTTGTCAGACGCTTCGGACATGCAGTCTCCGCACAGCCCGTAGAAAACCGTGCGGAACGGATCCACCTTAAAACCATGCTCCTCCTCGAGGTGCTTCTCTATATCCATTATCTTGTCGCAGTATACGTGAATAAGCTTGCCGCAGCCCTCGCACTTGCAATGATATGCGTTAGCTGTCTCACCGGACTCGTTACCTCCTACATATTCGAAACAGGCCGCCCCGGTTGTACCGACTGCGTATTTGCTGACGATACCCTCGCCAATCATGCGCTGCAGATGTCTGTAAAGCGTAGTGACACCAATCGCCTGATCCTTTCCGGCAAAATGCATATACAGATCGTTAACCGTAAAATGCTGTCCCGGAATCGAAGAGATGTACTCCACCAGTTCATCGTACTGCTTAGTTCTATATCTTTTCTTAGCTTCCACAATCTCACCCCTATAGATTCCCAGAAAAATCGGTTTTCAACTCCCATGAATTGAAAACCGATTTAATTTTATTCCTTTTCATTTGCTAAGTCAAACGGTGCATGAAAATATCGTTATTGCTTGTACCGAAGTACCCGCATCGAGTTGAGGATACAGATTATGCTGACACCTACATCTCCAAATACCGCCATCCACATCGAGGCAAGTCCAATCGCTGATAAAATCAGTATGATGATCTTGACACCGATTGCAAATGCGATGTTGGATTTTACGATTTTCATAGTCCTGCGTGCAATTCTCAGAATTAATGAAAGCTTGCGGAGATCATCATCCATAAGCACGATATCCGCTGCTTCGATTGCTGCATCAGATCCGAGCGAGCCCATGGCAATCCCCACATCGGCTCTCATGAGAACCGGTGCGTCGTTGATACCGTCACCCACATATCCGAGCTTGCCGTCGCCCTCACACCTATTGCCGATCAGTTTCTCTAACTCAGAGATTTTATCTGCAGGGAGCAGCTCGTACTTAACCTCATCCAACCCGAGCTCCTTCGCCACAGTCTCTGCAGCAGCTTGCCTGTCTCCGCTCAGCATAACAGTCTTGCGGATGCCCTCGCGCTTGACAGCAGCTATACTTTCTTTCGCGTTCTCCTTGACAGTATCCGAAATTACTATGTATCCCTTATATACTCCGTCATATGATACGAATGTCAGCGTCCCGGCTTCAGCAGTATATCCATCGCTGATATTCGAAATGCTATTTTCCGCCATAAGCTTGTGACTTCCGACCAACAGACGCTTCCCATCCAGATCAGCTGTCGTTCCTTTGCCTGAGATATTCTGCAAATCGTTCAATCTGCTCGTATCCAGACTATCGCTTTCCACGGCTTCAAGTATGGACTTGCCAATTGGATGAGTTGCATACAGCTCACCATATGCCGCCAGCTCCAGCAGCTCTGCTTTGCTGACGCCCTCTGCAGGCACGACCTTTGATACCTTGAATTCTCCCTCGGTGAGCGTTCCCGTCTTATCAAACACCATAGTATCAAGGCTTGCGGCTGCCTCGAGGAAATTACTTCCCTTGACGAGCACTCCCAGCTTAGATGCAGCTCCTATGCCTCCAAAGAAACCCAACGGAACAGATATGACAAGTGCACATGGGCAAGATACTATCAGGAAGTTGCAGGCTCTTTCGATACCGTCTGCCCAGGATAAGTTGAATGCCGGCGGCAGTATGAGGGCCAGCAGTGCGGCGCCGATGGTTACAATCGGTGTGTATACTCTCGCAAACCTCGTAACGAAGTTCTCGAGCACCGCCTTCCTCGTGCTTGCATTTTCAACAAGCTCAAGAATCTTGGCAACTGTGGAATCATCATACTCCCTGGTAACCTTAACCTTGAGCGTTCCTTCACCGTTCACACAGCCGGATATGATATCATCGCCTTCTGACACCCTTCTGGGAACTGACTCTCCTGTGAGTGCAGACGTATCAAGGAAGGAGCTTCCATCTATAACCACTCCATCAAGCGGCACCTTATCTCCGGGTCTGATAACGATTATGCTGCCAATCTCAACATCATCGGGAGAAACCTCTTCAGCACTGTCTCCATTCAATATAAACGCGGATTCCGGCGCTATCTCCATCATCTCTGTTATAGACGCCCTGGATTGTCCGACTGCGTAATCCTGAAAAGCTTCACCTATCTGATAGAACAACATCACGGCGAGAGCTTCGGAATACTGAGCGTCGCCGAAAGCACCCAGTCCAAATGCGGCGAAGGTCGCAATCATCATCAGAAAATTTTCATCAAAGACCTGACCATTGCTAATGTTCTTTGCGGCTCTGACTATTACATCGCAGCCGACAATCAGATATGGAATGAAATAGATTATGAACAGCACGTAACCGTTCAGTCCCCTGAGCTTGCCGGTAATGTTCAGCGCCATAAGCACAGCAAAGCATATTAGAGCGACCACTATTCGTTTGTTTCTATTACGCTGTTTTTTGTTCATCTCCGGTCTACCTCGTTACAAGTGTTCCGCTCCAGTATATTTCGTTACAAGCGTCCCAATATAAGTTCGCGCATAATATTCTAAGCAAATCGCTGCACATATATCCAAGAAAATAGATTATTCCCAAGAGCTTGATCAGTTTATTGCTTACAGCTCAACCTCAAACTCCGACTCAATTTTCTTGCCTGTCTTGATAGCTGTAGTCAGAATTTCGTCAAATTTATCATCAGCTGCAACAAGAGTGAACTTCTGAGCCAGAAAGTTAACCTTGGCATCCTCAACCCCATCCAGCTTCTTGATTGCATCTTCAACCTTTGCTGCACAGTTCGCACAATCAATCTCGCACTTGAATTTTTTCTTCATGATTTACTCCTTTTTATACTGATACCTTGCATTGGTTTATAAATTTCGTCGGTGTAATCTACACCGCTGCCTGACAGATCCACATCAAAGTACGCTATTCGCCATGATATAAGACCCATGCCGTTATATATAAGCCGTCTATTTAGAGCTATAGCTCTTCGATATGCTCTCTGCCGACAGCGATTATAGTCCTGACATGCTCATCGGCCAGCTCATAGATCACCATCTTGCCGGCTCTCGAGAACTTGACCAGCTTGGCCTGCTTCAGAAGCTTGAGCTGATGGGATATAGCAGACTGTGTCATGCCCAAAGCCTCGGCAAGGTCACACACGCACAGCTTTTCTTCGAAAAGTGCGAACAGAATCTTCATTCTGGTGGAATCGCCAAATACCTTGAATAATTCAGATAAATCAAAGATTTCGTCTTCGTCGGGCATTGCTCCCACTACCCGCTCTACTGTGCTGCCGTGTACTTCGCTAATCTCGCAGTGAGGTGTATCATTAATAGCCATGCGCTCTCCTTTTCAACACGAAAATGAATTTCACATTCGTTCATATGAGCAATTATTCATATGTCTATTTAGAATATACTCCTAATATGTATTCGCGTCAATATGCTTTTATTAAAATATAATGTGATTTTTCTCGTGCTCAGACCGGCACATGTTTTATATGATATAATTTGTAAGTTAAATACAGATCAGGAGACTAGACATGTGCAAGAAAGTTCTCGTCGCTATGAGCGGCGGTGTAGACAGCAGTGTAGCTGCCCTTCTCGTACGAAATGCCGGTTACGAAACGACCGGCGTAACAATGCGGCTATATGATAACCATACGATTGGTATCAGTTCCGGAACGTGCTGCAGCCTTGACAGCATAAACGATGCATGCAGCGTGGCAAATAAATTAGATATTCTCTTTACGGTATATGACTTCAGGGCTGAGTTTGAAAGAGAGGTCATCGATAAATTTATCGATGCCTATGAGCACGGTCTGACACCTAACCCATGCATCGAATGCAACAGAACATTAAAATTCGACGAGCTGTACAGAGCCGGTCAAGAATTGAATCAAGATTATATCGCCACCGGCCACTACGCGATAATTGAACATGGGGATGACGGCAGATACAAGCTCAAGAAAGCTGCGGATCTGTCCAAGGATCAAAGCTACGTGCTGTACACGCTAACACAGGAACAGCTTGCACACACGATGTTCCCTCTCGGGCTTCTACACAAGGCGGAAACCCGCAAAATCGCTGAAGATCATGGCTTCATAAACGCAAAACGCAGGGAGAGTCAGGACATCTGCTTCATTCCTGACGGAAACTATGCCGCGTTTATCGAAAGGTATACCGGCAAAAGACACGAGCCTGGCAACTTCGTAGATATGGATGGCAATGTGCTCGGCGTACACAAGGGCATCATCCACTATACGGTTGGGCAGAGAAAAGGTCTCGGTCTCGCCCTCAAGCAACCAATGTATGTGCAGTATATTGATGTAGAAAACAATGAGGTAGTGCTCGGATCAAACGAGGATCTATTTACAAGAGAGCTGGTCGCCAGGGATTTCAACTGGGTATCAATCGCATGCCCGGACGCGAAGTTTAGAGCCAAGGCCAGAATTCGCTACAAGCACAAGGAGGCTCCTGCAACAATCATCCCTATTAACGAAACCGAAGTCAGAATCATATTCGATGAACCGCAGCGTGCTATCACCGGAGGTCAATCAGTCGTCATCTACGACGGAGATTACGTGCTCGGCGGCGGAATAATCTGTCTATAGTCTATAATCGTAAGGCACATTATCCGACATCCGCAAACAGCTTCTGCATCAATCTATGCAGAAATTTAACCGAAAAACACCCCGGGTCACAGCACCCCCGGGTCATAGGATGGGCAAGCAGAATTACTTTTCACACAGAGCATCCAGGCTTATGCCCATAACAGCTTCAAGTTCATCGATAATGCCCTGAGTATGCATCTTGGCTTTGAGTATCCTCGCTGTCCGCTCAGGATTCTTGCCCGGCTTATCTATCAGGTACTGCATGCGTTCATCTAACCCCACATAGCGGTCTTCCTTTACCACCCTGTCTGCCAGACACAGGATGTCTATTTCCTCAAAGTCTCCGGCATGATTGAACGGCTCGTACGTCATGTGACGTCTGACCAGCTCCGCCTCACGGGGCAGATTAAGTCCGAGCAGGATTTCCGCACCGCGCTTGTCATGCTCCTTCTCAGCTCTCAGCACATCGTGCACCAGCGCCGCTCCATAGAGTTCATCAATATTAATGTCATAGCCCTTGGAGTTGAGTCTCTCCGCGATTATGCGAGCAACCCTCGCAACCTCGTTGCAATGACGTCTCACGCGCTCCGGCGTATTGTATTTATCAAATAATTCTAACTGTTTCTCTCTGTCTATGTACATGTTTATCCTACTTATATATAAACTCTTTATTCTTACGGATATATTCTAATTTATAATAAACGATCTTTTTCTTTTTTGTAAAACAAGTCTCACGTCATTGACTAATATACAGCAACCTGTATTAACTTTACCAGACTTGAAAACATTTTTTGTTTTAATCTATAAACAGAATTGAATTATTGCATTTTGCGCTTCGATAATAAATAATAGAAATGTCGGGAATATATAAATTGAATGACCACAGGAGGTATTAAAGCAATGGCAATGTATAATTGGAACAAGTTTGGTTTCCATATCCCTGAAATAATGGTACCTAAGGACGGTACAGACTACGAAAAGTGGGCTGTGGTAGCCTGTGACCAGTATACTTCTGAACCTGAGTATTGGAAGCAGGTAGAAGAAATTGTTGGAGATGCACCATCGGCACTTCGCCTCATGCTGCCTGAAATCTATCTGGATAAGGAAGGTGAAGCAGATAGAATCAAAGCTATCCGCGAGAATATGGACAAATACATGTCCGACGGCACGCTCGAGACCCTCGCATCCGGCTGCATGCTAGTCAAGAGAACCGCCGAAGGACGTACTCGTCTCGGTCTCGTAATAGCTACAGACCTCGAAGCTTATGACTTTAACAAGGGTTCCACATCGCTCACCAGAGCCACCGAGGGAACTGTTGTTGAAAGAATTCCACCTAGACTTAGAATCAGAGAAGGTGCTCCTATTGAGCTCCCACACATTCTGATTCTTATCGACGACCCGGACAAGAGTGTAATAGAGCCACTTGTCAACGCACCTATGAAGCAGATCTACGATACAGACCTAATGCTCGATGGCGGACATATCACCGGTTGCTTCATCGAGGAAAAAGAGCTTGCCGGTGCACAGGCAGCGCTTTCCGCTCTATACGACAAGGCAGAGGCGAAGTATGGTGCCGGTAATGTAATCTTCCAGGCTATGGGGGACGGCAACCACTCGCTCGCTACAGCTAAGACTAACTGGGAAAATATCAAGAAAACTCTATCCCCGGAGGAAATTGAAACTCACCCTGCGAGATATGCACTATGCGAAATTGAGAACATCCACGACGAGGGTATCGTATTTGAGCCAATTCACCGTGTCATCTTTGCCAAGAACGGACAGTCCGGTGAGGAGCTTGTACAGGAGGCAGTTGAGCTGCTCAACGAGCAGAACGAGAAGGCCTACCTCGCCCCGGAGGGAACAGCTGCTCCGGCTGGCGGATTTGCAATTCCATGCCTGGCGGGTGGAGTAAGAGGAACCATCATCGTAGAAGGACCTTCCGCTCAGCTGGAGGTAGGTGTTCTTCAGAATGCTCTGGACGTGTTGGTTAAAGAGAGAAAATCCGTGGACATCGACTACATCCACGGCACCAAGGCGCTTGAGTCGCTTTCTGCCGAGACCGGCAATGCCGGCTTCGCACTTCCGGCTATGGACAAGTTCATGCTCTTCCCTGCAGTCGCAGCAGATGGCGCACTGCCTAGAAAGACGTTCTCGATGGGCGAAGCTAACGAGAAGCGCTACTACATCGAGAGCAGATATATCGGCAAGTAGCAAGGGAGACCGCATACCAAGCCGGCCACAGGTTACTGCAGCGCAGGCTTCAAGTTCAAATAATCATACGGGTAACGATACCGGTCCGGTAAGTCGGGACAGTTCGCTGCCCGTATTTAATTTTTTCTTAAAGTGCACGGTATCAAATTGACATGACATAATCGGTAATTTATCCTATTGTAGACGTACATTAAATTTAAGGAGATAAAGGAGATAAATATGTTGATAAACAGACCGGAGCTTAGAGCTAAGGGCAGAAAACGATTCATGGCAAACTACTGGAATTCGGTGCTCGTGAGCCTGATATATGTATTATTTGTAGCCGGTGGCTTAACCGTAATACGCAAATTCGGACATACCTCTGATTCACATAACACCATTCATTCCTCATCGTCATATAGCATGGCAGACAGCTATACGCTGTATCAATTAAGCATCATTATTCTGGGCGTATTTCTGATAACTTTCACGATCGGACTTGCTGTCAGAATATTTGTCTTAAACCCGCTCAATGTGAGCATATACTCGTTTTTCCTTCACAACTCTACGGGTGAAGCTAAGGGAACGCATCTCGGTGACGGATTCAAAAGCAATTACCTCAATGTTACTAAAACCATGTTCTTCAGTAACCTTTGGATATTCCTATGGACACTCGTTCTGATTGTTCCGGGAATAATCAAATCCTATGCGTACCGAATGGTTCCATACATCTTGGCAGAGAATCCGGATATCAATACCAACGAAGCGCTTGCACGTTCCGAAGAAATGATGATGGGCAATAAATGGAAGTCTTTTGTATTTGATCTCTCGTTTATAGGTTGGCATCTGCTCAGCGTAATCACCGGAGGAATCGTAGGAATATTTTGGACCTTCCCGTACGTGCTGGCCAGCAACGCGGAACTATACAGGCTGCTCGCAGGCAAGTCCGGAGATGACTATAGGGTTGGAGCTGATAGCGTTGGAGGATATGACAGTACCGAAAGTGCTCGCTGATGTTCCGAGTATGCCTGCCCGAACTGTTTCACACTAAAAGCTGATTTTAATATAACAACGGTACTGAAAACGCTGCACTCTTTGCGGGGAGTGCAGCGTTTTGTATTCGCTATATATTATACTTATCAACAGCGTGTCCGGGCACGAACTCCATCGTGATGTTTGTTCCCGGCTCATCAGCAAGCCTGCCAGACAATTTGCCGGAAGGCTTCCTCGTGCCGTTCACACTAATCTGAACAGTCCGCAGCTACTGAAGCAACACACATCCGAAATCTCATCCTCAGATCCGCTGCCAAATATCAGCTGCATGGATTTGACATAATCATCGACTCTCCCGGATCCGGCAATTGCAATGGATATCCCCTTCGTTCCGTCTCCCATAATTGCCGAAGCGCCGCCATCATATAGGAGCTCGTCGCTTACTGCAAGCGCGATTGCAAGGTCCTCAAAGGTCGGAGCATTTGCTACACCATACGACTGCAGATACTTAAAACGCGAGTTTCCTGCCAGCTTGAAAGTATTCAAGAATTTATCGACATCATCGGTGATAATGTAGCTGCCGGCCTCAAGGGTTCGCACAACTTCCCCCATATAGCAAAATGATCTCAACAGGGCTCTGTCACCCAGCTTGTCACGTATGGCTGCCGAATGCTCTATAACCACATCATTTGGCACATCTCTCAGGACCCCGGTTCCAATCACGCCGGCTGCCTGTCTCAGCTCCCTAGCTACATCTCCCAACGCATCTATATCTGTACGTTCGTTAAGAATAGCCTTCGGATAAAGCTGTGTAAGCACAATCCTGTAATCGCGCGGCAACGCTTCGCCCGCAACCTTGCTCGAAATCGGGATACCCGGCCTCTTGAAATCCGCAAAGCTTATTCCTCCCATCTCTGCAGCCAGCTGACGAGCGATCCCGCTCGGAATATCATAATGAGAGTTTGATGCACCCTGCCCTATCTCTGCGAGCTCATACTTGCTCAGCTCCCCTGAGTTGAAGAGTTCATATATCGCTCTCGTCAGGAGCACCTCGAGGGTAGGTACATATATCTCGTCTATATCAAATGGCGCTCTACCGAGTATGTACGCATTGAATCCCCCAATCTCATATCCGCGCTGTTTCAGTTCTGACAGGATTCCGCGAACCAGACCTTTCTCGCTGCGCACTTCGTTCTCATTGCGTTTAAGACCCCAAGGATCCAGCTCTATAAGACCCTTTGCTTCTGAATAAAGGTGAACCATCTTGTCTTCCGACTCGCATATCACCAAGATGAGTTCGCTATCTATCGCTGCGCTGAGAACAGCACCATTCTGAGGTTCGGTAAATTCTCCCAGCAGCGGCACTGCAAACGGAGCGCCGTATACAGATACTTCCATCTGCCCGAAGTCTCCCTCGAAGCCGTGCAGTGCAGCCTCAAGACTCTCCCTCATGCGAGAGTCGCTGCCAGGGCCGGTCACAGCCTCGATGCACGAATCATATACTCCGTCCTGTAATTCAAAAAGCAATTTGTTGGTTGTCTTCATAATGCCTGTTAAATCTCAATATCCAGCTTAAGCTGCTTCTCGACTTCTTCCTCATTCCCGTTTACCGAATCGACTGCAATAGAATCGAGAACACCCATGTATTTAGCCTTATATTTTGCAAACAGCCTGTTGTACAGCGGATCATCCGAATGATGAATATCCCTCAGATACTGGTGCTCGTTGCCGTTAATCGACTCGTCCTCGAGACCAAGTATGTTGACTCCAAGGTCAGAGCACTGGTCCGATATACGCTCGAGATTCTGAATAATATTCTGGAAGCTGATACCGCGGACAACTTCACACAGATTATGCTTCATCCTCCACATGTGTCTGCGTCTAACCTTATCTACCAGCTCGTCGATAACCTCTTCAAGAGGTTCTATTCTCTGAGCCATGCTGTGGCTCTTTTCCTTATATGCGTCTGCTGTCATCTCCAGGATATCATTGACAGCAGTCATGAGCACTCTGAGCTCAGCCATAGCGACGTTGGAAAACTGCACGTCCTCACTCTTCATGTTGATGATTGACTGCATGATATTGATTGCCAGGTCGCCGATCCTTTCGATGCTTACCAGCCCCTTCATCAGGAAGCTCTGGTACCTGTCATCATAGTCGAGCGTAATATGCGGCGAAATTTCTACCACGTACTTGTCCGCCACGTCAGTCATCATGTCAATCATGTCCTCGCGCTGATTCATACGCTCGTTACGCTTAGGATCATACTCGTACATCTGCTGAATACAAGCCGTATAGTTGTGCAGAGATACCTCAAACATATTGCTCGTCATCGAGTGAGTCTCACCGAGGGCAATTCTGGGGTTGGTGATAAGCCTGAGGTCAAGCTGCTTGATACTCTCCTTGATCATCGTATCCTCAGGATCCTCCGGCTGATCCGGTACCAGACGCTCTGCGACTTTTGCAAACAGGCCTGCGCATGGGAGCAGTATCAGCGCCGGGATCAGTTTGAATAATCCGTGCACATTAGCAACTCCTCCGGCTCTAAGCGTCATGAACCACAGATTGTCATCGATGATACCGGTTCCTCTGAAAACGCCAACCGCGATGAACAGCAGAATTGACGCTGTCACGTTGTACAGGATATGCACGAGTGCGGTTCTAATCTGCTCCGGCTTTGCGCCGATGCGACACACCAGATATGTTGTGAGGCAGTCACCTATATCGACACCGATTATTACTGCAAATACTCCACAGAATTTGATGCCGATGGTACTCGCGATGGACTGCAGTATTCCGACTACCGCCGATGAACTCTGGATTATGCCTGTAACAAATACTCCTGATAGGAACCCTAGCAGCGGGTTGCCTTCAAACGATACAAGCAGCCTGCTCAGCATATCCCCCATATGCGAAACAGCTGCACTCATGTTCATAAGCCCTACAAACAGCGTACCGAAGCCCATGAGTATGGTTCCGGCCGTGGTCGCTGATCTGGATCCGATAAACATAATCAGGATAATGCCTGCGATCAGTGCCATCGGAGCGAGGTTGTCGGACTTGAAGAAGTACAGGATGCTTGATGACCCTGCCTTGACGTCCATCAGTCTGATAATCTGTGCCGTAATAGTTGTTCCTACGTTGGCTCCCAGCACGATTCCGATCGACTGTCTGAATGTCAGAAAGCCCGCACCTACCAGGCCTACTGTAAGCACAATTGCGGCGGTAGAGCTCTGGATCATACATGTCACGACCAATCCGAGAAGAAAGCCCTTAAACGGCTTATCGGTAACTCTCGCAAGTGCCGCCTTCATAGCACCACCGGAAGTCGACTTTAGACCGTCTCCCATGATGCGCATTCCATAAAGGAACATTGCAAGTCCGCCGAGCAGACTCACGATTTTAAAAAAAATCTCCAATCAAATGTCTCCTTACAATTAAAAATTTCGTATCATTAGAATATCAATATCAGTGTAATTCTATTATAGCAGTGCGCCTTTTGCAAACACTTCTATGCCAATCAGTACAAGAATTATGCCTCCCACAATAGTAGCGTGCGCTGAAAACAGTTTTCCAACCCTTTTACCGATAAATATGCCCGTCACACACATTCCCCATGTCACCGCGGCGATGATAGTCGAACAGACAAACGCCATTTTGACGTCATATGCGGTTATTGCAAATCCGATTGACAATGCATCGATAGATGTCGCAATGCCCTGCAATAGAAACGCCCAAAGCGCGAGTCCGGTTGGAGATGTCAGGGTCGCCTCCAAGCCGTCCGGCTCACCTTCAACTCTGTTCGCTTCACTCCTGCCGTGCAAGCCCTCGAATATCATACGTCCGCCCAGATGCACCAGTAGAATGAGTGCGATCCATGGGACGAACCTGTTGAATAAACTTAATGCATTTACCGCTTCATGCACCAGGAACCAGCCCAGCATCGGCATTGTGAATTGAAAGAATGCGTATACCGCTGTGATGCGCAAGGCTGTACCGAACCCGGTATTCTGATTGCTCATACCGTTTGCAATTGAAACCGTAAAAGCGTCCATAGCCAGCCCGACACCGAGCAATACGCTGCTCAGATAAAACATAAAATTCATAAAACAACCTACATAGTTTGAGAGCCGCGTTAGCAGCTCTCAATTTTAATCATATTCCGGTATCCCGGAAAGCCTCTCCGGTAAGCAGCTTATATGCATCCTTGTACTTCTCGATAGTCCCGGCTATGACATCGTCCGGAAGCTTATAATCACTGTCAGGATTAGCCTTGAGCCAATCTCTTACAAACTGCTTGTCATATGAAGGTTGTGACCTTCCAACCTCATAGCCGGCAACCGGCCAGAATCGCGAGCTGTCAGGTGTCAGCACTTCATCCGCAAGCACCACGTTGCCATCCTCGTCCAGACCGAACTCAAGCTTGGTATCAGCGATGATAATACCTCTCTCCAGTGCGTAATCTGCACACTTCTTATATACAGAAAGTGTGAGCTCCTTAGCCTTCTTGGCCAGCTCCTCACCTCTACCCGGATAAGCCTTTTCCAGCACCTCAACGCTCTTCTCATAGGAGATATTCTCATCGTGTTCTCCCAGCTCAGCCTTGGTACTCGGTGTGTAAATTGGCTCGGGCAGCTTCTCAGACTCTTTAAGTCCTTCGGGCAGCTTGATGCCGCATATCTCGCCTGTATTCTTATAACTTGCCCAGCCGCTGCCGGTAATATATCCTCTGACAATGCACTCCAGAGGAAGCATATCCAGCTTACGGCACATGGTACTGCGGCGAGCAAACTTCTCATTTCTAAAGAATTCCGGCATATCGTTCGTGTCTACCGAAATCAAGTGATTAGGAACAATATCCTCTGTCAGGTCGAACCAGAATTTCGACAGCTGAGTCAGAATCGCTCCCTTGTCAACAATGTCGTTCTTCAAAATATGGTCAAACGCTGAAATCCTATCGGTGGCAACCATAATCAAACTGTCTCCGTTGTCGTAGATCTCACGCACCTTGCCTTCTTTAAAAGGTTTAAACTCCTGCATTTCGCTCCTCCTAGTATCCCAAGCGCAGCTCTTAATAAAATATACCTTCTAGATTGTATCACCAATCCACGCCGACTGCTACTCCCAAAGAAATCTAATCGCCGCCTCTACAGCAATTTTTCTCTCTTTAAGTGTCGGGAACAGGTGCTTGCCACCCTCAATTTCGACGAGCGTAGCATTAGGAAAAATCTTTGCCGCCTTACGCGCGTAGTCGATATCCACAAGTTCATCCTCTGTCCCATGCACGATTAACACCGGGTTCTTGTACCTCATCATCTCACGCCATTCACTGAGCTTTATCGCGTCGGCGACGTAGCGCTTTCCCACTCTGAATTTGTCGTTAAGCACCTTGAAGCTCTCGGGTATCTCATCTCCGTTAAATACAGCTCCGAGCATTGAGCCCTTACGAGCATCGTCCGGTATAGACAGAGCCGGGTAGTAGAGGACGAGTTTCCTGACCTCGTCCTTGCGTTTCTCAGCCGCCAAAGATGCAACCAGTCCGCCCTGCGAACAGCCCATGAGGAAAACAGCATCGGTATTGACAAACGGTCTCGACTCGACATAGTCGAGCACCACCAGCAAATCTACCACTTCCGTCGTAACGCTCATCTCTGTCGACTTGCGCCCCTGACTTGTACCGCTTTCTGAACCGCAGAAATCAAAGCAGAACACCGCATACCCCTGCCTGCACAGCATCTGTGCATATCTGCCGGTGAACCGCATGTTGGTTCCGAATTCGTGACATATAATAACAGTCGGGAGTTTCTCATCGCGGCCGTCCATGTACCACTTGCCGTGTATCGCCAGCTCTCCCTCTCTAATCGTAACGCCTCGTATAATCACTCTATATACTCCATATATTAATCGTCACGTATATTCTACCAAATTCCGGCTTTACGTTAAAACACGTTAAAACTTGTATCTATATTAGTGCGTAATTAGTGTAGGTTGATGTACAATTGCAATGCAGAATCCATCCGCCCTCTCGTACCAAGCGAATGACACAAAATATCTTTATAAATCTATGATTGCTTCATTAAGCAAAAAATCCTCCACTCCAATATATAAAATGCCACCATTTACAAGAGAAATATTCATTGGTACATATTTTGTGAATTGAAAAATAAAAACTATAAAGGATGTCAATTACACATTTTGAAGGCGAACTACCCGAATATCGAAGCATTCTGTACAATGCAGGGTGCTTTTTGATACAATGTTGGAAGATACGGTACTTATCATCGATCTTAATTTTGAAGAAATGGAATATCACTATTGAAAGCTTGAAGAAATGGTACTATGATTTATATATTCTCACACAATGCATACAAAATAAAGGATTATCAATAATGAAAATTTATAAGGATAAATACAAATTAATAGTTAAACTTGTGATAACAGTAGTCGGTATAGTTTTCTGCGCGCAAACACATCTTATATTCTCTGAACCTTGGTTTGGAGCGAATTCCGGAGTAATTGGATGGTTTAGCTGCTGCTGAGGTTATATCAAAAACTGCAATATTATTATTCGTATTTCACACTATCATTACCCTTTTTGATAATGATTGATTGGCTGCTGCATCTGTTAGTTGTAAAGAGTAAGACGTGTAGTACCCGTTTGGCACAGACCGCAGATAAAGCCTCGCCCTTATTTGGGCGAGGCTTTATCTATAGCCTGTGAAGGAGAGGACATCTCCTCCACTTTTGCGGAATTGTGTTTCAACTCTTCAACTCACATGTTCAAATATAATTTTCTCGCCTCGGATTGATATATCCCGGTGATATACGCTTTCAACTACTCGGCCTGCTTCAAGGCTATAGCCATTGGAATTCTCTTGATATGCCTGAGGAGAATCCTGGATATTACGAGATACCCCACTATTCCTGTAGCCAGCAGCTTAACGTACACTGCCGGAACTATATAATACGTCAGATACCCGCTGTAATTGAGCATCATGTAATAGAACACCTCGTTGATAACGAGCTTTGCTACCACCGCTGAGATGGCAAGCGAAGTAATCGCAACTATTCCTGTCGCTCTGCTGTACAGCATCGCAATCTCACGATCTGAATAACCGAGTATCTTGACCAGCGAGATGGAACCTGCACTTTTTTCAATTGCCGATTTGGCGAGCAGGTACAGGAACAGCAGGTACAGTGCGGTCGCAAATATCTCAAACATGACGAAAATTTTGCCCATTGACGATTCCAGTTGATTAGCCGTGAGTTCCAAATCCCTCTTGGTAATTGTTGTTGCAACTAAATTCTTGTCTATCTCGGTCAGCTTCTTGTCTGAGAAATATCCTATATAGTTATCCTCAGGCTTATCGAACACCCTGTTGTATGTCTTCAGCGGCATAAAAACGGTTAACGCTGCAGGATATTTGCATGATCTCTTGAGCACAAACGTATACTTTTTATTCCCAAACTTCTCGTGTAGCTTGACCTTCGCGCCATCCTTGAGCCTATACTTTTCCATATAGGCGCTCGACGCAAGGACTTCAATTTCATTATCGTCAATTTCATCTGACGACTTCACCAGCTTACCATTGAAATATGCCGAGTCTTCCGTGATACCGTACACGCCGATTTCTTCATCTCTCTCATTTTGGAGTGTCGAATAAGCGTACTTTTCCGCACCTCCGTATTTCACCTCATATGGGGCTTTCAGCACGTATTGATATTTTGCGATCTGGCTGTCTTGGATATCTCCCCTGAAATGCTCCAGCATAGGATGGAGCATGAGCCCGAACATCATAAGCACCGCCGCCAGAAGAATTCCTACCGCAAGTGTTATGTAGGCACCGATATTATGAAAAATAATACGGGTTCTGAATCTGGCGACAAAGCTGTAATTGGGAAGTCTAACAGGGGTCCCGGAAGACTTCTTGTTCCTGATATCACCTCGCAGAAACTGTATTGTATCAGTCCTGAGTGCAATGGAAACAACCAGGACATTTACAACCGAGATAATGATAAGCGGTATGACGGTCGTCTTTATAAAAGCCTCTCCGTTCCAGTGCGTCGTGTATGGCGGCAAGGAGTAGCTATGATAGTAGGCCTTGGCAATTAGCTCTTTCAGACGAGTATATCCTAAAATATTGCCTACTACAGCAGCGGCCAAAGCCAGAAGTATAGGCAGCCTTAAATAGTACCCCAGCAATTCACGTCTCGTATATCCTGTTGCACGCAGTGTTCCTATAGTGCGAGCTTCCTTTTCTATACCGTTTCGTGCAGTGATGGCGAATATAAACGCGATTACGACCATGATTATGTACAGCATCCACTGCATCATGACCATGTCATGTCCAAAATCGTCTCCGGTGAACTTTATCGCGCTGTTGTCCGGCCTTGCCACGATGTCGCTCAGCATCACCCTCTGTAGCAGCTCATCCTTGATATCCTCGGCCTTATCCTTTTGTTTCTTATCAGACAGGCTCTGGTTGTTGTTGCGCCAAGCATAAGAATATACAATGCCGTCATCCCCGATTTCATTCCAAGCCTCGTCACTCACAATCACCACCGAGAAATTCTGAGCATCAAACACTGTATCAGAGTTGTTACGAAACATCGCACTGTAGTCGGAAAATGAACTAAGTCCCGACACCTTGAACTCTTTGCCGTTTACCTCAAGCTTATCACCAATGCTAATTTTATTGTTCTCAGCGTAAAGTCTGTCGATTGCAATCTCGTCATCGCTTTCAGGCAGCCGCCCTTCGTGCAGCGATATCTTGTTTAACTTATCTCTGTTCTTGAAAATACGGAAGGTATCACCTTTGTACTTTCCCGCTGTCACACGCTGATCCTTGTAGTATTGCTTCTGTATCTCAATACTTTGATTTTTCTCGAGGTTGCTTATTACATCAACAAAGTGCGCGTCCGGCTTGGAAGCGAGTGCAAAATGACCATTCTCGATCCTATACCTGTCAAAGCTCTCGTTATATGTGCGCAGCATGCTTCCATCAGCAACAAAGTACCCGCTCGCAAAGCCGATTGAAATTACGAGGAAAAGAAACAAGACAAGGTATTTGCCTCTGTCTATCCACAGTTCTCGAAGCACTCGCTTGTGTATTGGATTTCTCATAATTCCACCTACCAATCGATTTCATCGGCGGATAGTCTGTCCGTGTTGCGCTCGCAGCTCCTAATTTTTCCATCGTGGAGCTTAATTATCTGATGTGCCATCTGACTGATAGCCACGTTATGCGTGACAATTACAATTGTGCTTTCGTACCTATTATTAATATCTTCAATCAAACGCAGTATCTCTTTGGATGTACCGTAATCCAGCGCACCTGTCGGTTCATCACATAGAAGTAAATCCGGGTTTTTGACAATCGCCCTTCCTATGGATGTTCTTTGCTGCTGACCTCCGGACAGCTGATTAGGACGCTTGTCCTTGTGTTCCTCCAATCCAAGCAGGTCAATCAGTTCATCGACAGGCAAGGGTTTATCGCTGAGATAAGCTCCGACCTCAATGTTTTCTTTGACCGTCAGGTTAGGAATGAGGTTGTATGACTGAAATACGAAGCCTAGGTGCTTTCGCCTGTATTGAGTCAGCTGGTTGGCGTTAAATTCCTCAAGACAGTCTCTCCCGATAGTTACCGAGCCGCTGTCAGGCGTATCTATACCGCCCACAATATTTAAAAGTGTTGATTTGCCGGATCCCGACGGTCCAAGCAGCACACAAATATCGCCCTTCTCTATTCCGCAGGAAATCCCCTTTAGAACGACAACTCGGCTGTCGCCGGTTCCGTAGCTCTTGGATATATTATCTATTTCTAAATACATATGACACCACCTACCCATATAAATATTGCTGTATCTCTGCTAAATGCATGGAATAACAGGATGATTGTGATAATTATCTACCTAGTTAGATAAATCTAACTATAAGCCCTGAAAAAGCAGGAATAATATGTCCACCATCCCTGCTAATATCAGTATAGCACTTTCTACGTATTATCTCTATACATTTGTATTATTGTGTTATATCCGACTTTTATTTAACTTTTATTTACAGTGAGCGAGCACAAGCTTTACATACTCCCATGTTCTCTCAGTGGAGGATATTGAGAGCTTCTCAAGCACCGAGTGAACACCCGACATGTCCGGGCCGATAGATACAGCATCTATCTTGCCTACCTTCTCCGCCCACTTTCCGCACTCAACGCCTGCGTGGATGGCACTTACAACAGGCTTCTCACCATACTGCTCTTCATACGCCTTGATGCACACGTCCAGGAGATCCGACTTGTTGTCGAATTCCCATGCGCCATAAGCGCCGCTAAACTCAACTGTAGCGCCCAGAGCCTCTGCAATAATGGTAATCTTTCTAGTCAGCAAATCTTTGCGTGAGTTGACACTCGATCTGGCCATCGACCTAGTGATAAGCTCATCGCCTTCCAGCTGAACTACTCCGATTGAATGTGAAGTTTCAACAAGATTCTCGAGCTCCACGCTGTAGTGCTGGGCACCGGCAGGACACGCGAGCACGAATTTGAGGAAGTTGTCCTGGCAAGCTGTATCAATCGCTTCTTCCTCTGTCTCGCCAACCGCCTCTACTGCCACTCTGATGCCGGGATCAGATGTGCGGTACTCTTCCTTAACTGCTGCCGTAGTAGCTGCAATGCTCTCTTCAAAAGCCTTTGCGTCCGAAGCTGCAACGATTACCTCACCGGCAACCTTTCCGAGTATTACGTTAGTCGCACGTCCGCCTGCAATAGACAGGATATTGAGCTGCACTGCCTCTCTAGCTTCGAGTAACATTCTAGCTGCGATGCTTCCTGCATTTGCGCGCTCCAGATGAATGTCGCTGCCGGAGTGACCACCGAGAAGGCCCTCTACTACGTACTTGTATTTGATGCCCTTGGCTAACTGCCTGCGTGCGGGAAAATGCGTGGTTACGTCTACTGCCCCTGCGCAGCCAACTGTGATGATCCCCTCTTCCTCCGAATCGAGATTGATAATCTTGCGGGATCTGATCTTGGAACCGTCGAGAGCATTTGCCCCCAGCATGCCGATTTCCTCATCTACTGTCACTATAAGCTCAATTGGCGGATGCGGAATATCTGTCGAATCGAGAATCGCAAGACCCATAGCGATTGCAATACCGTCGTCCGCACCGAGCGTGGTGTCCTTTGCAGTGATATAATCGCCATCAATCATAAGCTCCAACGGATCATTCTCAAAATCGTGAGCGCTGTCCTCAGTCTTCTCAGCAACGATATCCATGTGTCCCTGTATCATGACCATATCGGAGTCCTCATATCCGTGAGTGCCGTCCTTCCAGATAATGACATTTAACGCTTCATCCTGATAGTATTCAAGACCGTGCTCCCGGGCAAACTTAACGAGATATGCGCTTATCTTCTCGTTGTGGCGGGAAGCACGCGGCACGTCGCTTATCTCTTTGAAATATCTAAACACCTCCTGTGGTGCTAGCATACTTACGTCGCTCATTGACAAACCTCCATAGTGTTTATAAGCATTTGGGTTGAAAATTCAGCATCAGTAATTTGTACTGACACATGAGTAATTATAATTGCATATGTGATACAGTTCAATATTATTTACTTGCAAATAAATATTTTTTGAGATTATTGTATTCATACATAAATTCCGATACTCTGCGTCCGCGCATCGCAGAGCTTGCGACTACGACGCATGAAGCTCAGTACCTTCGGCCTAAACGCCATGTACACCTATTTGCATGTTTAATCAAAGTACATAAAAGGCGCAGCCTCACGGCTACGCCTAAATTCCATAAATGCGTGAACATGCGCAGGAATAATATTCAAGCTGTCACACCTATGCCCCTTGAGCGACATAGTGCCACAGCACATCAAAGTACTACGGGAAAACGATAGAAGCCTATCCCTGAACTGCTGCAGCAACCTCTGCTGCAAAGTCATCTTCCTTCTTCTCGATACCCTCGCCAACTTCAAATCTAACCATAGATACAACCTGCATATCCTTGCCGATTTCCTTAGCGCACTTATCTACGTACTGAGCGATATTGAGCTCGCTATCCTTTACAAACGGCTGATCAACCAAGCAAACCTCCTTGAGCTCCTTCTTGATCTTCCCGGCAACGATCCTTTCAACCATCTCCGGCTTCTTACCCTCGTTGAGAACCTGTTCCGTGAGGATTTTCTTCTCGCTCTCGAGGTATGCCGGATCAACTCCTGCCTCGTCAACAAATTTAGGATTCATGGAAGCAACCTGCATAGCTACATCCTTACCACAGGTCTCAATTTCAGCAGCAGTTGCAGCTGTCTTGATACCAACGATAACGCCGATTCTGCCGCCACCGTGGATGTATCCTGTATATACAACTCCCTCTTCCGCAACTCTAGCGTATCTTCTGATGTTAAGGTTCTCTCCGATCTTGGCAACCTTTGCTGTCAGAACATCCTTAACAGTCGATCCCTGGAATGGCTCTGCCATGAAAGCATCCATATCCAGGTCACCCTTGACTAGAGCCTGAGCGGCAACTGCTTCAACAAACTCTACGAACTCCTCGTTCTTGGATACGAAGTCTGTCTCGGAGTTAACCTCAGCGATTGCAGCAACCTTATTGCCTTCTCCGAAAGCCAGTCTTACGAGTCCCTCAGCAGCAATTCTGCCCGACTTCTTCTGAGCCTTCATAATTCCCTTCTCGCGCAGCCAGTCTACCGCCTTATCGATGTCTCCATCTGCCTCGACTAACGCCTTCTTGCAATCCATCATTCCGGAACCTGTAAGTTCACGAAGTTCCTTGACTAGTGCAGCTGTTACAGCCATTGTGTCCTCCTTACCAAATAACCGTCCGAGCCGGGTTCTAAGCTCGGTCCGGACGGCATTTACTTGTTATATTATTCGTTTAATAAAGTCTCTGTGAAATGCTGACGATTAAGCCTCTGCCTCAGTTTCAGTTTCAGCTTCAGTTTCAGCTTCTGCAGCCTCAGCCGCAGCTTCGTTGTCGTCAAAGCTCTCGCCCTGCTTAGCCTCGATTACAGCATCAGCCATTGCCGATGTGATAAGCTTAACAGCTCTGATAGCATCATCGTTAGCAGGGATAATGTAATCAACATCGTCAGGATCGCAGTTTGTATCTACAATACCTACTACAGGGATTCCAAGAGTTCTTGCTTCCTTAACAGCGATTTTTTCCTTTTTAGGATCCACTACGAACATTGCTCCGGGCATACCCTTCATATCCTTGATTCCACCGAGGAACTTTTCCAGCTTGTCTGCTTCCTGTCTGATCTTGAGAGCTTCCTTCTTGGCATACTTCTCGATTGTGCCGTCAGCTTCCATCTCACGAATCTCAGCTAATCTATCAATTCTCTTGCTGATAGTCTTGTAGTTAGTGAGCATACCGCCGAGCCATCTCTCGTTTACGAAGAACATTCCTGAACGAAGAGCCTCGTCCTTGATAGCAACCTGAGCCTGCTTCTTGGTACCTACAAATAGGATTGGCTCTCCATCTGCTGCTACCTTTCTGATGAAATCGTATGCATCATCAATTCTCTGAATCGTCTGCTGAAGATCGATGATATAGATTCCGTTTCTCTCTGTGAAGATATATGGAGCCATCTTAGGGTTCCATCTTCTAGTCTGGTGTCCGAAATGAACACCTGCTTCTAAAAGCTGTTTCATTGATACTACTGACATAATTAACCTCCGGTTGTTACTTCCACCGTGAACACTAGCCTTCAACCCTAAGGGCACCGCGGCAACTTCACGATGTGACTATTACTTATTGCAGCTATGTGTTTGCACACAAAGATACCCACATATTATAAAGTACGCAATATGCCATTGCAAGTGCATATAACTAAAAACACCGAAAAAACGCCGAAAATATCGGCGTTTTTAGCGGTGTGAGAGGGTCTACATGTTAGCCCCTACTCGATTATTACAGTCTGATTAAAGGTATAACTATCTACTTTCTCTTCTCCTATAGCTAGCTGCCCCTGCAATACCGGCGATTGAACCGCCTGCCATCAACAGATAGAAAAGGAGGTTAGTCGTATCACCTGTCTTTACCGTCTTAACAACCTTAGTTGTCTTGCCCGGTGTTGTCGGATTAGTCGGATTTGTTGGGTTCACAGGTGTATTTGGCTTATTGTACTTAAGTGTAAAGGTGATCTTGCTCAAATCGTTTGGTGCGATCGCATCCGCTCCGTCAGCTGTCTGCTTACCGTTCCACTTGAAATTGAAGTTGATCTCCTTGCCGCTGTCTACCTGTGTAGCCTTAGCCTTGAAGCTGCCGCCCACTGTTCCGTTTACGGTATAGTTGGTGTCAGGCGTTGCCGCTGCAGTAAACTTAGCTCCAGGCACCGTTACCTTGAGTGTATCGTCTACCGAGTTTATTGCATCTGCAAGCTCCTTGTAGGTCTTGAAATTTGCTGCATCCTTGAGCTTCAGGGTCACTGTTACCTTGCGGCCTTCAAGCTTTGTCTCGGTAATCTCAAACTTTCCATTTGCTCCTTCGAGCTTTGCTTTAGGTGCAGTCGTACCGAAGGTCATGCCATCCGGCAGCTCCAGACTTGCAGTGAAGCTCGTATCCATTCCCGACAGCTTGATCTTCTCACCGTTAGGATCGTTGTACATCTGCTCGATCTTTTTCATCTGCTCCTTGATCGGCTTTACCTTCAGTGCGCCGGTAAAGTCATGAACAGCGTCCTTCTTGCTCTCGAACACCTTGTCGTGCTCCGTCTCGTTTCCGATCAGAATATCGCCCTCAAGATCGCCGATAACCGTCATATCCTGTGAGAAACATCCCTGAAGGTTCTCTGCAAATTTAAGCTGAGCGACATCTGAGTTGTACGTTCGAAGCCCAAACCCAAAAGTTGCAGCGGTTCCACTCGGATAGAACGCAAAATCACCTTTGCCTGTGATGTTCTCACCTTCAAACTTTGCGGCATCAGCCTTGCTGCTCGCTGTGAAGGAATACGGAATCTCAATGTTCACGGTGTAAGCGTCAGGATTAGCCTTGTCACTGTTGTACGCATTGTAAATTCCCTGCCAGTTAACATCATTCAGATATAATTTAAAATTAACCGTTTTGCCATTAACCGTCTTTAAAATCTTATTGCCGTTTATAAAGGAAGATGTATTGGCCACCTTTATGCTGCCGATATTTACAGCCTCAGGAAAGGTAACGTTATACTCAATATACGCAATCTTGTTCTTCCCCTCATGCCCATGTGGATACCAACCATTTGCTGCGGCGTTAGCCATATCGGCTTCATGTGACTTCATTACCTCAGTCATCGGCACGTTCATCTTGACACTGCCGGTGTAGATAGCGCTGTTCCCGTCCGCTCCGCACTTGACGCTGCCGGTCTTAGTAACGTACTGAGCTATCGGCAATAACGCATCTGCAGCCATAGACGGAACTACCGCCACAAGCTGGCTTATTACCATAGCAAGGGTGATTACTAGCGCATGAAATTTTCGGGTAAATCTCCTCGTTTTCATTATCTCTTCATCTACTCATCTAATTCTATACTTTAAATCGTCATCTTGCGTTATATCAACTGTCACTTCGATTGTCGATGATGTAGCAACAAAAAAATGATTATAACAGGATTATCTCGATAAATTCTGTTGATTAGTCATTATGAGCTGCCAATTCCAAGCTGACTCACATATGGCCTGCAGATTATACTCGGTTTGCCACCCCAGCTCCTTTGCAGCCTTATCGCAGCAGGCATACATCTTCGCTACATCACCCGCTCTGGCTTTCTCTATCTTATAGGGTATAGAACGTCCACAAACAGACTCAAAGGCTCTTATCACCTCTAGCACGCTATATCCGGTACCGGTACCGAGATTATATATTGAGATGTCAGGCGATCCGCTTGTACGCTTGAGCGAAGCCACATGGCCTTTTGCCAAATCCGTTATATGGATATAGTCCCTGATGCAGGTGCCGTCCGGCGTATCGTAGCAGTCTCCCAGCACCTTAAAATAACGGATCTTGCCGTCCGCTGCCAGTGCAAGTGAGGGCATCAGATTGCTTGGATTAACTCCATATATCTCTCCGATCAAACCGCTCGGATGTGCTCCCGCCGGGTTGAAATAGCGCAGGATCACGACATGCCAGCGAGGATCGGAAGTGTATACATCCTTTAGCAGCTCCTCCTGGATCCATTTGGTGCGCCCGTAAGGATTGGTACATTTACCCGTATCACAGCCTTCATTTACAGGAACTGTGTCTGAATCACCGTAGACATTTGCCGATGAGCTCAAAATAATCTTGTGAACTTCGAATTTATCCATAGTCTCTATAAGTGAAACAGTAGCTGTGATATTGTTTCTGTAATATTTTAACGGGGACCTAATAGCTTCATTGACAGCCTTGTATCCCGCAAGATGTATGACGATATCGATATTCTCTCTCTCAAACACCGTGTCCAGCAGCTCTCTTCTCGATATATCTATATTGTAAAAAGGGAAATCCTTTCCGGTTATTTCCCGAATTCCCTGCAGAACGGTTTCACTTGAATTGCTGAGATCATCAGCAATCACTATTTCATGCCCGACGTTAAGCAGTTCAACAGCGACGTGACTTCCTATGTATCCGGCTCCGCCGGTAAGCAGGACCTTCATCTCATTACAAATTGCGTTATTTGCGTTATTATTGTTCATAGCCGGAATCTCCACCTGTTAAATTAGTTCGCAGCAATGTCTATAAACAGGAATAAGTTAATCACAGTTTATAGTTATACCTGTATGTGATTATATATGTGTATATATGTGTTCATACAGCCCCACCATATGGCTGACAGCTTCAATATGCGGCTGAAGCTGTCAACTTGTTATCGTCCGACGTACAGACACCATGCGAACGACATGCGCCGATATGCCGATATGCCGATATGCCGATATGCCGATATGCCGATACCATTGTATGTCACGCTGTATTATACTGTACTTTATTATTATATTCTCTTTTTGTCCGTTTATAAATCATAGTATCATGACAACAATCTTGAGGGCATCACTCCGGCGAAATTAGGGTATTTAGGTTTGCAAATAATGGTATTATGGCACAATCCGCAAGTTGACTTGAACATTTGGATGGCAACTACGGTATATAGTTCGGGAATTTTGCACTTTAATAACCTTGAACTTATTTTGAACACTATTTTACGTGAAGATTTGTTGAAGTCAGTCTTTATGGCTCTTATAATTATTTCATCACGAACTGAAAATACGTAACTCCGTTCGGGCAACTACAAGAATTAACAATTTTTGAGAAGGAGCTATCTTATGGAAAAGTTTTTTAAACTTAAAGAACACGGTACCACCACAAGTACCGAGGTCATTGCCGGAATTACCACGTTCCTATCGATGGTATACATACTGGCGGTAAACCCTAACATTCTGTCAGCTGCAGGAATGGATGGCGGCGCAGTATTCACCGCTACCGCAATTTCAGCTACTGTAGCTACACTGTTCATGGCTTTCTTTGCTAACTACCCTGTTGCTCTGGCTTCCGGAATGGGACTCAACGCATATTTCGCATATTCCGTATGTATACCTATGGCTAAGGCAGGCATCAACGACCCTTGGAAGATTGCTCTTGTTGCAGTTCTGGTAGAAGGTATCGTATTCGTACTTCTCTCACTCACAAGCTTCCGCGAGAAGCTCGTCAATGAGGTTCCTTCCAATCTGAAATACGGTATCACTGCCGGTATCGGTCTGTTCATCGTTCTCGTTGGACTAAAGGGTGCCGGTATCGTAATTGCAAGTGAATCGACTCTTGTCGACCTGGGAATGGTTGGTTCCCCGCAGTTTGTACTCGCCATTGTAGGCTTTCTCTGCATCTGCGCAATGGTTCGCAAGAACGTTCCCGGTGCGGTGCTCTGGGGAATCATCATAACATGGATCCTCGGAATCATCGCTGAGAAGACAGGATGGTATCATGTGGATCCGGCTGCCGGCGCATTCTCGCTGATTCCCGGCAAGATTTTCAGCCTTCCGTCAGCACCGCATTTCGCACAGTTTGATTTCGGTTGGATTTCCAAAAATCTGATTAACTTCCTTGTTATCACATTCTCGTTCCTCTTCGTCGACCTGTTCGATACTGTAGGAACTCTTATCGGAGTAGCTTCTAAGGGTAATCTCCTCGATGAGCACGGAAACCTTCCTCGCGCCAGGGGTGCGCTGCTCGCTGACGCATTCGGAACAATATTCGGTGCATTCGTGGGAACTTCGACTGTAACCTCTTACGTTGAGTCGAGTGCCGGTGTAGCTGCCGGTGGCAGAACAGGTCTCACAGCTGTAACATCCGCCGTAATGTTTATAGTCGCACTGTTCTTCTCTCCGGTATTCCTGGCAATCCCCGGCTTTGCGACAACTCCGGCACTCATGTACGTGGGACTGCTGATGGTATCTTCAATCAAGAATATCAACTTCGACGCAGATATCGCGGATATCGCTTCTGCGTTCTGTGCTATCACGTTCATGCCTTTCACATATTCCATTGCGAACGGAATCATGTTCGGAATGATTTCATGGGTAATTCTCAAGGTCATAGGCGGCAAGATCAGGGAGATCTCACCTGTTATGTGGATTTCATTTGCCCTGTTTGCACTCAGAATCGGAACACTTATCGCCGGAATCGGATTCCACTAAGCTCTCACCTTGAATACATAGAAGCCATAAATTTACAAATCTTTGCGAGCTCCCATGAGCTCGTATTTTTCTTGCATGAATGTTATATTTGAAACATCCGTTCGCATCGGCGGTGCTAATCGTCTATAATAGATGTATCTATACAAGGAGGTCAGCATGAGCCGGGATAGAAGAATACTACATTGTGACATGAACAGCTTCTATGCGTCTGTCGAGCTGCTCTCCAGACCGGCTCTAAAGGACAAGCCGGTCGCTGTTGCAGGAGATCCCGGCAGCAGGCACGGAATCATCCTCGCCAAGAACGAAGCTGCCAAGAGGTTCGGTATTGTCACAGCCGAGACTGTACAATCCGCAAGGCGCAAATGCCCTGACCTTATCACTCTCCCGCCTCATCATGAGAAATATCGTGAATACAGCCGCATACTCAACTCAATTTATCTGGAGTATACGGATCTGGTCGAGCCATTTAGCGTTGATGAGTCGTGGCTCGACGTCACTGCGAGCGAAATGATTATGGGAGACGCCAAGCTGATTGCGGACAGCATCAGGGAGCGCGTCAAGCGCGAGCTGGGGCTGACGCTATCAGCCGGTGTCTCCTTCAACAAGATATTTGCCAAGATGGGCAGCGACTATAAGAAGCCGGATGCCACTACGGTTATTTCGCGTCAGAATTTCAAGAGGCTGCTGTGGCCGATGTCGGTCTCGGAGATGTTCATGGTTGGGCGGGCCACTGCAGCCAAGCTGGATGGTCTGGGCATACGCACCGTTGGAGATCTGGCTCATGCGGACAGGCTGCTGCTGGCTAATATCTTTGGCGTTCATGGCGACAACCTGTACAGATATGCCAACGGCCTGGACGATGAGCCTGTTCGCGCCTACGACAGACGAGAGGATATCAAATCCGTAGGTCACGGTATGACTTTTCGCCGCAATCTGCAGGGGCCGGATGATATAGGCATCGCACTCACCGAGCTTACCGACATGGTCAGCGCAAGGCTCAGACGCCATTCCAAGTGGGCTCGCGGGGTCAGGGTAGAAGTCACAACCCCCGAATTTAAGCGATTATCGAGACAGAAACGACTACCTAAACCCGTCAGCAGTCCGGCTGCATTTAGAAGAGCCGCACTGGATCTAATCAAGGAGCTCAGGTACATCGACAGACCTATCAGGCTGTTAACCGTAACTGCTATCGATCTAACAGATTCGCCGGATGCCGGACAGCTGACAATATTTACAATTGGCGCATCAACCGAGGAAAACCATCAGAATGAAAAGGACGAGAGCATCGCCAAGGCGCTGGATCAGATCCGCGACAAATTCGGTCAATCATCAATCAAATTTGCTCACGTACTGGGTAACGACATCGGGGTAGATGGCGAAATCAGCATCAAGGAACGTGTTAAAACGGAGACGTCCGAGAGCTCCGATAATCTTGAGGAATCAAATGAGGAATCATATAATGAATAGAAACGGAACTCGAAGCAGAACAAACAGAACGCATCGAAAATCAAACAATCGCTCGAAGTCTTCATCTGCAAATATAAAAAACAGACTCAAGAAACGGTGGAATCGCAAGCTCCGAAAGTTCAAACGCAAGGCCGCACAAAAGCTCAAACAAAACAAACTCAAGGCAGTCTTATCTGTAATTGGACTATTAACCATATTGACGCTCGTCCGGCTGCATGCGCTGCACACTGCACCAATTGAATACGGCAATTTTAAGCACGATGCCAGATTTAACGGATACGTTATATCCACAGGAATAGATGTTTCGTATGCTCAGGGCGACAACATCGATTGGCGCAAGGTCAAGAAATCCGGTGTCGACTATGTGTACATACGAGCCGGATTCAGGGATGCATCCAAGGGCAATCTGCACAAGGATGCCAAGTTTGAAAAGAATATCAAAGGTGCCGATGATGCAGGTCTGATGATTGGCTTATACATCTATTCGCAAGCCCTTAACAGCGATGAAGCTGCTGCAGAGGCAGACTATCTGGCAAATTTAGCAGACAAATATCGTGTGGATTTACCTCTCGTCATGGACTACGAGCTGTATAACGGAGGAAGGCTTGAAAACACAATTAGGTCAGGCGGTCTCAGAACCGCGGATCTCAACCGAAATGCGATGGCATTTTGCCGTAGAGGCTGGGCTCGCGGACACGAGACGATGATATATGGTAACTATGATTTCCTGATGCACTACGCCGGCGGTTACGAATTATCGCAAAACACAAATATATGGCTGGCACAATACAATACTCACACGACCTACCGCGGCGCATACATGATGTGGCAGAGCACCGACAAAGCCAGGGTTCCCGGCATCGACAAGAACGTTGATCTGAACTTCATGTACATCAATCCTGATCGTCCATATCACTCCCTCGCGGCAGTCGGTACCGACAGGAAATCAATCAGCGAATGCAATGTGCAACTAAAGCATCATAGTTCCAGATACCTCGGCTTCGCAGCCCGCCCGGGTATTAATGTATACGATAGCGGAACGCAGCTTCGCCAGGGCAGAGATTATAGGGTTTCTTACATCAAAAATACATCACCGGGTACCGGATATGCTATAGTTAGCGGTATAGGCAAATACAAGGATGCTGTCATGACGAGCTTTAAGATTAAAGGAATCCTATAGGAGGGCAAATATGAAATTTATATCATGGAACGTAAACGGCTTCCGCGCCGTGCTCAAGAAGGGCTTTGAGGATGTGTTCAAGGATCTGGATGCAGACTTTTTCTGTTTGCAGGAAACCAAGATGCAGGAAGGTCAGGCGGATTTTCACCCTGAGGGATACCACGAATATTACAGCTATGCGGATAAAAAGGGGTACTCAGGAACTGCTATTTTTGCAAAGGAAGCGCCTCTCAGGGTCGCATACGGAATTGAGGGCAAGCACAACGACGAAGGACGTGTTATAACGCTGGAGTATGACGACTTCTATCTCATCTGCGCGTACGTACCTAATTCACAGGATGAGTTAAAGCGAATCGATTACAGGATGGAATACGAGGATGACCTCAGAGCATATATGTCTAAGCTTGACAAGGTCAAGCCCGTCGTTTACTGCGGCGATCTCAATGTTGCACATGAGGAAATCGACCTCAAGAATCCAAAGTCGAACCGCGGTAATGCAGGCTTCTCCGACGAAGAGCGCAGCAAGATGACAGAGCTGCTGGGAGCAGGATTTACCGATACATATAGACATCTTCACCCTGATACCCCCGGCGTGTATTCCTGGTGGTCATACAGATTCAACGCCAGAGCCAATAACGCAGGCTGGCGCATCGACTACTTCATAGTTTCTAACAGACTGGAAACCAAGATCAAGGAAGCTGCGATCTTGACCGACGTATACGGAAGCGATCACTGCCCTGTATCGCTGGTACTGGAGTAAAGGAGAATACCATGAAGAAGATAACAGCATTTGAACTCGCAGGATGCCCATACTGTGTTCAGGGCAAAAAAGCTCTCGCAGATCTAATCGCAGAGAATCCTGACTACGGCAAGGTTGAAATTGAATGGATTGAAGAAGGCGCACACCCGGAAATTATTGCCAACTATGATTACTACGCAACTCCTTCAATGTTCATCGGAAACGAGAAGCTGTATGAAGCTTACCTATTCGAGAGCTATGATGAATGCAAGGAACATATAAAAGATGTCCTTGATACCGCACTTAAAAGGTAGTATAAATGCATCTTTTCATTTTATAACCTGCGTATATAAACCGCGTAAATAACGTAACATAGCAAGAGACATCAGTATTAGTGCTTGATGTCTTTTCTAATTGACAATAATTCGATCACCTTACTGTCAAAGGATTAAAGCACATCGAAACTATGCGAATTTCAATTCATTAATAAAATTAAATATTGGCAGTCAAAATTACTGACGACAATCATATTTTAAATATAAATAACTAGACCATTTAAGTTTTATTTCTTATATGATAAAATAGTAACACAGGGAAGAGATTATATATTTCTCCTTGTTGTATGTTGTAACTGATTAGTTGTAAAGGATTAGGAGGTTGGTATTCATGAGTGAAAAAAAGTACATACTTGGCACTGACCAACAGCAAGCGTGGATGCACAGGAATTGTTTTCCTCCGCGCGGGTACGGCTTCCTCGAGCCGGGAACCTTTGGCCTGGATGCAACAGAGGTTGCTGCCTACAACGTAGTCAAATCGTTCTATCAGATTTATCCTGATGTTTGGAATCTTGACTACATTGCTGAGAAGACAGGTGCAAAAAAAGAAGATATTAAAAAGCGCCTGAAAAGAATGTATGATGAGCACCTGATTATGTTCGTCATGAACCCGAATGTAAGTGTTTACGGTTGGGGTCTCTATTACTGGGTTGTCAAGCTGAAAGACGGAACCGATCCGGCCATCAAGAGCGAGTTTGCGAAGTGGTATCAGAACAAGGACGACATATGCACCGGATATATGACGGAAGGCGATTTCGATTTCTTTAATGGCAATCACATGCGCGTGATCGACAACCTGCTGGCAGATGTCATAGCTCCATGGAAGGACCGTCCTGAGGTCGAGTACGTCCATCTCTGCCCGATTCGTGCTGATGTACGCGAATCGATGGTTAATCAGTGGGATGTACCGTCTGACCAATTCAGGAAATTCGTATTCGGAGAAGAACAGCGAAAGAAGTTCCTTAAGGTTCAGCATAAGATTGACAAGACGGATCTTGCAATTGTTGACGCCCTTAACTCCACTCCATCCATTGCAGACATGTTTAATTTCAAGAAACTGGAAGAGCTTTCCGGACTTGACGGAGACCAGATGAAGAAGGATATCATAACCTGTGTAGATGAACGTAAGTTTATGCTTCCTATGATATATTTCAACTACCGCAGGCTCGGACTGTCGATGCAGATGTACCTCGTTCGCATGTTTCAGAACGTTCCAAGCTACAGAAAGGCAGAGCTGATTGAAGAATTCACTGCACAGTCGGAATTTGTCGATATCTTCCAATTTGGAGATTCATTTTATGACTGCCTGCTAAGCGCCTTCACTGAGCTCAATGACGTCGATGCAATTCGCGAAAAGCTCGAAAAATACGCAGAGATTGAAGAAGTAAAGGTTGCTAATTCCAAACGCCAGTTCAGGCGCTGGGTTGCACGGTTGGATGATGAAAACGGGTACTGGGAGGAGTGCGTAATGACGGACGACTTTCTTCAAAATCGTTTGGAGACCGGCTCTCCGAAATGCCGCTTCTCCACAGATCCTGAGGAGGTGAAATAAGATGATTGTAAAACATCCTCGCGATTATGTAATAGATAATCTTCAGTATGCATTAAATCCAAAATCTATCGCGGTAGTCGGTGCCAGCCGCTATTCAACAAAGGTAGGCTACAAGGTTGTAGACGGTCTGAAGCTATGGGGGTACAAAGGTGAGATCTATCCCGTTAACCCGCGCGCCGATCAAGTGAACGGTCTCAAAGCTTATCCGACCGTAAAAGACATTCCCGAAGATGTTGATTTGGCGTTCCTTGCCGTTCCGGCGCACATCGTAAAGTCCGTGTTGGAGGACTGTGTCGCCAAAAAGGTCAAAATTGTCGTTATCGCTACAAGCGCATTCAAGGAGATTGGCCGCGGTGCTTTACAGGATGAATTGACACAGTACTGCCGTGACAACAAATTGCCGCTGATCGGTCCGAACCTGGTGGGAATGGGAAGCCCGTATCTTGATTTTAACTGTGGTTTCATTCCGTACCTGCCTATCAAGGGACCTGTAGCTATGATATCGCAGTCAGGTGCCAATCTGCTGGCTGCCCTCGGGTCATCTCAAAAAGATCACTATGGCATGAGCTTCTTTGTTGGCCTTGGTAATAAGGCGGATGTGGATTTCTGTGAATTCATCGCGTATGCCGGACGAGATAAAGATACAAGGTGCCTCGCTGTATACATTGAAGGCCTGGACAGTCCGGACGCCTTTATAGAAGCGTGCCGCAGTGTTAATAAACCGATAGTCACCATAAAGGTCGGCGGTTCAAAAATTGGTGAAAAAGCGGCGTTTGCACATACTGCATCCGAAAATGCCGGGACTTCGGACGAATTCTATGACGAAGTATTTAAAGAGGCAGGCGCAATTCGTGCCACAACATGGGAAGAATTTCTCGACATATCTATGGCTCTCGGCATGCAGCCACCTGCAAAGGGGGACAATATCGTAATGATTACCAATGGCGGAGGCTCGGGACTGCTCAGCTGTGACCATTTCGAGCGCAGGGGGATGCCAATGCATGAGTTGCACGAAATTTCTCCTAGTCTCTCTGACCGAATTCGTGCATACATGCCTATGTTCGGTTCTCCACTCAACCCTGTTGATATCTCCGGAACCGCTTCACCGATTCAGTACAAAGGAGCTTTCATACAGGCAATACGCGATCCTAACGTACACGGCATTATAGGGTCTATCTGCCCTACCGCAGTTACCGATGTGGATGCAGTTACCGATGTGGTTATACGCATACACGATACCTACCGTCACCTGGGCAAACCGTTTATCATGGAGTGCCAAGGCGGTAACGAGTGCCAGGAGGCCATACTTAAGCTCAGAGATCATGGTATCCCTGCTTATGCAACTGCCGAACAAGCTGTCAACGCCATGGTAGCCTTATATCGTTACGGCCAAATCAGTTTGAATCGCAAGTAATGACGGTCTATTAATCAAACACATTTGATGAATAACTTAATGAGCCGGGAGCATATCGGCATGCTTCCGGCTCACATTTTATCCACCCTATATCTTCCTTCAAAAAAGATACAGCCGCTGTACCCATTGAAAATTTCAACGTTCACAGCGACTTTTACCAGCTGTTGTTGTCCTGTGACTTATTTTTAGCAACACATCTCGGC
This sequence comes from Mogibacterium timidum ATCC 33093, assembly GCF_000525775.1. Classification (GTDB taxonomy): domain Bacteria; phylum Bacillota; class Clostridia; order Peptostreptococcales; family Anaerovoracaceae; genus Mogibacterium; species Mogibacterium timidum. The sequence goes on along the minus strand of NZ_JALU01000016.1, from coordinate 99,400 downwards.
CTATAACTTAAACGTTACCTCTACCCAAGCTCAACTCACTAGCTGCCCAGCTTCAGGTTGTCAAATTCCTTTTTACGAGGATATGCATCCGGCGTGAACTCCTCAGCCATATTCTTGATTGCCTTCTTCTCCTTAGCGCTCAGCTTAGTTGGAACCTCAATATTCACCTTGACATACAGGTCTCCATATCTGCCGGTTCTAGGATTTTTGACACCCTTGCCTTTGAGCCTAAAATTCGATCCGGTCTGTGTTCCGGGTGCAAGCGTATACGAATACGTCTCGTTGAAACCCGGCACCTTGACCTTGTCGCCGAGCACCGCCTGGTCGTAGGTAATAGGCATTGTCAGGTACAGGTCGTCGCCACGTCTCTTGTATACCTTGTGTGGCTTTACATTTATTACTATGTACAGGTCGCCAAATGGGCCACCGTTAACTCCCGGCTCACCCTCGCCCCGAATCGGGATGATGCTGTCGCTGTCGACACCCGCCGGAATGTCAATCTTGAGCGTAACGGTCTTTCTCACCGAACCCTTGCCGTGGCAGTCCGGGCACGGTGTATCGATAACCTGACCGGTTCCACCGCACGCATCACAAGTCGTCACATTCTGGAATGTTCCAAACGGAGTCTGCGATACATGTGACACCTGGCCGGTTCCACCGCACTTCTCACATGTGTGCTTGCCCGTACCCGGAGCCGTTCCCTCTCCGTTACACTTCTTGCACTTAACGTCCTTAGTGAGTCTAATTTCCTTACGACAGCCAAATATCGCCTCAGTAAATTCGATCGTAATCGATTTCTGCAGGTCACTGCCCTTGCGAGGACCGTTTCGCCTTGCACTGCGTCCTCCGAAGCCACCAAAGCCGCCGCCAAACATATCGAAGATATCTTCAAAGCCGCCGAAACCGCCAAAACCGGCTCCGCCACCTTCAAAGCCGGCATTAGGATCTACTCCGGCATGACCGAATCTATCATATTTGCTCTTCTTATCAGGATCCGACAATACAGCATAGGCCTCATTGGCTTCCTTGAATTTTTCTTCGGCTTCCTTGTCGCCGGGATTCTTATCCGGATGGTATTTCATAGCCATCTTGCGATAAGCCTTCTTTATCTCGGCTTCGGAAGCTCCTTTCCGGATGCCCAGCACCTCGTAATAATCTCTCTTATCAGCCATATTATTTCCTTCCAACGATAATTTATATAATCAGTGAACTGCCGGCACGCTGTGCCGGCAGTAACCATCTGTTAGTATTCAGACACTACTTATCTTCGTCTACAACCTCATAATCAGCGTCTACAGTGTTTCCGCCAGGACCTGCACTCTGTGCTCCTGACTGAGCCTGTGCACCTGCATCTGCGCCATCACCGGCAGCACCTGTCTGAGCTTGTGCTTCCTGATAAATTCTGCTTGAAATCGGATAGAACGCCTGTGTCAGCGCTTCGCTCTTAGCCTTAATGTCTTCAACGTCGTTAGCCTCTACAGCCTTCTTGAGATCCTCTCTAGCTGCGTCAACCTTAGACTTCTCGTCAGCAGTTACCTTGTCACCGAGCTCGTTCATCTGCTTTTCAGTCTCGAAGAGAATTCCTTCAGCTTGGTTCTTAACCTCGACCTCTTCCTTTCTCTTCTTATCCTCCTCGGCATATTGCTCAGCTTCCTTGATCTTAGCGTTAATCTCGTCCTCAGAAAGCTTTGTTGAGGATGTAATTGTAATCTGCTGCTCCTTACCCGTACCAAGATCCTTAGCGCTTACATTGACGATACCGTTAGCATCGATGTCAAATGTAACCTCGATCTGTGGGATTCCGCGAGGAGCAGGAGCAATGCCCGTGAGCTGGAATCTACCAAGTGTGATATTGTCGGCTGCCATCTCTCTCTCTCCCTGCATTACGTGCACATCCACCGCTGTCTGATTGTCTGCTGCTGTTGAGAATATCTGACTCTTCTTGGTTGGAATAGTTGTATTTCTCTCGATTAGCTTAGTTGCAACACCACCGAGCGTCTCGATAGACAGCGACAGTGGAGTAACATCAAGCAGCAGAACGTCATTGACTTCACCTGTGAGTACGCCTGCCTGGATAGAAGCTCCGATTGCTACGCACTCATCCGGGTTGATACCCTTGAACGGCTCCTTACCTGTTACCTTCTGAACAGCTGCCTGAACTGCAGGAATACGTGTCGAACCACCGACTAGGATGACCTTAGCGATGTCTGAATTTGTAACACCCGCATCTGCCATAGCCTTTTTCATAGGCTCGATACTTCTCTCAACCAGTCCGCTTGTGAGCTGATCAAATCTGGCTCTTGTAAGATCCATGTCCATATGGAGCGGACCCTCATCAGTTACAGTGATAAATGGCAGATTGATCTTAGTGCTCTGTGCACTTGACAGCTCCTTCTTGGCCTTCTCCGCAGCTTCCTTAAGTCTCTGCAGAGCCATGTTGTCCTTTCTGAGGTCAACTCCGTGCTCAGACTTGAACGAATCTGCCAGGAAGTCCAGAACGGCATTATCAAAATCATCACCGCCAAGGTGTGTATCACCGTTTGTAGCAAGCACCTCAAATACTCCATCCCCAAGCTCTAGCACAGACACATCGAATGTACCGCCGCCAAGGTCGTAGACAAGAATCTTCTGTGCTCCATCCGCCTTATCCAGTCCATAAGCAAGCGATGCAGCAGTTGGCTCGTTGATAATTCTCTTAACGTCCAGACCGGCAATCTTACCGGCATCCTTAGTAGCCTGCTTCTGAGCATCTGAGAAATATGCCGGAACCGTGATGACAGCCTCTGAAACCTTTTCCCCCAGATATGCCTCAGCGTCAGACTTGAGCTTACCGAGAATCATAGCAGAGATGTCCTGTGGAGTATAGCTCTTTCCATCAATCTCTACAGTATAGCTCTCTCCCATGTGTCTCTTGATAGAAGCAATCGTTCTATCCGGGTTTGTGATTGCCTGTCTCTTAGCCGTCTCTCCGACAAGTCTCTCACCATTCTTAGTGAATGCTACGACGGACGGTGTAGTTCTTGCACCCTCTGCATTAGCGATTACAACAGGTTCTCCGCCTTCCAGAACAGACACGCAGCTGTTCGTAGTTCCCAAATCAATTCCAATAACCTTACTCATTGTTTATTTCCTTCCTTTCGTATCCGAAATCCATTATTTACTAAATTATTTATATACAAACGCGGTTCCCCGCGATTTTGTCACTATTTCGCAACAGTTACCATTGTCGGTCTGATGACCTTGCCGTTAAGACTATAGCCCTTCTGCAGCACATTGCACACCTTGTTGCTGTCGTATTCCTCATCGTCGGCCGTCATAACCGCATTGTGAATCTTAGGGTCAAATTCCTCACCGAGCGCTCGCAGCTCCTCGAGCCCCGCTTCGCTCAGAGCGCTTAGCAACTGATCGAAAATAAGCCTCATGCCTTGAGCGTATCCCTCTGCATCCGCCGCAGGATCACTCGCCAACGCTCTCTCGAAGTTGTCGAGCACGCCCAGCAGTTCAACGACGAGCTTTTCATTTGCATACGCGTGGATATCCGCCTTTTCCTTGGCGACACGCTTCTTGTAGTTCCGGAACTCTGCCATAAGCCTCAGATACCTGGAATCGCCATCCTCTTCAGGCTTATCGGTTTCATTCTCCGACCTCTGAGTCTGATCAGACGTACCATCGCCCTCGGCTTCGCTGTCAGGCACATCCTTCGCTTCGTTATCAGCTTTGTCAGCATCCTGAGGCTCTGTCTTGCCATCTACCTCGGCTTCGGTCTTGACTTCTGCATCTGCCGGCTTCGCATCTGAGCCTGTTCGCTGAGCATTCGAAGAATTCTCTTTCCGGCTCTCCGCAGCTTCTACCTGCTTATCAGCTGTCCTATCACCAGCCTCATTAATATTATCCTTCTTGTTCTCTTCAGTCATTCTTGTGTTCCTTTCCATCGTTTAGCAAGAACGATTTGCTGAGGTTCTCCGTAAGGTATTCCATTATTGAAGTAACCTCGCTATAGTTCATCCTGGTTGGTCCGATTACTCCAATCTTGCCTATCAGCTTGCCATCCACGTGATATGTCGCGGTGACCAGCGAGCAATCCTTCATCGATGAATCGATATTTTCATCACCGATGGTTACGATTACACCATCCTCACGCTCGAGCATATCTCTTGCAAATTCATCCTTCCTGCTGACAAGCTCGATGAATGCCTTGGCCTTATCGATGCTGCTGTACTCGGGAATGTTAAATATGTTGGTCAATCCCTCCATGTACAGATTGACGTTGAGCATATCTTCGAGCGTCTTCATGAAGTTTGGCATAACCGTGTTTGCCAAAGGGCTCATAGCCTCGAGATCAGAATTGAAATCTGCAATGATTGATTTCTTGAGAGCCTCATCTATGGTGTTGCCCTTATAGTTATATGTCATCGATTTGCTGAGTATCTCCAGCGACTCCGGCGTATATGACACATCCACCTTGAGTGTGGTGTTCGTGACATTGCCGGCATCAGATACAATCATCAACACGATTGTGTATTCATCAACCGGCACGAGTCTGATGAACTTGAGCGTGTCGTAATTAGCCGAAGGCGTCATCGCAAATGATGCAAGCTTCGTTATATCTGAAAGCAGCTCTGCTGCGTGCTGTAACGTCTGGTTGAACTCTGCGACGCTAACTTGCATGCGCTCGTTGATTATCTGCTTTTCCTCCGGCGAGAGATCGTGCTTGCTCATAAGGCTATTTACATATAGTCTATATGCCTTATCAGAAGGCACACGCCCTGCCGAGGTATGCGGGTGTGTCAGATATCCGAGCTCTTCAAGGTCAGCCATTTCATTTCTGATAGTCGCCGGGCTGACACCTAATCCATATCTCTTAGCAAGCGAACGAGAACCGACCGGCTCTGCGTTCTTAACGTAGTCTGTGATAATTGCCTGGAGGATCTGAAGCTTTCTCTCACCTATTTCCATCGTATTTCCTCCTTACCTGAATTTTGTTAGCACTCATCAATCCGGAGTGCTAATCACTACACATAGTGTACTATCGACCTCCCCCGGTGTCAACATCAAAACATGAGTGTAATATGTTTTTTTCGTGAAGCGATTCAAGGGCCTTCCTCTAAACTAGAAATTGTACGTAGTCGAAGAGTCCGCGGTTAATACGCAAAATGGCACCATCCGGTAATTGTACGGGTGATGCCATTTTTTAGCAAGCTAATTATTTATGTGCTATGTGTGCGTTTCCAAGCTGTTCATAATTAAACTGTGCAACGAACGATGTAAAGTCCGTCCTGATAAGTATCGACATAGATATAGCCTCTGTCATCTACTACACAGTCCTCAGCATGACCAACGTGTGGTCCCGGGAACAGGGTCCCGTCCTCGATATCGAACCATGTGCCTTCCGGATCCGGTGGCATGAAGTAAGCGATTTCCTTAGGTATGAACGGATCCGACACATCGTAGATGCGAAGTCCGGCCTGGAAGTGACAGTTGTAGACTCTGTCGTCTCTCTGCTCCAGGCAGTCCTGCCCGAATAGGTCGAACATGTTGTGTGGACCGAATACCACTCTCTGGCCATCGATGATGTTGAAGTTCTCACCGTGGCACTTCCTGTACTCCGCCGGTACCTCCGGATAAGGGAATACCGAGATAAGTGCCGGATTCTCCTTATCGGAAGTCTCAACCATACCGATGATGTTCATTGGCTGGCTGGTGATCTTGTGGAACATGCCTTCTTCTCTGTTGTTGTCAAAGTACCATGTTCTCTCACCCTCCGTAGTTACTACAGCAAAGGGCTTATCACCTAAAGGCATTGCTGTGTGAACAGCTGCGCCTGCCTGACCGTTACCAAATGGCGGGTTGAGAGGCACATTGCCCAGAAGTCTGGGTCTGGTCTTGTCGTGTACGTCAATCATGCAGAATCCAACGTTAGGGAATGCTGCATATACTACGTCGTCCTTAACTGTGATTGCGTGGCCGTTAGGCAGCTTCATGAACGGCTCTGTACCAACCTCCGGAATATCGGAAGCCTTCTTGTTGCCCAAATACTGGCCATCAGCCCACCAGCTGCCAACCTCAGTTGGGTTAGTCGGATCTGAAATATCAACGATTCTCAGAATGTATCCCGTGTAGTTGCGCTTGCTGCCCATGATATAAGCGTAGTCGCCGCCGTTATAGAAGCTTCTGTGCACTCCCGGACCATCCTCACACTCGAACTGTCCGAGGAACTTAGGGTTAAGTGGATCGCTCTCGATATCATAGAGCTTAAATCCGCCCCAGAACGGTTGATCGTGAGTACCGTGCAGCACCCTCATCGTGCCGCCATAGCAAGCGAGAAGCTTGCCGTCTGCCACCTGCAGCTTGGCAAGGCTCTGCCCATCGTGAACCTCACCAATCCAGTCGCCCTCTACCCACTTAGCTGTCGGATTTGCCGGATCTGTCACATCGACGATATTAAATCCGTTATCACGGAAGCATGCAGTATACAAATAATATCTGCCATCCTTAGTACGGTGCATTCCCATCTGGAAGCCCGGTTTTTTGTTCAAATCAGAGTATCCTATGAACTCCGTGTTCTTGAACAGCATCTGTTCTCTTCTAGACATTTTACCCCCCTGTTAATGTTATATATAAGCCTCATATGCTTTCAATTGATGTATCTATACGATATCATCAATTGGACTATATTAGAACCTGCCAAAAACGAATGGACATTCATGCAGTTTCTGCATGGATGTCCATTTTTGTTTCTAATTTTGTTATTTCTCGACTGCCGGCAACGTATCGTCTGCGAAATACTTTCTAAGCTCATCCGCAAACAGCTTCACCTCTCTAGGCGGTTCTCCCTCGTGCCACGCAATGGCGATATTTGAACGGGCATCGATGCTCACAGAGTGTATGTCCGGGCCACCGGATATATCCACCCAATCGTCAGCCAATATAACGCCTCTGCCGTTCTGGACATTGGCAAACATAGTCTCGATGTTGGGAACCACCTCTATGTCGGGGATAAAGTTGAACGGTCGCAGATTGAATCCGATTGATGATATAATCTCGCGCAGCCTCGAATCCTCTGCGACGAACATGGTCACACCCTTCATCTCCTCGGGGCTGTCTACCAAGACGCCGAAAAGTCTCTCGGAATAAACGATAGTGCGATTTACATCAGTCACCACCTCGTACTCTACGTCGGAAGTTGCCTTCATATAATCCTCCAGCGAGATAACAGCATCCAGCTGTCCTGACTGCAATTTCTGCATCAGGTTATCGAAGCTGAGGCACTCTATCCTGACCGAAAAATCATCGTAGATCTGCCTGCAGCGCGTAACAACCTCCGGCAGGAAGCCTGAAATATTCCAGCCTATATTGTATCCCAGTCTCAGCTCATGAGTTTCTTCGCGCAGCGACTCCCTTGTCCTGCCGAGTTCCGTCTCAAATCTGCTGAACAGGCTGAAGTATTTCTCCCCGGCAGGCGACAGTGTTATGCTTCTGGAGTTCTCCCTTTCAAACAACACCGTCCCCAGCTCCTTCTCAAGCGCTGCAATCGCTCTGGATACCTGAGATTGAGGAACATATAGCTTTTCCGCCGCCTTGGTAAAATTGAGAAGCCTGGCTGCTTCAAGAAAAGCCTTAATCTGTCTATCGTTCATAACCACCTCCGTGGCACCTAGTTCTTGCTCGATTTAACTTCCTTCCAGCTGTCACTATATAGCTTGGTCGTTTCCGGGTCAAGCTTGGTCAGAAGCGTACATCTGTCAATAATGTCCCGGGTTGGGAACATGGCAGGATTCGACACGTATTTTGAAGGAATCTTCCTGATTGCTGCCGCGTTAGGCATGGTGTAATACAGATAGTCGAAGTTCCTCTTCGCTACGCTGGCTCTGCACATGTAGTTGATGAATTTCTCGGCATTCTTCTTGTTCTTGGAAGTCTTAGGAATGATCCACGAATCGATAAAGAACTCTGCCCCTTCCTTGGGGACTACGAACTCCACGTCCTTGTTGAGGTCGTGCGTATACTGATACTCGCCGTTCCACACTACTCCAATTGTCGCCGAGCCGTCAGCCAGCAGGTCACGAGCCGAGTCATTTGCGTATTTGTATACGAGCGGCTTCTGCTCCTTAAGCGCATTCTTGGCCGCTTCTATCTCCTTAGGATTGGTTGAATTAGGTGAATATCCAAGTCGCATCAGCGAGATTGCAAACGCATCGCGAACGCTGTCCTGCATGACTATATTATTGGCGTATGCAGAATCCCAGAGAGCATTCCAGGAGTCGATCTTTTTTCCGCCGGTCTTTTTTTTGTTATACAGTATTCCCTGCACACCCACAACGTGCGGCACCGAATACCGGTTGCCCGGATCAAATGCCTCCGCCATTTTCATGTATTTAGAATCCATATTCTTGAGATTCCTGATGTTCCTCTTGTCCAGCTTGAGCAGCAGTCCTTCGTCCATCATCCTGCCAACCATATAATCGGATGTACATACAACGTCGTAGTCTGCCGACCCGTTCTTGATGACAGGATACATCTCCTCCGCCGTATCATAGGTGTCCTGAATGACCCTTATGCCGGTGTCCGCTTCAAAATCAGCGATAATCTCAGGGTCATAATAATCTCCGTAGCTATATACATACACTTCTCCATTCTCGCCGCTGCGGCATCCCGTCAGAATAGCCATCAGCAGCACGAGCACCGAACCCAGTATTAATTTCTTCTTCATGCCCTCTTTGGCTCCTTATCTCTGTTGAAGTTGACTATCAGCAGCGCAACCAAGGCGATAACGAAAATAATCGTAGACAGCGCATACAGTGATGGTCTGATCCCAATCTTGACCTCACTGTAGATGAGTGTCGAGATGGTGTTAATACCCGCACCTCTGGTGAAATGCGTAACCACAAAATCATCGACCGACATTGTAAATGACAACAGCGAGCCTGACAATATTCCCGGCATCAGTTCGGGAAGTACAACCTTTCTAAACGCATACCCTCTGGAAGCCCCCAGGTCGAGCGCCGCTTCAAAAAGTGTGTCCGTCTTCTTGTTCATCCTCGGTCTCACGGACAGGATTACATAAGGAATGCAGAATGTTACATGAGAGAACAGTATCGTCATATACCCCAGCGATATTCCAAAGAGAAGGAAGGACAGCATCAGCGATATGCCGGTTACAATATCTGCGTTGAGCATCGGAATGTTGTTAACTGCCAGCAGTATATTCTCCGTCCTACGCCTTAGGGACTCTATGCCGATTACAGCCAAGGTGCCGATCACAGTAGCTATCATCGCTGCAAGTATGGCTATTGAAAAGGTATTTACAATAGCTCCCAGAATTAGGCGGCTGTGAAACATCTCCTTGTACCACTTGAGCGAGAACCTCGTGAATACCGCCATCGATTTGCTCTCATTGAACGAGAGCAGAATCAGCGTCAGGATGGGGAGATACAGGAACAGCATTATGATTACCAAATACATGTTGCCACAAAACTTCTTCATATCATGTTGCCCCCCTCTTCGTCGCTAAACTTCTGAACTGCAAGCATGCTTACGATGATAAATACCATCATTATGAGCGACAGCCCAGATCCGAGATACCAGTTGGAATTAACTGTGAATTCCTGCTCGATGATGTTGCCTATCAGGTTGACCTTACCTCCACCCAGCATGTTAGAGATAACAAATGTAGTGAGGGCCGGGATAAACACCATCGTCACACCGCTTGCGATTCCCGGAATACTGAGAGGGAAGATAATCTTTCTGAATACATAGAATTTACCGGCCCCGAGGTCGTATGCCGCTTCGATAAGACGGTTATCTATCTTGGACACGACATTGTATATAGGAAGCACCATGAACGGCAGGAAGTCATATACCATGCCGAGCACTACCGCCCCCGGAGTGCCCATCATCTCCTGCCTGGGAAGGCCGATCGATGCGAGCAGTGAGTTGATTACACCCTGTCTCTCGAGCAACACCTGCCAGGCCATCGTTCTGAGCAGGAAGTTCATCCACATCGGCAGGATGAACACGAAAATCATAAAGCCCTGCTTACCGAACCTGCTCCCGCGCAGGATGAGCGCCATAGGAAAAGCCAGTATGAGGCACACAATCGTGCTCACTAGCGATAAGAGCAGTGATAATCCGAGAGCCTCCAGATGCTGCGGATTGAACATCGCCGTTATATTTTCTAATGTAAATGCACCATTTCTGTTGGTGATGCCATAGTATGCTATGGTCAAAATCGGAATTACCGTGCCTGCGATAACCCAGATGGCAAAAGGTGCTGTATAGCTCTTCTTAGATATCAAGTTCCTGTGCCTCCTCAGCTTCAGATGTCGGCTTATGCATAATCTGGATATTTTCGGGTCTTACATACATGCCTATCATCTCCCCAACCTCATGTGAATCATAGTTCTGAAGCAGCCACTCAACCTTGCCGTTCTCACTCTGCACCAGCATCTCATAGTGCACTCCGATGAACAGTTTGCTGACAATCGTGCCGTTCATGATTCCCTCATCGTATTCGCGAATCTCGATGTCCTCCGGTCTGATTACAGCATCAACAGGCTGCCCCACGTAGAAGCCGTTCCAATTGCCATCTATGCATTCAAACATATGACCGTCAATCATAACCAGCTTGTCATCGACCATTCTCGCATCGATGATATTGCTATCCCCGATAAAGTCCGCTACAAACGCATTCTCCGGCTCGTTATAGATCTCCTCGGGAGTTCCCATCTGTTGAATAAGACCGTTGTTCATGACTATGACATTATCCGACATCGTGAGGGCTTCCTCCTGATCGTGGGTCACGTATATAAATGTAATGCCAAGCTCCTTCTTGAGCCGCACCAGCTCGTACTGCATCTCCTGCCTTAGCTTGAGATCTAGAGCTCCGAGCGGTTCATCCAGCAGCAGCACCCTAGGCTCATTCACGATAGCTCGAGCCATCGCTACTCGTTGCTGCTGTCCGCCTGACATCTTGTCTATGGTTCTTTTGCCATACCCATCCAGGTTAACCAGCTTAAGTCCATAAGCAATCTTGTCCTTGATGTATTGCTCGGACTTGCCGCTTACGCGAAGTCCGAAAGCTATATTCTCCTGTACCGTCATATGAGGGAACAGAGCATAGTTTTGAAACACAGTGTTGACATGACGCTGGTTGGGGGGAACATTGGTGATGTCCCTGCCTTCAAAAATCACCCTTCCCGTGTCCGGCGTTTCAAATCCACCGATGATACGAAGAGTTGTAGTCTTGCCACATCCCGATGGTCCGAGCAGAGTCACAAACTCGTTTTCCTTGATCGAAAGCGTAATGTCTGATAAGACCTCGTGCCCTTCAAAGCTCTTGCTGATGTTGTCCAGTCTGATTAACTCGTTCAAATCTTTCCTCCAAAATAGTCATTGGCGCAAACTTCCCGGTACGTTCCCATATATAACTCGATATAACTCGCTTAAAAGCTGGGCGGCGAGCTAACCCATATTATCTCTGCTCCTTTGCACGAGCTGATATGATGCTCCTGCTCCGGATAGATATAGAAGGTCTCACCCTTCTTGACGTGATAACTGTCACTGCCGATGTGAATATCGATAGCCCCTTTGATTACATACCCGAATTCCTCACCTTCATGAGGATTGTCGGGAATTGTCGTACCCCCGGCGCCAATGGTAACCCTGATGGGTTCCATGTTATTTTTCTGGGCATTCGGGACTATCCACTCTATCGTGCTTTTGTGGCGTTCATCCTCCTTGACGAAGTAATCATCACTGTTAAAAACAATCTGCGGTTTCTCCTTTTCAGAGAAGAAGGTTGTGAGATCGCTTCCGAGAGATATTATGATGTCCTCGAGCGTCGCAATCGAGGGAGATGTCAGATCTCTCTCAACCTGCGATATGAACCCTTTGGAAAGCTCGGCTCTGTCAGCCAGCTCCTCCTGTGTGAGTCCACGCTCTATTCTCAGCTGTTTAATCTTGTCACCGATTTCCATTAAAACTCCTCACCTGAAATCCCTATAATATCACGCCTCAGCAGCATATCGCTCAACACAGGACTGTTTGCTGCCACGCATTATAATAAGTAAAAAATTTAGTATTAGTAAACTAACAGTATAATTATAATCGCGCGCAGTCTAATGTCAATATATTAATCAAAATTCTCGATATATTAAACAAAGTGCGGTAATGATTTCTTTGAAAAATAAAAAAGGCCGCTAAATTAACGACCTTTCGGAATTAAAATTATCCTTTTGAATTATTATGATTTTAATTACTTTATCAGTTTTTATTTGCAGCACGTTTTGCAGTTTGTGCTTGTAACTTGTAAATTGTACACATTTTTCTCAAGGAGCTGCTAGAGAGGCGCCTTTAAGCTCGTCTGCAGCTCCGTTCACTCATTTTCCGCTATAGGCATCACTCCTTACTTTCCACCAAGTTATTACCTACCTCTCCTCAATCACCTGCACTATAATTTTGTTCGCAATATTGCTATATAAATTCTCAGGGAGTTCCACTTAACCCCCTAACTGCAGCAAATATTGCTATATAAAGAGGTTCATATTGGACTTATCTGAATTGTTGAGCATCGTAGCAACGCCGCCAATCTTGACACCATCCAGCAGCTCGTCCTTGGTAAGCCCCATCACATCCATAGACATCTGACACGCCGTCATCTCGACCCCCATATCTATAGCAGTCCGGATCAACTCTTCAAGCGACGCTATATCCTTGGATTTCATGACGTTGCGTATCATCTTGGCTCCCATACCGCCCATATTCATATGCGATAGCTTGAGCTTTCTCGAGCCCTTTGGCAGCATATTGGCAAACATCCCGGATATGAAATTCTTCTTGACTGTCGGAGGTTGATGCTTTCTTATGACGCTTAACCCCCAGAAGGTAAAGAACATGTGCACCTTGTTGCCCATCGCGGCCGCTCCGGTGGCGATTATAAACGAAGCGATTGCTTTATCCAAATCTCCGTCAAAAACTATCATCGTCTTCTCCTTGGGAGTACACGATGTATCTACTGATTCCTCGCAGCTGCTACCGGGGGCCTCGCACACTCCGGAGGCATCGCAGCTCACACCTCGCTGCAGCACCGCATGATAACTGCCGCCGTCAGACGAGGTTTCCAGTAGCGTATTGCCTGTATTCTGACACCAGCTTCCAATATCGCTGATAAACCCGGGATCACTGGCGGAAACGTCCAGTTTATCTCCGGTCTCAAGCGCCTTCATCGCGTCAGATACCTTGAGTATAGGTCCCGGACAGCTAAGTCCACAAGCATCGATCGCTACAGTTTTGTTCTCGGCCCGTACGGAATTTACAGCGAGCTTCTCCTGTGAAGTGTCAACCTTTGCAGCATCCGCCCCCTGATGTGCCTTGATTTTACTTATATCAGCCGTCAGCGTCTTCATGGTTCTGTGTCCACCGAGAAGGTAGTATGCATCATACCCCTTCTGACGGAGAATTCTCTCGGCTATATATCCTCTAAGACCGACTGCGCAGAAAGCTACATAGCACTTATCCCTGTCCAGTTCCTCGAACCTGTCGCGAAGCTTTGTCAGCGGGATATGAATCGCCCCATCGACAGGACTCGCCAACACTTCTATTTCCTCTCGCACATCGAGCAGCACGTATTTGTCCTTATCGGCCTCCCACTCGCTGAATTTTATCGGGTGTGCAAATCCCACAAGTATGTTCTCTGCCGCATAACCTGCAAAATTCACAGGGTCCTTGGCCGACGAGTACGGCGGTGCGTAGGCAAGCTCAAGATTGGTGAGGTCATCCACCTTCCCGTGGAAATGCAACAGGGTCGAAATAGTATCAATTCTCTTATCCACACCATCATATCCGACTATCTGCGCGCCGAGCACATCTCCGCAGTCAGCGAAGATAAGCTTGATAGTCATCGGCGTTGCACCCGGATAATAGCCTGCGTGGCTCATAGGATGGACCAGTGAAACGTGGTAATCCTTGCCATAGACCTTGCCCGCTCTACTTAATGACTTCTCGCTAGCTCCGGTTGAGGCAACAGTCATGTCAAATATCTTGGCAACGGAAGTCCCCAGTGTTCCATCGCAAGTTTTCTGCCCGAGACCAAGTATGTTCTCCGCAACATTCCTGCCCTGCTTATTGGCCGGGCCTGCAAGTGGAATCATCACCTCGCCACCAAGTATATAGTCCTGCACACCGATAACGTCTCCAACAGCGTATATGTTCGGATCGGAGGTGTGCATGAACTCGTCCACCTTGATTCCGCGCCTGGCATTTAACTCAAGTCCGGCAGCCTCGGCAAGCTGGCTGTTCGGCTTTACTCCTATCGAAAGAATAACTAAATCAGTCTCAATAGCAGTTCCGTCAGCAAGCACGACTCTTGTGCCATCGTTCTCGATGTCCTTTAGACCATTGCCCAGATGAAGATGAACACCATGTTCAGCCAGTCTGACCTCTACTATCTTGGCCATATCCTTGTCGATTGGCGGCATTACCTGATCGGCCATATCACAGAGTGAAACTTCAACGCCCCGATCGCTAAGATTTTCCGCCATCTCCAATCCGATAAATCCGCCCCCGACTATGACTGCACGCTTAGGTGCATAGCTTACGACAAATTCATAGATACTGTCAGTATCCGGAATAGTCCAGAGCTTAAATACTCTCGTCTGGTCCAGCCAGGCCGGATTTGGCACAAATGGTGAGGATCCGGTCGACAGCAACAGCTTATCGTATGTTTCTTCATACACCTCCCCTGTTTCCGGATTCTTGACCTCTATCATTCTACGTTCTCTGTCTATCGACTCGACATTACTGTTCAGCCGAATCTCAACTCCATACTTTGCCTCTATCGTGTCCTTGTCGGATACGAAAAGCGATTCTCTATTCTTAATCTGCTCGCCGATATAATACGGCAAACCGCAGTTAGCATAAGAGATGTATCCACCTCTCTCAAACACTATAATCTCTGCGTCTTCATCCAGCCTTCTGAGTCTCGCCAGCGCTGTCGCGCCACCTGCAACAGCTCCGACAACTAAAACCTTCATGTTTACCTCCATATATGAATATCCATTTAAAGTAAAATCCAAGTTGAAATGATTCTGTTTACAATAAGCTCTCCAATTCGAACAGAGTCTCTACAAACACCCTGACATCATCTCGCACGCAGCTGTAGAAGGCCATATTGCCCTCTCTTCTTACCTCAACCAGTCCTAAGCTCTTGAGCTTAGCCAGCTGCTGTGAAATTGCCGATTGAGACAGATCCATACAGTCGGTAATATCGCCAACAGTCTTCTCGCCCTGATCTATCAGCGTCTTGACTATGCACAGTCTGGCGGGAGACGAAAGAGCCTTAACTATCTCTGCCTTTTCCTCTATTAGTTCTCTCTGTGATTTCATGTTCAACCTCTCATTTTATTAATCCTGTGTCGTGCAATCATATGCGCTTGCGGCTTGCGCTATATTAGTATATTAATATATTTGAATATTACAATATACTAATATAGTTGTCAATAGTTATTCTTCTTTTCTCTTTGCATTTTTGCTTTGCATATAGCGAAATTATCCATGAAGTGCTTTGACATATCCGTTCCAAGATATCGCAGACATACAAATAGCCTCGGCATACCGAAATAGTACAACCGAGGCTATTTTTTAAGATAAATGCGGATGGCGATCTACCTGCCAATTCCGTCCATAATCTGCATGATCGATTCGTCGAGAAGCGATGTGTCTGCGAACTCGATCCTTCCCTGATCGCTGAGCGCAGCGAGGTCAGGATCAATTGGCAGCTTGGCCAGCACTTTTAGCCCGTGCTCCGCTGCGATCTCGTCGACGTGACTCTTGCCGAAGATTTCGTATTTCCTGCCATTGTCCGGGCACTCGAAGTAGCTCATATTTTCAACTATTCCAAGGATCGGCACGTTCATCATCTCGGCCATCTTGACCGCCTTCTCAACAATCATGGACACGAGCTCCTGAGGAGATGTAACGACGATAATTCCGTCAACCGGAAGCGACTGGAATACTGTCAGCGGTACATCACCTGTACCCGGAGGCATATCGATGAACATTACATCCAGGTCTCCCCATGCTACATCTGTCCAAAACTGAGTGACTGCACCCGCGATAACCGGACCTCTCCATACAACAGGATCGCTCTCATTTTCGGTGAGCAGATTCAGCGACATAAGCTTAACCTCGGACGGAGTCGCACAAGGTATGATGCCGATCTCGCTTCCGTAAGCCTTGTCGTGAATGCCGAACATCTTAGGAATCGACGGTCCTGTGATATCGGCGTCCATAACGCCAACCTTGCATCCGTTGCGGTTAGCCGCAACAGCCGAAAGCGCTGTAACCATTGATTTGCCAACGCCACCCTTGCCGCTCACTACCGCGATAACCTTCTCAACCCTGCTGTTTTCATTGAGCTGCTCATGCTGAGGCGCCCCGGCTTCTCTGGATGAGCAGCTGGACCCGCAGCTTGAACAGTCATGGCTGCAGGATTCCGGTGTCTGCATATTGTCTGCCATTTCATTCCTCCTATATAAGCGTTTCTTATTTGTTAATCATGCCCTATCATTGTACTACAAATTTCTGTAAATCCTAGATATATTCTCGACCATTCAGTCTATCCACATACTGGCAAGCCTTAGTTGCCGCGACAGAACCGTCAGCTACTGCTGTTGTCAGCTGCTTGAGTTGCTTGCTTCTGCCGTCTCCTGCTACAAACAGTCCCGGAGTCTGTGTTATACACGTCTCGTCGATATCATAGTAGCCCGCATCGTCAGTTGCTACAAGGTCGGCAAAAGGCTTGCCGTTAGGAATCTTGCCGATTGCTACGAACAGAGCGCTTACGGGAATATCTCCGGTCTCTCCCGTCTCGTTATTCTTAACCGTGATAGTCTCAAGAGCGTTATCTCCGTTTACCCCAACTACGTTGCTGCTCATAACAAACTCAACATTATCGTGCGCTTTTAGCTCGTTGACAACAGCCTGCTCTGCTCTAAATCTATCTCTTCTGTGGATTATCGTAACCTTGCTGCAAATGTTAGCTAGGAAGGTTGCATCTTCAACTGCCGTGTTACCGCCACCGTACACAGCAACCTCTTTATTTCTAAAGAATGCTCCGTCGCATACTGCGCAGAATGAGATTCCACGACTGATGAAACCATCTTCACCGGAAATTCCCATTTTCCTGTTGTCAAGACCTGTTGCGAGGACAACGGAAACGGCCTCGTAATCATCGTTGTTGCCCTTGAGCTTAAAGACTTTGCCCTCAGACTCAGGTGCAGATACTTCTACTATTTCATCCATGATGATTTCTGCGCCAAATGACTCAGCCTGCGCCTGAATCTTCATCGCATACTCAGCGCCGTTCATGCCGGGCGCTGCCGGGAAATTATCAATCGAATCCGTAAAGGTAATCTGTCCACCTATCATTCCGCGCTCAATGATAGCAGTCGACTTGCCTGCTCTGGCAGCATAGATGCCCGCGGTTAGACCGGCAGGACCTCCACCAACAATTACAACATCATACCTATCAGCCATCTCAATACCTCCGTATTTATCTTATATATATACCTTATACATACGCGAGCTGCTCAAGCTCATCATGTCTCTTTGATAATCTAATTATACTCGCAGCAATGACTCAAATATGAATGTTATGTGATTTTTAATTTTGCACAATCTAATTTTATATTTGCAGTGTGCAGCTTGATTGTGTTCTGCGGCAAATAATCCTTCGGCGAAACTTTGGCAGTTTCAGCATTCTCGGCGGTATGCTGTCTAATTATATTTGATTCAGTTCCTCTGCATTCAGAGGGTAAGGCAGATCACCGAAAGAGAGTATTGTATCAGCACTGCAAGTCACGCAGCTTTTATGCAATCTGCGGAGCGAGAGTATTTATTAAACATACGCACATATTAAGCAAGTCACGTCACTTTTGTGCAATCTGCGGACGTACACACAATCTGCTGCCTCCTGCTCGCCGGGAGGCTATTTGCCGTAAGCCTTGAAATGAACCCCAACTAGTAGTATATTATTAGCAGACAGCACGACAGAGTGCTAAAATTCAATAAACAATTCGCGAAAGAAGGTTATAAATATGGAGAAAATACAATTTAAAGCAGAATCTCAGAGATTATTAGACCTGATGATAAACTCTATCTACACTAACCGCGAGATATTCATAAGAGAAATCATCAGCAATGCCAGCGACGCAATAGACAAGCGCTATTACAAGGAAACAGTCGAGGGACGCACGGGACTCTCGAGAGACGACTTTGAGATCAGGATCACACCGGACAAGGAGGCCGGAACTATAACGGTTTCCGATAACGGAATCGGTATGACCCGGGAAGAATTAGAAAACAACCTCGGAATCATTGCAAGCAGCGGCTCCCTCAAGTTCAAATCGGAAAATGCCGAGGCAATGGAGGATACCGATATCATCGGTCAATTCGGAGTGGGATTTTACAGCGCATTTATGGTTGCAAAGCGCATCAAGGTAGTCTCCAGAGCATTTGGTGCAGATCAGGCATACGTCTGGGAGAGCGAAGGTGCCGACGGCTTCACTATCGAAGAGACTGAAAGAGCCGAAGCCGGGACGGACATCATCCTCTACCTCAGAGATGACACCGACGACGACAAATACAGCGAGTTCCTCGAGGAGTACAGGCTCAGGAGCATCGTCAAGCAGTATTCCGACTATATTCGCTACCCTATCATGATGAGTGTGACTAAGCAGCGTCAAAAGCCTGCAACAGATGAAGAAAAGGCGGCCGAGGATTACAAGCCCGAATACGAGACATTTACAGAGGATGACAAGCTCAACAGCATGGTTCCGCTCTGGAAGACCAAGAAGAGCGACATCACTGACGAGCAGTACAACGATTTCTACAAAAAAACTTACATGGCCTGGAGTGATCCGCTAAAGGTCATCCACACTAACGTCGAGG
This sequence comes from Mogibacterium timidum ATCC 33093, assembly GCF_000525775.1. Lineage (GTDB taxonomy): Bacteria > Bacillota > Clostridia > Peptostreptococcales > Anaerovoracaceae > Mogibacterium > Mogibacterium timidum. Next base: position 80,455 of record NZ_JALU01000016.1, on the reverse strand, counting down.
GTGTTATTTCATACGACGCACTGCTGTTCATACCAAGCGATGTGCCGTTCAACTTCTACAGCAAGGATTTCAAGCGTGGACTGCAGCTGTATTCCAGCGGTGTACTGATAATGGATAAGTGCGAGGATTTATTGCCAAGCTATTTCGGCTTTGTCAGCGGACTGGTTGACTCCCCGGATTTATCACTCAACATCTCCAGAGAGATGTTGCAGCAGGATAGGCAGCTCAGGGCTATCGCACAAAGACTTGAGAAGAAGCTGCTCCAGGCCTTTGGCGAGATGCGTGACAGAGAGCCGGAAAAGTACGAGCAGTTCTTTGATAAATTTGGCATTCAGCTCAAGTACGGAGTTTACGACAACTACGGCGCTGACAAGGATAAGATCAAGGATCTGCTGCTCTACTACAGCGGCACGACCGAAGCCATGAGTACTCTCAAGGACTACGTATCCAGAATGCCGGAGGATCAAAAGTACATCTACTACGCAGCCGGCGAATCAAGAAGCAAAATCAAGATGATGCCACAGATGGATCTCTTCACTGAAAAGGGCTATGAAGTTCTGTATTGCACCGATGAGATCGACGAGTTTGCATTGATGATGATGCGCGCATACGATAGCAAAGAGTTCAAGAACATCTCCGACAAGGATCTCGGCTTCGAACAGAGCGATGACGAGAAGAAAGCGCAGGAAGAGAAAAATGAAGCTGCGAAGGATGTGCTTGCCGCAATCAAGGATGCGCTCGGAAACAAGGTATCTTCGGTCATCCTGTCCGCAAGGCTCAAGAACCACCCTGTTTGCTTCGCAACTGCTGACGGTGTGTCAATCGAGATGGAAAAAATTCTCAAAGCTCAGGCTGCGATGTCCGGCAACAAGGAAATGTCCGAGGTTGAAGCGGATAAGGTGCTGGAGCTCAACGGAGATATGCCTTTCTTCGAAGCTATCAAGCAGGCAGTATCCGACGGAGACAACGACAAGGTCAGCGATTACGCTCACCTGCTATATGACCAGGCGTTGATTTTAGAAGGAATGCCTATCGAGGATCCAATCGCATTTGGAGATAGAATCTGCAAGCTGATGAAATAACATTAAAGCAGCATAAGACATGACGAAAGCGCGGGGCACATGCTCCGCGCTTTATTGTCTTTGCTATTCAGGTTGAATCTTAATCACGTCAACCGACAGACTACTGAGCAGGCTGAGATGTTACGCTCTTAATAGCTGTGAACATTCCACCCATCATTGCATCCAGGAAGTCAACATTGCTGTTGATATCAGTCTTCCAGTTACCCTTGTCATCCTTTGTGCAGTTGATTTTAACTGTCTTAGTGTAGGCTTTGTCCTTAACACCGTTCAGCTTCTGGAACATCAGGTTATATACATAATCCTTGATGTTAGTCGAAGAGTTGATCTTACCGCCCTTAGCATCTGAAACTACCTGATTGTAAGTCTCCTTATAAGCATTTCCGAAGTCGTAAGTCTTAATTTCAACATCAACAGTTGCCTTCTTGCCATCGACCTTTTCGCCCTTAATCTTGAAGTCAAAGTCCTGAACCTTCTTGATGAACTTTTCGTAATCCTTACCGTACTTCTGCTCTAAAGAGCTATCGTTGAACAGCTTAGTTACGCTTGAAGAAGCATTCTCAGTCTTAACCTGCTTGAGATTATCCTCTACAACATCAGACGGCTTCTTCCCGCCACAGGCAGTAAGCGCAAACATCACGAGCACAAGCATACTTATAATAAGTAGTGTCTTTTTCTTCATGGTAATTGTCCTTTCGTTCTATTTTATAATCTTGCGACTGCTTCCATTAAACATCGTAATACCGAGCTTGTCAAGTCCGGATAGCAATACAGTTGCGAATTTCCTTGAGATTCCAAGCTTATCGCGATATTCGGCCAGCGTAAAGCCATCGGGCTTCTCATCGTACAATTCCCGAGCGGCAGCCACTATATCATCCCATGCGGCTCTGTTTATGAAATGGCCGGCATCGAGCTTAATAATCATTCCCCGCTCTACAAGTTCTCCCTGAATCGCAGCCGCGATACTCTTATCACCGACAAGCTCGTATATATCTTCGTTCTTGATGACTTCACATCCCGCATCCGCATACATCTGATCGATTCTATCCATCAATGCCAGCTGACCGGCGGAGAACTCAACCTGGAAGCCCGCAAGCGAGATAGCCTTGCCCTTATCCTCAAGCATACCTGATTCAAGAAGCTTAACGATAATAGCTTGACCGAGCTTATCATCCTCGATATGCCTGTATTCTTTGATTCTGCTGAGAAGCTCTCTTTTAGGAATCCCATCTACCATAGGATTCTGGCTGTGATACTCTTCGATTATCTGAGCGGCCGTTCCCTCAAGCACCTTGAATTTTTCGTCGCTAACAATCGAGCCATCCGCAAGCACTATAATCCGACTCTGTTCCTCAAGGCTTCCGATAATATTTCGCATTTCCTGCACGGTGAGCCCAAGCTCGCGGCCGAGCTCCTGCTGCTTATAGTATTTCCATTTTCCCGCTTTGAGGTGAACAATCTTATAAATATCTCCGGATGCTAAAACTCTGAAATCCGACAACACATCTTCTCTGTTTCGCTTATGCTTCTCAGGCCTTGCATCCAGGATTATGCCGCCTCCGATAGTAATTACCGGCGAATAAAACCTAACGATGAACCTGTCACCCCTTCTAACAGCAATCTCTTCTTCTAATCTCAGCTGAACAAACGCTGTGTCACCGCTAGCTATTGCATCGCGATCCATGATTATAACCTTGGCCAGAACCTCCTTGCTGCCGGTATAGAGGTGGACTCTGCTGTTATTGAAGATCTGCCTGTCGCTGCTCTTAAATACGCTGAGCCGGGTATCAAGCATGTTGGTGACGCTCACCGCCCCGGGTGCCGCCAGCACTGATCCCCTGTCAATATCAGCCTTCTTGATATTGCTGAGATTGACAGCAGTCCTCTGCCCTGCTACTGCCACATCGGTATCCTTACCGTAGGTCTGAATTCCTCTAACCTTGGCGGCAAGCACCTCCGGGTAGATGGTCATCTCATCGCCTTCTCTGAGCACTCCATCCACAAGCGTGCCTGTCACGACAGTTCCAAATCCCTGCATCGAGAATACTCTATCTATAGGTAGCCTGAACAACTCAGGCTCTTCGCGTCTCTTCGACTCTCTGTCGCACTTCTTGATTATCTCCGCCTTGAGTACATCCAGATTATCACCGGTCTTGGAAGATACCGGAATCATTGGCTTGCCATCGAGAAAGGATCCCTTGAAATACTCCTTTACATCATCGAGCAGCATCTCCATCCACTCGTCGTCTACCATATCCTTCTTGGTGATAGCAATAATTCCGTCGTCGATACCTAGAGCTTGAAGAATCTCAAAGTGTTCCTTGGTCTGAGGCATGATACCCTCATCTGCCGCAACTACAAACAGTACGAAATCGATGCCGCCAATACCTGCTAACATATTCTTGATGAACTTCTCATGCCCGGGTACATCAATTACCCCTATGTTGTAGCCATCGTCATTCGGAATATGAGCGAACCCAAGCTCAATAGTTATTCCACGCTTCTGCTCTTCCGACAGCCTATCCGTGTCAATCCCCGATAAAGCCTTGATCAGCTGAGTCTTGCCGTGATCTACATGACCTGCCGTCCCAATAATTACATTCTTCATCTATTCTACTTCCTTCAGTGCAGCTGCTATATCATCCATCTCCCGGTCTACGACAGTTCTTACCGAAAACAGCAGTTCATCCTCATGAATTCTGGCAATAACAGGAATCTCATATTTGCGCAATGCCCTCTCGATTCCCTTAGTCGTCGTAGCATCGGAAGTCACTGCCACTGCCACTCCCGGCAAAAATACCATCGGTGCAGAGCCGCCACCGATCTGGTCTTCGGCATCTACAATCCTGACATTTAGCCTGTCATTAGCTTCGCGAATCTTGGCAGACAGCTTATCGGCTCTGCCGAGCAGGATGTCGCGAGGAGTGCTGATCATACGAAGCACCGGAATATCTCTCATCGCAACTGATGTGTCTCTGTACTTTTTGAGTGTTTCCTCCATCGCTGCAAAAGTCATCTTATCTACTCTCAATGCACGAGCCAGCGGATGCTTCTTCATCTTCTCGATATACCTGCGCTTGCCTGCGATAATTCCGGCCTGAGGGCCTCCCAGCAGCTTATCACCGCTAAACAATATCACATCGATACCGGTCGCGAGAGATGCAGGAACATTTGGTTCATCCAGCCCATACTCGGACAGGTTAACCATCAGACCGTTACCCATATCGAAGATGACAGGCAGGTCGTGATCCTTACCGATGTCCACCAGCTCATCGAGTTCAACCTCTTCAGTGAACCCCATAATCTTGTAATTGCTGGTGTGCACCTTCATAAGCGCGCCGGTGTTCTCATTAATCGCCTTCTCATAGTCGCTCGGCTTGGTCTTATTGGTAGTTCCAACCTCGTGCAGAGTCGCGCCGCTCTGCACCATAATGTCCGGAATTCTAAAGGCTCCTCCTATTTCAACCAACTCACCACGCGATACCACTACCTCATGTCCCTCAGCCATCGCTGACAGCACCAGCATGGTCGCTGAAGCGTTGTTATTGACAATCATGACGTCTTCAGCACCGGTCAGCTCGACCATCAGCTCCTGCAAAATATCATGACGCGAGCCGCGCTTGCCGAGCTTCACATCATACTCAAGATTCGAGTAGCCACGAGATACCATCTCAACATTTCGCACCGCATCATCACAAAGCGGAGCTCTGCCCAGATTGGTATGCAGTATGGTTCCGGTCGCGTTGATAACTCCGTGCAGATGGTTGATCTCATCCTCTTCAAGTCTATCCATAATCTCCCCTGCAATTTGGGAGACGCTGAGCCTAGTTGTATCGTACGCCTCCAACGCAGCTTCACTGAGCGACAAAATTTCCGAGCGAACCTCATCGATTACCCGCCTTGCCATAGCAGTAACTACATCTCTTCCGCTGATTTCAAAGGCATTAGAAAAGAGGTGCTCCTTAAGCACCTCATCTATCTTCGGAATCTGCCGTAAAACTTCATTTCTCTTCATACTTATTCACTCCCATGCAAACTCAAATGGCGGGAGTGCGTGGGAATTGAACCCACCCGAGAAGGTATCAGCTCCTCATATCGGTTTTGAAGACCGTAAGGCACACCAGCACCTATCCACCCCCAAGTTACATACCTCGTCATTATAGCATCAAAGTCTACAGCCTTCAACACTTGAGTTTACGTAAAATACAATAAATGAAGCTTATCGTAGCAAACGAATTACACTGTGTGTGCCCTGTAAATATCACCCCCGGCTTATTCAAATTTGAATATTTATGATATAATCAAATAAAAATGTAGCGATTGATTTTTAGTAGTGTATCAGATTATTTTGGACCGTATTACCAAGGAGGTTTTCGATGATTTATCTTGATAACGGAGCGACCTCGTACCCTAAGCCTAAGGAGGTTGCGGAGGCAGTTTATGAATATATGACCAAGGTCGGCAGCAATATCAACCGCGGCGGATACGAAAAGGCATATTCGGCTGCCGAGGTTGTGCTCGAGACCAGAGAGCTCATTGACAAGCTGATGAACGGTTATGGCGCGCGCAACGCAATATTTACACCGGGCAATACCTACAGCCTCAACTTCTTGATTAAGGGGCTCGCCGGAAAGGGAGACAAATTCCTCACCACACACGTGGAGCACAACGCTGTATACAGGCCGCTCCATCAGCTGCAGCAGGACGGTGTGATTGAATACGACTGCATGCCGTGCAACGAACTGGGGGAGCTGGAGCTTGAAGACGCGTTAGCCATGATAACTCCGGACGTACGCGCTGTCGTAATGCTGCACGCATCCAATGTCAGCGGTACACTGCTTCCTATAGAGGAGGTCGGCAAACGATGTCATGAACAGGGCGTCATCTTCATCGTCGATGCAGCACAGACTGCCGGCAATACTCCAATCGATATGCAGAAGTGTCATATCGACGGACTCACTGTTCCCGGTCACAAGTCACTGCTCGGACCTCAGGGAGTTGGAGTTATGCTGATTAATCCTGAGATCAAGGATGAAATCAATCCGCTGGTTTCCGGCGGTACAGGCAGCCATTCAGACATGGCAGATATGCCATCTGAGCTGCCGGACAGGTTCGAGAGCGGAACTCTCAATTTGCCGGGAATATTCGGACTGCACGCAGCGCTCCGATGGCTGGAGGAGAATTTCGAAAAGGTACACGAACACGAGAAAGCGTTATCAGCCAGGATGCTCGATGGGCTAAAGGATGTCGAAGAAATTCATCTCGCCGGTCTGCCCACAGTCGAAGGCAGGGTGAGCGTAATCTCGGTGGACTTTCTTAATAAAGACAACGGTATTTGCGCATTCAACCTGGAGCATGAGTACGGAATCAGCACGAGAGTCGGTCTGCACTGCGCACCGCTTGCGCACAAGTCTCTCGGAACCTTCCCGGAGGGTACAGTCAGATTCTCGATTGGCCCTTTCAACACTGAAGAGGAGATCGATACCGCTGTTGCAGCCGTCAAGATTCTCGCTCAGACAAAATAAACAACAGCATAATATCCCTTCGCAGGAGATTGTCTTACCTGACAATCCGCGAGTCATGATAAAAGCACCTCCGTCCGAGGTGATACGAAGGGTTCGAAATACCAATAGAAAGAGGTATCAGGATAATGGGCGAAAACGAAAAGAAAACCTGCTGTGCCATACCGATGGCACTCGAGGATGTCAAGCTTACAGAGATGACCACAGCAGGCGGTTGAGGAGCCAAGATAGGGCCGGGAGTCCTAAGCGATATACTGTCTAAGCTGCCAAAGATTCGTGACGAGCGCGTGTTGGTCGGTTTTGACAGCAGTGACGATGCCTGTGTATACAAGGTTAGCGATGACGTTGCGATCATCAACAGCATCGACTTCTTCCCACCAATCGTGGATGACCCATATATGTTCGGTCAGATTGCTGCAGCCAACTCGCTCAGCGACATCTACGCTATGGGTGGTACCCCTAAGCTGGCTATGAATTTGCTCACCTTCCCCGAGAAGCTTCCTCTCGCTGCAGTTGAAGCTATCCTCGAAGGTGGCAACGACAAGGTAAACGAAGCCGGTGCGATGACTACCGGTGGACACAGCATCAATGACAAGGAGCCTAAGTACGGACTCAGCGTAACAGGTTTTGCTCATCCGGACGACATACTCAGCAACAGTGCATCTGAGGGGGATTATCTCGTGATCACCAAGAAGATCGGCTCGGGTGTGCTTACGAGTGCCGATAAGGTTGATTTTCTCAATAAATCAGAGAGCGATGAGCTAAGCAGGACGATGGCTGAGCTCAACAAATACGCATTTGAGGCAACGGCAGGTGTCAAGGTTGACGGCTGCACGGATATCACCGGATTTGGTCTGTTAGGTCACGGCGCAGAAATGGCTAAGGCAGGTGATGTAACTTTGGAAGTTTTCACCGAGAGAATCCCGCTCATGAGTCGCGCACTTGAATTCGCGGCACAGGGAATCCTGCCGGCCGGAGCTCACAACAACATGGCCTTCCTGTCAGGGGACGTAATGGATTACAGCGTCGGTCTCAAACAGGAGCAGATCGACATGCTCTACGACCCGCAGACCTCCGGTGGGCTGCTGCTGGCTGTCAAGGAGCCGGAGCTGGAGAGACTGCAATACCAGCTGGGAGAAAAAGGTTGTGAAAATGCAGTCATCGGCAGGTTCAAGAAGCGCACCTCGCATTACATCGAGATTCTTAACAAATAGCTGTATATTTGCCTTTCTCGTTTCAATTGTCTTGCTACAGCGGAAGGATAACGGAAAGATATTAATCCTTATAGACGGCAGACAAAACCATAAGCGCTGTAGTTGTTGAAATATCAACAGCTGCAGCGCTTTTTTCATCAATTCTCCTGTCTTTTCTGTCCAAACTCTTCGGCGATCACAGCCAGTTCCTCTCTGATCTTGATATGCTGCGGACATACCTGTTCGCATTTTCCGCATTTGATACACTCCGCCGCCTGTTTTCTTCCTTGTCCTTTTACAAGCCAGTTCTCCTGTAACTTTGCTCGCTCAAGATTGTTGAAAAGCGTATAGATATTTTTGGCAGTAAACGAACCCGAAATCCCGATTTCCGTTGGGCATACCTTCGCACAATAATTACATGTCGTGCATGGGATCAACGGAATGCGGGCAAGCTCATCTCTTGCCTTCATAAGACATGCCTCCTCATCAGCAGCTAAGCCCTTAAAGTCCTTCATATAGGAGATGTTGTCATCCATCTGAGAGGCGTCACTCATGCCAGAAAGAACTACGAGAATCCCTTCAAGATTTGCAGCAAAGCGAATTCCCCAAGAGGCGGTTGACATTTCCGGCGCATAGTCCTTAAGGATGTTTGTAACCTGCTCCGGTGGATTAGCAAGAAGTCCGCCCTTCAACGGCTCCATGACAACAATGGGCTTTCCGTACTTTCTTGCAACCTCATATACGCCGCGCGACTGGATCGCAGGATTATCCCAATCCGCATAATTGATCTGAAGCTGCACAAACTCCGCATCCGGGTGGGCAATCAGGATCTCTTGAAGCTCCTCCTTTGTCTCATTTCCGCGTCCATGCCGCTCTCCGGCTGACACTATGTCAATAACTGTGTTATACACGTTCTTTGCACGATGTCAACACTATTTTAGAAATTTTTATACCCCCATTACATTTAGGCTTCTTAAAACAAAAAGCCTATCGACCATCCCGTGGGACAGCCGACAGGCGGATAAAAAATTAAACATATTTTACATAGTCAAGCGAAACCCGGCCTATACCGCTCTTCACCCGTTCCCATCCTGCAGTCGAGACTTTACCGAACTTGGCCTCTACGATGGGATAAACACCAACGGTAATATACTGAATCCTTACTTAGTCTGTTTCTGATCCCTTGCGGATATTGAAGATGTGCCGTTCCGTTTATGTATTCCGAGATTACGGAGAGAGGAACAGGAACCGCATTTATCTATTCCAATGCTCCCGACAGAGAGGAATGGAACAGAAAAAATGAAACAAAAAAAGCCGCCTAAACGAACTTCCGCTGTTTCATATATCTATCACCCTTTTTTAATGTATTTCAATACCTAAGTCAAGCAATCGACTGCTAATGCTTATCCGCATGCTCGAGCACGAACTTTCTGAAAGCCTCTGCTACAGGCGATAAGAACACGTTTTTGAGCGTAATCATGTAGAAGCTGCGCAGCTTGTCAAAGCCCTCTATCTTGAGCACCTTGAACTCATCACCTTTGACAATCCTGCCGACAGTGCGCTCGGACAATATTGATACTCCGACATCGTTTGCAACAAGGCGCATGATCAGGTTGAGGTCGTTGGTTCTTGACACTACTCTAAAGTTGTTTTTGTCATAGCCCCTTGAAGCAGCCGTATCTTCGAATGACTTTCGAGTTGCCGAACCGTTTTCCCTCCAGATAAACGGCAGCTTGGACAGCTCGTCCATCATAATTGTATCCTTATCCGTATCATAGCTTCCCGGAACAAGCAGCACCGGACGATCAGTAAATATCTCATTGACTTCGATACCCGGCTCCGCTACGTATTCGCCGACAAATCCGATCTCGCCTCTCCTCTCAATGAGACTCTCGACAGTGGCCTTACTGTCGTTCATCTCGATGTAGAATTGAGTGAAAGGGTGTACTTCGCTGAATTTGCGAACAATCTCAGGGAGAAATGCTATACCCGGAACCGTTGATGTCTGCAGCTCGAGAACTCCGTCTAAATTGTCATCTCCGCTATCCAGAGCTTCGATGGCTTGCGCTCGTGCATTCACCATCTCTACGGCGTACTGGTAGAATTTCTGTCCCTGTGGGGTCATCTCTACAGTCCGTCCCTTTCGATCAAGGAGCTTAGTGTTGAGCTCCTTCTCGAGTGAACTGATGTGGGTGCTTATGGTAGGCTGTGTAAAGAACGTTGCATCTGCGGCACGACTAAAGCTCTTGAATCTTACTACATTAACAAAAGCTTCAATTTGTTTAAAATCCATCTTACCTCCACTAACACTATAAAAATCAGGAGCGCCTCACCAGTGAAACACTCCTTCTCGCCATGACAAATTCTATCTCATTTATAATATTGTGTCAAACAATCAACATTGTCTATTTCACGACTATAGAAATTATCTATTCCACACCAATAAGATTGGCTTTCTTTATACCTTCAGCAGCCCTCATGTCCGCAACCAGCCGTTCCAGCCCGCACGTTGCATCGTCCATGTTGAGTGCCAGCATAACATTCGCAATATTATTGACCGGAGGGCTCTGGTTAATCGTCCAAATACTGTACGAATGGCTCGCAATTACTCGTATAAGCTTCTCCAGCACTCCGGCCTCGTGGCGCAGCTGCAACGACATAATCGCCCTCTTGCTGGTCTTACGAGCGCTGAGCTCCATCACGTAATCCTTGTATTTGTAATAGGTACTCCTCGATATACCGACAGTTCTCACTGCCTCGCTTATGTCCGACACCTCACATTCTGCAAGCAGCCGACTGGCCTCGACGACTTTTTCAAAATATTCGGGAAGGATCTTCTTATCTACTATAAGATATCTGCTATCCACTGTTACACCCTGCCTTTGCCGGCATACTGCACGACTACGGACTTCATCTCTTCCACATCAATGATGTCCTTGTGCTTTATCTCCTTGTCAAATATCGAGCTGAGCGAGCCGGGAATCTCTGTTCCCGACACCTTGGAGAGCAGTTCCATGTCCTCCATATCATCACCCGAGGCCTTCTCACCAAGTGCCGCGAGAACTGCACCTGTGAACTTGTATGGAGAAGCTGTCGAGAGAACAACATTCTTGCAACCCGCATTACCTGCAGCCTTCAGGTATTTGTCCGAAGCCGCCCAAGCAATAGCCGTATGTGTATCCATCAGGTAGCCGGCATCCTTAAACAGCTTGCCAATCGCAGCTGCCCCCTCTCCATCAGAGCAGGAAAAGCCTGTAAAATCATTCTTTATCCGAGCCAGCTCTTCCTCGCCTATCTGGTACTCTCCACGCTCAGCCAGTTCCTTCATATATGCCTTAGTTTTATCAGCACCGCAGACGAAGAACAACAGTCTCTCCAGATTGCTGGATACCAGAATATCCATCGAAGGTGAGGACGTCTTGTAAAAATGTCTCTTCTTATTGTAATGTCCCGTTTCCAGGAACTCAGCCAGCACGTCATTTCTGTTAGATGCGCAGATCAGCTTTCCTACAGGCAGCCCCATCTGCTTGGCCAGATATCCGGCCATGATATCTCCGAAATTGCCTGTCGGAACCGTATAATCGACCGCATCGCCGAGCTGTATATCCCCGGCCTCGATGAGAGATTTGTATGCTGAAAAATAATATACAACCTGCGGAACCAGCCTTCCAATATTGATAGAGTTTGCGCTGGATAACGAGACTCCTGAGCACGGCTTTGGGATCTCACGAAACAGGCTTTTGACGCCTGACTGCGCATCATCAAAGTTGCCTCTCACACCAAAGGCCTCGGTATTTGCCCCGGACTGCGTTACCATCTGCAGCCTCTGCGTCTCGGAAATACCTTTATCCGGATAGAACACGGCAATCCTGATACCGGGCACATCCGAAAATCCATGGAGTGCAGCGCTGCCGGTGTCTCCACTGGTAGCTGTCAGTATCAATATCTCGTCGCTGAAATTGTTGAGCTTGGCCGCCTCAGACATGAGGTTGGGAAGTGCGGAAAGTGCTACGTCCTTAAACGCACAGGTTGGTCCGCGGAACAGCTCGAGCACATACCTGCCATCTACGCTTACCAGAGGTGTAATCTCTTCAGCGCTGAACTTATCTCTGTAGCTTCTCTCGACTATCGAATCTATCAGCTTTTCACCGTAATCAGGAAAGAATTTGCCAAATATTTTTTTTGCCATTCCCCTGTAATCTTCGGATATCACATCCCTATAATCCAGTACTAATTCGGACAAATCCTCGGGAACATACAGTCCGCCGTCCCGAGCCAAGCCCTCAAGCACTGCCTGCGACGACGAAGCATTGTGGTTTACATCTCTTGTACTTATATAATTCAACATTTTATCTCTCTTTTCTGTTGCGTATTTTGTGCGTTTATGATACATTATTCTTCATAGAAACACAAGTGTTTTTCACACAAGGACACTTGCGATTTTGAGAAGAAATGTCCATAATCATAATACATATGGATATTAGAGAGGATACATAACATACAATTATGAAGATTGCAATTCTGGGATACGGAGTAGCCGGCAGCGGCGCATACGAAGTCGCTAAGACTGCAGATAACATAGAGGTCAAGCGCGTGCTGCACAGGCGTGCAGTAGCTGAACTGGGAGATATCGTCACGACAGATTATGACGACATCATAAATGACAGAGAGATTGAACTGGTGGCTGAGTGCATCGGCGGTCTTCATCCTGCATACGAGTACGTAGCTGCTGCTATCAAGAGCGGCAAGCACGTTGTGACACCTAACAAGAACCTCGTAGCGGCATATTGGAACGAGCTCCATGCGCTAGCAGACCAATACGGTGCGGAATTACGATTCACAGCCTCTGCAGGCGGCGGCATACCATGGCTCTTCAATCTGAGGCGCCAGTCGAGAAGCGATGAGATACTCGCGATCAGCGGAATAGTAAACGGCACGTGCAACTACATTCTTGACACGATGCATAACGAACCTGTCGACTTCACCGAAATATTAGCCAAGGCGCAAGCGCTCGGATATGCCGAAAAAGATCCGACTGCGGATATCTGCGGCTTTGACACGCAGCGCAAGTGCGTCATCTCCGCCAACCTCGCATTCGGGTTGAGTATTACCGAGGATGAGGTGCCGGTATTTGGTATACAGAACATCAACGCGGGAGATATCAAGTATTTCCGGCAGCACAGCTATACCTGCAAGCTCCTTATGAACGCAGGTCTCACGGAGTATAGAGCTTATGCATATGTCGAGCCTACTCTTGTCGGCAAGGGCGCACTCGAGGAAAGTGTTCCTGCCAACAACAACCTCATCAGCCTGACAGGCAACCATATCGGCACACTTTCCTTCTACGGACAGGGCGCCGGTAAATTCCCTACAGGCACATCCGTAATTCAGGACGTGCTCGACATCGAGAGCGGATGGGGCTTCAAAGCAGCAGACAGCAAGAAGATTAACGTAACCATCGACAACGCTATTGAATCGCACAGATACTACGTAAGAGAGAATGGAGAGCGCAGAATCACAGAGCCGATGAGCGTCGCAGCAGCTCATGAGATAGCTGCAAAGAGCAGCGACGACAGCTTCTTCATGGCCGGAATAAGGGAGTAATACGGATGATTAAGGTTGCAAAATTTGGTGGTTCTTCACTTAGCGACGGGGAGCAGTTCGCCAAGGTTAAGAATATTATCGATCGGGATCCTGACCGCCGCATGGTGGTAGTATCTGCTCCGGGACGAAGATCCGCGGAAGACAACAAGGTGACAGATCTGCTGTATCTGGTCAAGGCGCATATCAAATACGATGTATCGTATGACAGCATCTTTGAGATAATCGAACAGCGTTACATGGATATCAGATCCGAGTGTCACCTCACGCTCGATCTGGACCGCGAGTTCGAGATTATCAGAGACAAGCTGGATAAACAAATCTCCATGGACTATCTGGCTTCCCGGGGAGAGTTCCTCAACGCCAAGCTGATGGCTGAGTACCTCGGCTATCAATTTGTCGATGCGGCTGATCTCATCAGCTTCCAGTACAACGGCGAAGTGGATATGGACAAGACCGAGGAGAATTTCAAGGAGATATTCGAGGTATACAACAGAATTGTAATGCCCGGTTTCTACGGAAGTCTTCCAAACGGCGAGATTAAGGTGTTTTCACGTGGTGGCTCCGACGTATCCGGAGCGATTGCCGCAGCCTCGCTGGATGCCGATGTGTACGAGAACTGGACAGATGTGTCCGGCATCCTCATGGTCGACCCTCACATAGTTGATAATCCTAAGAGCATCGCGCGCGTGACGTACGCAGAGCTGCGAGAGCTCTCCTACATGGGTGCGGCCGTCCTTCACGAGGACACAGTGTTTCCTGTTCGCGCCAAGGATATCCCGCTCAACATCAGGAATACCAACGAGCCCGATAATCCGGGAACTATTATCCGTGAGAGTTTCGGCGCGGCGAGTCCGGAGGAAAGCCACAGATTCATCACCGGAATCACCGGCAAACGAGACTTCTCGCTTATCAAGATCGCTAAGGGTAATATAGGAGACAACCTCAATACGCTGCGCAAGGTAATCGACATCTGTGAGCAGTACGACATACCTATATCACAGATTCCGAGCGGTGTTGACAGCTTCTCCATAGTAACTCCAACCGCAAAATTAGAGCACCGCAAGTACGACGTGCTGTCTGCTATCAAGCGAGAGTGCGGTGTGGATGCTGAAATCGATCAGGGTATCAGCATAATAGCTATAGTCGGCAGACAGATGGCTTACAAGACCGGAATCTCAGGAAAAATCTTCGGAGCACTGGGGGTCAACAAGGTCAACATACGCATCATTGAGCAGTGCGCGGACGAGATCAACATCATGATCGGCGTGTTTAACGATGATTTTGAAAAGGCCATCAGGGTTCTATACGAGAGCTTCGCAAAATAGAAATATCACATCAGAAAGGGGTTCGAGAGTCGCGGCTTCTCGAAGCAGGAGAAACAAGATATGCAGAAATACGGATTAGGAATCCTCGGCGCCACCGGTGCCGTAGGTCAGGAAATGCTCAAGGTGTTGCAGGAGAAGGACTTTCCTCTCTCAGAGCTCCGTTTACTCGCCAGCAAGCGAAGCGCAGGCAAGGAGGTTCAGACGGAGAAGTACGGCAAGGTCGCGATACAGGAAGCAACAGACGATTCTTTTGAAGGCTTGGACTTCGTACTGGGCGCTGCCGAGAACGACATATCAGTCAGATTTACGCCGGCAATCAAGGCTTCGGGGGCTACCTACATCGACAACTCGAGTGCATACAGGCTTGAGCCTGATGTGCCGCTAGTCGTACCGGAGATCAACCCCTATGACGCCTTTAAGCATAGCGGCATCATCGCTAATCCAAATTGCTCGACAATCATCACACTTGTAGCTATCAATGCTATCAACAAGCTATCGCCTATCAAGGGTATCTACGCTTCGACATATCAGGCCGTGAGCGGAGCCGGCGCAGGCGGTCCTGTCGAGCTGTTTGAGCAGACCGGACAGGTGCTTGCAGGCGAAGCTATAACACCGCCTAAAGTGTTTCAGCATCAGATAGCATTCAACGTAATTCCTCACATCGGAGGCTTCAAGGATAATCTCTACACATCCGAAGAGATGAAGCTCCAAAACGAAGGACGCAAGATCATGCATTTGCCTGAGCTGAATGTATCCTGCACATGCGTCAGAGTTCCGGTCGAACGCTCGCACTCCATCTCCGCCAACGTAATTACCGAGAGCAGGCTGGATCTCGATGAAGTTAGAAAGGCTATTGCAAGCGCAGAAGGCTGCAAGCTGGTCGATGTGCCGAACGATATGAGCTATCCGATGCCTATCGATA
Source organism: Mogibacterium timidum ATCC 33093 (assembly GCF_000525775.1). Classification (GTDB taxonomy): domain Bacteria; phylum Bacillota; class Clostridia; order Peptostreptococcales; family Anaerovoracaceae; genus Mogibacterium; species Mogibacterium timidum. The sequence continues at coordinate 64,810 of NZ_JALU01000016.1, read as the reverse complement.
CTAGCGATCAGGACATCGTGTTTGTGGGTCGCATCAGACGTGACCTTGTGTGCGAAAACGGCATCAACCTCTGGTGCGCAGGAGATCAGGTGCGCAAGGGCGCTGCAACCAACGCGGTGCAGATAGCCGAGCTGCTGATCCAAGCATAAATTGAAGCCATATATCCAAGCTCCGTGTATCAGTGGGTGCGCGGAGCTTTCATTTCTTTTCTTTCTTCGCTTTTCCCGCCTTCTCTGCGTCGATTATCTTTTGTATCTCCACAAATCTCTTGATCTTCTGCGTGCTGGTCTTCTCCATAGGCTCGTCAGTGGTGTACACTCTCTTGATGCGCTTGTATGTCGGCAGCTTATCGTTGATTTTCTCAACATCAGCCTCTATCGATTTATGAATTTCTTCCGTTGTTTTGCCTTCAAAATCCTCAGGATTATACACTAGCTTGAGTGCTACTACGGGATCACGGTCATCACCGTCATTCGGAATACCTGCGACAATCGCCTCTTCTTTGTATGAGAGAGAATTTAGCTCCTGCTCTATCTCTTCAGGGAAAACGTTCTTGCCGTTCTTGAGCACGATCACGTTTTTTTTGCGACCCGTGATGTAGAAATAACCATCCTTGTCGCGATACCCGAGGTCACCTGTGTGGAACCAGCCGTCGTAAATGCAGGCCTTCGTCGCCTCCTCATTCTCGTAATAGCCGAGCATGACGTTCTCGCCGCGCGCGATTATCTCGCCGATGCCGTTCTCATCCGGATCGTAAATATCCATGCTGACCCCTTCTATTGGAACTCCAATGGAGCCCGGTCTTCTGTGATCCGGTCTCTCAGCAGCGAGCACAGGTGATGTCTCTGTCAGGCCATAGCCCTGCAGGCAGATAACACCGAAGTCGTGCCACCCCCTGATGCACTCAGGATCAGCGGCTGCAGCTCCGAGGATAACCATGCGGAGGTTTCCGCCAAAAGCCTCGAGCACACCCTTAAATACGTTACGTCTGATATCGATGTGAGCCTTACCCAGCACTCTGACAAATCTACCCATGGTTTTAAGTCTGCCGGTCATCCCCTCCTTCTCAGCCTTCTTAAGAATTCTGCTGTACATGGTTTCAATCAGGAGTGGTACTCCTACAAATATTGAAACCTTATATTCCTTGAAGTTCTGCTGAATATGCTTGAGGCCATCGCAATAAACCGTACAAGCCCCGGCAGCCAAAATTACCAACTGACACGTCAATCCAAAGGTGTGATGATACGGCAGCAGCGCGATATTAATATCTGTTGCATATATCGGTTCTGATGCAAGAGTGTTAACGACATTGGACACAACATTCCTCTGAGACAGCATAACTATCTTGGATTGCGAGGTTGTACCTGATGTGAATATAAGGAACGATGCGATATCCGGGTCTATTCTCACCCCTGAGAACTTGTCTGCTCCGCTGTCGATTAATTCCTTGCCTTCAACTGTAAGATCGAAAATATCAGTTCTATCCTCAGCCTTAAACAGCGGAAACGCATACTTAATACCGGTCTTACCGGATTCAAGCGCCTTGAGCACTCCCGTCTCCTCTTGCTTGTCATAAAATATAACCTCCGCCTCACTTCTTATGAGTGACGACTCGAACTCCTCATACTTGAGCTCCTTGTCGAGCGGAACAGTGATATTGCCCGTAGTGAGCGTAGCCATGTTGGCCAGATACCAGTTATAGCTGTTCTTTCCTATCACGACAATTCTCTTGCCGGAGAATTCCCTGCCCAGAAAGGCCTCGCCGAGACACCTGATTTCCTCGTAATATCTGATATATGTGATATCACGGTATTCGCCCTTGCCGGTCTTAAGCCTAAACGCCTTGTTGCCCCCGTATCTGCCGACCGCCAGCTCCAATATTTCTCTAATATTCTCCAAAATAACCTCCGTCTATCTACGTAGCCTAAATGCCTTCCTAATACGTAGAGCTCTAAAGCTTCATACGCATACACGCAGTATTCCGACGTGCCGGGAAAGCGCAATTTACGAAAATTTTTAAAATAGTTTTGAAAACTATATTATTTAGTATTATAATCTAACATATGCTGATGATACTCTAATCATCGGGGTTTAGCAATGGTTAATTTGATTTTTATACAAGATTACTGATAAATTCTGTTTTATTTAACGCTGAATTTATGTTTGAAGCTCACGCTCACCTATGGTACTATCCCTGTATGGAGCGCGGCCGGAAAGGAATTATGACGCACAATCGAGATATACGGAATATACGGCGCAGCACGCGGCTGCGTCTGCCGAGATGGCACGAGTTGCCTGAGATGGGGCTATATATGGATCAGATGCTGTCGCTGATCAACCCGCATTTTGAAGAGAACTACGGAGAGAGCTATCTGCTCACCAGCACAATGGTCAATAATTATGTCAAGCTATGCGTAGTTCCATCGCCGGTCAAAAGGCGCTACGACAGGAGCACAGTCGCCAGACTGTTCGTAATTATCACGCTAAAGTCGATCTTCAACGTGCAGGAAATCGCCGAGCTGATAGCAGCTCTTAACGATGACGATGCCGGTCACGAGTTGTCCGAATCGTACAACCTCTATTGCTCTACACTGGAGTCAGCAATAGATTCGACCTATGCCGACAGCATCTCGCACACCAAGCCGGACGATGATTATCTCCGTGTAATCGAAGATGTTGCAACCGCCGCCGCCTACCAGCTCATAGTTAAGCGCAGGCTCAAGCTGAGAAGAGAAAGGAACAGAATATGATATATAAGCCGGAGGGCGTGTGCGCCCAGCTGTTAAGTCTCGAGATCGAGGACGGAATAGTTAAATCAGTGGAGTTCATAGGTGGCTGCGCCGGCAACGCGCAGGGTATCTCCAGTCTCGTCAAGGGAATGCATGTCGACGACGTGATTGAGAGACTCGAGGGCATCAAATGCGGCTTCAAGGACACCTCATGTCCGGATCAGCTGTCCGCAGCACTCAAGCAGTACAAGGCAGAGCACCGATAAGTCATACAAAAGGTCTTGGCGCAATAGCGGCATATACATATACATATACAGATACATATACCGTTCAGCTCACCTGTGCGGCCGGGGCGTGAATCCCAGTTGCGAATTTTAAAGGGCAGCACCCGTATAAAAGCGGTGCTGCCCTTCTGCATGTTATCATCATGTACTCAATATGCGATGTGCATGAACGCTGCTACGCCCAAAGCACTAATCACGGAAGAATCTCCTAAGGCCGTTGTATATGTACGGGAACGAGTAATAATAGCGATGCTTGCCGGGGAACTCCGTGTACATGAGATTGCCTTTTTCAAAATTTGTATCCGTATAGGTGAACTGCTCGGGATACCCGCGCAGCGTCTCGACTACATGCTCGGTCGCACTGTGCATGAAATCCTTATCACCGGATGCCGCATATATCCTGTAGTCGCTCTGCTTGTATCCGGAAGCTCTTGCAGAGGCGGCAAGCGAAGGAGAGGTAGCATCGTCCTGCGACTTCACGTAGCCGGATTCATCATAGTAGAGAGGCATACTTATAGGCAGGTAGTACTTGAAAATATCTATGTGGTTGCGAAAAGCCCACCAAGCGGTACTTCCTCCAAGGGAGAAACCGCCAATACCTCTGTGATTGCGCGACTTTCTGAATTCTGCAGCTGTAGGCTCCGCCGCATAGGTGCTATATTTACCCTCCACTGCAGGCATCAGATCGTTTGTAATCTCCATCCCCATTGCCGTCTGTATATTTTCCACATTCCTGCCATATTCAAATGTATATGTCGGAGTCACAACGATAATCGGCTTGATATCACCGTTCTGTATCATGTTGTCGAGTATGTGCTTGAAGGCGTGCGGACTGTTCGGCGTACCGAGGAATGTGGTATTTGAAGCTCCGTAGCCATGATTGAGATAGAAAATATCGTATTTCCTGCTCTTGTCATATCCATATGGCAAATACACCATAGCGTTCTTATCAACTACCTTGCCACTTCCGTCGATAAGAGTTGTCTTATAGGAAATCTCCTCAACATGACCCGGCTCCCCTGCCGGCCTTTCATACGAAGACGGAAGCTCAACTGCTTTGGTCGGAACGGGTTTGAGCTTATGCTGTCCCGACTTGTCTCCTGCTGTATTTCTAATCGATAATACGTAAATCGCCGCCAACATAATTATAGCTATTATAAACAATGCTTTTTTGCTCTGTATTAATGATTTCAAATTCCTAATCCCCTTATTCGCTCAGAATATGCGTAAAATGAAAACCTCGCAACCCTTGAGATTGCGAGGCTCTTTTGGCGGAGAGAGGGGGATTTGAACCCCCGCACGGGAGTTACCCGCCTGCTGGTATTCGAAGCCAGTCCCTTCAGCCTCTTGGGTACCTCTCCACACTTTCCGCGGTTATCAAGATAAAGACGGCCAATATGTGGTAAAACCACCTATCAATCGACCCGCGAAGGCCATTATAGCATAGCCGCCATTCACGCGCAAGCGCACGGATCTTAACGATGATTAGAACGGTCATGCTTACCCATGTACCTTACTGCAGCTCTTGCCTGCCTGTGCTTTGTGACAATTCGCCTTATCAGCATCAATAATGCAATTGCTGCTACGATGATTATCGTAGCCATATTGGATATGTATAACTTGGATGGCAACCATCCGGACTCGACATCGTGCTTAACCACAAGCAGAGCATCGGAGGTGTATCTGCCATCTACATACACCTTCGCAACCCCGACTTTATCGCCGGCCTTGAGTGGAGCCTTTGCGAGCCAGTCGCGCTTTATCTTCACCTTGATTTTTGCACGGTCACCCTTCTCAGTGTACGCATAAGCTGTCTCGCTCGCGTAAGCATCGACCATGGTATGCTTTCCGCCTCGCACGAGCACCTTGCCCATCTTCTCGCCCTTATCGACAGGGATATGCGTCTTGAGGTGCTTGCGGGCATATCTAAACAATGCTTCCGCATCCTTCGGTCGATTTTCCTTATCGTCACCAAACATAACAAGCAGCATGCTCAGGTCTCTCTTGTTATATGACAATACAATTGACGCCTCACCATCCCAGAAGCCGGTCTTACCTGCAACCACACCGGAGCCCTTCTTGCCCAATAAATCCGTATGCGCCTTCATCACACGCCTGTCGCTAAGATTCGTTGCATCCATCTTGAATATCTTGGTGCCGGCAAGCTTATACACCTGTTTGTTACGCAGTGCCGCTCTTGCAACCTTTATGTAGTCGCCGGCAGTCGTATAATGTCCATCCGCCTTCATTCCATTTGGATTTATGAAATGAGTGTCCTTACAGCCCAGCTTATCGGCTTCTTCGTTCATCCATCTTACAAATTTCCTGATATCTCCGCCGGAAACCGCCTCGGCCAAGCTGTAAGCAGCGTCATTGCCCGAATTTATCATCAACCCGTATAGCAGCTGTCTGATTGTGACGACCTCCCCCTCCTTGAGGAACATGGTAGATCCGCCGAGTTCCGTTGCACTCTTGGAGATTCTGACCTTTCTGTCGAGGTCCTTCTCATGCTTTACAACCAACAGCGCAGTCATCAGCTTGGTTGTGCTAAACGGGGCAACCCGCTTAGCCGCATTCTTCGAGTACAGTACAGTCCCGGTGTTCTCGCTATAGAGAACCGCACTCTCGGCTTTTATATCAGGTGCATCTGCGATTTTGTCCGATTGAACGCTCCGGGATACATCCGCTGCATACAAATTCCTATGAAGCACGTCTGTGCTGAAAACCATAGTCATGCACAGTACCGCCGGTATCAATATTCTACATATCCTCTTGAGATTGCTACAGGCGCTCATATCTTCTCCCATCGTATCGAATTTATCATGTCACGTGCCGTCAGGCTGCATCCGCTGTACCGGCTGCATCAACCGCATTCGCCGTATCAGCTGACTCGGAGACATCCACTGCCCGTTGTTCAGCTGTCCTGCCATATCCGGCTATACCTGCAGATAAGGCACCAATACACGTATCGCTTTGCTCTTCATCTCCACATCAAGCTCGCCGGTCTCAATAATCTCCCCATCGACTACGAACTTCATGTGCCCATTTCTAGGCAGTATATGTATCTGTTGCCCCTGTCTATACTCGATAATATCCCTAGCCGCTTCAACCTCAAAGATCTTGCCCTTTGCGAACCTCGGCAGGATCTTGAGCACCGTTCTACGGGGAATTTTGTGAACTACCAGTACATCCGCCAGGCCATCATCCAGCTGAGCTCTCGGACTGCCCTCAATACCGCCTCCACAGAATCTGCCATTTGCAATCGTACAGAGCATAAGGGGGCCTTTGAAGATTCGCTCCCCGTCAACCGTCACCTGCAAATTCTGTCCGGACTTTTCTATAAGGTTGAGAAATATCGACAGTGCGTATGACATGGATCCGCCGATAACCGTCCTCTTGTTAAAATACGTCGCCAGAATCGCAACGTTTCCGTCAAAACCAATGTTAAAAGAGTTGAGACCTATCCTTCTGCAGTCAACTCCGTCTGCCTTGTAGGAATACGACATGACATCGATTGCCTCTTCCTCAGCAAGCAGCTGAGACATCAGATCTCTATAATCAGTCGGTCTGTCGCCGCCAAAGTTGCGGATGAAATCATTTCCGCTGCCAATCGGGATGATACCGAGTGCAGCATTTGCATGACCGTAGATACCGTTGGCTACCTCGTTGACTGTACCGTCTCCCCCGCACGCATAGATGCGAATTTCCTCTCCCGCATGTCCTGCAGCACTAGCGAGCCTGTCCGCAATCGAAGTCGCCGAACCCGGGCCGGTCGTTAAGCGTACCTCGATATCGTACTCCGTATCGAGTGATACAGCCTCAATTTCCTTGCACAGCTTTTCAGCTTTCTTGCCATTCCCGGCAATAGGATTGATTATAAATGCATATTTCATATATGGTGGTCCCTCTTAACCGTGTAATTATCACAATCTGCGCTACTTTCTCTGCTTAATATTGTAATTATCGCAGTCCGCGTCACCTTCTCGGCCATGCATCAGCTCTACCGCCGAGCAGCCTTGTCGTCAGCGCCGAATTCGCTATCGTATATGAGTTTTGGCCTAGCACCCAGATAGTCGAGCGACACAAGCCTGTAGTCAACACCGCCGTACTCCCCTTTGATGCCGTTTTCCCAAGCCGTCATGCCGTGTAAATGGCCGTAGATGCACTGCTCTACGCCAAATTCCTGCATTATCCTTGTAAATTCCGTCTCCTCTGTCTTGGCCGGAGGATAATGCATAGCTGTGATAATCCTCGACGCTCCGATACGCTTGGCCTCGCTTAGGCTGTTGCGCAGGCGCCCCTGTTCTCTCAGGTACATCTTCCGGTCATGCTCAGTGTACGCTATCACGTCCGGAGTCGGCCAGCCGCGCGAGCCGCAGACAGCTATGTCAAGCGGCTCGATATAGTAACAGTCATTTTGCAGAAAATGCATATCGTCGTAGAGAGTCCTTAAATACTGAATCCTGCACCACCACAGATCGTGATTGCCGCGGAGCAATACCTTCTGCCCCGGCAAATTGTGGATCCACTCCAGATCAGCCATAGCCTCATCAAGCTTGAGCCCCCACGAAATATCGCCCGGAATTATTACTACATCAGCTTCTGTCACCAGATCCGTCCACGCGGCTCTGACTCGCTCCGCATGGTCGTCCCAGCCGGCGCCGAAGACATCCATCGGCTTATCGATTCTCTCGTCGAAGGAAAGATGCAGATCAGCAATGGCGTATATTTTCATACCTAATCCTCTTTATCGTCTATATCGGTTACTCTCTGCAGAGCCCTCTTCATCCGGCGCATCCGCACGCCTGCAAGCTCATCTATATCGTCGCTCGCCATTTTGAGGTGTCCCTGCGACTTAGCGATTACCGCTTCAAATCTGTCAAATTCCTTGCGCACCGCATGCAGCAGTTCCCACACCTCACTGCTCTTCTTCTCAATAGCCAGCGTGTTAAACCCCATCTGCAGGCTGCTTAGCAGTGCCGCCATAGTAGTAGGGCCTGCTATCGATACCTTGTACTTTCTCTGCAAAGGCTCGATCAGCCCCGCATTAATAGCCTCGGAATAGAGTCCTTCAAACGGTAGGAACATTATAGCAAAATCCGTCGTAACCGGCGGATTGATATATTTCACATTGATATCCTTGGCTTCGCTTTCAATCCTATTTACAAGCCTCTTTTTCGCTTCTGCTATCTGATCCTTTTCGCCCAGGTCATACGCTTCAAGGAGAGCATTGTAGGCATCTCCCGGGAATTTCGCATCTATGGGGAGAAACACCTCATGATCATCAATACCGGGCATCCTGATTGCAAACTCTACATTTTCCCTGCAGTTCTCCTTCATCCTGGCATTCTTTACATACTGACCGGGCGAAAGCACCTGCTCTAAAATCGCACCCAGCTGCACCTCTCCGAGTATACCTCTAGTCTTGACGTTAGACAAGATTTTGCGAAGATCTCCTACGCTTTGAGCAACGGACTGCATTTCGCCAATGCCCCTATAGACCTGCTCCAAACGATCATTGACTAATCCAAACGATTTCGTAAGCCTCGTATCCAAGGTTGTCTGCAGCTTCTCATCCACCGTCTGCCTGATATTCTCTATCTGAGTATTGCTGTCAGCGCGCAATCTCGCCATGCTGTCGTTGAGTTCCTTGAGCCTCAAATCCTGATGCTCGGACATCGTCATCTGACTCTTAGCTATCGCATCGCCATAAGCCTTGAAGTATGAATCCATACGCGATTCATTCTCTCCGGTGCGCATCAGCACAAGTATGCTCATCAGCATCGATGCGATGCACACGATTAACAACAATATTACAATGATATTCATCCCTGCCGATCTTCTCCTATCTGATACATTTTGTGTTTCCGGAGTCGCTCATATCCCATTCTTGCCCTACGCCTTCCGGCTGCGCATCATGCTATCATTGCCTTCACAATCAGTGCCGCGGCTCATTCCTGCACTATACCTTCCAGCCGCGCACCTCCGACACAATCCTGCAAATCACGCTTGAGGCGTACCCTCGCGCTTCGAGCTTTCTCGCTATCGATGCAAGCTTGCGTTCTTCCAGATATTCAGCACCTTCAATATCCTTGAATTTCGCTATCACATCGATAAAATCCGAATCGCATCCGTTAATATATTCCGAACCGTAGACTGAATAAATCGCAAGACGTCTGGCATTCGCCACCTCATCGATACCCGCCTCGTATCTGTAGTCCTCGAGTGCATTTTCCGCAACAACCGCATCTACACCCTTTTGCTCCAACTCACGCTTAGCCCTCATGCCTCCGCGCAGCTTTTCGTATGAATTGCGGTAAAAAGCCAACGCATATTCATAGTCATCTATGTAATGGTGCGTCTTGAGATCCCTTATAGCACCTTCGATCTCCGACTCATCATATTCTCTCTCTGACAGATGCTGCCGCATCTCCTGTTCCGTGCGCATGCGGTGCGATAGAAACCGCATCGCTTCGTCACCTACACCTCTTTTTTCCCTCATAAATGTCCGCTATCCGATTATTATATTGCGATTAAAAATTAGATTTATATATCAAGTGCGTAATTTTCGTATACCGCCACACTGCAGCCTGACAGCTCTTATATCCTGACATTTCACTCGCGCTATAGACTGGCAGCTCTTATCTCACGAATATTTCTCTCACACTACAGCCTGATAAGATTTACGTCATTAACATTTCGAAGCGCTGAATCTCCCCTCACAGCCACTGCTGCCTTCGGCACAGGCTCGTTACCTCTGCACCCGAAATCAACATCATACAGACGCCATATACATCCGCAGTAAACCACTTCATCGTTAAGTGTGCTTGAAACCTCGTCAAACACGGTGCCCCCGGCTGCCTTTATCACAGCCTCGTGTCTCGCCCAGATGCGAAAAAACTCATCTTCCTTTCGCGCATTGAGCCTCTTGACATATAACAGCTCTTCCTCGGCATAAAATCTCTCCGCTATGCGCATGAGCTTAACAGCTCTATTATACTGTATATCGAGTCCACATGGGACATCTGCAAAAGCTATTGCCCAAGTATTTTCACTATGTGATATGGAGTAATCCGGAACACCTGCGATACAAGGTTTTCCGTTCTGATTTTCCTCGATATTCTTCTCGATATATATGAGGAGCTCCTCCTGCGACATGCAGTAAAGCTCCTTGCTCAGACAGATCTCGGAGTTATCCTCCGGTGAGCTGCTGTCAGCGGTTGATTCAGCATTTGCGAGCTGTTCATTCAGCATTGTGATGCTCTTGGCGAGCAGCTCACGGCTATGCTTCCTGCCCCTCCGGTATTCATTTGTGTAGAATAAATACATAATCGGAACCTCCGCGTTACAAGATATACCTTTTATGTCGCTCATGGCTTCAATAATTTATATGCACAAATTTATATACACAGCTGATTTGCAGCCTGACAATTGCGTTACTGCTTACCCGTGAGAATCCGGATTGCTTCTCCCTCTGCCTGTTCTCCTGAATCTGCTTTTATATCGGGCTCTATGCCTTTATTGTTGATTTTCTTGCCATCCGGATCAACGTATTCTGCGGTAGTCAACTTGACAACCGCTCCGCCCTTGAGCTTAAACACAGTCTGAATTACGCCTTTGCCGTATGTTCTGCTCCCGACAATTTTCACCTCGTTCGCCTTCACAGCTGCTGCAAATATCTCCGCAGCGCTTGCCGTATCGCCGTCAACGAGCACTACCACATTTACGCTCTGTGACTTGGAATCGGAGCTATATGTCTTAGTCTTACTCTTGGAAATAATTCTGCCAAGCTTCGCCTTTCCCAGCACCTCATCCGCTGTGTCAAACGCTTCCTCTACTACTCCGCCCGTGTTACCGCGCAGGTCGATTACCACCTTGTCACAGCCTTTAGCCTTGAGATCGCTGACTGCCGATCTGAATGCCTTAGCTGTGCCTTTCCGAAAAGTACTGATCCTCACATAACCGATATGGGCAGCTGAATCCTTAACATCATAGGTTATACCATCGTCTTCTACCTTGGATCTGTTGAGCTTGTATTCCTTGACTACTCCGCTGCGCGAGATTGTGAATTCAATCTCGCTACCGGCGGCGTCATTCATCAGGTTGCCTGCATCTTCGAGGCTTTTGACGTTTTTACTATCTATCTTGAGCAGAATATCTCCTGAGGTGATACCGGAACGCTCAGCATCGCTTCCCGCCAGAACCCTGCTTACCACTATCCTGTTGTTCTCATCCATCTTGAGTGCAACTCCCACGCCGGAATACGAGCTCAGATACCTGCGCTCAAAAGCGTCGTATTCCTTGCCGGTCATGTACTCTGCGTATTTATCGTCTACCGTCTTGAGGATGCCTCCGGCGATAAGCTTGCCGGTACCCTCGCTATTGCGTTTATAGTACGATTTGCTGCTTATCAGCCTCTCCATATCATAGTACTGTCCAAATTCATCATCCACTGCGACATAACGGTCAAGCTTGTGCTGTGATATCAGCCTTCCCCCAAGGATGACATGCATAATAAAGGCAACGCAAACGAGCGCAGTGCCAAAGCCTGCGGCAAACGACACCACATATAATCTACGCTTCCTCAATGCTGATGACCCTGACTTGAACATTCTCCCTATCCTTCCATCTATTGACGTCTATCACGCCGTATATATCCAGCGGTCTATTTGCAGTCACCAAACCGTACACGTCCATCGCCTTGTTGAACAGGATGCACTGAACCGCGCTGCCTCGCTGCATGACCGAGAATCTGGCATGCTTGTTGTCTGACAGGAACCTCCAGTCAACAACCTGCGCTCTGTCGAGCTTAAACACAGGCTCCGGGTTCCCTTCGCCAAAAGGCGCAAACAGCTCTATCCCCTTTGCCAGGTCAAGACTTATATCCGGGACAGCTATATCCATATCCGTGTCCACTTTTCTGTCAAACAACTCATCATTATCCGCAAGCAGCTCCGCCACATCCTCATTGAGCGTTATCCGTAGGTGTTCGAGCACTTCCGGCTTCATAGTAAATCCGCATGCAGTCCTGTGTCCGCCAAATTTAACGAAGCAGTCTGCGTGCTTATTTAACAGAGCGTACAGATCTATCACGTCTATCGACCTGCCGGTCCCCTTGAGCTGACCATCGCTCGGAGAAACGATGACCACCGGCCTGTTAAATCTCTCCTTGAGATTCCCTGCCACTATACCGAGGATACCCTCATGAGCACTCTCAGCCTCAATCATGATGAAATCCCCGCGCTCCAGCTCGCGCTCCGCTGTGCCGATGCAATTTTCATACGCCTCCCGCTGCAGCTCACGCCGCCTCTTATTATTCTCCATCAGCTTGGTGCACAGACGTTCTATATCATCATCGTCATCCGATAGGAGCATCTCGACTCCCAGAGAAGCGTCTCCCAGCCTGCCTGCAGCATTAATCCTCGGCACGATCGCGAACGCAACATTGGTCGAATCCATAGTGCTGTAATCCACCCCTGCCATCTCGGTCAGTCTGCGCAAGCCCTTGTTCTTAAAGCCCAGTCTCATCAGCCTGAGTCCATATTTTACAAGCGACCTGTTCTCATCTACAAGAGGCATGATATCAGCGATAGTTCCGACTGCAACCAGCTCAAGCACTTCTGTTATGAGGCTTCTGGGTATATCGCAGCTGCGGCTGAGAGCAAGTGCCAGCTTGTAGGCAACGCCTACTCCGGCCAAGCCTTTGAATGGATACGTGTCGCCCGGGTTCTTGGGGTTGATAACTATCCCCGGTGCAACTACATCCTTCACCGTGTGGTGATCGGTTACTATCGTCTCTATGCCAAGGCTGTTTGCATAAGAAACCTCCTCGGCTGAAACAGAACCGCAGTCCACTGTTACTATCACTTCACCCTCTTCCTGATATATACGGTCTATTGCCGTCTTGTTAAGACCATACCCCTCATCCAGTCTGGATGGGATGTAATATGTCACGTTGTCGGTGAGCGACCCGATAACCTTCATCAGAAGTGCCGTCGAAGTGACTCCATCGCAGTCATAATCTCCGTAGATTACAATCTTGCAGCCGCTGTATATCGCATCTAATAATAAATCCACCCCCGCATGCATATTTGCTAGCAGGAATGGATCATATGCGAGCTTAGGACTGGGGGAGAGGAACTCCTTGAGTTCCTCGTCGCCTTCAATCCCTCTTATTCTTAATAACTCGTACAGCACCGGAGTGTTCTTAAAAAAATCTGTGTTCATACTCTAGAATATACTCATCGGGTTAATGTATCTTCCGTTCTTGATCAGGCTGAAGTGCAGGTGAGGACCTGTCGACCATCCTGTGCTGCCAATATATCCGACAACCTGTCCCTTAGTTACATACTGACCGTTGGATACCGCAAATCTGCTCATATGTCCGTACAGAGTCGTATATCCGTTTCCAATAGAAATCATTACGCAGTTTCCGTATCCACCGTAGTACGACGCCTTGGTAACATAACCGTTTGCAATCGATCTGATTGGCGTACCTGTTGGAAGACCTGACACGTCTACACCGTCGTGATACTTCTTGGTATGGAAGATCGGGTGAACCCTCCATCCGAACGGTGACGTGATTGTTCCACCGCTAACCGGCCACTGGTAGCCGCCCGACGATGCGGCCGGTGTGCTTGGGCGAGCCGGGGTACTCGATCCGCCACCGGATGGCTTGCTCTGTGGCTGTGACTGAGGCTGTGACGCCTGCTGCTGTCTGAGCTTCTCCTCAGCTGCTGCCTGTGCTGCCATTGCCTCTGCAGCGAGCTTATCGCCCTCGGCATTGAGCTGATCCTGCTGCTTGGCGTACTCATCAGCCAGCCCCTTGTACTTATCGCGAAGCTCTTCAACCTGCTTCTTGTTATCCTTGAGGACCTTCTCCTGCTCTACCTGCTGCTTTTTGAGGGCATCAATCTCGTTGTAATCATTCTGAAGTGAGCCGAGCAGCTTCTTGTCATTAGATAGCACTCTCTGCACCATGCTGACATTGGTAATCAGTTCGCTCACATTGTCTGAGCTGAGAATTATATTGATAAACCCGGCTGTACCTGTCTTGTACATAGCTCTGAGCCTCGAATTTAGAGCCTCAGTCTGCCTGCTTACCTCAGCCTTCTTGGCCTCCAGCTTGGACTGTGTAGCGTTAATATTAGCCTGTGCAGAATTGATGTTCGATTCCAGTTCTTGCACCTTCTTGGTTGCTTCACCAACCTTTGCGTTGAAATCAGCCGCCTTTTCACCCGCTGCCGCAGCTTCCTTTTTCTTCTGTGCAGCTGTTGTGGCGTACGAATCAGTCGCCATCACAAATGTCGTCACTACCATTGACAAGACGAGCAGCAGAACTACCACATACTTTGATTTACTAACCTTAGCCATGCGCATCCTCCTTATCTATCTAGGAACCTTCTTATCGAGATAATACTTCCACAGGTACCTACTCCAACTCCCAGTGCGATGAATATCAGCATTACGTTAGGAATCAGATATCCTGTCGGAACAACCGGAACTGACAGCATCCTCATGATGTCCGGTCCGACAACCCCTATAAGTCTCGAATAAATAACATACATAAGTATCGTGGATATCGCCGCCGATATGAACCCGAGGATGATTCCCTCGATGAGGAACGGTCCTCTGACGAACCAGTCCGTAGCTCCGAGGTATTTCATGATACTAATCTCCTTGGAGCGGTTAAATACCGTCAGCTTAATCGTGTTCGCCACGATGACAACCGATACGATAATCAGGAACAGCATCGTAATGATGGAAGCAGTCTGGATGAAGTTTGTAATCCTCTGCAGCTTCTCCACCGTGTCCTGATAATACTTAACATCCTCTACTCCCTTGATCGATGTCGCGGTCTTGGACAGCTTATCCGCAACCCCCTTGTCCTTGACATATATCAGATACGAATTTGGAAGCGGATTATCCGTCAAACTATCGAGCAGATAGCCATTGTCTCCCCATCTTTTCTTCATGACCTTGATTGCATCAGCCTTGGAGCGATATTCCACTTTGTCTACGCCGTTGATAGCCTTGAGCTGATTCTCAATGCCACTGTTGACGGCATCTGTATTGTCATCGCTGAGGAAAACCTCGACGATATTGTAGTCCTGCTTGATGACATTTGCAAAGAGGTCTACATTTACAAAGGCTACAAAGAACAGTCCCAGAATCAGCATCATAGCTGAAATAGCCAGAACCGCTGTAATGTTCATACCCTTGTTACGGCCTATCTGCGATATCGACTGCTTGAGTGTGTATCCCGCTCTAGAAAACATATGGATCCACCCCCTCGTCGTAGTCGTAAAATTCTTCGTCGTTATAGAAGCCATACTGACCATGCTCATCACGGACAATATGTCCATCCTCAATAGCCACAACGCGCTTGTTCATCTGGTCAACGATATCCTTGGCATGTGTAACCATGAGAATTGTAGTGCCGCGGAGATTGATTTTATCCAGAATTCCCATAATCTCCATAGCCGTAACCGGATCGAGGTTACCGGTAGGTTCATCGGCGATAAGTACACGCGGATTATTGACGATAGCTCGCGCAATGCCGACACGCTGCTGCTCACCTGCACTCAGCTCATTGGGATATCTATTCCTCTTGTCGAGAATGCCTACGAGATCAAGCGCATAAGGAACCTGCTTCCTGATATCCTTGCGCCTGGCATGAACTACCTCCATCGCGAAGGCAACATTCTCATATACCGTCTTCTTCTCAAGCAATCTGAAGTCCTGGAATACCATACCTATCTTCTGTCTCAACTCCGGCACCTCTCTCCTGGAGAGTCTCGTTATATCTTTGCCGGCGACAGCTATGGAGCCGCTGTCTGCGCTTATCTCATTAAGTATCAGTCTGACGAATGTAGTCTTGCCTGCGCCGCTCGGTCCTACAAGGAACACGAAATCGCCCTTCTCGATGCGGACAGTTGCATTCTCCAGTCCGACATTCGAGCCGTAATTTTTAGTTACATTTCTAAATTCGATCATATGACCTCCTAGACCCACCAACATATTGTAACATTATACACCAGAAGTACTTAAAAATAAACTGAAAGCATTACAAAAGCACGGCATAGAATCCTTATACCGTGCTAAATAATCACTATTTGGGGCTACAAGCTTCACATAACCGCTAAATGGCGCAAAATGTAGTTGCGTGAAGTTTCTCAGCTACAATATATCTGCAATATTTCTAAAAATATCATCTATAATATAAGCAATAAACGCACACTTTATATGAAATATGAAGCACAGCTTATATTTCATCTTATTCATCTGCAAAATTCTCAAAGCCGGATCGGCTCTTGCCGATTAACTTAGCACCTTTGATAAGAAGTTCTTGGTTCTCTCCTCTGCAGGATTTACAAGTACTTCCTCAGGTGTACCCTGTTCCACAATCACTCCGCCATCCATAAAGATTACCTTATCGGCAACCTCTTTGGCGAAGCCCATCTCGTGAGTGACGACAATCATCGCCAGACCTTCCTTGGCCAAATTTTTCATTACGTCAAGCACTTCTCCGACCATCTCAGGGTCTAATGCCGATGTAGGTTCATCAAAAAGCATGATTTCGGGATCCATAGCCAAAGCTCTCGCAATAGCGACACGCTGCTGCTGTCCGCCGGATAAGGAGCGTGGGTATGCATTTGCTTTATTCGCAAGGCCTACCCTTGTCAAGAGTTCTATAGCCTTAGCTTCTGCATCCGCTTTGCTCACACCCTTGACGTTAATCGGAGCACAGGTGATGTTATCCAGAACCGTCATATGAGGGAACAGGTTGAAATTCTGGAATACCATTCCCATCTTGGTTCTAATCTCGTTGATATTCTGCTGAGTAACGAGCTCTCCATCTATGAACACCTCTCCGGATGTCGGAACCTCTAACAGGTTGATGCATCTGAGCATGGTGGATTTGCCGGAACCGGACGGGCCGACGATGCAGAGCACCTCCGCCTCGCTAACGGTCTGGTCAATGCCCTTGAGAACCTCATTACTCCCGTATGACTTGTGTAAATTCTTAATCTCTATCATTACGCTGCCTCCCCTTCGAGCGCCGGTTCTTCGTCTATCAGCTCCACTGCCTGCCTTGGATTCTTGCTCCTGTTCTCCATCACACCTATAAGCTTGGACAGCGGGATCGTCAGGAGCATATATGCAAGAGCAACACCTATGTATGCCGGGAACGCTTGATAAGTAGCGGCATTGAGAAGAGTTCCCTTACGCAGGATCTCAACTACTCCGACGAAGCTGAGTACTGAGGTCTCCTTGATAAGCGTTACGAACTCGTTGCCGACTGCAGGCAGGATAATCTTGATAGCCTGAGGAATGATGATAAGCTTCATAGCCATCGACTTGCTCATGCCGAGCGATCTTGCCGCCTCCATCTGCCCTTTATCAACTGCCTGAATTCCACTCCTGATAACCTCAGACATATACGCCGCACTGTTGAGTCCGCAAACGATGATGGCCGGGATAATCAGATTGGCCCACTTGAAGTATAACACGTGCGCCTGCATAAACTGAGGTATGCCGTACGCAAATATTAACGCCTGCACAACCATAGGTGTGCCTCTCACTATATCAACATATACCTTGGAAATCCAGTTGAGCACCTTGCTCTTGGATGTCCGCATCAGCGCCAGCAGCAAACCTGCTGCCGAACCGATTATGACAGATAATACACTTACAAACACCGTTGCCGGAATTCCCTGACAAGCAACCAGAAAACCTTTTAAATAAGCTCCCATTTCAATTTCCTTACTCCTATACTTATCTAACAGTGGATTTATGGTATCACTTATCTGTCATCAGTTCAATAGTTATTCTGTATTTATTTTAGCTTAATAGTATATTTATGCAGATATTTTCATCAATTCTTAAACAGATAAGGCATAAGGATGCCGCCCGCAGTAGCAGCACCCTTATGCCTTGATCATATTATCATCTTATACTTATCGATTTAGACTTACCAATTCAAATCCGAAACAAAGTCCGTTTTACTGTCACTGTTTAGCCGAATCTGTCACGTGGGTCTTAATTACCTCACACAGCAGCAGGTATATCGCTGTCTCAAGCACTAAAGCAATCACACCATATGTCATTGTCACTGCATAGAAAAATGTCGCCAACCCCAACAGGAATGCACTGTTGATTAAGTATCCACCATCCCAGTGGCGAGCATATCCATAAAAAAAAGGTAGGTCAAGTCTCTTTTCCACTATCAACAGTCCAATAGACACTATGGTAAGTATTATTGCAATACCAAGCGAAGCAAACTGTGGCATATATGATCCTAGTCGATTCCTGACAAAGATCAACACGATTCCCACTACCAATAAATATGCAATTCTCTTCTTAGTATCCATGCCAACACCTCCTGACAAAAATCAGCCAAGTATACGTTAAGTCATTCCATCTTGCAACATCATGATATCATTTTTATATCATAAGTCAAGTGTATTACTAGTTCTTTTCTAGGTTTATAGAATAAAGAAATTGGTGGCTAATTCAAATAACTATAAGACTCAGGTGCCTTGTGTAGCTCTCTCAAGACTGCAACATAACCCTCAGTTGATATAGATGAAGTACGTTTATCTCTCTGAAAGTATTTTGTAACTGCGACTACGCTTTTGTCCATCCTCTATCTTCTTTCAAAAAAGATAAATCCGCTGTAGCCGTTAAAATTCCAACAGCTACAGCGGGTTTTACCAACACAGTTGTCCTCTATTTCACAATCGTTATATAACAGTTTACAAATAAGATAAGGTACTAATTATCTCCCTTAACAAGGTTCATGAACTTCTTATCAACTGCAAGCATTACTAATCCGCAAGCAATAATTATTATAGCAACAGCCCCATATGCTTTAATAAATGAGTACTTAGCTAAGAAGTTATATAGAGGTCCATATCCAAGACCTGCAAAGAAGATTACAACCGGCCATACTCCCAGAAGAGTTCCAAGTAGTTGTTTAGGAGAATACTCCGAAATAAAAGCATTTCCAAGTGGAGAAAATACTACTTCACCAACTGTCATAAGAAGAGAAGTTAGAACAATAATCCAAATACCTGCTGGTGTTCCCTTACCTTCTTTAGCCATTATAGCTGCAAATACCATTGATACAATGCAGATACCAAGTAGAAGAATTCCGATCGCTGTTTTTCTCCACATACTCCAATCTCCCTTTGCTCGTCTTGACATTCTCTCCCAAATTGCAGCGAATACAGGACAAAGGATGATGCAGAACAGACCATTTGCAGAGTCAAACCAAGATGTAGGCATTGTCCAGTTGCCTATTGCCCAGTTTGCCCAACCTTTTCCGCCCTGTTCAACAGGACCGAAATTGTAATACACAGGCATATAAACCATGTACCAGAACAACCAGAAAATTCCTGAAAAAATAGTTACTATTAAAATTGCTGTAACTCTTTTCTTCTCTGACCTTGTTAGCGGACTCTTCTCAACGGCTTTTTCTGCCGTATCCACTACCGCACTGTTATTGAGGAATGGTTTCTTTCCAGCATCATTAAGAAGGAATCTCACTCCAAATAACCACCATGCAGTGTCAAGGAATAAGAACAATCCGCAAACAAGAAACATTGCTCTATAACCATATGTGGTTCCCACAAGTACAAGGAATGTAGTACCTAAGAAAGAGCCGATATTAACAAATGAATACTGTAGTGAAAATACCTTATTAAGCATCTGCTCATCTGTAAACTGACGTCCGTTGATACCAGAAACATTACCCTTGAAGAATCCTGTACCGATAGCTACAAGCAGAATACAAAGAAGCAATGAACCTTTACCGGTAGCCTGCCATGCTACAAGGTATCCTAATCCCATAAGTATTTCACCCACCGGCACAAGAATCCTTGGACTAATCCATCTATCAGCAACAATACCTCCGATAACTGGAGTGATATAAGTGAATGCTACGAACCATGATGATAGGAGAGCTCCTTCAGCATGAGTCAAGCCTAATCCACCCTTTGCCACTGCCAGTACGGGGAAGATAGCCATCCCGTATTTAGCCGTATAGTATGCAAGTCTCTCGAATGTAAACGAAAGTGCGCAAACATAAAAGCCAAAAGGGAGTTTTCTTGATGTAGTTTCCATTTTAAAAAACCTCCTAAAGTAATAAAATGATAATTGCAAGCAACTAGCTTATACATTGCGTATACCGCAGTCCGCCATTTGCGCCCGAACCTGAACACATCGGATTCAAATTCGTTTTTAACAGTACACATTGTATCACTTATTCATCACAATGTAAATTAATATTGTTGTATTTAAATATTTTTTCGGCAAATATTTACCTATAATAACCAAAATTTATAGTTGCATATAGATTCAGTTTATAAATAAACCGTGCACATGTGAAGATTTCATCACGTAAGCACGGCTCATATTTCTCAATTCCTTGTAAATACAGCGTCACAAGTGACGTTCTCTTACTCAAGAGTGTTTGTCACTGCATTAATGATATCTGCCTTTGTCAGGCCGTACTTTGCTCTCAGCTCATCCGGCTTGCCCGACTCTCCGAAAGTATCCTTCTGTCCGACCATCGCTACCTTCACCGGCTCATTTTGCACCAGAACCTCAGCAACTGCGCTGCCCAGTCCGCCGATTACAGAGTGTTCCTCTGCTGTTACGATTTTGCCGGTATCGGCAGCAGCCTTGATGATAGCATCGCTATCTATCGGTTTGATGGTGTGCATATCTATTACGCGAGCTGAAACTCCCTTTGCAGCCAGTTCATCAGCTGCTTCAAGAGCATCTGCTACCATGATGCCTGTAGCAATGATTGTCACATCTGTACCCTCGCGCACAGTGTTAGCCTTTCCAACCTTGATGTCTGCATCATCTCCATAAATCACCGGCACCCCGGATCTGCCCAACCTTACATAAGCAGGGCCGTCAGTATCAACAACCTCGTCGAGCAGCTTCCTGGCGCTTACAGCGTCAGCCGGATTTACAACAGTCATACCCGGAATCTCTCTCATAAGAGCGATGTCTTCAA
This sequence comes from Mogibacterium timidum ATCC 33093, assembly GCF_000525775.1. Classification (GTDB taxonomy): domain Bacteria; phylum Bacillota; class Clostridia; order Peptostreptococcales; family Anaerovoracaceae; genus Mogibacterium; species Mogibacterium timidum. The sequence goes on along the minus strand of NZ_JALU01000016.1, from coordinate 43,766 downwards.
AGGTCTGATGGCTGGCACCGTCCTCGCCGACCGTGATCCCGGCATGAGTAGCGCACACCTTTACATTTGCATGAGTATATCCTATAGAATTTCTGATAATTTCGTATGCTCTGCCCGTAGCGAACATTGCAAATGTGCTGGCACACACCACATGTCCGGACAGCGCGATGCCCGCCGCCTCCGCCATGAGGTCCTGCTCTGCAATTCCGCAGTTAATAAATCTCTCCGGGTAAGCCTGCGCGAAGCCCTTTGTCTTGGTCGAACCTGACAGGTCAGCATCCATTACGACAAGATCCCTGCGTACAGCGCCTTTCTCTACCAGGAATTCTCCGTATGCAGCTCTAGTTGCGATCTTATCTGCCATTAATTGTCACCTCCAAGCTCTTCAATTGCAGTAGCCAGCTCCTCATCACCGGGAGCCTTGCCGTGCCATCCTGCATTATCTTCCATAAACGATACGCCTTTGCCCTTGTGTGTATGTGCGATGATAGCAGTTGGAGCAGTCTTACACTCCTTAGCCTCCGCAAAAGCTCTAATAAGCTCATCATAACTGTGTCCATCAACCACTATTACGTTCCAGCCAAAGCTCTTGAACTTCTCATCTACCGGGCCGACCTCCTTGACATCGCTAACCTTGCCGTCAATCTGCAATCCATTGAGGTCAACGATTGCAACCAGGTTATCGAGATGTCTGTGTGCAGCCTGCATAGCAGCCTCCCACACGATCCCCTCCTGAAGCTCTCCATCTCCAGCCAGGACATATACCCTGCCGGGGTTATTATCGATCTTACCGGCTATCGCCATACCGACCGCCGCCGAGAAGCCCTGACCCAGAGAACCGGTAGACATCTCGATACCCGGCACCTTGTGCATGTTGGGATGCCCTTGGAATCTGCTGTCAACCTGCCTCAGCGTCATCATGTCATCTACATCGTAGAAGCCTCTCTCTCCGAGAGCTGCGTAGAGAGCCGGAACAGCGTGACCTTTCGAGATTATGAATTTATCTCTATCTGCCTTATCAGGCTCCTGGGGATCAATATTGAGCACCTCAAAATACAGAGTTGCGATAATGTCGGCAGCCGACAGCGATCCACCCGGATGTCCGGATTTTGCAGCATGAATTGCCTTGAGAGCGTTGATTCTGATTCTGCGAGCCCTTTCGGCCAGCTCAGCATAGTTGTTAGTATTCACCATGTCCTCCTGCAATTAAATTCTGGTAGCTAATATAGCTAATTAAGCAATTACGTTGATATATAAAACAAAATATCCTGACTAATTATCGGTTTTGAAATATTTGAAATATAGTCAACATGCATTTCCCAATATATTTATATTATCTCTATACTACTTATTTTCCTTATTCCTGTTACATATATTACCGTTATTATCGTAAAAATATTCTATATCTTGAGCACTATCCGAGCCATCGTAAAGTATGTACCCAGCGCAACCATATCGGTCAGTGAAGCCATCATAGGCCCGGCGATGAGCGCAGGGTCGATACCGATCTTCTTGGCGATCATCGGGAGCAGCGCGCCAATGCACTTTGCGATTACTACGATAAGCACCATCGAGAAGCATACTGTCAGTGCAACCAGCGAGCCATTGTGATCGAACAATACTATTCTGAAATAGTTGAGTACGCTGACGCAGATACCGACGATGATACCTATGCGGAATTCCTTCCACAGGACCTTGAGTATATCCGACAGCTCCAGAGCACCTGTCGCCATACCGGTGATGATAACGGTCGAGGACTGCGTGCCTGAGTTACCTCCGGTTCCCATCAGCATAGGCATGTATGCTACCAGTGCGATTACCGCTGACAGAGAAGCCTCAAAGCTGGCTATCATTCCGCCTGTAAATACATACGAACACATCAGAACGAGCAACCATGGCAAGCGCGCCTTGACATGCACCAATACCGGGGTATCGAGGTAATCCCTATCCTGATTGTCGATGACACCTCCCATACGTTCCATATCCTCTGTGCTCTCGTCTTCAATTACATCCAGGATGTCGTCAAACGTGATGATACCGACGAGTCGCTCCTCGTTGTCAACTACCGGAATAGCGATGAAGCCATATTTTTTGAACAGCTCAGACGTCTCTTCCTGATCGTCATCGACATGAGCATAAATAATGTCATCACGCATGATGTCTGAGACCTTGGTATTCTCGTCAGCGAGCACAAGGCTCCTGAGTGAGCAGACACCTATGAGCTTGCGTCCGCCATCCAGCACATAGCAGGAATAAATCGTCTCTGAATCCATTCCGACATCGCGTATGTGGTCGAGTGCCTCACGTCTCGTCATGTTCTTGCGCAGATTGATATAATCCGGGGTCATCAGCGAGCCGGCACTATATTCCTTGTACATGAGGAAGGTATTTATCTGTCTGCGTTCGTTTTTTGGTGTCTTGTCGAGAATCTTATCCACGATATTGGCAGGCAGCTCCTCGAGCACGTCTATCATGTCGTCGAAATCCAGCGCATCGATGATGTACTTGATCTCGGGATCGGTGATAATATTGATAATCTCAACTTGGTCGTCAACGTCAAAGTTTGCAAATACCTCGACAGAAATGTCCTTCGGTAGCGTGCGGAACAAGATGACGGCATTCTGCATGTCGTACTCTTCCATCACATCCTCGAGCAGCTCGGCGATATCTACTTCGTTGAATTTGAGGAGTTCATCTCTGCAGCGGAAATATTTCTTCTCTGCCAGCAGTTCAAAGATTTTATCTCTGCTTTCTTCGAAAGCCTGTTCCTGGTCAATCAGATTGTTATTTTCCATTGGCCCTCCTCTGCTTTCTAAAAATTATAATTGCAACTTACTCATTATATATCTAAATAAGCCTTACGATAACCCCCTAATACCCGAGCATCGCCCTTATTTCGTCCTCGGTGATTATCTCGACGCCCAGCTCCGCTGCAGACTTGTTTTTAGATGACCCTGAATTGGGGTTGTTGGTTACCAGATAGCTCGTGTTCTTGCTGACACTGCTGCCAACCTTGCCGCCTTGCGCTTCTATTTCTTTCTTGAGCTCGGTGCGACTCTTGTAATGCTCCAGATTGCCTGTTATTACGAATATCGATCCGGTCAGTTCATTTCCGGCAGCTTCGTAGCTCTCATCTATATCCAGCATTCCGATCAAATCGGACAGAACCTGCTTGTTGTGTTCATCTGCAAAGAAAGCTTCATAATCTCTCGCCAACACTTCACCGATACCGTCGATTGTGATCAGCTCATCGTAAGTCAGGGCAGCAATCTTGCGCCATTTATTTTCGTAAGTCTTTGCGACCTGTGTTGCAGTTGCCACGCCAATGCCGGGGATTCCGACAGCCGCCAGAATCCTAGCCGGTACAGTATGGCGAGCCTTTTCAATCGATGCGGCAAGCTTATCGTATGACTTTTCACCAAAGCCGTCGAGCTCCACAATTTCATCTCTGTGCTCATGAAGGCGAAATATATCTGCAAACGATTTGATATACCCCAGTCCTATGAACTTGAGCAAGGTCTGCTCCGATAAGCCTTCTATATTGAGCGCATCTCTCGATACGAATAGCGAAAATCTCTTGACCTGCTTGGCCAGGCAAGCCGGATTGGTACATGTAAGAACCTTGGTTCCGGTCATGACCTTAACCTCTGTATCGCCGCCGCACACCGGGCAGTGGCAAGGCAGCTCTATATGGCTGCTCCTGGTGAGGTTGTCACCAATCTGAGGAATAATCATGTTCGCCTTGTAGACGGTGATTATATCTCCGATGCCTAATTCCAATGACTCCATGATGTTGAGGTTGTGCACTGATGCGCGCTTAACTGTTGTGCCTTCGAGCTCAACCGGGTCAAATATCGCTATCGGATTGAGAAGTCCCGTGCGCGACGGGCTCCATTCGATGTCTCGGAGAACAGTCTCCGCCTGCTGATCCGCCCATTTGAAAGCGAGCGAGTCGCGAGGGAATTTTGCAGTAGTGCCAAGCGTAGCTGCATATCGCAGATCCTCAAGCGTTAGCACAAGGCCGTCAGAAGGCAGCTCGAAGCTCTGCACCCTCTCGGCGTATCTCTCGATAGCATCCGGTATGCTGTGCCGGTCGACCTTGACGTATTCGACGACGTCAAAGCCCTGCGCGCTCATCCACTCCATTTGATTGGACCTGAGGTCTGCAAAATCAACACCTGCAGCCTCACTAAGTGTGAAAGCGTAGAACCTGACATTGCGCTCCGCGGTAATCTTGCTGTTGAGCTGACGCACGCTGCCGCTGCAGAGGTTTCTAGGATTCTTGTACTTGGCATCTGCGTCATCTATAGCCTCGTTGATTTTCTCAAATTCCTCGTAGGTGATAACGGCCTCACCGCGAATAACCGCGTGTCCCGTATAAGCTATCCGCTTAGGCACATTTGCGAACACAAGTGCGTTAGGCGTTATAACCTCGCCTATGTCGCCATTGCCGCGTGTTACTGCCTTGGTAAGCCTTCCTGCATCGTAGGTCAGCACGACCGTCAGCCCATCAAGCTTCCACGAGAGCAGGCCCTCGTGCTCGCCCAGCCACGCAGCCAGCTCATCACGGCTCTTAGTCTTGTCCAGACTGAGCATGCGGCTTGCATGTCTCTCTTTAGGCAGCTCCGACTGCACTGTGTAGCCGACATTCCTCGTCGGACTGTCATTCGGCGTGTATCCGGTCTCTCGCTCCAACGCTTCGAGCTCATCATATAGCGCATCGTATTCGTAATTGCTCATAATCTCACTTGCCTCGTCGTAGTAAGCCGCCGAAGCCTTGTTGAGCGTGATTATCAGCTCATCTATTCGATTCTTCTTGTTCTCAAGATTCATGTTTTCCTCTTTTTCCAGTCCTGTCTGCTGCCTTAGTTGTATTTTGCACCGTAATTTGTGCTAAGCTGCAGCTTATGCTATGCCATAGTTTATCTAACAAGCAAACTAGGCTATTCGACCTTGATAAGCTTGACAAAACCCTTGCCGAGCTTCTTGATCCCGACAGAATCAAAGGCGATGGTCAACGTCTTGGCATCCTGGTCGATCAGGAGCCCTTCGCCGAACTTAGGATGACTAATCCTGTCTCCTGCCTCAAAGCCCTCGTTGCTGATACCCTTGGATGCCTGCTTCCTGGCAAATTTCAGCGCATCAAAAGGCTTGGTGAAGCCGGCATCGTAGCCATCCGCGCTGCCCTCGTATCTTCCTTTGAATTCCCTGGTCCCAAACAAGCCGTCATCGCCCAGAAAGCCTCCACCCGCAGCAGCTCTCTGGATCGCCGTTGGATCGCCCTCCAGCAAATCCACATTCATCTCCCGCATAAATTCCGATTCAACGGTGTAGTCCGTCCTGCCGTACAGCATTCTCATCTCAGCACTTGTCAGATACAGCTTGCGCTTAGCTCTGGTAATTCCAACGTAGCAAAGTCTGCGCTCCTCTTCCATCTTGCCGGGATCATCCATCGCTGCCGCGCCCGGAAATATACCGTTCTCCATACCCGGCATGAACACGACCGGAAATTCCAAGCCCTTGGAACTGTGTAGCGTCATCATGATTACAGCTTCCTCATTGTCATCGCGATTATCAATATCGGACAGAAGCGCTATCCTCTCCAGGAACGATTGCATAAGAGTTGGCTCCTTTACATCAAAGCCTTCGGCTCTAAGTCTGTCACGTTCCTCCTTGAACTCTTCCTCCTGTTCGGTTAAAATTGCACCCTCTGCTTTGTTCTCAAATTCCACGATTACTGAACGGAGTTCAAGGATGTTCTCTATGCGTGCGTCAGCTTCTACGGTGTCCTCTGCCTCGAGCGCGGCGAGATATTCAGAACGTCTAAGCAGGTTGTCGTATACATCCGCCAGCTCCATGTTTTCCTGTTCTGCCCGCAATTCATCAAGCATATCAACCAGATTGGCAGCTGCCGTCTGAGCTTTCCCGGACAGCGCTCCAACCACCTCCGGTTCCTTGAGTGCCTCAAATATACTTATCCTGTACGCCTTCGCGTAGGAGACTATGCCCCCTAAGCTCTTTGCACCGATTCCACGCTTCGGTTCATTGATGATCCTGGTCATAGCCACATCATCACATGGATTGTCGACAAGGTGCATGTACGCCATTACATCTTTGATCTCCTTGCGATCGTAGAATCTGGTGCCTCCAAGCACTCTGTATGGGATACCTCTAAATGAAAACTTTTCTTCAAAAGGACGTGACTGCGCATTCTTGCGATACAGGATGGCCATTTTATTGAACGGAATACCTTCGTCATCATGTAAGCGCTGGATCTCGCCGCCGATATACCACGCCTCGCGTTGCTCGTCTTCAAGTCGTCTGTAAGTGACCTTTCTGCCGGCAGCCTTATCTGTCCACAGGGCCTTGGCCTTGCGATTCTTATTATTGACTATTACGGAATTCGCGAGCTCCAGAATATTGGCATCCGATCTGTAATTCTGCTCCAGCTTGATAACCTTGGTCTCCGGAAAGTCGTTCTCAAAATCCAGAATGTTCCTAATATCCGCTCCTCGCCACTGATATATGCACTGGTCGTCGTCTCCGACCACGCAGAGGTTGTGGCTTTTGCTCGCCAGCGCGTGAATGATCTTATACTGCAAATAGTTGGTATCCTGATATTCATCGACCATTATATACCGGAATCTTCTCTGATAATATTCGAGCACCTCGTCACTAGCCTCGAGCACCTTCACAGCATTCCACAACAGGTCGTCAAAATCCATAGCGTTATTTTGTTTGAGCTCATACATGTACTGTTCATACACCTTTGCTACAGTCTCAGCCTTGAAATTCATGGGGTTTTGTTCGACGTACGTCTCCGGGTCTTCCTCAGATTCCTTACACGAGCTGATTACACTCGCAAGATATGATATCGAATATATTTTTTCATCAATCTTGAGTTCCTTTACTATCCTCTTGAGCAAAGCTTTCTTGTCCGATTCGTCATACACCGAAAACCCATTATTATATCCGATCACTTCACCGTGATTCCTGAGTATGCGCAGACACATAGCATGGAATGTCATCACCCACATGCCACGGACTATTCCGGTCAACGCTTCTATTCTATCTTTCATTTCACCTGCAGCCTTGTTCGTGAACGTGACAGCCAGAATGTTATACGGCGGCACTCCCTGCTCCAGCATATAGGCTACGCGATGAGTCATCATCGTCGTCTTACCGCTGCCGGCACCGGCCAGTATAAGCAGCGGCCCTTCAGTATATCTGACCGCTTCCTGTTGCTCTCTATTAAGTCTGCTCAGATCCATTTTTCTCAACTTTCTTCTATGACAAAATAAAAATATTAGAGTTTAATTCTATCACAGCGCCCAACGTTTGACTAACCTTAATCATGTATAACGCGCACTGTTATACATCGGAAAATCACAAAAAACCACAAGCAAATCTGCAAAATTTTGTGTGATATTAAATATTTTAAATTCAGCGTCAATTAATTTCTTGCAAAATAATCAAATTTTTTTGTCAATTGTGATACGCCTTCTCTCAAGCCCTTGTTATTACTACGTTGCAAGATATTGTATACACGTTGACAGCTTCATATACGAGTGCTAAAATTCATTTGTATGATGCCTGTGCATCAAATTTAATGCATTTTTAATTGTATTTTTTGTAAGGAGTTTAAAATGGCTAATATTTCACAGAAGTACATCGACATTGCCAAGAAGAACTATCCTAACGAGCCTGAGTTCCTTCAGACTGTAGAAGAGGTTCTAACATCTATCGAGCCGGTTCTCGAAGCTCATCCTGAGTATGAGAAGGCCGGTCTGGTTAAGAGACTTATTGAGCCTGAAAGAATGATTTCCTTCAGAGTTCCTTGGGTTGATGACAATGGCGAGGTTCAGGTTAACAGAGGCTATAGAGTGCAGTTCAACAGCGCTCTCGGACCATACAAGGGTGGTCTAAGATTCCAGGCTAACGTATATCCGGGAATCCTCAAATTCCTCGGCTTCGAGCAGATTTTCAAGAATTCTCTAACAGGTCTTCCAATCGGAGGCGGCAAGGGCGGCTCTGACTTCGATCCTGCCGGCAAGTCGGATGCAGAAGTTATGAGATTCTGCCAGAGCTTTATAACAGAGCTTTACAGACATATCGGACCTAACACAGACGTTCCTGCCGGAGACATGGGTGTAGGCGGCAGAGAGATCGGATATATGATGGGTCAGTTCAAGAGAATCACTAACCAGTACGATGGAACTTGGACCGGTAAGGGAACTACGAACGGCGGACTAAACGGAAGAACCGAAGCTACCGGTTTCGGTATCGTATTCTTCGCTAGAGAGGTCCTCAAGCACTTTGGTGATTCCCTCGAGGGTAAGACTGCTGTTGTTTCCGGATTCGGTAACGTATCCTGGGGAACGATCACTAAGCTTGTTGAGCTAGGTGCTAAGCCAATTACGATCTCCGGACCGGACGGATACATCCTCGACGAGGAAGGTATCACAACTCCGGAGAAGATCGAAACACTTCTTGAGCTACGTAACTCCGGCAAGAATATTTGCGCTCCTTACGTAGATAAGTTCCCTAACGCTAAGTTTATCCCCGGCAAGAGACCTTGGGAAGTTAAGGCTGATCTGTACATGCCATGCGCTATGCAGAACGATATCACCATGGATTGGGCTAAGGAAATGGTTGCTAACGGTGCCAGATATCTCATCGAAGGTGCCAACATGCCTACAACTAACGAGGCTGTTCAGTACCTCATGGAGAACGGCTGTGTGGTTGCTCCTTCCAAGGCTGCTAACGCCGGTGGAGTTGCTTGCTCTTGCCTCGAGATGGCACAGAACGCTGAGCACCTCATCTGGAACAAGGAGAGGGTATACGATGAGCTCGAGAACATCATGGTTCACATCTTCAAGATCACAGAGGAAGCTTGCGCTAAGTATGACCTCGGTGAGAACCTCGTAGCAGGCGCTAACATCGCCGGATTCGAGAGAGTTGCAGATGCTATGATGATGCAGGGTATTGTATAAATCCTGGCTCAGGAGATATAACACCATACAGAAAACGCGGGGATGCAGTTACGCATCCCCCGTTTTACGGCTTATAGGACAAAAAACGTGTTTTGCTAATCCCAGTAAGAAGGATAATTGTCCTCTCTATGGAGTTCACTCCAGACGATAGCATCACCCCACATAGGGATAGTTGAGGTGCGTTTTTCGCTATCCGAAATTCTTTCGTATATATCTGAAATGCTCTTGTCTGTGGGCATCACTCTCAATATTTCAGACACAGAAAGCGGCTCCGGTGAGTGCATATAACACCACCAGAAGACCGCTTTTATTCTTCTTTCGACAGATAACCCTCTATGGTCCCGGAGCAATGCTCTTATCCTCGAATTGACGCCTCCTTCGATCCGATTATTCGTTGACGGCAATTCATCTATTTCCTGACTTAACTGCTCATCCAGATATGTGAACATGCTGTTTTCTTTTATCAGCCTTACAATGGAGCGCTGTGCCTTTAACAACCTTTCATGTGTGTATCTCCAGTTTCCGTTTTCGTCACGGGACATCTGGCTCAGGAATTTGTTGTACTTGCTCATCCATTCCACAAATCTTTCTGTCCATTTCTCTGCTTCCTCTTTGGTATCAAGCTTCAGCAGATCCTTTGAAAGTGTGTATAACTCAATCCCTGCAAGGGTTTTAGGCCGCGTTGTCGTATATCGTTTTATCTGTGAAAACACATGAAACAGGCACCTTTGGTGTCTCGCATGAGGCCACGTTTTACGAAGTGCCTTATTAAAACCAGAGCCTCCATCAGACACCACCATTACAGGTTCCTCTATTCTAGACATCAATGCCTTCCAGGCACCGGAATGCTCATATCTGCATAGATACCATCCAAGTACATGTTTGTCATCACAGCAGATCAATACACATGCCTTTCTGGCAAGATATATGCCGTCTAAATACAATACGTCTTTCTTGTCCTCAATGACAGGAGGCATAGGCCACAGGTTCCAGAACTTTACCGTATTTCTACGAAATGTTCTGCCTCCACCCGGCATATTCGCTTGAGTGCTTCGTCCAAACAACCACTTCAGGAACATATTTAATTGCTTTGAAGAGTTATCGATTTTAGGTGTAAATGATGACTTGCACTCAGGGCAAAACCATCTCTGCGTACCTGAACTATTCTTTCCATGTCTGATACATTTGGCTCCACAATATGGACAATTAACGCTCTTCATTCGGTATCCTCCCGATAATTCATTCTCAGAAAGATATAACGCCAATACATGTTGAAATTTCAACTGTTAACAAGCATTCTAAACACGTTTTTTGTCCACCCTCTATCTTCTTTCAAAAAAGATAAAACCGCTATAGCCATTGAAATTTCAATGGCTATAGCGGTTTTGTAACACGTTTTTTGTCCTATAAGCCACAAAAGACCGGCAATACGCCACTGTTTAATCCATTGCACTAAAAAACCGCAGACATCAGCCTACGGTTAAATTTCGTTGGTTGCGGGGACAGGACTTGAACCTGCGGCCTCCGGGTTATGAGCCCGACGAGCTACCAACTGCTCTACCCCGCGATATTTAATTATTGGTGCCGGAAACCGGGGTCGAACCGGTACGAGAATCACTTCTCACGGGATTTTAAGTCCCGGGCGTCTGCCAATTCCGCCATTCCGGCACAAAATCAATGGCTCCGAGGGTGGGGCTCGAACCCACAACCTACCGGTTAACAGCCGGTTGCTCTGCCATTGAGCTACCTCGGAACATCTTCCCACGTTCGCGACTTCCTTATTTTATACTAACCATCATGTCATGTCAAGATTTTTATAGTCAGTATATCATAATTCTATGTATCATTTCATCATTCCGTTATTTTGGAACCTGCATTATTAAATCATTTCTTTAATGAACTATATTATATCAGACAAGCAGCCGAAGCTAACCGCCCCGGCTACTCATCTTGTCACTTTTAATTTTACACCTTTAAGAAGTTATACAATCATTTGTGCTTCTTATGTTACACTATCCTTCAATCTCAATAACACGTGAATTGTCAAGCTCCTGCCGGTTTCGCTTTGGGATATCCAATGTTAACACGCCATCTGCCATGCTTGCATGTATATCCTCCTGCTTTACGCCCTTTCCCAAGTAGAACTGACGCTGATAGCTTCCATAATAGCGTTCTCTTCTTACATACTTACCATTATCATCCTTTTCATCATCAGATGACTTTGCATTAGCTGAAATCGTAAGATAATCCTGATCAAGCTTGATACTTACATCTTCCTTCTTCAACCCCGGCATATTCACCTTTAGCTCATATCCACCTTCTGTTTCTTTAACATCGGTTCTCATGAGCTTCGATGCATCCCAGCGTCTAAAGAAGTCACGATCAAAGTCATTCATAAAATTATCAAATACGTTTTCTCCAAAAATTGCAGGTAACATTCTATCACACCTCCTCATTTTCTACTCTCTGTAAGCCTTAACTATAATCTCATCTCTGCTTACATCTATAGTATAGGCGTAATTGTTAGCACTGTCAACTGTTGAGTGCTAATCTTCATAGTGTCGTCACATTTCTTTAGCGATTTCTCTTACTTAACTATATACGTTAAGCTAATCGTGCATTTTGATTGCGGCATATGCTCTGTCCAGCAGCGGTTCGCCTCCTGAAATTACAGCAGTCAATAACACAAACAGCATATATTTGTTCAACTGTAACGGAATACCGGGTGGAAGCTCAGTCAGATAGCCGTAATTGCTACCGAGCATAGCATTTACAATAACGAGAAATGCATTCATCACTACCGTCATAACGCATGCATCAATTACGCAGAGCTTTACGTCGTTTCTGGCAATAACCATGATTGATCCCATAGCTATAAAGCAATGTGTAGAAACGAAGGTAAGATTGGTCAAGTGTGGCCACATAAAATCCGACGGATCCGGAAAGACAAAAGCGATCACAGCTCCAACCAGTCCCATCCAGGCAAAAAACCTAGCCACCTTCGGTTTATTGAAAAAATATCCAGCAGCTGACATCAAAGCTGCCAGCCTGCAGTGGTATAAGGGAAGACCTTCCTTAATCAGTAGCGCCTTGTCTCCCAAATACCACGCGAACATAACAGCCTGCAAGGCCACACTGATAATCAGCACGGCCTTGAGTAGTTTTTCGTTTTTTCTAAATTTAACTGCGATAGCTATTGATACCGCAAATATTACATATATGAGCATCATATTGAGATACGGTTCGCCGTCCATCTCGTACCTGAAGAAATGCGACATCGACACCTCCACTCCATAGTATAAATTATTGATTTCCACTCTCTTGCTTAATATTGTTTTTTACGATTTCAATCTTATTAAGATATTTGACAGCATTTGCTTGATCACCTATAGCCGCATAGACAGAAGCCAGTTCTTCCATGATATCTGTGTTGCTAGGTGTGTATACCAATGCCTGCTTGTAGTAGTCGATGGCCGGTTCCGCATTACCCAGGGAAGCCTCAGATACGGCCAGATAGTACCACAACGGCCACCAATCCTTGTAATTCCCATCAGTATATTGCGAAAGAATGTTAATTCCTCCCATATAATCCCCACTGAGAACGCAGTTCACACCCTCCTCGATCTTGACCGGCTCCCTGAGCGCATCTAACCTCTCGGAAATTTCACTCCTCAGCTCCTCAATCTCCGGGTCACCCGTTGCCGCAGTCCGTTCGATGAATTTTGCCCATGTGAGGTCAGCTTTTATATATAGCCCCAGGTTAGCGTATCCGTATCCGAGGAAGTAATATCCCATCACGAAGTCAGGGTGAAGCATCGTAAGTAGCTCAAATATTTCCAACGATTCAGCCTTAAAGCTACCTACATACTCCTCGTCCTCATTCTCCCGCTCATATGCATCCTTGCAGGCTCTGCCGTATAGATAGAGTGCATCTCGCGACCTTGAGTCGAATATGAGCACCGCTCTGAAAAACATTGCCGCAAGCTCGTAATTCCCCGACTGTCCGTATTTTGCGCCTTCTGCAATTAACGCCTTTGAGGCATCGTCTCCAAAGAGCTGCTTAATATACGCAACATAGTTGTCCTTGTATTCAAAGTTGGTATCCGCTCCGATTACCCTAGCCATTCCAAATGCGATAGTTAGAGTAGATAGCTCATCGCCAACTCCGGCAGCGATTGGAACAGGAACGCCGTGTAGTATATCGTAGATGCCTGCCTCGCTTAGATATTTATCTGAAAGCTCATCAAACAAAATACCTCCATTTGATTTCTGGAGGTATGTTGCTATGCGATCTTGCTTAGTGTTTTGCTGTGACATGTATTTCCCACCCTTTACGTTCTAATTTCCTAATCACATCCTGCGATACGTTTTTGTTCATATCGCTGTGAAGCACCTCCTGCAGCACCTGCAGTTTCAAGGTATCTTCGTTCTTATCATACAAATCTGCCGCATATGTATACAGCACTCTGTACATATTCTCTTCCTTGCCCAGCTTGCGAGATAAATCGTTTCTCATGATAAACGATGTGAGTCCATCGAAAAATTCAAATGGTCTGAGACCGGCATCAAACATAATCTTATTGATAGAATCCTCAAAGCCATGTTCAAAGGTCTTGACCGTATTTGCTATCAGTTTAATCCTCACGATGCTTGCAGCAGAGAGATAATCGCTTGCAATGACCTCATTAGGGCACTCTCTGCTGTACTCATATCCGAACTGCTCGGCACGCTGTCTGAACATCGTTCCCCTCTTGATGCGCAACACCTCTATATCAAAGGTATCTGCATGAAGATTGTATATCTTGTTAAAGGCTCTTTCAAACAGCTCTATCGTCTCACCCGGAAGACCCACACGCTGCACCACTCTGACGTCAACCTCGCTGTTCTGAAGCAGCTTTGTGACATTGTACATAAGCTGGTATATATTCTCCTTACGTCCTGCTGCGGCCAGCGCAGTCGCATTGGTGGTCTCGATATCAACATCGAAATGAAACAATCCGGGTCTGGCTTCACTTAGAAGCTCAACTGTCTCCTCATCGAGCAAATCACCATTAATATCAAATATAAAGGATGTAATTCCATTGTCATTATTGATTAGATATTCCCAGATTCTGTACGCTCTGGCCACATCATAGTTAAACCACTTCTCGACAAAGGTCACCTTGCCAACCTTCTTAACCAGGAAATATCTCAGCTCATTACAAATCCTATTGAGAGAAAGCGAACGGAGCGACATGCCCGGCATATACTGAGAATAGTGGCAGGTGTCGGGAACTCCGCGAGACGATTCGTAGTATACGTTCTCACCTTCTGCCACTTCGAATTTATCGTACGTAAAAGGTATATCTTCGTAGCGAATCGGCTCTCCAATCTTATTGACCAATATCTCGTCATTCTCTCGATAAGCGAGACCATCTATATTCTCGAAGTCAAAACTGTATGTGATAATTGATCTCACAAAGTCAAACAACACCTTCTCGCACTCACCGCGGAACACATAGTCAATCTCCGGATGCGCCTGCATGAACTCACGTGTCTCAAAGCTGACCTCCTTACCGCCCACAACAGCGATACAGCTCGGTACGGCCTTCTTAATCAATTCGCAGATGTGCGCTATCTTGAATTCATTCACTTCATCGCAGTGAAAATATAGAATGTTGTATTTCTCTCCCAGCAATTCTTCATAAATTCTCTGGTCAGGATCGCTCAGGTCAAATTCCCTGAGATACACGTCCAGCGGTGCATTCCCAACGACGTTGTACATATTCTTAAGTGCTAGCTTTGAATCAAAGCATTCTGTCTTGACTGTGCTGAGCAGTAGCTTCATCGTCGTCTCCCCTACATCTTATCAGGCGCCTGTATGCCGAGAATTGCCAAGCAGTCGGCAATCGTAATCTTAGAAGCATACACCAGCGCTAGTTTAGCCATCTTCTCATCCTCGTTATCTACTAAGATATGTTCATCGTGATAGAACCTGTTAAAACCCTGAGCGATATCTATCAGGTGTCTGGTCAGTATCGATGGCTCATACTTAGCAGCGGCCTCTCTGATTACCTCCGGAACCCTGTAGATCAGCTTGGTCAGCTCATATGCGCTTTCAGATGTCACATAGCTGAAAGCGCCGATGTCTGAGTTTTGAATCTTGCTCAGCTCCTCCTGCGAAGCATTTCTAAGAACACTGGACGCTCTTGCATGTGTGTACTGAACATAAGGACCCGTCTCTCCATCGAAGTTTAGTACCTTATCCCACGAGAACACATAATCCTTGATTCTGTTGTTGGACAGTTCCTGGAATATTACCGCACCGATTCCGACTTCTCTTGAGATCTCATCAATATCAACCCCGCCCGTATTCTTCTCTTCGATGATCTCCCTGGTTTTCTCAACAGCCTTGCTCAGCACATCCTCAAGAAAAACCACTCTGCCCTTACGAGTCGACATCGTACCATCTTCGAGGCTAACCAGTCCAAAAGGGACGTGGATACAATCCTTTTGCCAACTGTACCCCATTAATTCCAGCACCTGCTTCCACTGCTTGAAATGCAGATTCTGCTGAGTTGCAACAACGTATATATTTTTGTAGAAATCATAGTGCTGCTTTCTATATATTGCAGCAGCTATATCTCTAGTAGCATATAGACTTGATCCGTCGGACTTGGTAATAACAGCCGGCGGCATACCATAATCTTCCAGATCCACGATCTGAGCACCTCGTGATTCGTGCATCAAGCCCTTATCCTTGAGCTCCTGCAACACAGAGGGCATCTTGTCTGAATAGAAGCTCTCGCCGGCATATGAGTCGAACTCTATCCCAAGCATCTTGTACACTCTGTTAAATTCCTCGAGACTCAGATCTCTAAACCTCTTCCAGAGAGCAACCTCTTCTTCTGCTCCGTTCTCAAGCTTGGCAAACGTCTCTCTAGCCTTATCATCCAGACTTGGATCTTTCTCAACCTCTTCATGGAATTTAGTATAATATTTAAGCAACGATTTAATCGGGCTCCGTTCAAGCTCATCCTCACTGCCCCACAATCTATATGCAACAATCATCTTGCCGAACTGTGTGCCGTAATCACCGAGATGGTTGATTCTTACAACATCATAGCCTGTCGCTTTATACAGCTTATGGATGGAATTTCCGATTACGGTGCTCCTGATATGGCCAATGTGGAACGGTTTGGCAATATTAGGCGATGAGAATTCGACTATAACCGTCTTGCCCTCACCAATATTGGATTTTCCGTAATCAGCACCGGTACGAATCACCTCTGTGACAACGTTTTTAACGAACACATCCTTGCGGATAAACATGTTCACATATGCGTTTACCCGCTCTACCTTCTCAAAAATCGACTCGGATTCAATTGTCTCAGCTATTCCGGCAGCTATCATCTGTGGCGCTTCCCTCATCATCTTCGCTAGTCTGAAACAAGGGAATGCAAAATCGCCATTGTTAGAATCAGCTGGCACCTCAATCATTTCAGCGATTTCATCTGCGCTTAGCCCTATATCCTGCTTAGATATAATTTGTGCTATCTGTAACTTGTAGTCGATCATTTCTCGGCCTTCTCCTCTACGTTTAATCTCTCTTTAAAATTCTTTTCACTCATAACCGGAACATTGCGTTCCTTGAGCATCCCGGCAAATATTCCATCTCCAGGTATCAGCACCCCTGCAAAGGTTCCATCGTATATCATATCGCTACCGCACGAAGGGCTGTTTGCCTTTAGTATAGCACCCTCTATCGTTTCACCTGTAGATTCGCATTTCCGAAGCACCTCGTTCATTGAGATATTAGCCCCATTGAAGAAATTTGCGGTTCTATCCTTACCGTCCTTATCTATTACACGTTCTTCAACACTGCCATCAGGCATAGTCACCAACTGATGCTCTGCCGGTGGTCTGGGCGACTCCAGTTTACCTGCTGTCTCTGGGCAGACTGCAATAACGGAGTGATTGCGGCAAAACTCGATGACATCCTCGTTCAAATTATTCCCGCCATTATATTTGCAATTAATTCCTAAAAGGCATCTGCTAACGACGTACATTGACACTATCCCCATTATCAATCTCTAATCAATTAATTATATATCAAAACCGGCTTTTTAGTAACCTTTTTGAACGGTTTAAGCTCATTATTTATCTATAAATGTGACAACTGTCACCCCTTCGCCGCCCTGATCATACGAAGCTCCCGCTATAGACTTGATATTTTTGTTGCGTTTGAGCATCTGTCTGAGTCCTGTGCGCAGAATTCCTTCTCCTCTTCCGTGCACAATCCGGACTTCATTTACGCCGGCAAGAAACGCGTCATCGATATACTTGCTTACTTCCATCTCGGCGTCATCCAAATTCTTGCCTACCACGTTGATAGATGGTGAAATCGTCCTCACCTTAGATGTATTCATAACAGCATAGTTTTCGCGTTTGCGTGCTTTATTGCCAGGTCTGTTGTCCTCAATGATCACTACATCCTTGAGCTTTGCTCCCATCTTGAGCGCACCTATCCTTACAGTCAGACTGCCGGATGCATCCGGCGGAGTCTCAACCTCTCCGTTTTGACCCAGCTTTAATAATTTGATACGAGTCCCTCGCTTGAGCTCCTCGGCTTTAGGGACATTGCTGTTCTTAACCTCTTTAGGTGCAGCAGCATTTTTGATATACTTCTCTCGAAGTTTGCGTTTACTCTCAGCCACAGCCGCGGAGGAATTGTCACGGTTTTCCTTGGCAGCCTTCCTAAGCTCTTTGCTAACCTCTTTAACGGTTCTATTTGCATCGCTTATTATGTCTCGAGCCTCTTCCTTAGCAGACTCAATGATCCTACGCTTGCTATCCTTAGCTGCTGCCAGCTTTTCTTCGGCATCCATGAGCTTGCGATTCGCCTCCGCCTCCATCGCCTCAGCTCTAGCAAGAACTTCATCTGCTCTGTTTTGATCAGCCTCAACACGTGAAACCGCCCCCTCGAATTCGATGTCATTCTCATTCATCAAGGAGATAGCTCTATCGATTATCGCCGAATCCAGACCAAGCTTCCTGGAAATCTCAAACGCGTTGGACTTTCCCGGCAAGCCGATCTTGATCTTATACGTAGGTGAAAGTGTCTCCATATCGAATTCCATCGATGCGTTTTCAACCCCTTCAGTCGATAGTGCGTATTTTTTAAGCTCGGTATAATGCGTCGTTGCAACAATATGCGCCCCTTTTGTCTTTAGCACCTCCAGCATTGCAATTCCCAGGGCAGCACCTTCTGCGGGATCCGTTCCTGAACCGATCTCGTCGAGGAGTACGAGTGAATTCGCGTCTGCATTTGCAATAATATCGGCCGTATTCAGCATGTGCGACGAGAACGTACTTAGATTGTTCTCGATGCTCTGTTCGTCTCCAATCTCTGCAAATACATCTCTAAAAATTGGTATGCGGCTCTCCTCACAGCATGGAATATGCAGCCCAGATTCAGTCATCAGAATGAATAATCCGATAGTCTTGAGCGTAACCGTCTTACCTCCGGTGTTAGGTCCTGTTATGAGCAGCGTATCGTAGTCTTCGCCCAGCGAAACATCGATAGGTACGACCTTGTTCTTATCCAAAAGCGGATGTCTGCCTGCGCGTATGTTGAGAACTCCGTTTGCATCCAGATGTGGAGCCACCCCGTCCAGCGCCACAGAAAGTCTACCTTTAGCGTTGATGACATCAAGCTTGACCATGAGTTCCTGGTTATTTCTGAGCTCGTTGTAATGCTCGCCCACTCGGACCGACAGCATCTGCAATATACGCTCTATCTCCCTCTGTTCAGCCAGTTCAAGCTCTCTGAGTTCGTTGTTGAGGTTCACTATAGCCTGCGGCTCGATAAAGAATGTCGCACCGGTTTTAGACTGGTCGTGAATTAACCCCGGAACTCTGCTGCTATATTCACGCTTGACCGGTATTACGTATCTGCCATTTCTCATTGTAACAATTGAATCTTGCAAATACACATTGTTGCTGCCGCTGCTCGTATAGCTGTCGATTTTGTGTCTTATGCTTTCGTTTTTATTTCTTATTTCACGCCTAATGCGTTTAAGCTCCGGTGAGGCATTATCCGACATCTCGTCTTCGGACAGTATACAGCGATTTATTTCACTCTCCAACCGTGGAATCGGTGCAATCAGCGAGCTTATCTCACATATCATCGGAATTTCCGGAACATCGGAGGAAAGGAAGTCTTTAACTTCCCTTGCTCCGACCAAGCTTCGATTGACCGTGAGCAGTTCTCTCATTGAGAGCGTTCTACCCTTGCGAACTATATCGAGTAGACCGATGATGTTCCCAAATTCCCCAACAGGAATATCGCCTTTATATAGAATAACGGAAACTGCTTCCGTAGTTTCCGTTAATGCCTCTTGAATCATCCGCATGTTGGACATAGGTGCAAGCTCAGAAATGCGCTCACGCGCAAGAGCCGACCCCGCCTCAGCGGAAAGCAAGTCTATTATTTTGTTGTATTCCAGAAGCTTTAAACACTTTTTATTCATTCTCGCCTCTGAACTTCTGCAGGTTCCTAATCTCGTTCTTGAGGTTGGTGTTTTCCATTTGAAGATCAAAGTATGCATTTTCAAGCTCGCCACACTTGGCCTCAAGCTCCTTATACTTCTCACTTTCCTGAACATTGAGATCAGATGCAGTTGTCATCTTATCCTTTAGATCAGATACCTGAAGCTTAGCATCCTCCCACAGTGAGATGTAGTGCTTAACGTCGTTGTCAAGCTGGTGATTCTCAGTCTGAAGCTTGAGCAGCAGATCACTGTTATCCATCAGCTTTTCAGCCAAATTGATAGCCGTGAGGACTGCGCTCCTGTAGTTTGGATTGCTATTAAGCAACTTACTGGTATGTCTAAGCTCATCGTCAACATACTTGGCAATCTCTTTTATCTTATCCTCGCTCTTATCGCCGGATAGAACATAATCATTGCCACAGATTGTTACGTCCGCTTTGCATTTTTCCATAATGTACTCCATTCTGCTATAAACGTTGTATTCGTACTATCACTCGTCTATGCGCATTGCCTCGTACATGAGTAACGAAGCGCAAACAGCCGCATTAAGTGATTCTACCTCTCCTTGCATCGGTATGTTTACGCGGATATCGGAGCTCTCCAATATCTCTTCGCTTATACCATTGCCTTCATTTCCTATGACAAGTGCTACATCTCTCGCGAGACTGCATTTGTAATAAGGAACTCCTTTTCTTGGATCTGTCACAACAATCTTCTTGTCTAGTCTGGACACCATTTTCTTTAGATCATTTGCATCTACAAGCTCAACAACTGCAATGTCAAATATCATTCCTGCAGACGCCCTCAGCACCTTCGGTGAATAGATGTCCGCCGTGCCTTTAATCGTTGCGACTATAGAATACCCCGCCGCAACAGCAGTCCTAATCATTGTTCCAATATTTCCGGGATCCTGTAGTCTGTCTAAAACTAAAATATTCCCGACGCACCCATGATGAGAACGTAGCATGCTCTCAAGAGTATCCAAAGAATACGAACTCTTATTAACGACTGCAATAATTCCAGATCCATTCTCCGCATCGCTTATCTTTTCATACAGATAACGCGGAACCAGGTATATACGATGATAATCCACGTTACCGGAGAGCGTTTCCGCAATCTCACTGTAATCAAAGTCGTCGGCAATCAGAACCATCTCCATGGTCAAAGCTTTGCTAAGTGCGGCTCTGACAAGGTTAATCCCTTCAATAAGGAATTTCCCCTGCTGATCGCGATACTTCTTGTGACCGAGTCTCTTGATAAAACGTATCTTATCATTGTCGGGAGAGCTAATGAATCTATACGGTTCACTAGCCATCCCCTTATGGTCGTTGTAGGTTTCCACTACTTGAGGAAATCAGGAACATCGAAATCAGAAGATCCCTTGTCAGCCTGATTGTCGTCCTTCATAAAATCACTCATGTCAACAATCTGTCCCTCAAGACCGTCTACGTTAACACGGGTGCCTTTCACGCTTGGTCTGGCTACTTCCGGTGTTTCACCAGCGGGAGCTAATCCACCGGTAGTGAAGTCTGTCGCGATAAGTGTGATGGATACCTTATCGTTCATATTCTCGTTAACAGTTGCTCCAAAGATAATGTTAGCTTCAGGGTCTGCCTCGTCCTGAATCTTGCTGGCAATCTTGCTGATATCCTGCATACCAATGTCATATCCACCGCATACGTAAAGCAGAATAGATCTAGCACCATCGATAGAAGTCTCGAGAAGCGGACTCTCGATTGCATTTCTAACCGCATCTTCGATTTTGTTGTCTCCGGTACCAATTCCAACCCCCATGTGAGCAACTCCTCTGCCCTCCATGATTGTCTTGACATCGGCAAAATCAACATTGACTATTCCGTACTCGGAGATAAGATCGGAAATCCCCTGAACACCCTGTCTAAGGACATCATCTGCCATCGAAAAGGCCTCGATCATCGTTGTGTTCTTTTCGCTTGAGTCAATCAGTCTATCATTAGGAATGATAACAAGAGAATCAACGAAATTGGTTAGATACTGAATTCCCTTTGTAGCTCTGTTCCAACGTTTCTTGCCTTCAAATGAGAATGGCTTGGTGACTACTGCGACTGTCAGAGCTCCGCAATCCATAGATGCCTTGGCAATAATTGGGGCAGCACCTGTTCCTGTTCCACCACCCATGCCAGCTGTGACAAATACCATATCTGCATCCTGTAGGTAACTCGAAATCTCCTCGAGAGTTTCTTCGGCCGCCTTCTGACCGATCTCGGGGTTAGCGCCCGCACCGCGGCCTCCGGTAAGCTTCTCTCCAATCTGAATCTTCACTTCAGCCTTACACTTTGCAAGTGCCTGCTTATCAGTATTGACTGCAATAAAGGTTACACCTTGAAGATTCTCGTCAACCATTCTGTTGATAGCGTTGCAACCGCCGCCGCCAACACCTACGACTTTGATGATCGCAGCATTATCTGTGCTGGATACGAAGTCTGAAACAAATTCCATCATAAAGCCCCTCCTATTATCGACTAAATCTAACTAATAATATCATATTGAATCATACAATGCACTATATATACGGTTCTTTTTTACATTCATACCACAAAATACATGGTTTTTGCGGTATTTAATTAACAAATAACTCATATGCGTAATCCTATAATTCCGGAGTAAATGACGCATATCCATCAGATGAAATTGTAATAGTTCCTCGCTTGATATTTCTCTTGAACAGCTCATCCAACACCTTATGCAATCTCCCTTTATCTATTGTGTCCTTTAAATCCTTATACTTGCTCCTAACGACCAATGAATCGTAAACATTAGCAGTGATAAACAGCTCTGTGACGTTTATCTTGGTGAAGTAAACATCGCCACTCTGCATTGAGCCAAGTAGAGACAGCAGATTTTTAAATAAATCGGTGTTGCTTACTCCGACCTGCTCTCCCAGTTCCACTTTCTTAACCTTAAATCCAGTAACTATTGTCAGTTTAGGTTTGGTATTGGTAATCCTCAACAGCGTCCCCTTACCGTCTATGATCAGATATTGATCACCGTAGGTTAACGCTGCAATCTGAATTCTCTCCGTAACATTGATCACAATCGTACTTGGCAGTCTCCTGTACACCCTTGCCTCTTCTATGTAGGGATTTTTCTCCAAATACTTGAGCATCTGTCTTTTATTGAGCTTATATATCAGATTGCGCCCGGTTGTAGCGTGTGCCAGATTGGTAATTTCTTCGTCAGTGTAGTACTTGTTGCCTTGAACATCGATTGTATCTACGGTAAAGAAACCGGACATCGAAAATGCTATAAGCGCTATCAGGATGCCAAGCACTATAAACACTCTTGTAAAGAATCCCGGCTTTTTGAGCTTGCGCTTGCGTTTTTCCCTGCGTTTTTCAATCTCATCCAGTGTGCTCTCATCTCCGACAGTCTCCGTAAAATTATCAGTTACACGCTCTTTGCTATCAATATTATCCGCTCCTGCAACTGTGTTTACTTCATCCGCATTCCCGGCAACAGCATTCCGCTCTCGGCTTCTTTTGTTATTAAGTTCGGGTGTTACATTATTATCCTTGCTCATTATAACCTCTAGCTTCGTCTTGCCCTCAAGTCCTTGATGATTTCCTCGCAAATTATCTTGGCCGCGTCGACAGGTGCCGACCTGTAGCTTCCCTTCTCCATATCCTCGAGGAGTGACGGATCAGTCTTGAGAGCTTTTAAGGCATTGAGAACTCTTATTTCCACGTCGCTATCCTCGGTGATCAGAACCGCTCCTCCATTATCTGCCACAGCCTTTGCATTATAGTACTGATGATCGCCTGTTACATTTGGCGACGGAACAAATATCGCTGCACGACCGGCCATAGTGACCTCGGCAGTAGACAGTGCTCCTGATCTGCAGATTATTACGTTACTGGCAGCGAGCATCTTGGCCATGTCGGAGATATACGGCATAACACGGACATTTGCAGGAACTTCTCTGTTTCCGGCCGCAAGTCGCCGGTTTACATGTTCATAGTAGTCCTTGCCTGTTCCGAATATAATCGTAGTATCCTCATCGTTACCGTAATTGCTGACAATCTCAAGACCGATGTCGTTTATAGTCTCTGCACCGAGGCTACCGCCAAAGGTTAAGACTACAAAGTCGTTCTCCGGAATTTCCAACTCCCTGCGCGCATCACTGCGGCTCTGTTCGCCAAATTCGTTCCTAACGGGATTTCCTGTATAAACGACTTTCGCACTAGGAAAATATCTTCTAGCCGCTTCAAAGCCGAGAAAAACCCTTCTAGCATATTTGGAGAGCAGCTTGTTGGCCATCCCCGGATATGCGTTCTGCTCATGGATATAAATAGGAATTCCGAGCGACTTTGCCGCCAAGGCAACCGGAACACTTACAAAGCTGCCTGTGCTCATGACAAAATCCGGCTTGAAGCGCTTCATGGCCCTGATAGTCTCTCGTTTGCCCTTTTCGTTTTTTAGCAGAGTCTTGGCAAGCTTGAGTGGGCTGCTTCGATCAAACCATCGCGAATCTATGTACTTAAGCTCATATCCGTGCTTTGGAACTATATATTTCTCCATACCTTCATCAGAACCAAGGTATAGAAACTCTGCATTCGCATCTATTTCCTTAAATTGATCTGCAATCGCAAGTGCAGGATAGATGTGACCGCCCGTGATGCCGCCTGTCAATATAATTCTCATCTCTACTTAGCCCTTCCCTGCTTAGAAATATTTAGCATAATTCCCATCGCTGCCATAAATACCCACAATGATGTACCGCCATAGCTTACAAATGGTAGCGTAATACCTGTTGCCGGCATGGAAGCTGTAACGACAGCAACATTGACAACAACCTGAAGTCCCAGCATAATCGAAATACCGGAAGCCATAAACAAGCCCAGCTTGTCCTTAGCCTTGGATGACACCAAAATGCACCTCCAGATAAGGTATAGATATATACCCATCATTATGAACACTCCGATGAAGCCCAGTTCCTCTCCGATGATCGCAAGTATAAAGTCGTTCTGCGGTTCAGGCAGATACAGATTTTTGGATATGCTTTTGCCCAGACCCAACCCTTTGAAACCGCCGTTACCCAGCGCAATAATCGATTGAGACACCTGATAGCCTTCTCCCTGCGCATCCTTGAACGGATCCATCCAATTGGTAAGTCTCGAGTACCAGTGTGTGTGACGGAAGAACAGGAGGATGGACACCATGCCCGCAGCGAGTCCCCCGAACGCAAAAAATATGTATCTCCACGCTAGACCTCCGACAAACAGTATACCTATCATAATTGCCACTATCACTATGGCTGTCGACAAATTTGGCTGTTTGATAATCAGCGCAGCATGCACCGCCATCATTCCAAGGATCAGAGACATCCCTGTCAGACCTTGCTTGGCTCGCTTAGGATTTTCGGATAAATAAGTGGCCGTAAAAATAATCATCGCCAGCTTGGAGATTTCACTTGGAGTGATTCTAATTGGCCCGATAAAAATCCAGCGTCTTGCGAAGTTGACCGTTACGCCAAGAGGCGTGAACAGTAACAGCAGCAGTATCAAGCTGACTACCGCAATCTGCTTATAATATTTTGAATACGAGTGATAATCTATCTTGGAAACAACCAGCAGGATGATAAAGCCTGTAAATGCAAATGCCAGCTGCCTCTTGAGAAAGTAATACGGATCAGTCGACTTGGCTAAAGTCGAATAATAGCCGGCACTGAAAACCATGACCACCCCAAAAGTAGTGAGTACGGCTACAAGCAGGAGTATCACAAAATCACTGTCTGTATACAGGCTCGTCAAGGCGCTGCTAAAGAAACCGCGACCGGCAGAGAGCCGTCCCCTCTTTGCCCCGGATTCTTTGTCGGCCTTCTTATTTGTTCTTTTCTTTTCTATACTGGTTGGTTTCTTCAATTTGGCTTCCCTCTATCCCAAACTTAACCTAATAATATTCGCTACCGAAGAAGTAGGTTTACACAACTTTTGAAGTGTTCACCACGCTGCTCATAATTATCGTACATATCCCAGCTTGCGCATGCCGGCGACAAAAGCACCTTATCGCCTTCTGCTGCGAGTGACAGAGCTTTCTTGACACAATCGTTCATATCATTTTCGAAATATATACTTGTAAATCCAGCCGCTGTCGCCGCCTTTTCTATATCTTTTGCAGCTCTTCCGAGCAGTACAATCGACTTTACTCTACCCGCAAGGTTCTCGCTGAGCTCAGTAAAACCCTGTGCTTTCCCATCACCGCCGGCTATAAGGATAATGTTTTCCTTGAGCGCTTTGAGTGCGATTATCGACGCCTCGACATTGGTTCCCTTTGAATCATTGTAGAATTTAACTCCATCCACAACCCCGCAGTACTCGATTCTATGCTCTACACCCGGGAACTTCTCGATTGCATCAGAGATGGCCTCGCAGTCTATCCCTGCAAAAAACGAAATAGCAGCCGCTGCCAGAGCATTTTCAATGTTATGGTCACCGATAATCTTGAGCTCCTCACTGTTGCATATCTGATGAACGATGCCGTTTTCATCTCTTATTACGATGTAACCGTCTTCCAGATATGCGCCGAATCCGAGGCTTTCCTGTCTGCTAAAAGGAACAACCTTGGCCTTAGTTGCCCTCGACAATGCCAGACACGCCTTATCGTCATAGTTAACAATCATGTATTCATCTTCGGTCTGATTGGAAGCGATAGCTGCCTTACAAGCCCCGTATGCATCCATATTCCCATGTCTGTTCAAGTGATCCGGAGTAAAATTCAGAATAGCTGATACAACAGGCTTAAACTCCGAGATAGTCTCAAGCTGAAAGCTGCTGGCTTCGGCAATCATCCACTCGTCATCTGTCGAATCCTGCACCTTGGAAATAGCAGCTATACCGATGTTTCCGACTACGGTTGATTTCCTTCCTGCCTCCTCAAATATCTTACCGACCAGACTCGTTGTGGTGGTCTTGCCGTTAGTGCCGGTTATGGCAACGTATTTACCCCGGGACAGCCTGAATGCCATCTCAAGCTCTCCAATTATCTCTACACCTGCATTCCTTCCATCTACCAGAAAATCCAGGTTAGGATTTACTCCGGGGCTGAGCACAACCATATCGAAGACGTCCATATGCTCCGGAATGGAACCGAAATAGTATTCAATAGCCTCCCTATCCAGATATGTTATGAATTTAGGATCTAACTTGTCTACGGTGTTGA
This sequence comes from Mogibacterium timidum ATCC 33093, assembly GCF_000525775.1. Lineage (GTDB taxonomy): Bacteria > Bacillota > Clostridia > Peptostreptococcales > Anaerovoracaceae > Mogibacterium > Mogibacterium timidum. The sequence goes on along the minus strand of NZ_JALU01000016.1, from coordinate 17,044 downwards.
TGTCCTGTGCCGTTACAGTCGCACCAAGCTTGTGCAGCTCCTTAACTGCTGCGATGCCCGAACGCCCCATGCCTACGACAAGGATTTTTTTTGCAGAAACTTCTCTTCTGTACTCATCAACTGTATAACTCATAATTCACTCCCAATATATTCTTTTTATGCAGCTATGCTGCAAAGTACGCAATTGCGCTCGCGCATATTGTCACTAGTGTAAACATCTTGACTACATTGTATTCCTTCATTCCGCCGAGCTCGAAGTGGTGATGAATAGGCGCCATACGAAAGAATCTCTTGCCGCCGGTCTTACGGAAATATGTTACCTGAATTATTACAGATAACGACTCTACTACGTAGATAATACCGGCAATTGGAAGCAAAAACTCTGTCTTGCTCACGATAGCTATTGCCGACAGCACACCGCCAAGTGCCATCGATCCGGTGTCGCCCATAAAAATCCTGGCCGGGTATTTGTTGAAAACAAGAAACCCTATAAGCGATCCGGCAATAGCCACCCCACTGATCATAAGGATATCATTCCCATGAACATAACCTACAAGTGCAAATAATATTGCAACTACCAGAGTTACCGACGAAGCGAGTCCGTCGAGACCGTCGGATAAATTTACACCGTTTGACATAGCGACTTCTGTGATGATTACAAAAGGCATGAAAAGCACACCGAAGTTCACATATATCTTGACAAACGGTATGAATACCTCCGTTCCACTCCCGCCGAATATCATATAGAGACCAATTCCAAGGCTGAACAGTATCTGCAGCATGATTTTTTGTTTGGGCGTCAGTCCAAGATTATTCTTCTTGGCAATTTTCTCGAAATCGTCGAGGAATCCAATTATTCCGAATGCCAGCATCGTCAGGATGATTGCTGTTGTATCCGCTGTCACGTTTCTGTTACATATCATCCCTGTAACTAAGCCCACAATGATACCAAAAACAATCATCACTCCGCCCATAGTCGGAGTTCCGGCTTTCTTCTTATGCGCCTGTGGACCTTCTTCACGTATGAATTGTCCAAACTGCTTATGTCTGAGATATGGTATCAACAGTTTTGTGCCAATCGCCGACACGAACAACGAAATAATAAAAGCAACCAAAAGTGTAATATTCATCTAGCCTCTTCCTTGCTATTTTATAGCTGAAATAACGTCTTCTAGCTTCATGCCACGAGATGCTTTGACCAAAATAACATCTCCTTCTGTGAGCAAATCATTGATTTCCGATATTGCCTCATCTTTATCTGTATATGCGATTACCTCCGGTCCACCATCATATGCAATCCCCTCAGCTTCCTTCGCTGCAACAGCTGCTCTCGCTATAGCTGTCGCATTAGAACCAATTGTGATTAAAAGGTCGATTCCGATATCATGCGCATATGTTCCTACAGACTCATGCAACGCCTCGGATTCATCTCCCAATTCATACATATCACCCAGTATCGCGACACGCCTTGAAGCCTTTGATGAATTTAATATCTTTAGTCCTGATTTCATAGATTCGGGACTTGCATTATATGAATCATCTATAATCGTAAATCTATCTGTCTTTATCACTTCCAGTCGCCCGGAAGAGAACCTCGTATCAGCCAAAGCGCGTATACCGTCTGCAGGGTTGATGCCAAGCTTAACTCCGGCTGCAATCGCAAGTGCCGCGTTGCCGAGGTTATGAGCACCTATTACCGGAATAACGAGCTTATATGTGCCATCGTATTCTGTGAGTCCGAGCTTCACATCCAGAGAGCAGCTAACACCGTCTATGCCGAAATCCCCAATATTATAAACTATAATATTATCGTTAACTTCGCTGCCGACCGTAACCACGTCAGTTCCTGCAGGCACTATTTTTTCAACATTTTTACGACTAAGCTTGTCGCAATCTGAGTTAACAATAATCGAATTACCGACGTCAAAGAATTTCGATATCCCCAGCTTTTCCGCTGTTAAAATATCCCTCGTTCCAAAAGCCTCAAGGTGTGACGTACCGACATTAGTAACAACACCTATATCCGGTCTTGCTATGTCAGCCAGCTCGCTGATATGAACAGAACGTCCTGCGCCCATCTCCAGCACAGCAGCTTCTATATCTTCATCGAAGCCGAAAACAGTTAACGGTAATCCGTAATCACTGTTAAGATTGCCTGGAGTTTTTCCGGTCTTATATTTTGAGCTGAGCACTGCTCCGAGGAAGTCCTTAGTACCGGTCTTCCCTACACTCCCGGTTACCGCCACCTTTAACAATCCGTGCCAGTCCGCAATATACCTCTTTGCGAGCTGCATGAGCGCATCTCTGGTGCAGGACACCAAGATTACTGTCATATCACCATATGCTGCAATCTTATCCCCCCACTCAGTATCTGACACTATTACTGCATGGCAGCCGTTCTCTCTGACAGATGGAAGAAAGTCATGCCCGTCATTTTTCTCGCCTATTACGGCAAAGAACAGAGAACACTCTTTCACCTGTCTAGAGTCAATCGCTACACTTGTCACTTCTGCACTGCCGGCATCTGATAACAGCTTTGATTCCGGTATAGCATCAAGAATGTAGTCAACACTTATCTTTTTCATCGAATTATTCCTCAGACTCGCTTTATTCGCTATATATGTACACAGTCCCGCCCTTTGCGAGCTTATCGCCCTTCTTAGGGTATTGGTCTATTACGAGGAACGAATCCCCCGTGCCCTCAGGCATTTTCTTGGCCTTGAGTCCCGCAGCTTCTATCTTGCTGATAGCTTCGCTGCTGTTAATTCCCGTTACATCAGGTACGGTAACCTCAGCCTTAGCCAGTTCGCTTTGCTCACTCTTGGAGTATTTGCGTTCAACACCCTTATATATCAAGGTCTTTTCGAGTATCCTTTTGACAATTGGTCCTGCATTTGCAGCTCCAAAAATGCTCTTTTTAGGTCTTGTTACCATTACGAGTATCGAAATCTGCGGATCATCCATCGGCGCCATCGCGATGAATGACGCAATAGTCTGTTCAGAATAGCCCGAGTTCTCTGCGATATTTGCAGTACCGGTCTTACCACCAACTCTATAGCCCGGCAGATACGCGCTGGTTCCACCGCCTTCAGCTACGTAATACTCCATGATAGAACGCATCTTGTCCGCTGTACCCTTCGACACGGTCTGTCTCACGCGTCGGTCCCTGACGGTCTTCTTGACCTTGCCATCCGGCCCGACAACCTGCTTCACAACCTTAGACTGCATCATAACTCCGTTATTACCGAGAGAATTTATAGCCGTCATCAGCTGGATTGGCGATATAGCAATACCCTGTCCATATCCCATAGTCGCAATATCGACATTGGATACAGCGCTCTGATTCTTGACGATGGAATCAGCTTCTCCCGGCAGATCAACCCTTGTCTTCTGTGTAAATCCAAAAATATCTATATACTTATAGAAGTTGTACTTGCCCATATCTAGCGCAACTCTTGCAAGTGCAGGGTTACATGAGTTTCCGACTGCCTCGGTGATGTTCTGGGTGCCGTGTGGAACCGGACTCCAACACTTGAGGCTAGTTCCATCAACATTGATATATCCCGGGTCGCTGTACCTCGAAGCATCAGTGGTCGTTCCGCTCTCGATTGCAGATGCAGCTGTAACCAGCTTAAATGTCGAACCCGGCTCATACAGCCCGCTGACTGCAGGATTTGTCCACATCCTGCTCAGATATGCGCTCTTGTCCTTCGTGCCTAGCTCCTTGAATTTCTTTGCTTCATCGCCGGACGGAGTATATGGGTTGTTAGGGTCGTAGCTTGGCGTGCTTGCCATAGCCAGGATATCGCCTGTCTTAGGGTTCATTACTATGCAGGTTATGGATTCGGCCCCCGTATCCTTCATACCCTCACTAAGTGCGTCTTCAACATAGTGCTGTATTACTTCATCTATTGTGGTTACCAGACTATCTCCATTCTTGGGCGAATAGTATTTACTGCTACCTACTGATAGTGCATTGCCATAGATATCGGTAGTTCTCACTACTCTTCCCTTGATACCGGCAAGTTTCTCGTTGTACTGGAACTCAAGTCCGTTCAGGCCTACATTTTTGTTGTCGACCGATCCGAGCAGTGTCGAAGCAAAGGTTCCATTTGGATATGACCTGGTAACCTTTGTCTTGACAACTATATCACCGCCCCAAAGTTTCTGAGCCTTGTTGACCTGATCCTGATCTAAGCCTTTTGCCAGCAAAACCAGATTATCCTTGCCGGACAGAATTTTCTTCATATCCTTGCGTTCCGCGCCTGCAAGCCTAGTGAGCTCACTCAGGTTCTTCTCCTTAGCAGCTTTGTCTAGTTCCTTATTTTTGTACAGGTTCTGCGAATAACCATATAACTCGTACTTTGTAACGGTTTGTGCCAACACCTTTTTGTTCCGGTCATATATATTGCCTCTGATCGGATCGAGTTCTGTATCGATTTTCTGCATCTCGGCCGCCTTGGCATCAAGGTCATCAGCCCTTATAACCTGCCAGAATGCGAGTCTAAATATCAGAATCGTAAAGCATATCGCAATAATAAGGAACCCGAACCCGAGTCTGCTCTTATTTTCCGCAGTTACAGCAGTAACCGCGCCCCTGCGGCTCTGTGCGCCGGAAGCGCCGCGTTGCTGCACATCGGAGGACATGCGGGAAGCGGAAGCTGTTTTTTTGACAGAATCACCGCCTGCCTTGGACACCTTGCTCTTGCGAGAAGTCCTTTTATTTATCTTATTTAAAGGATTGCGGAACTTTGCCATCCATTGTCTCCTAAATCAATCTCAAAATTTCCATACTTACATAGATTATATTATATACCATATCGCGCTATTTTACCGCAGAATAACATGTATATCCTAAAAGGCCACCGACCCGAATAAGGATCAGTGGCATTCTATAATCAATACGGATTATTTATTCGTAAGCTTCATCCTTGATTGCCGATGCTAGGTTTGTCTTGCCTGAGCTCTTAGAATCGCCTACTGTAATGCAGTTCTGCGACTCTGAATGTACCATCCCGTATTTCTCGGTTGCTGTCTTCTCAATCTTGTTAATGTTGCTTGCGTCGTTAATCTTGGTATTCAGCGAATCTATCTCTGCCTGAATATAATCATTCTTCTTCTGAAGCTCGTTGTTTTTCCGGTTGAGATTCGCCGCAAAAGCCGACATCACAACAACCGAAAGGCATAACACTCCTACCAGAAGTACACATGCCAATATTTTTGAATTTTGCTTTGCCTTTGCGTTGCGGTTGCCAGTTACCTTTGTTTTTCTGACCACACCAACACCGCTGTTCATTGCGCCTGCACTTGTTGCCATCTGCATTTCCTTCTTCTCCTTTGCTGAATACCCGCTGTTAAAGCTTCTCTATTACTCTGAGCTTTGCACTCCTGGCCCTCGGATTCTCTTCGAGTTCATGCTCGCTCGCTACTATCGGTTTGCTTGTCACCTTGGTAATGTCTGCCACCTTACCACATATACACACGGGTAATTCCGGCGGACACGTGCAAGGATTTGCTCTCTTATTAAACGCTACCTTCACGATTCTGTCTTCTAGCGAGTGGAACGTAATCACTGCCATCCTACCGCCCGATGCAAGCAGGTCAGGAAGCTTCTCCATAGCCCGGCTCAAATGCTCCAGCTCTCCGTTGACTTCAATCCTTATCGCCTGAAATGTTCGTTTGGCCGGATGAGGTCCGGTCCTTCTCGCCGAAGCGGGGATCGCTGCCTTGATAATCTCGACAAGTTGTCCGGTCGTCTCAATCTTTGCTTCACTCCTCGCCTTGACGATGAACTTGGCAATTCTCGATGCCCATCTCTCCTCACCATATTCCTTGATGATACGAAACAGTTCCTTTTCAGAATACTCATTTACAACCTGATAGGCTGTAAACAAATCATCCTCGTTCATGCGCATATCCATCGGTGCATCGTGCATGTAAGAAAATCCTCGCTCCGCTGTATCAAGCTGATACGATGAAACTCCCAAGTCAAGCAGAATTCCATCCACACTTCCACATTCAGCTTTGATAGCATCGATATCGCTGTAGTTAGCGTGGATAAAGGTTTTTTTGCAGTCATAATCGGCCAGCCTGTCTTCTGCCGCTCTGAGGGCAATGCTGTCTCGGTCGACAGCTAGGAGATGACCTTTCTCGCTGAGCCTCTCACATATACCGGAAGAATGGCCTCCTCCGCCTACTGTTCCATCCATATAAGTTCCGTTCGCCCTGATACCTAACGAATCAATCACTTCATTGAATAGTACCGGTACATGCTCAAATGTCATCTCTTCTCCTACAACCCATACTCTGCTAGCTTAGCGATGAAATCTTCGTCGTCCATCGGATTATCATCCTCATTTTCGTCAAAGGCTTCTTTGCTCCAAATCTCTATCTTGTCCATCGCACCTAGTGTCACCAGTTCCTTGTCAATCCTTGCGTACTTCTTGAGATTGGTCGGAATAATTACTCTACCCTGGGAATCAAGCTTACATTCACTCGCTTGAGAGAACAGCTTTCTGATGAACTCTCTGATAGCCGGATCTGACTGTCTAAGCTCTTTGAGCTTGTCTGCGAGCATCTCCCAGTCCTCCATCGTGTAGATGTAGATGCATCGGTCGTAACCTCTGGAAAGCATACACTCGCCACCGAGCTGATTTCTATACTTGGCCGGTATGATCATCCGGTTCTTGCTATCTATTGAATTTTCGTAAGTCCCGGTAAACATCTATCGTCCTCTGTACACGTCAGCTCTAGTTTTCACTCTTGCTCCTCCATTTTAAACCACTTCACACCACTTTTCAACACAATATTGGTATTTATTGTGATTTTTCAACACATAATTTAATTTTCAACATAAAAAGGGGAAAGACTACCTTTCCGCAGTCTTTCCCTTAAACAAACTATCTCTATGAATTATCTTTTAATAAATTTATTAAATACTTTTTAGCCCTATAGCCGCCTCGATATTGGTCTCCCCATCAGCCTCCGTGTAGAAATATATAAGCTTGTCAGCCCGTGGGTCCATATCACCCGGTTCAACAGCTCTACTTGTGTATACCACGAACTCACTCTCAAACGGAGCTTCGTGAACATAACGCAGGTTCATTGATGTTATAAAATATTTCTCCGCCTCCGGAATATTATCATACAGCTTGGTCGCATATACGGTGTTGTTCATGTGTCCATTGATATCTATCATAGAACGGTTAACAACGGTTCTCTCCACATCTTTAAATTCAAGCTCCTTCGGCAACCTGAATCTCTTGGGAATGCTCAGCTTGGGGGTCTCATCCCTAGAGTAAGAAGACATATCATAATCCTTATTGAGTATCAGCTTGCCCGTTTCTGTATTGACGAGCGCCCAGACTCCAAGAGCTCTAGCTATGACCCTTCCTTCCTTAATCATCTCATAGCCCCGGGGAAAATTCGCCGCCTTCCCCTGTATAACCCACGTCTCAACATCTACATCCGAATACTTCTGAGCCGGCTCAAAAATCTCAATATTCATGCGGCTAACTACGAAAGACTTGTGCTCTTTTATATACAAATCATCATAAGATACGGCCTCTGCCCTCATCTGCCTTTCACCGCTCTCCTGCATCAGCTGCATCAGTTGCATCGGCTTAATTGCACCATTTAAGTCTACCTCGTAAGATCTTATGTTATAATGCTCCTTGAATTTCATCCTTACCTCTTTTTTCTATATCCCTTTTTCTATACTTTGGTAACTGAATGCACGGCATATATTACAGCCGTATAATCTGTCCGGTTATAAACGAAGAATCGCTAGAAGCAAGCTGTCTCACAGCCTCGAACACATGACTGCCGGCATAATCGCTATTCCGGTAGATAATAGCATTCACGTGAATACCGACGCTCCTCATCGACTCCGACAGCGACCTCGTCAAGCCTTCTATATATGACTCCATGATTTTGCTTGCAAATCCGGAATTTTCATCCTTTGCAGCGGCTATGATAATACTCCCTCCGTTTCGATTCATGAACGGTCTAAGCGCCCTGATTGTATAAAACAGACCGTCAATTTCAGCGATAACTTCACGCCTCCACTTTTCACCGCTCATGTCATCAAAGTCAGTATCATTTGCGAGATCAATATTACATACTAACGTATCAAATTCGTCGTCAAAATACCCTCTGAGCACCTCTCTCGCCGACCAAAGGGAATCAAGCTTTGCAATTTTGCATCTGATATTTAATGCACTCGCCTCTCTGCTTAGAGCAAGAGCCTTGTCATAGGAATGGCTGTAAAAGAAGGCAGTTGATGCTCCGTATGAAGCAAAGCCCCTGACAAGTTTATCGCCATTTGCACTTACGCCGTCAGTAACAACTACACGTTTGCCTTTTCTCATTGTAACGACCTCCAAATCCAGCTTATGAACAGACTTAATGTTATCACTTCATCCCTAATACATCAAGAGACCGTGTACGCTTGCACATACTCGCGGTCTCTTAACATTTATTATATTGAATATTATATTTTGTATTGAAGCATACAGTCTAGCAACAACCGCCAGACTACATCAACTTATACGTTTCTATACATTGATCCTGCCAACACTGACTTCAAATTGAACTACTTCCAGAAATCCGTTTCACCCTTGATGCCGATATGAGCAGCTATAAAGTGCGGTTCAATCCCTTCGTATCGCTGCTTCCTATAATCGTTGAGGCACTTGATGGCAATTCCGCCGAGAATGAGTATTACCGGAACGTTTGTGATGACCATCAGTCCCTGTGCCATATCAGCCATATTCCACACGAGATCGGCCTGCGATACAGCACCTACGTATACAAGAACAATGGCCGCGACTCTGAAAATAATCTCCTCGCTTCGTTTGAGATCTCTCTTGAGGACGAAGGCGAGGCAGCCTTCACAATATGAATAGTTGCCAATCAAGGTGGTGAACGCAAAGAAACACATCGAAACGGAGATGAAGATAGGTCCGAAGTTTCCGAGAGTAGAATGAATAGCGGCCTGCACGTAGCCCGCGGCATTTGCGGCATCTCCATCGATATACGCATGAGGATTTACATCTGTAATCAAGCACAGAAAAGCAGTCGTAGAGCAGATAAGCAGTGTATCGATAAATACGGAAAGCATCTGTACGAGCCCCTGCTTTACAGGGTGCGAAACATCAGCGGTTGCAGCAGCATTAGGAGCGGATCCCATACCGGCTTCGTTGGAGTAGAGACCTCTCTTGATACCGAACATAATGCAGGATCCTGTAAACCCTCCAAATATGGCCTTGAAATCAAACGCGTTCTTGAAAATCGTGCCAAACATATGTGGAACGTTCTTGATGTTGAGAATGATAACAATCAGAGCTACACCAACATACACGACACCCATCACAGGAACGAGCACCTTCGTTACATCCGAAAGTCTCTTTGCACCACCCAAAACAATCGCTCCAAAAGCAATAGCAAGAATTACTCCGATAACCTTAGGGGTGTTCTCATTGTAAAAGCTGAAGGTATTAAATGTCGACTGCAGGTTATATGCAGCGAGCATGTTGTATCCTACAGCATATGTAAACATAACGATAATCGAGAAGAATACACCGAGCCATCTGGCATTGAGTGCATCACGCATATAGTATGCCGGTCCACCATAGCTGTTCCCTTCATGGTTTCTCTTCTTATAAATCTGAGCCAACGTCGACTCAATGAATGCCGTCGCACCGCCAAACAGTGCGGTCAGCCACATCCAGAATATCGAACCGGCACCACCCAGTATGATAGCAGTCGCAACACCGATGATGTTGCCGGTACCAACTCGAGATGCGGTCGAAACCATCAGCGCACCGAATGAAGAAATGCCGTTCTCAGACTTAGGCTTCTCTGAAACTACCTTGATTGATTCCTTGAACATGCTGAGCTGTATGAATCTGGTGCGCATAGTAAAATACAGACCACCGGCCAGCAGCAGAAGCGGTACAAGCCATGGTCTGTACAGCACATCGCTAACCGCGAGTACCACATCATTAATCGCTTTTTCCATAAATAATTCTCCCTGACAAATAAATTCGCAAAAGCTATAACGTATAAAGTAAAAGTTTTTGGCATAAAAAGCTGATGCACGATTTACCCTTATAATCATGCATCAGCCGTGGAAATTATAGCATATTCTAAAAATTGTGTCTAATATTTGTATTATATTTAAAAATTTGTTTGCCTTAAGCAAATCTGTCAGCTTCATAAGCGTATAACACTTGACTTCATGCTGATATCAGACATCAATTGGATAGGGTCATGCAGAGTCGAAAATCTGAACTCTAAATATTATTCATGACCTTCAACACGTCATCGACGTGTCCGTAAGTCTTACCATCAGCCTTGAGCCCCAGTGTAACAACAATATATCGTTTGCCATTTTTCTCGACTAAAACCGCAAGGCTCTTTCCGGCTTGCGGAGTATAACCGAACTTGCCTCCGATAATTTTCAGTCCCGCAGACCTGTATTCCTTGAATTTATCTACAACATCATTGGGAAAAGAAATACCGTCAGGATGCTCAGAGGTTCGTGCAGATGTGTAATTTTCAGCGGTAAAAATCTCATAGTAATCCTTATCATCGAGCGAAACTCTGAGAAGCTTAGCCACGTCCTCGGCCGTCGAGTACTCTTCTCCATTGTATACCCCATCAGGTGTCGCATAATGAGTATTAAAAAGTCCTATATCTTTAGCTTCTTTATTCATCTCATGTATAAAATTCTCTGAATTTCCACCTAGAATTTCAGCTATCGAGTTGGCACACACTCCATCCGACCGCATAATCATAGCGTGAAATAAATCCTCCCAGGATGTCTGCTCCCCAACTTCGTATCCGATCATGAATTCATTCTGCTTCTTGACTAACTTATAAGCTGAGCTCGTCACACTGCATTGATCAGAAAGTCTTATGCTCTTTGCTCTCATAATCTCCAGGGCTTTTCGGCAGGTCATCAGCTTGGTGAGAGAAGCGACGGGCAGTCGTTCATCCCCATTGATATCTACTTGAACCTTGTCATCAGTGAGATTGTACACATATATACTCTTGCTGTTATAGCCTTTCAAATGCTTTCCATCCCCCGAAGTTTCGCGATTATGAACGGTAAGTGACCGCAAAGAAAAAGCGGCTGCGAACAAAATTACACCTGCAATTATTATCAGAAATATTGTTTTTCGTTTTTTATCGCTCTGATTGCTCATGCACTTTATATTCCTTTATAGCATCTCGAGAAATGCCGTAATTCTAGTGTTGAGCTGTCCTACATCTGCCTGAGAATAATCAGTCTCAACACTTAGATATGGGATTCCTTTCTTTTCCGTCACAAACTTTTCGATTGACTTTGATTCGATGTTATAGGTCAGACAAGCCGTTAGTGACATGTCGATTACACCATCAACGTTATACTGATCGATTAACTTGTCAAGGAGCTTATATCTGCTGCCATTTGGAGTCATTACCGAGCATCCGATATTTAAATATCTATCTGCAATCGCACCGATGATATCGTCGCCATCCTCATCAACAAGCTCATCAAAGTTCTTGTAGCCCGAACAGTTCTCATAACATACGACAACTCCTCCATTATCTTCGATAGCCTTAACCACCTTGAGTGTGCCGCTTCCCATCGGGCAGCCGGTAATCAAGATGCGCGCACGTTTATCCAACATGTTGCCCTTTATATACTCATCCTCAATTCTATCAGTTAGACTGATGAGAGATTCCACAAGCTCATCCTTGTCGAAATTGAACGTGCTGCCATATACTGTATTGAACAGATCCAGTCCTGTGATCGGGGCCGGATCATGCATCATAACCTCTGAAAGCTTTCTCTGTGCTTCCCTCTCTCGATTCTTAAGGTTAACTGCAGCTCGAAGCTTCTCCTCTGTTATCTCAGTTCCAAATCTGTCGCTTAAGTAATTGATAATCTTGACCACCTCTGATCGCCACAGCTTTCTGCCCTCTTCATCCTGGCTATTGGGCAGCTTCATCAGATATAGCTCTTTGAAGTCAGCCATTAGCTCATACATCTTCTTCTTACCATCGCAAGTCGTCTCACCCACAACCACATCGGAAAAGTGGAAATAAGGACACTTATCGGATTTTGCAAATCCATAGCTCGACTTGATTAGTGGACACAGGTTTGCCGGCAAATCCTTCTCCGCCTCTGAGATAGGTTCATCAGACATTGAGCATAGTCCGATAGGAGCAGCGCCTGCCGCCATCGCGATCTCCTGTGGGAAGTATGTGCAGTACGCACCGACAACAGGTGTTCCGGACTCCTTTATTTCCTTTACGGTTAGAAAAGAATTCCTTCTCTGTTCAGAAAAGCTCTCGAATATCTCCGGCAAATCTTTGATAAGTTCCATATATAACCTCCTCGTCCGTCATTTTACTGTTATCCAATCTATGAAAGTCATCTCTATATACTGAATCTATAGCAGATCACTATCAATAACCATTAGCTTGCCAGCTGATAAATGTAAAGTTTACATCAACTTTACATTTCTTGCAATTTTCAGAATATGTATTTGACAGTTTTTACACCAATTATTAATTTTTTCAATACGGAATTTTACTTTAGCGTACGCCTTTCTCTCGGGGATATTGGCGAGAAGAGATTTTTGTATCTCATATGGCGAAAAAAGTTAGAACCATAGACATATGGTCGTTGATATCGTACTTATTAAGCATTTATTAATTGAGCTCAATCCATCTATGCAAGCACCTCGTAAGATGCTATATTACAGGAAATGCCAAGCACATTAATTTAAAAATTGGAGAATACACCATGAACAATCCTGCAATAAAAAAGCTCAAGGTCATGTCAGGTGCACAGCTAAAATACATAGCGTTCCTGTCTATGCTGATCGACCACATTAACAAGGCGCTTATCTACCCGTATCTCAAGGGCGGTGCTTTTAACACTGTAAGCAACCTATTTGACATACTAGGTAGAATTGCCTTCCCTATCTTCGTATTTCTTCTTGTAGAAGGGTATTTCAAAACTAGGAATAAATGGCGTTACCTCGCTACATTACTGATATTCGGAGTGATTTCGGAAGTGCCGTTCGATATGTTTACGACTTCCGAATACTTTAACATAAACTGGAATAATATCATGTTCACACTCGGACTCGTGCTAATCACCATATGGGTCATTGATACACTAAAGGTCAAGATGGAATCTCTGCCATTACCCGCATGGTTCCTCGTGTCGTTTGCAATCGTTGCCGTTTCGTGTCTGATAGCTATGAATCTGAGCCTCGATTATGAGCATCACGCAATACTGGTCGGCTACTTCTTCTACATCTTCCATGAACGTGAATTGCTATCTATTCCTTTTAACTTTGCATCGATGTACAAGGAGCCGTGGGCACTACTGGGATTCGGTTTGGTGCTCACATACAACGGCAAGAGAGGCAGACAGAGCAAGCCGGTTAACTACCTGTTCTACCCTGTTCACCTGCTTATATTAGGGCTGATAAGGATGAAGCTTGGGGTGTAAGTTATATAATAATTCAATACTCTACCCTGATTTGTTCAGCACATGCAAAAATGCCTGATTTTAAGAACCAGACCTTTTTGCATGTGCGAAATGTGGAGTTAGGAATATTTCGATCGATATGTAGATATGGCCAATACCCGAATCAGATTATGCAGGTACACGCCTCAAAACTGAATGCGATATGCTTCTTCAAATAAAGGTTACGTCAAGCAGCAATATCAATATTCAGGTTGTCTTCTTTTTATACGTATCCTCACTTTTTGTAATTAGATTCTAAAGCATGGCACTGTTCTATGGTCATTTGTAAAATATTTTTGGTAATTAGTAGAAAGGCTCAAAAAATAGCAGTGCACCATTTTTTAGATACTATTTTATTCATATGTAAATCATCCGTCAAAATTCTGAATCTTACTACAAAAAAATAATCTATTTCATTACATCACGTGAAATTATGTAGGAGCACAAATATTGATGCAAATAAATTATTCAGTGAATGTATCGTAATAGCGATAACAATATTCTCCGTTTTCTTATATACGATTCCTATACCGGTACCCAGAATAAAATATGGAATCATTGCAACACTTAATCCGACATGTGTTATACCAAACAAAATACCAGTTAAGCATGGAGATATCCACCATGCTACTGTTTTTGTCTTTTCATCCAGCATTTTTTGTATTATGACACGATAAATGATTTCTTCAACTATAGGACACAAACATATAGCTACCACCAGAGTTGCACATGCTACTATTCCTTGATTCAGCAACATTCCCTCAACTTCAATCTCGTTTCTTGACTTAATCGCACCCGCATAATAAGTATTAATTAACAGGCTTGAAAATATCGATATTGATTCGATAACAACAAACCACATTAGAACATTTTTTAAGATATACCATTTTGAAACACCTTTAATACCGCCACACAATACATCCTTATATATGTGTCGTAACACTACGGCCATCATTATAAATACTATCAGATTAATAGTATCCCATAATATTTTTGCCGTATTTCAATCCATAATTCAATGGCAATCTTGTGGCAATTTTTATCAAAAACAAAAATAAAAAGTCCCGGAACCGTTGAAATTCCAAGACTTTTTCTGGCGGAGGACATGGGACTCGAACCCACGGGGCTGTTACGCCTTACCTGATTTCCAATCAGGCTCCTTAGCCACTCGGTCAATCCTCCACACGCGACTAAATGCATTTATATTCAAATCGTGCTTAATCAGGTTAACACAAACAGACTTCAAACGCAAGCCGTTATTATACCGACACTTGTGATATCATTTAGCTATAGTAGAAAGGAGTCCGACATGCATGAACTTATTGAACTACTCAGCTCTGATATGAAACCCGCCCTCGGTGTCACTGAACCCGGTGCTATTGCCTATGCGGTGTCAACAGCCTGTTCTTATCTCTCCGGCAGGGCAGAACGAGTTGATCTTCGTTTAAACAGCGGAATATACAAGAACGCATTTACCTGCGGAATCCCGAACAGCACTCACCTCGGCAATCTCTATGCTGCCGCTCTCGGTGCGATTGCTGCCAACCCGGAGCTGGGATTGGAATGTCTATCCACCGTCACACCGGAAGACAATACAGCTGCCGAGACCATGATTAAATCCGGAGCGATTACTGCCGAGGTTTCAGAGATCAGCAGCCGCATACACATTGAGGCAATGGTATACTGCGGTGATGAGTCTGCTACGGTCATCATCCGGGACAGCCATACCAATATCAGCTGCATCAAGCATAATGGCAAGGTTGTCATGGGAAATGAGCATAACGATGAGACACGCGATGATCCGCTCGCAGTGCCGATTATTCACAAATACACGCTTAGCGACTTTGTCGAGCTGATCGAAACCGTTTCATACGACGATATAGCATTTATAAGAGAAGCCTATGCTGTTAACCTCGCGCTTTTTGATACCGCTATGGCTAGTGACCGAACCACGTTTGCCGGATCGCTCTTCAAGAAAAATGGCAACAAGGTAATCAGCGACAATGATGTAGATACCGCCAGTCTACTCTGCAACGCCGCAATCGAAGCCAGAGTCCTCGGTCTCGACGCCCCTGCGATGAGCATCACCGGTTCAGGAGCGCACGGCATAATAGCCACGCTCCCTCTCTATGGTTACTGCAAAATCCATAATATAGATGAGGAGAAGCTTCTCCGAGCAACCGCGCTGAGTTATCTCATCTGCACATACATAAAGGAATATTCGGGAAGGCTTTCTGCGTTTTGCGGCTGCGCAATTGCTGCCGGAAGCGGCATGGCGTGCGCACTGGTTTACCTAGATGGCGGAAATGTAGATGATATGCGCAGATGTCTTAACAACATGGCCAGCAGTATCACCGGCATGATTTGTGACGGCGGCAACCACGGCTGCGTCATGAAGGGTATATCCGCTGTGGACACGGCTTTCCGTTCCAAGGATTTTGCCATATCCGGAATCTGCATTGAAAACATGCACGGAATCAACGGAGCAACTCCTGAGGATACGATGCGAAACATGGGTCTTATCGCATCTCCCGGGATGGTTAAGACCGAAGAAACTATTCTGGACATCATGAAGTCAAAATAATCTAACGGAGTCTATGATCAGGACTGACAGGTCTCATATGATGCTTTTACGTACATTTGCCGGGAGCGATATGTCTATAGTAAGCATTTAAGATTATATGCATATTTTATATGCTATTGATACATGATGTACCGGTTATAGACCTATAATCATAACCACCGGCTCAGCCGGTGATTTGTTTTGGCCCTATAAGGGCCTTTTACCTGCTGCATCTTAAGATGCGTTGAATAGATTCGCCAACCGCACGTATTTTCCTACAAGTCCTAAAGGACTACTTCATCTTTTCTCCTGTGAATGGATCAATATACTCTTTCAGCGTCATTTGATCATCTACTATGTCGTCTTGAAGTTGTGTACGTATGTATTCAGCTATTTTCTTTTCGTTTTTCCCTACTGTATCAACATAGTACCCTCGGCACCAAAAGTGTCTATTCCCATACCTGTATTTTAAATTTGCAAATTTATCGAATATCATAAGAGAACTTTTCCCTTTCAAATATCCGACTATTTGCGACACAGAATACTTTGGCGGTATTTCTACAAGCATATGTATATGGTCAGGGCATAGCTCTGCCTCAACAATGTTGATACCTTTTCTTTGGCATAGGATTCTTATCATCTTTCCTATTTCCACTCGGTACTTCCCATATATTTCTTTTCTTCTATACTTCGGTGCAAATACTATATGATATTTACATCTCCAGCTTGTGTGTGCTAGAGTATTTTTGTCATCCATGATGGCAACCTCCTTTGTTATTTGATATGGTTGGCGAACCAACATCATGATAACATTGGAGGTATTTTTCTTGAAGCTAAAGCTATCCTAATCACACCGGCATAGCCGGTGGTTTATTGATTCACCTCGCTATCGCTCGGCGAATCCTCTGCTAAAGCAGAACCAACGAAAATCGCACATGACAGATTTG
>NZ_JALU01000015.1 GCF_000525775.1 Mogibacterium timidum ATCC 33093 | reverse complement strand
AGAATAGTGGAACACGGCACTACGAACGAGCAATCCGTAGTGCTCAGCTTTATATCTTCTGACATAGATACCGCACAAGGGCAGATTATATAGTGATACAATTATAGGATATTATAATCAAGATGATTTAAAGCATAAAAGAGAGGAAATGTTTAAGGAAGCACTACAAGCGCAAGCGGGGCCAGGAGTGTCAACAGACGAACAACACTTCCTACATAACTTTTGGGCGAGTTTATCTTTTGGTGGAGTCGCATTAATGGGTATAGGCCTTATTGGCGCTTTAAAAAATGAATTTAGGAAGGGTTGGAAAGCTTTTATTAAGAGCATGGGAACGTTGCCATTTACCGAATTCATTATTTTGAAGTCATCACCTAGAATTATAGCTAGTACACTGGTTAAAGTGGCTGGAATATATGCAAAAAAGTCTTCTACCAAGGGATTGTCCCTTGTGCTAAATTTATTAAAAAGCAAGGAATCGACAGAATACTAAAGGCTAAAGCTTTTGTAGCTAGATCTATGAACAAGAGTATAGCTGCGATTGGCAAAACCGGTAGACGCGTGATGAAATCGGTTAGAAGAACTGTAAGAAAGGTTTTTCCAAAAGTTAAAAAATCAATAGCAAAGGTACATGTAAAATTAAAGAAGAAGCTTAAGAGTGTAGTCAAGACCTTCCGAAAAACCAATAGCAAAATACGAGCCAAGGCTAAAAAAGCAACTTCAAAATTAAAGCGAACAATAAAACATATATTTAAAAGAGGGAGACACCGATAAGATGAAAAAATTATTAATAGCAATAGCATCAGTTGTGTTTGTATATACGAATTTTAACCCTAGTTACAACCTCAGGAAATACTCGGTGTATTATGCACACAACATGCCGCATAAGGAGGGGATACATCCTGAAATGGCAATGGCGTTAGAAAATATCAAGGCTATCTATACACCAGATAAAAAAGGAATAAAGTACGATTATGATGGGCTAGCGAAAGTGTATAACGAAAATAATAGGGTAAATGGAAATATCCCAGCGATTTCTGCTACTTATGATGACAATGGAGTGCAATATATGTATTTCAGAACGGACAATAAGTATTATATATGGGGAGATGATTTTTTCTTAAAAGGAATTTATGATCCCAATACAGCGAACATGGCGTCCGAGAAGATTGAAGGTGGTCAGGAAGCGTTATACAAGGAGGTTTATAAGAACTTCGGGTTCCTCGTAGAAGCCAACGTCAATCGCAAACCGCTAATCAACATGCAAAAGCGATTTAACGAGAAGTACTACAAACGATTCAACTGACAGTGAGAGGGGGTAAATATCAATGAATCAGAGAGATAGATTTATTATGATTACAATTTTTCAATGCTTATTACTAATACTGCTTTTAATTAAGTATAAATCACAATTTTACGCTATAAATTTTTTCCCTATCGCTACCATAGGTGTTTGTTTATGGGGAATTCTCGAGAAAAAAATAGTTTGTCAAAATATCCGGGCTATAGGACAAAAAGGGTGGGGACAAGACAAAATGTAAGGGAGCACAGATGATCTCACCGGTACATTTTGTCCGGCCTATAGCTTCTTTCAAAAAGATACAGACGCGGCAACCATTGAAATTTCAACGACTATCGCGATTTCTACCGACTCTTTTTGTCTTATTACTCCAAATTTTCAACGACCACAGCGAATTTATCAACTACTTTTGTCCTGTCGCCCCTCTTTGCCCTATCGATCAGCAAGAACAATCAACTTTTGCGAAACTGCCTGCCGCCATCCTATAAGCTCCGACAGCTGAGGTCCTGTCGAGTCTCGGTACGGAAGGCGGTAGAGGAATCAGATTTGCAAGAAACTAAATTGCTCTTGTGTACTCCTTGAGCCAAGCGAGCTCTGCCTCATTCATGTAAGGAGCAAGCTTCTCGTAGCACTCTCTGTGGTAGCTGTTGAGCCACTCCTTCTCCGCCCTGTTGAGCTCCTCCGGATCGATACCGTCGAGGTCGATCGGTACGAAGTTGAGGGTCTCGAAGTGCATGAACTGTCCGTACTTGTTCTTCTCACCCTCTACTGTGAGCAGATTATTCTCGATACGGATTCCGAACTCGCCCTCTTCGTAGATTCCCGGTTCATCGGTAACCACCATGCCCGCCTCAAACCGGTGGTGCTCATTCTTGGATGGCACGATGTACCAGCGAAATCCTGTTGGCGGCTCGTGAATACTGCCGAGGTAACCGAAGCCGTGTCCTGTACCGCACTGGAAGTCCAGGTTCATCTCCCAGATCGGCTGTCTGGCGAGGACATCGAGCGACCAGCCGTGGTTACCGTACAGGAAGTTGGCAGCTGACAGGTGTTGCATCGATCTGTATACTGCTGTGTAATATCTCTTCATCTGCTTGCTGATGGATCCGAGGATTGTGGTTCTGGTGATATCTGTCGAGCCCTCAAGATATCCGCCGCCAGTATCGCTGAGAAGCATCTGTCCGCCTTCGAGCACAACGTCTGACTCCGGTGTAGGCGAATAGTGCATCATCGCTGCGTGTGCGCCGAATGCATGAAGCGGCTCAAATGAATCTCTTATGTAGCCATCCTGTTCGCTGCGG
Organism: Mogibacterium timidum ATCC 33093; assembly: GCF_000525775.1. Classification (GTDB taxonomy): domain Bacteria; phylum Bacillota; class Clostridia; order Peptostreptococcales; family Anaerovoracaceae; genus Mogibacterium; species Mogibacterium timidum. Next base: position 100,224 of record NZ_JALU01000015.1, on the reverse strand, counting down.
AGTTCTGTCAGCTTCTCGGAAGCGCTGAGCTCTGTAATCTTCATCTTGTCGTAGTTGGTCTTAACCCAGTAAATGAACTTTGTGAGAGCCACGCTGTCCTTGAGCTCTGCGTTTTTGATGTTCTTGATCTCGACATCGTTCTTGATAGCCTTCATGAGAATTGTAGGGTTAGCACCCTCTACAACCTTGCATGGAAGGTTCCTGTACAGAGCGTAGTTCATCTTCATAGGGTCGATAAGCGCAACTGAGCTTGCGTCGATCTTCTTGGCATCCTCGTAGATCTCGTTGTACGGATGAACATTTACATTGTTCCCTGCCAGCATCTTGCGGAGCTCACCGTTGAGCTTCTTCTCATCCACATAGAGGTCTGCGCTGTCCTCTCTTACGATTACATACGAGAGAACCAGCGGAAAGAAATCGATGTCGTTGCCGCGCATATTCAGTAGCCAAGCTACATCATCCAGAGATGCGATTAGATGAACATTAGCACCTGCCTTCTTCATCTCCTCGCGAACTCTATTAAGCTTGCCGGCAGTGCTCTCACCGCTGTACTTCTCCTCGAGATACCAAGCCGACTCCTCGGAAAGCCCCGGCCTGTCCTTCCAAATTTCTGAAATTAGCGCCTGCTCATAGTCGATCTCGACAGCCTTGCCTCTAAGAGCCTCTTCATAGGCCTGTCCGTCCCCCATGGACAGAACTCTTCCGTCAAAGGCGACCTTACCGCCGTCCGGCACCTGCTGAGCAACCCATTCGACGGTTCCGGGTGTGTCATCGACGAACATCTTCATCAGCTCGACGCCGCTGCCGGCACACTCTGTCATAACCTGTGTAAAGTATCTGCCATCAGTCCACAGTCCTGCCCGATCCCCGGTGACTGCAACTGTTGCGTATGAGCCTGTAAATCCGGTTACGAAACGGATAGCCTTGAAGTGCTCTCCGACATACTCGCTCTGATGAAAGTCGGCCATAGGGATAACGTATGCATCGATTCCTCTCTCAGCCATAATCTGTCTCAGCTGAGCAATTCTCTCTGCTGCTTGTGTCATGATATCCTCCCAAACACGATGCGTGCCTAAAATTAATAATATCGGTTGTGAGTATTATAGCATTCCCGTGTGTCAAATAAACGATAGTCGACGCGCTCTTAATTCGAGCAAACTACATATTCTGTGTATTAACAGGGTGTTCCTAATGTCTCATGGAGGAGATCATCATAATGCACTTCACAGACGATTCTATGTACCCCTAAAGTGCTACTAATATCTCACCGGGAGAGAAATCATCATAATGTACTTCATAGATGTCCCCTCAGGGATAGCCTGTCTCGGTTTTCATAGATCAGTTGACAATGTCTATTGATAATATCTCGCATATGATAGATAATTTATATATGGTATTAGATATAATTATTGTGGTTATCTTCTTAATATGTGCACTGCGCGGCAAATCGCAGGGCTTCCTCGACTCGCTTGTCAGGCTTGCGGCCATCTCCGGCGGAGTCATCATCGGCATCCTGAACACAGATCGTCTCAGGTCGCTGCTCTTTGCGTTGCCTATTGACGACATCATGAAGCTCAAGCTCACCAAGAAGTTCAACGGGCAGGATATCGATTTGCTCAAATTCATCCCGAAAGTGCTGCGCACCAAGTTTGAAGACTTCGGTATCGACGGCATAACCACGACTGTTAATCGTTTTACAAACCTATCTATCACGATTATCTCGTTTTCGATTATAGTCGGGTTGGTGTGGTTTATCTCTATTCTGCTCCGACGCAGGATATTGAGTGGCAGGAAGCGCAAGAATCTGCTTGGAACTGTCGACTCAAGTGTGGGGCTGTTGTTCGGGGCTATCAAGGGCGCGATTCTCATATTTCTGCTATTGGCACTCATGTTCCCGTTTGCAACGCTGTTCGCCCCGGAACAGATCCATGCTCTCAACGAACAGCTCAACAACTCTTATATCGCCGGCTATCTCTACGATGTAAATCCGCTTATCTACTTCATGCATAAGCTATATATTTAACAAATCACTATGCAAAAGCATGACACAAAATAAACTATTGCTGTCATGCTTTTGTTCATTGATTGTGGTGTTTTGCTATGCTATATTTTGAGTGTATTCGATGCATTTAATCAAAACGCATTTTCACTTACACCCAAGGAGGTACTCTTGATGGATAAGAAAACACCCCTCTATGACACACACGTCAAATACGGTGGCAAGATTGTATCGTTCGGAGGCTTTGCGCTCCCTGTGCAGTATGAATCCGGTATCAAACAGGAGCACATGGCTGTTCGTACAGCATGCGGCCTGTTCGACGTGTCCCACATGGGCGAGATTATCGTCAGCGGTCCTAAGGCTGTCGATTTTCTCAACTATATTCTGACTAACGATTTCACAGATCTCAAGGTTGATCAGGCTAGATACAGCCCTATGTGCAACGAGCACGGCGGTACAGTCGATGACTTAATCGTATATAAGCGTGGCGAGAACGATTATTTTGTAGTCGTAAACGCCGGAAACAGAGACTCGGATTTCGCCTGGATGGTCGACCACAGGATTGACGGAGTCGAGCTGGTCAACGCATCCGAAGACTGGGGACAGCTGGCGCTGCAGGGACCAAAGGCCGAGGCGATATTGGCTAAGGTTGCAGATCCGGCGCTCATCCCTGCCGGATATTACACGGCTAACTTCGACGCGGAGATCAAAGGCATCCCATGCATTTTATCAAGAACCGGTTACACCGGTGAGGACGGCTTCGAGATATACATGGCAGCGGATAAGGCTGCAGATATCTGGGAGATACTAATTGAGGCCGGCAAAGACGACGGGCTGCTCCCATGCGGACTCGGAGCTCGCGATACACTGCGCATGGAGGCTGCTATGCCGCTCTACGGGCACGACATGAATGAGGATATCTCTCCTAAGGTTGCCGGATTGGGCTTCGCTATCAAGATGGACAAGCCGGACTTCATCGGTAAGGCCGCTATTGAAGCAGCTACGCCACTCAAGGTGAGAAGAGTCGGCATCAAGGTGACCGGTCGCGGCATCATCAGAGAAGAGTGCGATGTATACAGGGACGGCGAGAAGATCGGATACATCACATCCGGTACGTTCCTTCCTTACCTCGGCGGCTCATACGGGATGGCTATCGTGAATTCCGACAAGCGCGAGATCGGAGCAGCAGTTCAGGTAGACGTTCGTAGTCGCATGGTTGATGCGGAGATGGTAAAGCTTCCTTTCTATAAGAGGGAAAAATAATCGCATAGGGAGACACACTTCCGACGCGTCGGTACAGATCGAGAACCGAACCCGAATTTACAGGAACGAAGCTGTAATTGCAAAAACGGAGTCGTATTTGGTTGTATTTGCGAAAGGACAGCCATCTGTACATATCAAAATAAACACTTTATAGATAAACAACATATACAAAGGAGATTAAAAATGGCAGATTTAAAGTATTCAAAATCCCATGAGTGGGTTATGGAAGAAGGAGACCTATATGTTATCGGTATTTCCGATTATGCTCAGCACAGCCTCGGAGATATAGTGTTCATCAATCTTCCTGAGGTCGATGACGAGGTTACAGTCGGCGATGCATTTGGCGACATCGAGTCGGTAAAGGCCGTTTCCGATGTGCTGTCCCCGGTTACCGGAATCGTAGCTGAGATCAACGAGGAGCTTTTTGACGCACCTGAATCGATCAACGAGGATCCATACGGTGCTTGGCTCATCAAGGTTAAGGACGTAACCGAGACAGAGGAGCTTCTCTCCTCCGACGAATACGACGAGTTCGTAGAGTCAGAAGAGGCATAAAGCGTAGGCTTTCACCCTTTCACATAAGGAGGTTCAATTTGGGTACCTTTATTCCTAACACAAAAGACGAGCAGCTCCGCATGCTGTCTGACATCGGCTACAAGGATTGGGACGACCTGTTCAAGGACATTCCTGCCGACGCCAGAATCAAGGGCGAGCTGAACATACCTGCCGGCAAATCCGAGCTTGAGACGGCTCGACTCATGGAACAGATGGCTGGCAAAAACGTAGTGTACGATACTATTTTCCGCGGTGCCGGTGCTTACAACCACTATATTCCTGCCGCAGTCAACGCTGTAGTCAGCAAGGAGGAATTCATCACCGCATATACTCCTTACCAGGCTGAAATCAGCCAGGGCATACTTCAGTCCATATTCGAGTATCAGACGATGATATGCGAGCTGACCGGCATGGATGTGTCAAATGCTTCGCTGTATGACGGGGCTTCCGCAGCTGCCGAAGCATGCGCTATGACCAAGGACCGCAAGCGCAGCACCATCTACGTGTCAGATACTGTGGACAAGAGAGTTCTCGAGGTCATCAAGACATACTCATTCGGAAGAGAGACCGGTGTTAAGGTTGTACCTGCCTGCAAGGAAGGGGGAGCTACCGACACCGACGCTCTGAAAGCCGCACTGGCAGAAGACAAAGCGGCTGCGTGCTTCCTGATGCAGTACCCTAACTACTACGGCATAGTTGAAGATGCTGACGTGATCGCTGAAATCGTTCATGAAGCTGGCGCTCAGCTCATCATGAGCGTTAATCCAATCGCGCTGGGAGTGCTCAAGACTCCCGGTGAAATCGGCGCAGACGTAGTTTGCGGCGAGGGACAGCCTCTCGGGCTTGGTCTGGCTTACGGCGGGCCGTACCTGGGAATACTCGCTACAACTGCCAAGAACACACGCAAGATTGTGGGCCGACTCGTCGGCGAGACAGTTGATTCCCGAGGCGAACGTGGATTTGTGCTGACTCTCCAGGCTAGAGAACAGCACATCCGCAGAGAGAAGGCCAGCAGCAACGTTTGCTCCAACCAGGCTCTCTGTGCGCTCAAGGCCGGCGTGTACATGACCGCAGTCGGACCTGCCGGCATCAAACAGGTTGCGACGCTATGCTCATCTAAGGCGCATTATCTGGCAGCAGGTCTCACCGGTGCAGGCCTTGCGCTCAAGTATGACAGGCCATTCTTCCACGAATTCGTGACAGTTTGTGTTGACGCAGATGCTGTTCTAAAAGCTCTCTCTGACAAGGGTATACTCGGCGGACTGAAGCTCTCGGATACCGAGATACTCTGGTGCGCTACCGAGCTCAACACCAAAGAGCAGATGGATGAAGTTATCGAAATCGTCAAGGGGGTGAGCAGATAATGAAACTTATATTTGAAAGAAGTGTTCCCGGCAGAGGTCAGGACATATTCCCTGCCTGCGATGTAGATATCTCTCTGCCTGACGTACCTATGAGAGGCAGTGCGCCACATCTCCCTGAGGTGTCTGAGAGCGAGATGGGACGCCACTACACGGCTCTTGCCAAGGAGGCTCACGGAGTTAACGACGGATTCTATCCGCTCGGCTCCTGCACTATGAAGCACAACCCGAAGCTTGACGATGCGGTGGCTTCGCTCAAGGGTTTTATAGACATTCACCCTTTACAGCCTGTAGACACAGTCAAGGGTTGCACCGAGGTCATGGATACGCTTGAATCATACCTGTGCGAGATCACCGGTATGGATCACATGACATTCCAGCCGGCAGCCGGTTCGCAGGGCGAATTTACAGGACTGCTCCTCATCAAGGCATACCTGCATGACAAGGGACTGTTCGACAAGAATGAAATCCTGATTCCTGACTCAGCTCATGGGACCAACCCTGCCAGTGCTGCGATGGCAGGCTTCAAGGTTGTTGTTGTCAAGTCCGATGACCACGGCAGCATTGATATGGATGACTTCAGGTCTAAGATCGGCGACAAGACCGCAGGTCTGATGCTCACCAATCCTAACACTGTCGGAGTATTCGACGAAAATATATTTGAGATCACCAGACTCGTCCACGAGGCCGGCGGTCTCTGCTACTACGACGGCGCTAACCTCAACGCTGTAATCGGACTTGTGCGCCCGGGAGACATCGGGTTTGACGTAATCCACCTCAACCTGCACAAGACCTTCTCGACTCCTCACGGCGGTGGCGGACCGGGAAGCGGTCCATGCGGATGCAAGGATTTCCTCGGCCAGTTCCTGCCGGGACTCACAGTCAAGGATGGCAAATACGTTCGCGCCGAGAAGAGCATCGGAAACGTTACCGGCTTCTACGGCAACTTCCTGATCAGCCTGCGAGCGCTCGTATACCTGACATACATCGGTGGCGACGGCGTGCCTGAGCTGGCCCGCAACGCTGTGCTCAACGCCAACTACATGATGGAGAAGCTCAAGGATCTGTATCCGATGGCTTACGACCGCACCTGTATGCACGAGTTTGTAATGAGCCTCGAGAAATTCCACAAGGAGAACAATGTATCCGCACTTGACGTGGCAAAGGCACTCCTCGACTTCGGAATTCACCCACCTACGATGTACTTCCCACTCATCGTAAGCGAGGCTCTCATGGTTGAGCCTACCGAAACGGAGTCGCGTGAGACCCTCGACGAGGCGATTGCGGCATTTAGACAGATCTACGATTCGATCATCAGCTCGCCTGAGTCGGTATCGGCATCACCTGTCACAACCCCTATCCGCAGATTAGACGAGGTTAAAGCAGCTAGAGAGCCGGTTCTAAAGTTCGAATTCAAATAAATTCAAACAGCTTCGCGCCTTTGCACGTTCACGCAGGGCATGAGAGAAGAGACATAAGCCCTGACAGATCTTAGAGTACGCGTAAGTGCGACTGTCTGTCCGGGCTTGATTTAACTTAACACTATAGCAAGGAGCTACATCTACATGAATCTAAGATATACCGAAACAGATTGCACCAACCCGTTTATCAATCTCGCGACCGAGGAATACATGACCTTCCGTGCGACGGAGGGCGAGGTCACCATGTACCTGTGGCAGAACGCCAACACGGTCGTTATCGGCAAGAACCAGAACCCTTGGCGCGAGTGCAGAGTCGAATCGATGAAGGCAGGCGGCTGCAAGCTCGCCAGACGGATCTCCGGCGGCGGCGCAGTCTATCACGACCTCGGCAACCTGAATTTCACATTTATCGCCAGGGAGGACGAATACAACATACCTAAGCAGACAGAGGTCATACTCGAGGCTGTTCGCATCCTGGGTATAAATGCTGAAAAAACAGGTCGCAACGACCTCACTATCGACGGAATGAAGTTCTCCGGACACGCATACTACCGTAGCCACGGCTACTGCTACCATCACGGCACGATTATGTTTGACGTGGATCCGGCACCGCTGGGAGAATATCTCAACGTGTCTGCTGCCAAGCTCAAATCCAAGGGCGTAAAGTCAGTACGCTCCAGAGTTACCAACCTGATCGATCACAAGCCGGATATAACGCTCAAAGAGCTTAAGGATGCACTCTATGAGGCATTTGCCAAGGTGTATGCCGGCACTCCGGAGCGATTCGATACCCCGTCTCCTGACTCGAATACGGAGCTCAAGGCTCTAGTGGATAAATACTCCTCCGAGGACTGGAGGTATGGGCGCAAAATTCCGTTTACTACATCTATTACCGAGAGACTCGATTGGGGAGGAATTGACATTGAGCTGCAGGTCGAAGGCGGGTTTATCAAGGATTGCGGTCTGTATTCAGACTCGCTTGAAACTGCGGTTTTTGATGAGCTGAGAGACAAGCTGCTCGGCTGCAAATACAACAAGGCAGCGATGTCCACGCTCGTGGAGGGCATGCTGCCTTATGCACCCGCATCTAAAGAATATCAGATCTGCAGCGATATTACTGACCTGATTGCTGACGGAATTATGTAGTCCGTAATTGCGAACCTGAGTGTGGCGAATCGATTGCTGCAAGCATCGGTTACTGATGCTGATCGGTAAACGTGAAGCCGAGTGCGGCTCATAATCGCCCGCGCACGGTATATCTGCTGATAAATATGAATATGAAAAGAGGAATACATGACTGAATACAATTATGATCTGGTTGTCATCGGAGCCGGCCCCGGTGGATACGAGGCCGCCTTTGAAGCTGTTAAGTACGGTATGAAGGTCGCTGTAATTGAGAAGGATAAGGTCGGCGGCACCTGCCTCAACAGAGGCTGTGTGCCTACCAAAACCATCATGCGCTCGTCCGAGCTTGCGAAGGAAGAGAGAGAGGGCGACCGCATAGGCATTCGCGCGTCTGCCGTTGAGGTAGACCTCGACGCTGTTCGAGCACGCAAGGACGAAGTGCTTGATGTCCTACGCGAGGGCATAGAGGCGGGGCTGGCCAAGGCTAAGATCGATCTCATACATGGCCTCGCGCTGGTCAGGGATGAGCATACTGTGTCCTATACAGATGCGAAGACCGGTGAATCAAAGGAGGTTTCCTCCAAATTCATCCTTATCGCCACTGGCGGCAGTCCGTTTATCCCGCCTATCAGCGGCGCCGAGCTCGAGGGCGTAATGGACTCGACTGAGCTCCTCGAGCAGGGCGGTACGCCCTTTGATGATTTTGTAATCATCGGCGGCGGCGTTATCGGCGTTGAATTTGCCAATGTATATCATGGCTTCGGTTCTCATGTGACTATTGTAGAAGCCATGGACCGCTTGATCCCTACTGTTGATAAGGAATTGGCCCGCAGTCTGAAGATGAGCCTGCAAAAGGATGGAGTTGAGGTTCTGACCAAATGCCCTGTTGTCAGGATTGAGCAGGCGAAAGGAAGACTTGCGGTTGTCTACACTGATAAGGATGAAGAAAAATCGGTGCCTGCAGATGCTGTTCTGATGGCTGTAGGCAGGCGTTCAGATGTACCCGGCCTGCTGTCTGACGAGCTGCAGCATCTTGCAGGCGAGCGCGGCCGACTCGCCGTAGATGAGCACTATCGGTCGGCGAGCCCGAGCATATATGGCATCGGAGATGCAATCGGCGGCATTGAGCTGGCTCACACAGCGACGGCCGAGGGTCGCAATGCCGTCGCCCACATGAACGGAGCAGAGCCGCCAATCCGCATGGACACAGTCCCAACCTGCATCTACTCGATGCCGGAGATTGCGTCGGTCGGCATCTCCGCGGACGAGGCCAAGTCACAGGGGCTTGCCGTGATAACCAAGAAATACGCTATGGGAGCCAACGGCAAGACCGTCATCGAAGACCTCGGCCGCGGCTACATCAAGCTGATAGCCGATGCCGACAGCCATATATTGCTCGGCGCACAGCTCATGTGCGGCCGCGCTACCGATCTGGTAGGCGAATTGGCGCTGGCAATTTCCAACAAGCTGACACTCGAAGACATATCTTCCACAATCCATCCGCATCCAACCTTTGTGGAAGCGATAGCAGAAGCAGCCAGATAATATCAGCTGCCCAATTATCTCGGAATAAGCTTCAGCAAGTGCGTTAGCTCATACTTCTCCATATTTATACGAGGCAACGACACGAGATAGAGTCGTACAAATAAATACATAAGTTGAAAATCGTTTGCCATGATATGTGGCAAACGATTTTTTATCATTATGCTAAAACCTCCTCAAAACCATTCTGCGGAACTGCTCTTTACATTACCTTATAGAATATCTACCAAATATATTTAACTGTCCCAACCTTTTTCATTAAATATATATTCCTTTATTCTAAATAGGCTATATAGAGGAATACTCCACTGATGAGTTCTATCAACATAGGTATCGCCTATATTCTTTAACGATGTCTTGAATGCTATCTCCGGTTTAAATCTACTGCAAAATAAATTTAAGCTTTTTGCTTTTGTATTTTCCGCAGATTTTACTTCAATTGGAACTAAAAGTCCTTCATAATCAGTTAGAAAATCAACTTCAGCATCAGCCTTTGTTCTCCAAAAATAGCATTTCATTCCCATTGAAACTAGTTGTGTCATCACATAATTCTCTGTTATTGCACCTTTGAAATGTATGAAATTTGAATCCCCGTCCAATACAGTCCTATAATTAAGATTCGATTTTCTCCGTAGCAAACCCACGTCAGACATATATAATTTAAAATATGTTGCATCTGCCATACCGGAAAGCGGTAGCTGCGGATTGTTCACTAAATGCAAACGATACACTAATCCTGAATTTACCAACCACTGCAGCGAAGCCTCAAGATCTTTCGCTCTCGCACCCTTTTTTACATGGGAAAAAACAAATTTATTGTTCTCTTTTGCAATCTGCGTGGGTATAGAATCCCATATTTGTTTCGTTCGATTTGCCTCGGTGTATGAAGCATATTTGCCAAAATCATCGGGATAATCCCTCAAAATTCTATCTTGAATCATTTCTGCTTCTTGATAATTATGTGTTTCGCTCCAAGCACTTACCGCTTCAGGCATTCCTCCAACTATGTAATAGTTTTTCAAGTGTCTCTCTAAAGGAATAGTATATAGAGCAGGAAGTTCCCTTTCCAACGGCATACTGTGCAATCCTTTAATCAAGCTTTCTCCACCATCTGCTGTAACAAATTCGGAAAAGCTCATTGGGAACATCTCTAAACGATCAACCTTACCAACGGGGAAAGAAATCCCCTCGTGCTTTAGTGCAATACCAAGGAGGGAACCTGCTGCAACTAAGTGAAGTTCCGGCATATTTTCACAAAAGTATTTTAAAGACGAAATCGCCCTCGGGCATGCCTGGATTTCATCAAATATCAGCAAAGTTTCTCCGGGCGTTATCTTTCCGCTTGTATTCACAATTTCAAGTTCTCTGATAATTCTCTTTATATCAAAGTCATAGTCAAATACTGATTGTAGTCCGGTATTTCCATCAAAATTGAAATACATGTGTTCTATAAATTCATTTTTTGCAAATTCTTTAATAATATATGTTTTCCCGCATTGCCTCACACCTGTTATTATCAATGGTTTTCTATTTTGTTTTTCTTTCCATTGAACAAGCTCTGCCATAATCTCTCGTTTCATAACACACCTCCGACAAAATTATTATATATTTTATCGATCGAATAATCAATTAATTGCACGTTTTTTCAACCGAATAATTGTTTTACTATATATTTTTTAGACTGAATAATCGCGTTATATTGTTTTTGTCTATGATTCTTTACCAAACCCTTGCCTTCGGCTGTATCCTTCCCGCCACCGGGCGGATTCGAGACTTTCACCCGTTAGAACGTGCACTCGCCGGGCGCACCACCACCTCAAAAGGCGCCCACCGATTGACTCGGTAGGCGCCTTCCTTAGCCCCATACATAGTTACACACCCTGCTTTTCTTTCAACCCATTATTAAGTCTGCTTGTTTACTTATACTATTTATTGCATATTTGACTATAGATTAGATAAGGCTCTTTACGAAAGCTACAACCTCTCCCATATCAGCCGTCGGCTCGAATCTTGCAACAACGTTTCCATCTCTATCTACAACGAACTTGGTGAAGTTCCACTTGATGTTAGCGTTGTTTCTGAAGTCAGGATCCCCCATTGCCACAAATTCCTCGAACTTCTCCTTATCAGGGAACTCGCCGAAGCCCTCAAAGCCCTTCCGGCTCTTGAGGAAGGTGTACAGCGGAAGTTCATTCTCACCGTTTACATCCGACTTCTTCATCTGAGGGAAGGTTGTGTTGTAATGAAGTGTGCAGAACTCGTGGATCTCCTCATCGGAGCCCGGAGCCTGTCCACCGAACTGGTTGCAAGGAATATCAACGATTTCCAGTCCGGAATCGTGAAGCTCCCTGTACATGCTCTCCAGCGGCTCATACTGTGGAGTGAATCCGCAGCCGGTTGCCGTATTAACGATTACCATTACCTTTCCCTTGTTGTCAGCCAGGTTCAGCTCGCTGCCGTCAGGTCTTGCTACTTTGAAATCATAAATGTTAGCCATCTCAAATCCTCCTGTGAATATCTCTTATGTAAATAACAAATTTCAGCTTCTATTTTGAACAATTCAATTTTATCATATCTAATTGCGTTGTCAACACCTTTTCTGAAAAAATATTCCCTCGTAACTTCTTTGCTACAAATATTTCTTCTGCTGTCAGATTTTCGCATCCTACTCTCTCGCTCTCAATCATACTTAATCATAATTGTAGCTTCAAAAGCTCGCGTCAAATCCCCGATTTTAATTACGACGGTTCCACTTGCTATTACCGCATTCACTCCGTCGCACTATCCCGCTGGTCCTAAGCCAACTCCTTCACACAGCATACCGGCGAGCAGATAAGTATTTATAATTTCTATATGTTTCAAGATCCTATACACTGATTCAATACCAGTTGTTCGACCGTCACTGATATAATCTTATCAGTATATTTTAACTTATTTATGGAGGTAAAAAATGGCTGATTATCGTAAAATGTGGGAAGATCTCGGCATGGATGTTGAGAACCACGATGTGCTATGTAGCGTTCTCCCCGGAGCTATTGGAGATGTGTTCCTTTCTCAGGAAAACAGACCTGAAAGCATGGATTACTTCGACATGGTTCTTGCTGATGTTCACGGAATTCGTCCGGCTGAGCTCGTCGAATTCAGGAAGCAGGGCGGCAAGGTATTTGGAACCTTCTGCACATACGTTCCTGATGAAATTATCTTTGCGGGCAACGGAATAGCAACCGGACTCTGCGCCGGCTCGCAGTTCTGGGTTCCCGGTGGAGAGAAGTATTTGCCGGCAAATACATGTCCGCTGATCAAGGCTATGCTCGGCGCGAGATTTGACAGGACATGTCCATTCTACAGGCTTGCTGACATCTACATCGGCGAGAATACATGTGACGGCAAGAAGAAGGCGTACGAGATCCTCGGCACGGACGTTCCTATGCATATCATGGATTTGCCACAGATGAAGAGAGACAAGGACATCGCTAAATGGGCTTACGAATGTCATGACCTGCTCGAGATGGTTGAGAGGGAGACAGGCAACAAGATTACTCCTGAGAAGCTCGCTGAGAATATCCGGAAGATCAACGCTAAGCGTGCCGCGCTCAAGAGACTGTACGACCTGCGCAAGAACAAAAACGTTCCTATCAGCGGAACTGACACTCTTCTCATCTCCCAGATTGCTTACTACGACGACCCTGCGAGATTTACAACCATGGTCAACAAGCTGTGCGATGAGCTCGAGAAGAGAGTTGCAGATGGCGTTTCTGTATTCCCTTCAGGAACTAAACGCATCATGATTTCCGGAACGCCTATGGCAATTCCTAACTGGAAGATGCATAATCTAATAGAGACTTCCGGCGCAGCTGTTGTCTGTGAGGAAACATGTACCGGAACTCGCTACTTTGAAAATTTCGTAGATGAGTCCGGCGAGACTATCGATGAGATGGTTGGAAACATCGCAGATCGTTACATGAAGATCAACTGCGCATGCTTCACACCTAACACGGGTCGCTTTGATGATATAATCAGACTTGCTAAGGAATACGAAGTAGACGCGGTAATTGACGTTAACCTGAAGTTCTGCCAGACATACGACATCGAGGGATACCTCCTGGAGGATAGGCTCAAGGAAGCCGGAATCCCGGTACTCGGCATCGAAACTGACTATACTGACAGCGATGCACAGCAGCTCAAGACTCGTATTGAGGCATTTATCGAGGTTCTAGGCTAAATGCTCCACTATTACATTTTGTTTGACAATCACACCGATGCTATGGCGATGTATCGTGCTATCAAAGACAGCTCACATTACGCGCAGATCAGCCCGACTCCCAGGGAGCTGAGCGTTTGCTGCGGTGTATCTCTGCTTATCAAGGAGGAAGATATTTCCTTTATAGAGGAGTTAGCTGCGTCGGAGAACCTGCGCTACATATCGATAAGCGGACTCAACAACGAGTTCAACAACAACCGGCACAGGTACGGTTAGACAAAATATACGAAATATAGGAGTATTTTATGACCAGGATTGGAATTGATATTGGCTCTACTGCTTCAAAGGTATGTATTATCGGCGATGATGACAAGCCGTGCTTCAAGGTTCTCCCGACAGGCTGGAACAGTAAGATCACTGCCGGCATCATTAAGGAGAATCTGGAGGAGCGCGGCATTGATATCGATAAGGCCAAGATTGTTGCGACCGGATACGGCCGTATCTCTGTAGACTATGCTGACAAGGTAATCACCGAGATTACGTGTCACGGGCGCGGCGGATATGAGATGGCCGGAAGGGAAGACTGCTCGATTATCGATGTCGGCGGACAGGACACCAAGTACATCTTGGTGCAGAACGGCAGAGCAGTCGACTTCCTGATGAACGATAAGTGCGCCGCCGGAACCGGCAAATTTATCGAGGTTATGGCGAATCGACTCGGACTTACAATCGAAGAGCTCTTTGAAGAGGCTCAAAAAGGAAAGCCTATACCGATTAGCTCGATTTGTACGGTTTTCGCAGAATCCGAAGTTATCAATTACATGGGAGAGGGGCGTCCTAAGGATGAGATAGCTGCAGGTGTAATAGACAGTGTCGCAACCAAGGTCGTTACTCTGTGTCAGAAGAAGTCTATTGCCGATAAATGCGTGATAACCGGCGGTCTAAGTGGAAACGAGTATTTTGCTGAACTTTTGTCTAAGAAACTTGGCAGGACTGTAACTCCCCTCCCGGACGGGAGATATGCAGGTGCATATGGGGCAGCGATACTCGCCGGCAATATCGCAAAATAATTAGATTATCCGAAGATAACTCGGAAACAGTAAATGGAGATGTCGCATTTCTTGATGCGACATCTCCTAATATTTTACATTATATATTATCTTTTCTTCTTCTGAAATATACCGCCAACAGTAATACTCCTGATATCACTAACAGCGCAACATACAACGGTACACTTACATCATCACCGGTCTTTGGTAACTTACTATTGTTTGACGGCTTGCCGGGTTTGTTCGGAACTGCATTCTTGCTATAAACAGCATATACCGTCATATCCTCGTTAACAATGGTTGAACCTGTAAATTTAGTTCCTTTTCCGTCATTTTGAGTATTCCACTCCTTAAAAATATAACCACTCTTTGTTGGCTCACTTGGCATCGATTGATCAACTAAAGCATCGTTATCAATTGATTTGCCGTTTTCCACCTTTACGGTTGCGTGTGTAGCATTTCCATCCTTGAAAGTTACGGTGTTATCAGCCGGCTTATTTATCTTGAAAGTATAAGATATTCGGTTTGGCTTATTTGAGTCTGCCGCCTTATCCAGTCCACTAGGATCTTGGATTGCTGCAAATGACCAATAATACCTACTCGCACAATTTTCATGTCCCGCACCCAACTCCTCATGATTGTTATGTTCGGGAGATGGAAGGTAAAATTTTTCAGTATGCGAAGTAGCAAAGTCATAGAATCCGGAAACTGTACCTCTTATAGTCATCTGAGAATCTTGATTTGAGTCATTAGAAACTTTTAATCCTGAAATACTAACATTAATGTTACTTGTATCTATGGAATTAATCTTTTCAATCAAGTCTTTCCATTTGCAAACTTTGGCCTTTTCATTTTTACGTAATTTTACAAGCAAAGTATTTCCTTCCCTTGAAACATTTGCTGTAAATCCATCTAATCCACTTATCTTTGCAGTTGGATTATTACTAATAGTTACCCCATTAGGAATATCTAATGTAAAAACAAGTTGAGCATCTGACATTGCATACTGATTGTAAATTTTCTGAATTCCCTCATCTGACATACCGCCTACTTGAGTTGAGAACAAAGCGAATCCATTGATATAACGCTTGAACCAAGATGCATTCATAGAAAACTCAAGGTCAATTGGATCACCTTTCTTATATTCGTCTATTTTCTTTGAATCGATGCTGCCTTTAGCCTTTATATCGGCTAAAACTTGCAATTTCTCTAAGGGCTTACTAGTTTCTTCAGTAGTTAAAATGTCACTTTGTTTAAACTTATGTGGATTAGTTCTATCTTCAGGAATCTTGGAGAATTGCTGAAAATACGGATTGCTTTGAGGTTCCCTTGGATGAAGAAATATGTTCAACCCACTCCACTTTGAAATAATACCCGTATTTACAAACTCAGGAGCACAATAAAAATCGACCATTGTGCTAACCTTTGCATACTGATTAACAGCAGTGTCTTTAGGTTCCAACACATATTTAGGAACAAGAGTTTTAAAATATTCTATAGATTTTCCCGCAACTACCGGAATGCTTTCCACTTTTGAATATTTTAAGTCAACCCAATAATTTTCCTTCCTTATTTCTTCACTTTTATCAACTAAATTCACACCTCCACCCTTACTTTGCATAAAATAATGCACCGGATGAAGCGAGCTTAAATCTTCATCTGCAAACACAATTGATGTATTTGAGAGCGGTATTAATATGATCATAAGAGTCAATATTAAGCTAATATTTTTTTTAACTGCCTTTTTCATCAACACTAACGTCCTCTCTTAATTGTTAATTACTTATAACGTACACGGAGATTTTAGCATATATATATATATATGCTACTATGTATTAATAAAATACATAGTAGCTGACATTCGTTGTTCGGAACATATAAAATCATGTCTGATAGACTTTGTGATATTTTTGCATACAACCTTTTTATATTCTTTCATTTATAAATTCAATGAAATTCTTAATCACCGGATCTATCCATTTACCCTTATGACATATAATATTGCTCTTAAGCTCCGGATCAGGGCAGGAAACATCTATTAATGCCAAATTTCCATCCTCGATTGCCTGCTGTACTACGAAATACGGAAGATAAGATACCCCATATCCCCCCTCAAGTATATTGATGATTGCAGACACAGAACCAATCTCAAGTACCGGTTCAAGCTGTACCCCGATATCATTTGCAAATTTATTTAGATAGTATGTGTAGCCGACCTCCCTGTCCGCAACGATTAACTGCTCGGCGAGGATCTTGCGCAGCGACACCTTCTTGCCCGCCAGCGGGTGATCAGGGTGCGCAACAAATACAATCGGAACGTCCTTCTCCAGTATGCGCTGGAAATTCTGAGGATTAGGCGGTTCGGTCATCGCCCATACGAGATCCATAGTGCCGGCTATGAGCTTCTCGCGCAGATCCTTAGTGAAGTCCGAGACCTGAATCACGATATTTACATTTGGATGCTCCTTGATAAAATCAATAGCGGCCTGTGGCAAAGCTCCAATGGAGAGACTGGATGTTGTGCCTATCCTGAGAGTCCCGCTGAGATCGCCCTGCTCCCGTATACATGCTATCGCTTCATCCTCGGCTTTGAGCAGGCGGAACGCATATGGTAAGAAAGCCTCACCTGCTCTGGTGAGATTGATCCTCTTGCCTATTCTGTCAAAAAGCGGCGCTCCCAGCTCATGCTCCAGCTGCTTGATCTGCGCCGTTACAGCTGCCTGCGAGTACCCGAGGCTTTCAGCCGCTCTCGTAAAGTTATTCATCTCTACAACCTTGATAAAGGTAGCTACATTACGATTCTCCATATTCCCTCCAGCAGAAATCCGCTATTATAATTTTTTATTGATTAACACATTTTAATTAATTTTACATGTTGGGTTCCAGGGTCTATTATATAGGTACAGCAAGGGTGATTTCAAGTTAATTGCTGTTATTACAAGATCCATCCATAGAATATTCATACAGGAAGAGCGAGGATATTATCCCCGCTCTTTTGTTATACCTTTTTATTGTGCCCCGCTAGATTGACAATTAATTTTTATCAAGCTGCTTCAAATGTCTATTGAACCTGCTGCAACTAATTACTTGTTCCTGGACTTCTTTTTAAGCGACTTGTAGGCTGCACCCTTGCCTGCCTTTTGAGCCTGCTCCTCCGCCTCTGTCTGCTCCTGCTCGTCGGCAGCCATCTGCTTCTCCATCCTGATTATAAGTCTGATAAGGCTTACCGCAACAGTCAGATATACTATCGTCATGAGGATGATCATAGCCCCCAGAGTTGCACTCTTGCCACCGTTCATATATCCGCGAATCATCACTGTGTCAGCAATTACAGCCGCTACGATGAAAATCCCGACTCCAATTCTGCCCTTCTTCATGCCGCCCGGCTTCTCGTATTTTGAATTCTTCTTGTTAGCCATCTGCCACCTCTTTCTGTTTTCTGTTCAGCTCTCTTGATAGTACTCCTTAATTGTTGATACTCTGCTTTTCGATTATCTTATCTACTATAATCATCTACGATTTAACAGCGCACATGCCACACCTTTACCGCCATCCGATACCTTCTGCTCGCGAGCCTCCAACAGCTCTCCACTCCGCACCGTCACTGATGCTGCATATTTTTACCTGTCAATCGGTCACAACCTCTAACAGACCTTCACTCCGCATTCGCGCTCCATGATGTGTGCAAAGATTTCGATCACTGCAACCACAATCTCGATACAGTGCTGCTTGCGCTCCGGAGTCTTGAACTCGTAGCCCTCCAGCAGCTCCGGACACAGTGCGCTGCCGAAGCCGGCTATCACCTCGTCGTTGAGTTCTCTCACGAGTGCGATGCACTTCTCGTAGCTCGGATCACCGGGGATTACACGTCCGAAGACTTTGCCGAGAGCCATTGTCGCTCCCGCCACTGCTCCACACACATTACCGCCATTTCCAAATCCATATGGGAATCCGGTTGCGATAGCCATTATGTCATCGCTCATGCCGAGATCCCAGTGCTTGTTCGCTATTGTAACTACCGACTCGGAGCACATGCAGCCTGTCGTAAATGCATCTACAACATCCTTCTTCACCGCTTCAAGATTAACCTGTTCTACCATGTCGTCTCTCCTAGCTGTCACGCTGCCGCGTGGCGATTTGATTTAATAAATAGAGCGCGCATCGCTGCGCGCCCGTTTATGCTGTCAATTGCTCATTACTTGAGCGTTACTGCAACGAATTTCTTCTTGCCCTTCTGAATTGTGAGTTTGCCGCCCTCAAAATCCGTGAGAGTTACTTTTCTCTTCCTGTCTGTAACCTGCTCGCCGTTGATCCTGACACCGCCCTGCTCGATTGTTCTGAATGCATCGCCATTCGACTGAGCGAGCCCCAGTTCCTTGAGCAGACTTGCGAGGCCGAAGCCTTCGCCTTCAAAGCCGGACTTATCCATCTCCTCAGTTGGCATTGTCACTGCGTTAGTACCGCCGGCTGCGAATACTGCGCGAGCATCCTCGAGCGCCTTCTTCGCCTTATCTTCGCCGTGAACCAGCTTGGTTACCTCATAAGCCAGGATTTCCTTGGCCTTGTTGATCTCCGCCCCCTCGAGCGAGGACAACCTGTTAACCTCGTCCATTGGCAGGAATGTCAGCATGCGCAGGCACTTGTTAACATCTGCATCTGCAACGTTTCTCCAGTACTGGAAGAAATCGAATACGGAAACTCTATTCTCATCCAGCCAGAGCGCACCGCTTGAGGTCTTGCCCATCTTCTCGCCATCGCTCTTGGTGAGAAGTGAAAATGTCATGCCATATACATCGAGGTTGTCTCTCTTCTTGGCGATATTGACACCGGCGATGATATTGGACCACTGGTCGTTACCGCCGAACTGCGCCTTGAGTCCGAAATCCCTAGCCATTACATAGAAATCGTAACCCTGCATCAGCATGTAGTTGAACTCAAGGAATGTAAGTCCCTCCTTGATTCTTCTCTTGTAGCACTCTGCTCTCAGCATCTCGTTGACGTTAAACAGCGATCCTATCTCACGCACGAACTCGATGTAGTTAAGGTTTCTGAGCCACAGTGCGTTGTTAGTGCTGATGGCAAATCCCGGCTTAGGCTCCCTGTTCTGATGACCCGGCTTGTTGACGCCGTCGTTATCTAAGTATTTCCACTCGTCGTCGAATTGCAGGAAACGGTCAAACAGGTCTTTGAATTTTCTGCCATTTGCATCGATCTCCTCGACGTCCATCATGCGGCGCAGATCGGTTCTGCCCGAAGGGTCGCCAATCATAACTGTACCGCCTCCAACTAGAGCAACCGGAGTATGTCCGTACTTGAGCATATATGCAAAAATGATAATCTGGATCAGGTGTCCAACATGCAGACAGTCTGCGGTTGGGTCAAATCCGACATAGAACTTGATCTTCTCCCTTTCGAGCAGTTCGCGCATAGCCTTAGGATCTGTGCACTGCTCGATAAGACCTCTCTCTTCAAACACGTCGTATACGTTAGTGTGCTTACTCACATTGTCTGGAATCTGTATCATTTTAGCCCCCTTCTACTTAAATAACCTGCAGCTCTCGCCGCAGGCCTTACGTCATTAGCTTGCCGAGATCACTTAGTGCCGTACAGTCTGTCGCCTGCATCTCCCAGGCCCGGGAGAATATATGCATTTTCGTTGAGTCTCTCGTCCTTAGCTGCAATATAGATGTCTACATCGGGATGTGCCTTATGTAGAGCATCTATCCCCTCCGGTGCCGCTATCAGGCACATGAAGGCGATGGCGTGTCCGCCTCTGTTCTTGATAGAATCGATTGCGGCGATAGCGCTTCCACCGGTTGCAAGCATCGGATCGACAGCGAAAATCTTTCTCTTCTCGATGTCTGTAGGCAGCTTGCAATAATATTCAACAGGAAGATGAGTCTCCGGGTCGCGGTACAGACCGACGTGTCCAACCTTTGCATTCGGAACGAGCGCAAGCATACCGTCTACAAAGCCCAGACCGGCTCTCAGGATCGGCACAATTGCGATGTCCTCTCCCTCCAGCATTCTAACCTTAGTCTTGCACATAGGTGTTTCGATCTCAAACTCCTCGAGAGGGAGATTTCTCGTCGCCTCAAAGCCCATAAGCATAGCAACCTCAGTTGCGAGCTCTCGGAACTCCTTCACGCTAGTGTTTACATTTCTCATAAGTGCGGTCTTGTGCTGAATTAGCGGGTGGTCAAACACATATACCTTGCCTTCTCTGTTAGCCATTGTAATCCTCCTGGTTAATTCACTTACTCACTAGTATATACGAATACGTGCAGAATATGCTAGTCGTCCAGCATATTTATGCGGCGAAGGTGCTTGCCGCCCTCAAATCCCGTCTCAAACCACCTGTCTACAATCTTGAATGCCAGATCCTGTTCGATCATCCTCGCGCCCATAGCCAGTACGTTTGCATCGTTATGTCTCCTCGACATCTCAGCCATCTCGACAGAAGTGCAGAGCGCACATCTAACGCCCTTAACCTTGTTGGCAGCGATCGAGATTCCGATTCCGGATCCGCAGATAACAATGCCTCTTTCAGCCAGACCTCTTGCAACTGCCTCCCCTACAGCCTTTCCGTAGCCGGGATAGTCCACCGGCTCTGTCGAATCCGTGCCGAGATCAATAATCTCATAGCCCTCCTTAAGCAGTTTGTCCTCAACCGCCACCTTGAGCGGATATCCTGCATGATCACATCCAATGGCAACCTTCATATCTTCCTCCTGCTATTTTCAAATATTCCCCTTTATTATACACCTGCAGACAGCTGTATGCTCTGACAACTTGTGCATCATTCGTGTACTGACTGCGCACTGACCGCGTATTTACGGGATTACCGTCTCTATAATGACACATAGCTGCGCCGGTATTTTCCAATCCGGCAGAGCTCTATACTTCCAGTATGTCATAGCCTGCCGATTTAACCATCCTGTTCATTACCGAAAACCCGACTTCATCCCAGTCGTATGAGGCGATGTATATCACATCTACGCCATCTCTGTCGAGCTGCCTGAGATTCGCAAAATACCTGACCGCAGCTTCATCGCCCTTGCCCTCATAGTCCAGAACTGCCGTCTTGATACCCCTTGCGACTGCTTCCGCTGACAGCTTAGCAATGGCCTCATGCACAGCAGCCTTGTCTCCCTCGACTATCTTGACATCCGCCTTTGGCGCATAATGCTTGTATTTCATACCCGGAGACTTCGGGTGAAAGTCATCCGAATCGGGCTTCTGAAACAGTGACGGATCGTATTTTACCTCGCCACCCACAACCTCTTCAATCCTGCTCTTGGTTATAAAGCCCGGTCTGAGTATGGTGGGTACATCAGACGTCAAATCCAGAACTGTAGACTCTATGCCTATCACAGTCTGCTCACCCTTAACTATCGCATCAATACGGCCGTCCATATCCTCGGCAACGTCCTCAAAGGTCGTCGGACTCGGCTTGCCCGATAGATTTGCACTAGGCGCTGCGATCGGAACCCCGGCTGCCTCAATAATTGCCGACGCTTCCTTGCGCTCCGGCCATCTGACTGCCACCGTATCCAACCCGCCCGTTGTAACATCCGGAACTGCCGGATGTTTGTGCAGCACGAATGTTATAGCCCCCGGCCACAGCTTCCACATGATATCCTTCTGCGAATCTGTGAAATCGCGAGCTACTCCGTTCAGCATCTCGAGGTTGGAGACATGGACAATCATCGGGTTGTCGCCGGGTCTGCCCTTAGCTTCATATATGTGCCTGGTCGCAACGGGATCAAGAGCGTTTGCACCCAGCCCGTACACTGTCTCCGTCGGAAAAGCCACAAGACCGCCATCACGAAGGATTTGGCCTGCCTTGGCGATCCCTTCCTCGTCCGGAAGAATAATCTGTGTCTTCATTGGATGCCCCGCCTTAGAATTCCCTCATCTTTTCAGCCTGATCCTCAGTGATCAGCGCATCGATAACCTCGTCCAGATCCCCGTCCAGGAAGGAGTCCAGCTTATACAGCGTGAGGTTGATGCGGTGGTCGGTGATGCGGCTCTGCGGGAAGTTGTAGGTTCTGATACGCTCAGATCTGTCTCCCGAACCGATCTGCGACTTCCTCTCTGCAGCGATTTTGTCGTTCTGTTCCTGCTGCATCAGGTCATACAGTCTGGCCTTCAGTACCTTGAAAGCCTTGTCCTTGTTCTTGATCTGCGACTTCTCGTCCTGACAGGTTACTACGAGTCCTGTCGGGATGTGCGTGAGCCTTACCGCCGAATCTGTCGTATTGACGCACTGTCCGCCATTTCCTGACGCTCTGTATACGTCTACGCGAACATCGTTGGGATCCAGATTGACCTCGACGTCATCCACCTCCGGCATCACAGCGATTGAAGCTGCAGAGGTATGAACTCTGCCTCCCGACTCCGTTTCAGGAACCCTCTGTACCCTGTGAACTCCGCTCTCGTACTTGAGTCTGGAATATGCCCCCTTGCCCTTGATGAGCAGCACAGCCTCCTTGACTCCGCCGATTTCAGTCTCGTTGCTCTCGATGAGCTCTGTCTTCCAGCGCATTCTCTCGGCATATCTGAGGTACATACGGAGAAGGTCGCTCCCAAATAAAGCTGCCTCGTCACCGCCGGTACCCGCTCTGACCTCGAGTATTACGTTCTTGTCGTCGTTAGGATCCTTTGGCAGCAACAGAATCTTGAGGCTCTCAGTGTACTGCTCGATAGCAGCCTCGTTGGACTTAAGCTCCTCACGAGCCATCTCACGCAGCTCCTCGTCGTCCTCCAGCTCGAGAATTTCCTTTGCCTCTTCAAGCTCTTCCTTTGCCTTTTTGTAAGCCGTATACTCCTTAACGATTGGCTCGAGGTCGCTCATCTCCTTCATCAGCCTCTGCCATTCCTTCTGCCTGGCAATGACATCCGGATCCGAAACCTTCCGGGACAGCTCCTCGTATTTCTCAAGTATAAAATCTAGCTTGTCAAACATAATTACGTCCTCTGCTTATGATATGAAAAAAGCGTTGGGAAAACCACCGCCTGTGGTTCCAAACGCTCTAAAACGAGGACGCTGCAAACAGCGTCCTCTGAATATTGTTTCCCTAAAGGTTGTATTTGTTCTTGAACTTCTCTACACGTCCACCACGGTTAGCAAACTTCTGCTGACCTGTGAAGAATGGGTGGCACTCGGAGCATACGTCAACTCTCATAGTGTCGGTATTTGAAAGTGTAGTAAAGGTATTACCACATGCGCAAGTAACTTTACATTCCTTATAATCAGGATGGATTCCTTCCTTCATGCTAGTTCTCCTTTTCTCAAAAGTCTATCGTGCGCAACAATGCAATCGCTCCAATAGCCCTGCCATTATATCAAAGCAAATTAGCTTGTGCAATAGGGAAGTCCAACAAGTATTGATTTCCGGGCATTTTGATGCTGATTTTAACCCTTTTCGGATTGAGAAATCGCACATGAAAGTATATTATATAATTTAACCACAAGATGTAGACAAGAGGAGGTACTCCCATGCTTAAGGATAAATGCGTAGTCGTCGGTGTTACCGGCGGAATCGCCGCATACAAGGCTGCTTCTCTGGTGAGCGCGCTCAAGAAGGATCATGCCGATGTTCACGTAATCATGACCCGGAACGCTGCCGAGTTCATCTCGCCGCTGGTATTCGAGACACTTACGGGTAACAAATGCATGACAGATACATTTGACAGGGATTTCAAGTTTGATGTCGCACACATCTCCATTGCAAAAGCCGCTGACTATTTCGTCGTCGCTCCGGCAACTGCAAACTTCATCGCTAAGGCTTCTTATGGCATAGCTGACGATATGCTGACTACGACATTTCTGGCCGCTGCCTGCCCTAAGCTGGTAGTTCCGGCGATGAACACCAACATGTACCTCAACCCTATCACTCAGGACAACCTGATGAGGTTGCTCAAGGTTGGAATCAGGGTGTTGGAGCCCTCCAGCGGCAAGCTCGCATGTGGAGACGAGGGCGTCGGCAAGCTGCCCGAGCCGGATGTCATCCACGAGGAGATACTGTTCGATCTGTCCTTCGACAAGGATTTGAAGGGGCGAAAGGTTCTCGTCACAGCAGGAGCTACACAGGAGGCTATCGATCCTGTTCGCTACATCACCAATCATTCGACCGGCCGTATGGGATATGCAATAGCAAAGGCTGCCGCCTACCGCGGCGCGCAGGTTACGCTTGTGACCGGCAGGTCCGGACTTCCGCCTATTCCATACATCGATACGGTCGAGATTACCTCAGCCGCCGAAATGGAGCGCGAGGTGCTCGGATACGCGCCTAATGCGGACTACATCTTCAAAGCAGCTGCAGTAGCGGATTACACGCCCGTTCAAGCTGCAGACGAGAAGATTAAGAAGCAGGACGGAGACATGTCTATAGAATTGAAGAGGACTTCTGACATACTTGCAGAGATCAAAGAGATTAGAAGGCCCGATCAGATTATCTGTGGCTTTTCCATGGAGACGGAGAATCTGCTCAAGAACTCACGCAGCAAGCTGGAACGAAAAGGGCTCGACATGGTATGCGCTAACAACCTCAAAGAGGACGGAGCCGGATTTGGCGGAGATACCAACTTAGTCACAATCATCACCAGGTCGGACGAGACCGAGCTCGGTAAGCTCAGCAAGTTTGACACCGCCATGGCCGTTATCGACAAGGCTATATCCCTGTCGAACGAGGCTCCGATATCAGGGGTGCGCGACGTAACACTGTAGTCGCACTGCTGTAGATATGGCTTTACAATGGCAGTGCTTAGGCATGAATCTATAGGACGCAGTGCCTATAGATTGAATAATTGACTAAGATGATAATGCAACTGTAAATAGATGGTATCGGATATGAATAATCAAGAATTAATGGTCACTACAATCAGGAGCGCTCTGCTCAATCCGTCTTTTCTGGAGACATCCGGCTTTGATGAGGACGTGATGACGAGACGCACGAGCGATGAAAACTTCGTCGAGATGGTATACGAGCTCGCTTACCATTCCGGCAAACACGGCAGATACCACTCCCGTACTATCCTCGACATCAGCTCGAGGTATACGCCGGAGCTCGTGGACGTTCCAATCGAGGGCTGGCTGGAGCACACAAGGCTGTATCTCCTGCATGTGCTCTTTCCTCACATGGACGCCCCTCTTGAACCTGAGAAATACGCAGACGGCAGGAACATGCTGCTACAGATTATGCGCGGCATATACGTGTACGAGCGACAGGTACTGTCTTTCGACCCACGATACGATATGAAGCTGCTCAGCGACGAGGAGATTGAAGATAATGCTTTTACAGACGAGTATCTGAGACTCAAGAAACTGGTTAAGCGCGAGTTCGTATATGAATTTATGCGTATCAGCGCCGATATCTCGCCTTTCAACACTCTCGGGCACATCAGCGGTGTTCATTACGTTGCGATGTATGCAGCCAGACAGCTGCACGAGGTAGGCATAGATGTTGATCTCGGGCTCATTTCAGGTGCCGCAGCTGCGCACGACATCGGCAAATACGGTTGCCGCAAGGAGGAGGAACGCCGCGTTCCGTATCTGCATTACTACTACACAGATTATTGCCTGACCAGATTTGGGCTGCCTACGATTATGCATATCGCTGCTAATCACTCAACATGGGATCTGGAGCTCGAGAACCTGTCGGTTGAATCTCTGCTGCTCATCTATGCGGACTTCCGCGTCAAGAGCACGAGAAACGAGGATAATGAGGAACTGATCCGCTTCTATTCGCTTGACGAAGCTTTTGAAGTCATATCGAGCAAGCTCGACAATGCGGACACAACCAAGAAACGCAGATACGAGAAGGTATATAACAAGCTGCACGACTTTGAGGATTTCATGCGCGAGAACGGAGTCACAACTTCCCTTCCTGAGGATTGGTCAGAGACTCCCGGATTTAAGTGTGCGCCTAAAGAACGTGAGCTTGTCCTGCTCGATGGGAGGGAAGCTACATCACAGCTCAAGTTCCGAGCTATCGAGCATAATATCAGACTTATGAAGATATTTAACAGTCCGTCAGAATTCTCCGAGCTGATTGAGCGTGCTCGCAGTGAGACACAGTGGAATAATATCAGAACGTATCTCAACATCCTGGGCGAGTATTCGACATACATGACGGAGGATCAGAAGTCGATGACGCTGCGATTCATGTATGACATGCTATTTAACAGAGAGAGCGACATCAGAGAGCAGGCTGCTCAGATAATGGGGCAGATTGTAGCCCGATTTCGCGAGGAGTACAAGAAGGAGCTGCCTAAGTCGGTTCCTGTAAGAGATACCGACACCACCAATCTTGCACAGTTCACATTCTATCTGGATAAGCTGCTCAAGCCATCTCACAATCACGCAGAATTTCACAGGAAACGTATTGTAGAAGGAACCCCTGATTTTGTAAACCAGGTCGTAAGGAACTGCAGACCTTCGTGCCGCAGCAAATATTTTGATGTGCTCGAGGCTCACTACCATGTGGCGGAGCTCGACGAACAGACAATCATTGTACTTTGCAGCACTGCCCTGGGCATCGACAAGGAACTGATGCCGGAGAGCTTCCTCGAGAACCTGATGTTCTTCACCAAGGATATCCTCGGCAGCTACAGCGTTAGCGCCGACCTGCTTGCGCTCGCATTGATAGAAAAATTCTTCCCGGATACAGGCATAGACGTAGAAACCAGGCGACTCAACGTCATGGGCATACAGGCAGACAGCGATGTGACGGAGGCCCTTCTCTCCTCGCTGTTCCTCGACGACCTCAAAGCCGGCACAACCTGGATAGTAAAGCTCTCCAACATTGATTATATGTTCAAGCTCGCTAAGCGGGGTGACAGCCTGATGCATATCGCTACGCATTTTGCCAACCTTATCAAGGTCAGCGAGACGATTATAGTCAGAAAGCGTGCCGGCAGAAGACTCGTTGAGCTTGCCGACAGTATGCCGCGTGAGCAGCTCAACGAGCTGTGCATCGAGCTCTTCAACGGACTTGAGCTCGGGGATTATCAGTTCATCAAGTTCATCCCCGGCTACCTCGGTCAGCTGATGCTGCACTTGCCGGATGAAGAGCTGGACGAGATGATTGCCGGGCTGGAAACCTTGCTAAATACAGGTAACGACAAGTCTGCAGCTGCCTCACTCAACACTGTGGCAGTACTGCTTGAAAACTATGACAATGTCTCACCGGACAGCAGCAGTACGGAAGAACACAAAAAGAAGCTGCTCGGGCTGATTGTCAAATTTATAAGCCATTACAAGACTTCTATATCGCAGGAGGCGCTGCGCGTGCTCGGACTGCGCGTATTGGGAAGCCGAAAGATGAGCATGAAATCAAAGCACTGGGTAGCAGTACACGGCTTCAAACGATTAGCTGCAATGATTCCTCTTATTGGAGATGACCTTGGTCTCGAGTTCTACAACAATGCGGCGGTGCTCAACAACATATACAGGTTTATAGCCGGTTACATCGCAGATGTGGGTGATTTTGAATTTACTGAAAGCAACAAGATTGCCTTCTTCCCCGGCACCTATGACCCATTCAGCCTGGGACACAAGGCAATTGCCACAACTATTAGGGACATGGGCTTTGATGTCTACCTTGCACTCGATGAATTCTCATGGTCCAAGAAGACTCTGCCTCACATGCTCCGTAAGAACATACTGGCCATGTCGATTAGCAAC
Source organism: Mogibacterium timidum ATCC 33093 (assembly GCF_000525775.1). GTDB lineage: Bacteria > Bacillota > Clostridia > Peptostreptococcales > Anaerovoracaceae > Mogibacterium > Mogibacterium timidum. The sequence continues at coordinate 72,018 of NZ_JALU01000015.1, read as the reverse complement.
GAAGAAGGCCTATGCATATTCCCTGACGATATTCCTATCAATATCGCTAATCCCGAGGACCTGCGGAGATTGAGAGAGCTTTTTGCAGGCAAAGAGCTGTACATCGCTATGGGTTCGGACATAGTTGAAAATGCGTCATGCTACAAGACGGCGCCCAGCGAATACTCGATTCACTCGCTGGGACACATAGTGTTTGATAGAGAATCGCGAGATGATTCGCATAGCGACAGCAGTGAGACTCTTTATCCAATCACCGGCGCAGTGATCAAGCTCACGCTCAAGACGTACTGTGAGGATATCAGTTCGACCAGAATTCGTGATAACATCGACCTCGGCCGAGACATCGGAACCCTGCTCGATCCGATAGTTCAGAACTACATCTACGATATGAATTTATATGAGCGCGAACCCGCATACAAGCACGTGTTGCAGACTCGAGAGATTGAATTCAGTGAGTACGAGCACCATGATGCATCATTTATAGTGCCTCTTCAGAATGCACTGTCGCAGGCAGGCTACGAGTGCTCTGCCCTGCAGGAGTATCTCGGGGATGTCGACACCGAGTCGCTGTTTATAAGCGCAAACAGCGAAGAACAGCCTCTGTGCGCCTTCGCAGCCGCACACAAGCTGCGTACACATAACTTGCTCGAAGAGTTTGGCAGTAACAAAATTGCCGCAACTGTCAGGGGAAATGCTCTCGGTTCAATCGCCGTCATAGGCGCATTTTACGCTAGTGAGACCTCCGGCAGCTCAAACCGGAAACAGATATTACTCACAGAGATACTGACCGCTCTCCTCGCCAGGGATTATACATACGTAATCTATCACCCGGTAGATCCTGCGGGAATGGACGAGGACATTATAAATATGCTGAAACGGCATGGCTTTATAGATATATCCGGTGGCGGTGAAGCACCGATCTACGCAGTGGAAATGAAGTCTCCGATTGTGCTGTTCAGAGATGTTGAGGCTTGCATCAAGACACCATTAAGCAAGAACCCCAGAGTTATCAAAGCTCTCGATGATGCGCACGACAAGCTGCTGAATACCTTTAATCAGCTGTTTCCCGGTCAGCTGATTCTGTCATTCAACACAGATGCTGTGTACAGCCGCATTGTAAATATGGTTGCGGCTGAAAATGGCGTACCCACAGAACCCGATCCGCTGAAGAGGCGTGGTCCGTATATGTCAGTGCCATACGGCAAGGCTCTATCCGACGTAGCCTTCCCTAATACTGTAACCAAGGCTCTAAGGACGGATAAGTACTTCAAGGACGATCTTTCGGGATATACCATCAGAGAGTACAGAGGCTATGCACCGCTACAGGATCAGATAAGGACCATCAAGTCATTTGCAAGACCTGCAATATTGGTGGATGACTTGCTGCACAGCGGACAGCGGCTAAATCAAATAGCGCCTCTGATGAAGGACGAGGGAATAGACATCCGCAAGGTCGTCGTCGGTGTGCTAACGGGCAGAGCGCTTGACGACATGAAGAATAGCGGTATTCCGGTTGATGGTGCGTATTTCATACCTAACATCTCAATTTGGATAAACGAGCATGACAGCTATCCGTTCTTTGGAGGTGACAGCATAGACCTTGTCGCTGAATCGAATGAATCTAAGACCGTCAATTTGATGCTGCCATACACTTCATTCAGCTTCGTGGGCGAAGACGACATGGAGAAGGTCTATAAGTATTCGGTTACCTGCCTCGAGAATGCTCGGGACATCCTTCGCATACTCGAGCAGGAATACCAGGCTGAATACGGACGCAAGCTGACTCATAAGCAGCTCGGAGCAGTCATCTCAAGGCCTTGCACACCAATGCTGCCTCCGGGCCTCGAGTATGACAGCTCCTTCGCAGCTTCCGAATTTATCGAAAACGATATTCGCAAGGCGGAGAGACTCCACATGGTTAAGAAGTAGTGCTGTGCTCCTCCATCGCCAGCTTGATCAGACTGTCAAGCAGCGTTGGTCGATCGATACCCATCGCCTCCCAGAGCTGCGGATACATGCTGATATTTGTAAAGCCCGGCAGTGTGTTGATCTCATTAAATACAACCCTGCCTTCCTCTGTATAGAAGAAATCCACTCTGGATAACCCACGGCAATCAAGCGCCTTAAATATCTCGACGGCCTTGCTTCTGATTTCCTTCTGCTTGCCGACCGGGATATCATCTACCACACGGGTCTTGGACTCCGGATTGTTGTATTTGGCATCGTAGTCGTAGAACTCGCCTGCGGATAGAATCTCGCCTACATATGAAGCCTTTGGATTGTGGTTGCCGAGCACTGCTACTTCCATCTCCCTACCGACAATCATCTCCTCGACGAGCACCTTGTCGTCATACTTAAACGCATTTTCAATAGCCGTCTCCAGCTCCGACTTCTTCTCGACCTTGGACGCACCGACCGATGAACCTGCTGAGGATGGTTTGACGAACAGAGGCAGCTTGCCGTCATTCGTACTGAGAGCATTCATAATCTCGCCTTCACGGTCGTCTGCAAAATCCTTTCTCTTAATCACGCAGTATCTCGCCTGGTCGATGCCGATCTCTCCCACGATAATCTTGGTGAACGACTTGTCCATACAGTTCGCAGAAGCCTTTACTCCCGGTCCGACATAAGGAATTTCAGCCAGCTCGAAGAGTCCCTGAATAGTTCCGTCCTCGCCGTTATCACCGTGCATTACAGGAATGATGCAGTCTATGTGTTTAACTGCCGCCCTTTCCTCATCATCGAACACGAGGATACCGTGAATTGTAGGGTCTGCCGGCAGGCACACCTGTTTGTTATCTGCTCTGTTCTCCCATTCTCCGCTCGCGATTTCATCAGTAGCGGCCTCGGTTTGGTACCATCTGCCCTCTTTAGTTATACCGATCTGTGTAATTTCATAGCGGTCAGAGCCGAGTCCATCGATCACGTTCACTGCTGAATTGCGCGATACCTCGTGTTCATCGGACTTTCCTCCAAATATTACTGCAATGTTCATCAATCAACCTCCAAATTTTGAAGTGCTTCCAAAGTTCTTTTTGTTGTACCTTTAAGTACACCTTTTCATAGCAGCATGTTTTAAAATCATTCTTGACTATTTATCAGATTGCTATGAAGGTGTGCCCGGCTTTTCCGCAACAACCACTCTGTTCTTGCCTGCCAGATCCTTGATTATCGCCGCCGGCTTGTAGTAATGTGTCCTCTCGAGCAGGAACACAACCGCCTCTCCTTGGTCATAGCCTATCTCGAGGGCGAGCACTCCGCCGTCCTTAAGGTGAGCGGCAGCGTTATTTGCAATAACCTTATATGCATCCAGTCCATCCTCACCGCCATCGAGCGCCAGGCGAGGCTCGTGATCCTTAACCTCAGGAGCGAGCGTCTCGATTATATCCGACTTGATATACGGCGGATTGCTGACGATTATGTCAAATTGCTCATCAGACCTTAGCGCCGAGAACATATTGCCGAGTGCGAAGCTGCTGCGTTCCAGCACTCCGTTGAGCTCTGCATTTTTCATCGCTGTGGCGAGGGCCTGCTCACTGATATCTGTCATCTTGACAGACGCATCCGGAACCATATGCGCAATCGAAACGCCGATAGCGCCACTGCCCGTGCACATGTCGAGCACGTCCGGATGCTCCAGCTCCATGCCGCCGATGATACCAAGTACCTGATCCACGAGCACCTCCGTGTCGAGACGAGGTATTAAAACATTCTCATTTACACGAAACGGCAGTCCCATGAATTCCTGCACCCTTGTAATGTACTGTAGAGGCATCCCCGAAGCTCTCTCGAGAATCCGCTCCCTGTAGTCTGCCATATCCGACTCGGATAGCAGCTCGGTGTTCCTCGTTATTATTTCGTTGTGGGTAAATCCGGTTACGTAACAAAATATGTCATCCGCATCGCCGTCAGGATTGCTTACCCCTGCAACCTGCAGCTTCTTGCGACCTTCTCTTACCAGGTTTCTGACCATCGCCACGTCTTCATCGTATCTCTTGTTATCGAGAGCATCAAATATCGATTCCTCCGCCTCAGCTTCACCGTCCGCATCACGAGCCTCTGCGCCGGCTGTATCTCCGGAAGCGCTTATAATCCCCGGTTCCAGCTCGCCGAGCACTGCTCGCAGTGAAACGATTGCTACCTCCAGCTGGTCTTCATCCGGTTCTCCGGTGGTCAGCTTCTGCATCATCAAACCGGGCCAGCTCAGTACCTTGATAACCACGTTGTCGCTGCGCCCCGCCCACTTGAGCAGCTCGTAGCTGATACCCGCGATGACCGGCATCAACAGCAGCCTGGATGCAATTCTCCACACCAGATTAGGCCATCCTAGGAAGGAAAAAAGTATCAAACTGATGATGAGCACGAACATGACAAAGCTCGTACCGCAGCGGGGATGCAGCGTGTAGAAGCCCTTTGCATTTTCAGGAGTGAGCTCAAGCCCGTTCTCATAGCAGTGGATGGTCTTGTGCTCCGCACCATGGTACCGGAAGAGCCTTCTGACATCATTCATCTTCGAGATTAGCAGCACGTAGAGAACGAATATCAGCAGCCTCAGGATTCCCTCTGCCAGGTTGAGCAGTATAGAGTTCTTGGTCACGTGCTTGAGCACGTTGACGCTGTACGTCGGGAATATTACGAACACCGCGATTGTGATAAGCAACGAAATCAGTACTGATATAGTGAGCATCACATTCCATGCCGTCCTGTTGCCAAATTTACGATCGAGCCACTCCTCGAGCTTGCTCGAGTCTACTTCATCTTCAGGCATTGCTTCCTCGAGGATTCTTGTCGAACGCATCAGTGTCTTCATGCCGTAGACCAGCGAAGAGAAGAAGCTGACGATACCCCTGACAAAAGGAACCTTGCTCACCTTAGAAGGTCCTTTCATATCTTCAATTTCCAGCCTTATATCACCGTTTGGAAGTCGCACCGCCAGCGCCTGCTTATCTTCTCCGCGCATCATGACGCCTTCCATTACAGCTTGTCCGCCGATCTTGGTCGGCTTCGCATCCTTGATGAAAATCTTACTGTAGTCCATCGCTCCCTCCGGATTTTTAGAAATTCAGCTCCTTGAGCATAACGTCTACAAAGTCCTTGTTGCACCTTGTATGGCTGAGATTGTCAAGCATCCTCTCCGTGACTTCACCCGGATTTCCGGATGCCATCTCACGGCGCATCATATTCATAACCAAGTACTCGTTATCGTCGAGCAGCAGCTCTTCCTTCCTCGTGCCGGACTTCGCAAAGTCGATCGCAGGGAATATTCTGCGCTCGCTCAGCTGTCTGTCGAGGTGAAGCTCCATGTTGCCCGTACCCTTGAATTCTTCATATATCACATCGTCCATCCTGCTACCCGTGTCCACCAGGGCTGTCGCAAGGATTGTTATGCTGCCGCCTTCCTCGAGATTCCTTGCAGCTCCGAAAAATTTCTTTGGAGCATGCAGCGCTCCGGGATCAAGTCCGCCGGAAAGCGTCCTGCCGGAAGATGGCGTCTCCATGTTGTATGCGCGAGCGAGTCTGGTGATGCTATCAAGCAGTATAACCACATCCTTTCCCTCCTCGGCGAGGCGCTTAGCTCTCTGAATTACCATCTCGGCAACCTTGACGTGGTGAGCCGGCAGCTCGTCAAAGGTCGAATATATTACCTCCGAGCGAGTGAGTGCCCTCTTCATGTCGGTAACCTCTTCAGGTCTCTCGTCCACGAGCAGCACTATCATCTCTATATCAGGATATTTGCTCTCGATGCTGGAAGCTATCTGCTTGAGCAGTACCGTCTTGCCGGCTTTTGGCTGAGCGACGATCAGGCCTCTCTGCCCCTTGCCGATAGGCGCAACCAGATCCATCGCCCTGGTCGCCAGCTTGATACTTGAGTCCTCCAGCACGATTTTCTTGTTAGGGAAGATAGGCGTGAGTCTGTCAAAATGAGGCCTTCTCCTGGCCGTAATCGGTGGCTCCCCGTTAACCTCCTTGACATAGAGCAGTGCCCCGAAGCGCTCGCCCTGATTAGGATGCCTCGAGATGCAGCGAATCTTGTCACCCGTTCTGAGGCCAAACCTTCTAATCTGGATCTGAGACACGTATATATCCTTTTCAGATGTCAGAAAGTTGTTGAATCTGAGGAATCCAAAGCCGCCATCTGCTATCTCGAGGATTCCCTCTACCTCCGGGCGGTCTTCTTCATTTCTCTTGTAGCTATCATCCTGTTCGTCAGCTGCTTCTGCATGATTGACGCCACGCGACTCATTTGTTACATGCGCATGATGTGAAACACGCGAATAATAAGCCTTGTGAGCTCCTTCTTCGGCTGTGTGACTCTTACCGGTGTCAAATCTGTCGGTCGAATCGGCTCTATCGCCGGCTGCCGCACTGTTCACAAGTTCAGCGGCGGCCGATGTGGTAGCCGGCTTGGTTTCCTGCGGCTCTGCCGCCGGCTGAGCCGCATCCGGATTCTTGCGAGGCCTGCCGCGCTTTCTTGCCGGGTTTGCAGGTTCTGCGGCGGCTGCAATAGCTGTCGTCGCAGCTGCTACAGGCGGTATAGTTGTTGTAGCTGCTTCTAATACCGCGGATGTAGCAGCGGCCGCCGTATCGGTTGTAGCTGCTGCTGCGGCCGGTGTGGTAACCGCCTTGGTTTCCTGCGGCTCTGCCGCCGGCTGAGCCGCAACCGGATTCTTGCGAGGTCTGCCGCGCTTTCTTGCCGGGTTTACGGGTTCTGCGGCTGCCGCAATAGCTGTCGCCGCAGCTGCTACAGGCGGTATAGTTGTTGCTGCTTCTGATACCGCGGATGTAGCTGCGGCTGCCGTATCAGTCGTAGCTGCGGCTGCGGCCGGTGTGGCAGCCGGTTTGGTTTCCTGCAGCTCTGCCGCCGCCGGCTGAGCCGCAACCGGATTCTTGCGAGGTCTGCCGCGCTTCCTTGCCGGTTTTGCGGGTTCTGCTGCGGCTGTGGTAGCTGCTGATGCTGTGTTTTCATTAGCGCGCTGACCATCGTGAAGCGGCTCTGCCTGAGTCGCCTTTATGCGGTCCTCCGCAGTTGTAGGTTCACTCTTGCGAGGAAGCCTCTTTGCAATTAGTTTTCTACCTGTGGATGAAGGCATAGTTTCTTTTTCCATTGTTCCTCCTGAGCTTACAGCTCTTCATTTCCGCCAATTGTCGAAAGGATTGTTTCATCCTTAGTGTCTATCTGGCTTACACGTAGCTTCTTGACATCCTTAGGGTCGACCTTTTCCTTGAGTCCCAGCAGCGTAGGGCTGAGGTACACGGTCTTGAGGACCTTACCGTCGAGACTGACAGTGCTGTGCTCCGTAAAATTCTGTCCCTTGATGTAGTAGTTCTTACCAATTGACGTGATTCCGTCAATCTTGATTTTCTTGTATCCCATCTTCATGTTAGAACGCGCATATGGGTTCTTGCCGCCAAATACATAGTTCTTACCATACAGCATATCGTATGCAAGCGTCTTGAGATTAGATAGATACGCCTTTGAGTTCCTGTCCGCGGTCTGCTCGTAATCGAAAATTACGCCCTGGTGACTTAGTCCGGCTCTCTTGAGGATGTCCGACGCAACCTCGTATGAAGTTATATCCTTATCCTGCTTCTTGAGTCCGATGTTATCCCAGATTACATATCTGGTCTGATAGAGGTCACCTGTTCCATAATCTCCCTCCTTAACATCCAGCGCCGGGATGTGATCTCCATAGATAAGCACGATAGTGGGCTCTCCGGATTCCTTGATCCTGTTGAGCAGATCTCCGGTAAATTTATCCATCTCATGCATCTCGTTTACATAGTATTCGTACTTCCACTTGGTCGCCTCGTCCTTGGCCTTAACCGTCGTGTAAGGATCCTTGAATACCTGCTCCGTTGGATAAGCTCCGTGTCCCTGTACCGAAATAATGTGAAGCAGATCCCTTGTATCCGACTTGGTAATCATATCCATGATATCGTTGGTCATAACCTCGTCCTTGGCCCATCCGGTTGGCGTCTTGATGATGTTGTTCATATATTCCAGCGAAGTAAAGTTGTCAAACCCCAGCGATGAGTACACCTCGTTGCGGTTATAGAACAACGCTCTATGGTTGTGTAGTGCATGTGTGCTGTAGCCGTGGCTTTTGAGGACATTTGCAAGACTCTGCAGTGACTGCTCCCGCAGCTTACCCTTATACGGGTACTCCCCGGGGCCAAAGAATCTCGAGCTGATACCCGTCAGCACCTCGAACTCAGTGTTGGCTGTACCCGCGCCGCAAGCCGGCACCTTGAACCACCCTGTGGAATAGTTCTTCATCAGATTGGTAAATACCGGTGTCGGATCGTTGGACACCTTGATATTCTTGTAGTCTTGCGCGTATGAGAAGGACTCCAGCTGCAGCACGATGATGTTAGGATATTTCTTAGCATCGTTCTTCTGAGGTAAGGTCGTATTAGTTCCGTTCTTGGTGTTGTTCTTGAGAATCTCCTCGATTTTACTCTTGGAATAATTCCTAGGCTTTCTGATACCCTTGTTAACAGATGTGTTGAGGAAACAGTACGCAAACCCGTAATCTCTATATGCGTAGTTGAGGTTTCCGAAGAATGTGCTCAGCGCTTTAGATTCGATCAGACCAAACGTACTGCTTGCAAATACCATAAACGACGCAGCTATAATTGCTATTTCCTTCTTGTAATTGATGTTGGTCCATTTATAGCAGTTAATGAAATACAGTGCAACTATCAATAGTGCAACGCCAATAATCGCAACCCCTAGAGTAATCTGCGCCTTTGAGTAATACGTAGAGAGCAGCGAGAAGCCGTCCTTTGTATTTTGCATATCGTAGAGAGTGAACGGAGTCATCCGCTTGAGCAGTATTACGCCGTTTACCGTTCCGAGGACTCCCCAGAAAATGCATATCATCAGGAATGCGAATCCGCGTTTTCTGAACATAAGTGCCAGACACATCGTCGTAAAAATCATCAGGCAGTTATATAAGAATATAATCGGGTGCTGGAATAGGAATAGAATTCCGTCGAACACGCCGCTCGTGATGCGTGCAAAGGTTTCTATGTACAGGTTCATTGCAAAAGCCCATATAGCGAGCTTGAGGATATATCTCCTATCGTGTAGCTTTCCGTCGTTGAGCTTCGGCACCTTTTTGGGGAAACGCTTGCGGTATCTATCGTGAACCCTGACCGCACCTCCCTTAATCCTGGCGATTACGCCCTTACAGAACTTTTTAAATTTCATGCTTAGCTATTCCTCCCAGATGGAATTGGATAATTCCGCAAATTCTTCCATCGTAAGCGTTTCAGCCCTTCTCGATGGATCTATATTAACCCTTCCGAGTGCCATCCTGATATCCTCCCTGCTGACATCATCGATTGCCTGCAGCGAGTTGAGCAAGGTCTTGCGTCTCATTGAAAACCCCGCCTTGATGCAACGGAAAAATCTATCTTCGTCTGCCACGTCAACGGCCGGCTCTCCTCTCATATCGAGTCGCAGGACGAGCGAGTCCACTTTAGGCACCGGATAAAATGCTTCGCGTGAAACATCGCATATCTTATCCACTGTGCACCTGTAATGAACGGCATATGTAATCGCTCCCGCGAGCTTGGTTCCGGGCTCGGCCAGCAGTCTGTCCCCGACCTCCTTCTGCATCATCACCGTGAGACTTTCAAATTCCGCCTTTGATTCTATCAGCTTGATTATAATCGGCGTAGTTATGTAATACGGTAGATTTCCGACTACTCGGGTCCTCGTCAAATCATGCTTCCGCATAGCGTCATTCACAATAGATTCGATATCCGCTTTGAGGATATCTCCGTGAATGACTTCAAAATTATCATGCAGCGCAAACTTCGTCCGCAGTATTGGAATCAATCTGTCGTCAAGCTCTATTGCAATCACATAGCCGGCAACCTCAACCAGTTCGCTTGTCAACGCCCCTTCCCCCGGTCCGACTTCTATAACCAAAGTCTGTTCATCTATCAGGCTGCCTGCTACTATATCGTCTATTACATTTTGGTCATTTAGGAAGTTCTGACCGAGGCTCTTCGCATGTTTAAAGCCGTGCGGTACTCGGCCGGCTGAGCTTGTACCTGATGCAGATCTCGAGCTGCTGCTGTGGCTGCCGCCTGTCGTGCACCTTCCCCTGTTCTTGGATTTATTTGCCACTTTTTATACCGTTTTCTGTTGTGATATGTACTAATATGTATTAATGCTCTCGTTGATTTTATGTGCTTCTGTGCACGCTTATGAACAATTATCAGCTATGAATCCGAATTTTACAGATGCGTAACGACCTGCTCAAGGTCGGCCCTAGAGATTCCAAACCCATTCAGCTTGCGCAGAAAAGCCTTACCGTTTCCGCAGCCTATACCGAGCTCCGCACCCACACTCTCACGAAGTGTCGAGGATCCCACATATCCAACCAGCTTGAGCTCTGTCAAATCTGCCATGGTTATAGCCGCCCTCCCGGAACTCTCGCTTATACCGTGTACCTTGCTCAAAGCCATGCGTATCGCTTCCGGCGCTGCATTTTCAACGCCAATATCGCCGGCCCTAATTGCCTCGGAACGTGGCATATACGCGTGCAGAGCATTGGGGAACTTTGCGGTCAGCCTGCGCCTGATTTCCTCACCTGAATAGTCCGGATCAGTCATAATGATTATCCCCAGCTCATCATATGCTTTCTCTATGAGAGCCCATGTATCTCCGGTTATGCCAAATCCATGTGTCGCAATTATGAGAGCATCACATGCCTTTGATACGGCATCGACATCATCACGCCCCTCTACCACTATCGCCTCTCGTATATGCAGCTTATCCACCGCTTTATTTGCCTCCGCTTTCACCATTGCTCTTGTCCTTATCATTTGGGAATACAAACAAAATTTCATCCGGATTCACGAGCCGCAGCTGTTTCCGTGCCTGCTCTTCTATATACTCCTTGCTGTTGACGTTCTTAAGCTCTATCTGAAGCTCCTTCTTGGTCTCCTTTAGCTCTCTGTTCTTGAGCGTCAGTCTTCTGTTCTCTAACTCCAGCTTTATGATGTTGCGGACAGATGCCGCGAGCAACAGCAACACCACAGCCGAGATAATCAGATTACGTCTGTTTTTAGGCTTGGAAAGCATCGCAGACAATCTGCGCTTCTTATTCTTCTTATTCTTTTTAGAGCCGGCCCTTGAGCCAGCCTCCTGAGCAGCGCCGGCCACCCCGTCGGATGACCTCACTTCTCTTCTGTTACTCCTGCTCATTTCTTAGAACCTGCCGTCCTTATCTCTCTAGAATATGTAGTTCCACGGATCTACTGCTTGTCCTCCAACATGAATCTCGAAATGCAAGTGAGCTCCCGTACTGCGACCCGTATTACCTACAGCTGCAATTACCTGACCCTTGTATACCTTCTCCCCAACGCTTACGTTGAGCTTACTGCAGTGTCCGTACAGTGTCTCCTGACCGTTGTCATGCTTGATTACCACGCAGTTTCCATATCCGCCGCTTACACCCGACTTAATTACAGTTCCACCGTCAGCAGCGTAGATCGGAGTTCCTGTTGGACAGGAGAAGTCGAGTCCTTCGTGCTTCCTTCCCCATCTCGTTCCAAAGCGCCCGTTGCTGTTGATAACATATGCACTCTTGATTGGAACTGCATATGAACCGCTCGATGCAGTCTTAGGCTTGTCGTTAGTTCCCACCTTGACTATCCTCTTGACAGGCTCAGCTACGACTTCCTTTGTCTTGATACTTCTCTTAACCGTCTTGTCATTTATCTTGGTGATGGTTCCGCTGATGATCTGCCTGCCGTCGACACCCTCCTGTGCGACGAGAGACTCACCCTTATACAGATCGGTAGTTTCCTGATTCTCCGTTTCAAACGGAATAGTTTCGGACATTTTACCTGTCTCTACAATCTTAACCTCCAGCGGATTGACCTTCTTCTTCATGTTTACAAGGTCTCCGGATTTGAGCTTATCTACTGCCTGCGTCGCTGTCTTACCGCTCATGTCCTTGACGTTTACATCATACGCTTTGGCAACGTTGCCAATTGTCTCGTCCGACTTGATGATGTGGCTCAGCTTGATATCTCCGCCGTCGAGCAGTTGCTCCTTTGCCTGCTTCTTGCTCTGCACGCTTGTGAGCATGACATCGAGCTGCTTGACCTCAACCGGCTTTGCGAATTTGAGCTGCTCTATCCTCATACCCTTATCAGGTTGCTTGTAATGAGCCAGAACCTCGTCAACAAGCGAATTCGCCGTACCCTTGGTCTCTACGACCGTTAGCAGCTTGTCATCCTGATAGATGCCATACGCCGACACCTCGATGTCTGTCATATATGTCAGCTTGTTTATAACCGTATCCGGATCGTCGACATCCTTCTCTGCTGCCGAGACTCTTCTAAATGTCACGTTATTATCCGCCACAAACTTGATGCGTGCGCCTCCATTGCTCGACGACATGTGGTCACCCGCAACGTCGAGGAGGCTGACAACCGACTCCTCCGATTTGACATATCCGAGAACACGCCCATTGTACGCATATTCATATATCGTATAGTGCTCCATGGTAAGCAATACACCACACACCAGGATTATAAGCGTAAACAGCCCGCTGACTATCTTGCCGCCGCTACCCTTGTATCTGACACGCATATCGTGATACTCAGTCGCCAAGCTGTATCCGCAGCCAATAAAGAACTTATCCGATGCATCCTGTACCCTGTCGTGCAGATTGATTGGCGCGGCTGCGGCAGTCGCAATACCGCGGCACAGCTTGTTCCAGGCCGAAGGCCCCTTTGCGGCCTTAGCTGCTTTCTTGGCTGCTCTAGCCTCGCGCTTCTTCCTGTCCAGCGCTTCGGCCTTGTACTGCCTGGCCAGCTTCTTGGCTTTTCTCTTTGCTTTCTTGGCTGCTTTTGCTGCTTCCTTCTTCGCTTTCTTTTTAGCAGCCTTTGCTTTCGCCTTAGAGGGAGCTTTCGTCTTTGCCGCTTGCTCAACTCCCTGCATGTTATCTATATTTGCAACTTTTCCCTTGTTATCTGGTTTTACTTTTCTTTTATTTGCCTGCTTTTGTTCCATCTATAAGCCTCATCTGCTCTCTCCTGTACACAAGAGCAGCGCCTTCCATCGTCCGTAATTCCGTGGTCCTTACATATCGGACACTTATATTTAACCTCTAAATAATCCTCCGGATACCCGTTAACCGCAAGGAATTCCTTCTTCTGTTCGATTAGCTCCTTCTGCTTTTGAAGCAGTTCGCTTCTCTTATCCCTGCCCATGCTGCCGAGTCTCGTCAACAGCGTCTTCTTGATCTCCGACTCTATGCTTGCAAACTTCCGCATTATCGGCATCTCGGTCTCGAGTCTTTGTTGCTTTTCCTTTTGTTCTCTTACTGCTTTGTCTCGCAGATAAGTATAATACTCTTCAAGCACTCGTTTGCTGATATTGACACCGCCGGATGTCTGTCGGCCTTGACTGCCGACAGCTCCACCCTTCTGCATTCCCGCATTTCCGAGCTTACTTTCTTGCGAACCATTCCGTGCGTTCGACTTGTAGCGCGGTTCGATGCCGCCGGCTTCACGATATTTATTTTCAAGAACTGCATCGACATACCTCAGCGACGGCTCGCGCTTACCTGCCGTCAGCTTGACAGCTTCGAGCACCTCATCCAATCCGAAGCTCAGCTCGTCAAACCAGCGATCCATCAGCTCGCAGTCGCCGGATGTCCACTGACGATTGAATCCTATCTCCTTGAAAATCCTCCCGTACATGAACCGCCGCTTAGCATCCTTCTCGAGCAAGGCCTTTGCGTCAGCCTCCGTATTGCAGCCTTCATTGTGCCAGTTGATAGCCACCTTGTTGATATAACGGATATCCGTGTGTCCGTTGTCACTGCTGTACTTAATCGCATAGGCGTACACCTCCGGCGCGACCCCAAGCATCCCGACAGTGTCCGCAATCTTGCGAGCTTCATTGGAAGGAATGCTCCGGCCGCTTGCGCTCTCGTATACATCGTATAGGTGCTTGAGATCGAGATCGACCACTCTCAAGTCCTGCTCTTCGGAGCTGTCGTCCCCGCAAGCCTTCTTGTGACCATAGAACCTTGAGATTTGGCTGAGGAAAACTACCCTGTAAGAGTCGTCATCCGGCATATACTCTCGTCTGATGACCCCGACGCTCTCCCAGTAGTCCCACGCTGCGTCGATCTCGTCAGGAGTAATGCCGAGAACATTTGCGGTCTTCCCTCTGTCCTCTACTATTCCGTATTTCGCTCGCATCAAGCCGAGCAAATACACCTTCACATAGTCGCCGTTGGCGCTGGTAAAGAACTCGTTAATCATGAGATTCTCTATCTCCGTGCTGTACAGGTAGACATCTTTATTATGTTCTTTAACAAACTCCGTGTCGTTCATGATACTCCTTGAATATGTTGTTTGTGGTAAATTTATACGGTGTGTTCGAGGTTTCCGAACTTCGTATACCTTGCGATCCATGCCAGCCTGACCGATCCTGTCGGACCGCTTCGGTGCTTGGCGATGATAACCTCGCAATTATTTCCTGACAATGTATCAGCCTCTTCATCATCGTTTTGATAATAGTCATCCCTCTTCAGGAACACTACGATATCTGCGTCCTGCTCGATGGATCCGGATTCTCTGAGGTCGGACAGCATCGGACGGTGATCCTTGCGCTGTTCAGATGCGCGAGACAGCTGCGACAGCAGGATTACACAGACATCAAGCTCCTTGGCGAGAATTTTTATACTTCTGGTAATCGCACTGATCTCGTTAGTTCTGTTGTCGCCGCTGTAGCCGAGGGACATCAGCTGCAGATAGTCGATGATGACCAGGTCCAAACCGCTTTTCTCTTTGAGCCTGCGGCACTTGTTCTTCATCTCCAGAATCGAGATTTGCGCAGTATCATCGATATTGAGATTGACATCTTCAAATTTTTCCTGTGCCTCGTCGATGCTATACCATTCGTCGTCTTCAATCGTTCCGTTCTTGATATGCTCCATATCTACCCTAGCCGACATAGCGAGCATCCTCTGTCCGAGCTGCTCCTTAGACATCTCCATGCTGAATACGAGAACCGAGTGCCCTGCCATCGCTGCATTCTCGGCAACGTTGAGCGCAAAGGCGGTTTTCCCCATCCCCGGCCTGGCAGCAAGCACAACAAGGTCGGTCTTCTTGAGGCCGCCCAGCATTTTGTCTATATCTCTAAATCCGGTGGTTATTCCCGGCAGCTGCCCATCGTTCTGGACCAGCTCGTTAATCTCGATTATGTTCTTCTGTAGTATTTCCTGAATAGGCGAGTAGTTCTTGCGTTGCGAAGCTTGCGCAATAGAGAAAATCTCCTTCTCAGCTTCGTCCAGAATCTGCTCTGTATCCATGCTGCCGTCGTACGCGTTCTTACGCATGGTATCGGCCGACTTGATGAGCTTTCTCAACTTCGACTTGTCGATAACCGTGACTGCGTAAAATTTTGCATTTGAAGGATTGATCGCATCGCCGGACAGCCTGCTCAGGTAGGTGATACCGCCGACCAGCTCGAGCTGGTGCACCTTGTTGAGCTCTGACCTCGTCGTCATCAGGTCGATTGTGATGCTCTTGCGGAACATACTCATGAACATCTTGTATATCTCCTGATGCTCCTTGAGATAAAAGTCTTCCGGCTTGAGTATGTCAACGACATCCTGCACCGCGTCCTCGCTGAGCATCATCGATCCGAGAACCGCCTTCTCCGCTTCTATGTCTTTCGGAGGCTCTAAGGCCTCCGACGTCTGACTGTTTATATCATTTGGCATATTCTATTCCTCGGTAACTGCTACCTTGATATCCGCCGAAATCTCTGTATAGAGCTTGACCTCCACCTCGTGTTCGCCAATCTCCTTGATTGGCTTCTTAAGCACGATTTTCTTTTTGTCTATATCCAGCCTGGTCTGCTCCTTGATAGCATCTGCGATGTCCATCGAAGTTACAGATCCGAACAGCTTGCCGCCTTCTCCGACTCGTGTCTTAAGCCGGATAGTTTTGTCCTCCAGAACCTTCTTGACTTGATTGGCCTCCGCCTTGTCCAGAGCAATCTGCGCCTCGTGGTTAGCCTTCTCTCTCTTGATCCTGGCTAGGTTGGAAGGAGTAGCCTCAACTGCAAATCCTCCCGGAATCAAGCGGTTTCTGGCGTAGCCGTCACTAACCTTAACGACATCACCGGCTTTTCCGGCTCCCTTAACATCTTTCTTTAAAATAATCTGCATAACGCCCTCCTTTTCGCCCGTTAAATTCTTTTTTATTTTACTGATTTATGTGTATCCATCCGTTGATTGTTCTTGTTATTCTTGTAAATTCTTTTTTAGATTAACGACACTTTTAAGACTGTTTAATCCTGTGCGGAACTTTCCGACTCGTCGCTATCTGCGCCCAGGTACTCCGGGATCATCTCCTTGAGCTCGGCAATAACCTCCTCCGGAGACATGTCAACCTGTGCGCCGGCCGAATTTAGATGACCGCCGCCGTTAAATCTCTCCATTAGAACTTGGACATTAACTTCGCCCAGCGACCTGGCGCTCACCACGGTCTTGCCCTTGTCATTTCTGCCTGCTGCAAATGATGCCTTCACACCCTTGACCATCAGCAGCTCGTCAGCGACCTGCGCATTGATAATCTGCGCATCTGTCGAATAGCCTTGTGATATAGACAACGCAGCGCCTTCGTCCATATACTCAGCGCCGGCAACAGCTTCCGCCCTCATCTGGAAGGCTGTAACTTCAGATTGGAAGAAACGCTTAACCTCTGTCGTATCAGCGCCTACACGCCTCAGCCACGCAGAAGCCTCAAAAGTCCTCACGCCTGTTTTGATTGAATATCTGTTGGTATCTACCGTGATTCCGGCCAGCAGCGCCTCCGCCTCAAACTTATTGACAATCTTCTTGTTGGATGTGTACTGGATAATCTCAGTCATCAGCTCGCTCGCAGATGAAGCATATGACTCCACATATGACAGCGTCAGATTCTCAATCGAGTCGTCGGACAGCCTGTGGTGATCGATAACCACGATTTTATCAGCCATATCGAGAAGCTCCGGGCATTCAACCATCCCCGGCCTATGTGTATCAACGACGATAACGAGAGTCTTATTATCGCACATCCCGATGGCCTTCTCGCGGTCAACGATCTCGTAATTTTCAGTCGCCTTGGCCTGCTTGTAAATTGCCTGCAGCGCCTCGTTGTACTCCTCGATTACGATAGCAGCGTCCTTTTCCAAGAACTTTGCGATCTTGTATGCACCTATCGCAGAGCCGAAGCAGTCCATATCCGGCCAGCGATGACCCATGACGATTACATTAGAGCTCTCACGCACCAGCTGCTTAAGCGCATGTGCTATAATTCTCGACTTGCCCTTGTTGTTCTTCTCCATCGACTGCAGCTTGCCGCCGTAGTAGTGTGTCCTGTCACCGTTCTTGACCACCGCCTGATCTCCGCCGCGACCCATAGCGAGGTCGAGCGCAGCTTCAGCAAGCTCCGTTGTCTCCTGCAGACTCTTAACTCCCATACCCATACCGATACTCAGGCTGACAGGAAAATCGTCCTTAGTCTGGATTGCTCTTATGTCGTCCAAGATCGAAAATCTGCTCTCGATAATGTTATCCGCATCTCTTCTGTATAGAGTTGCCAGATACGAATCCTCGCTGATGCTCTCGATTGCAGCATTATTTGACTCCGCCCACTTGTTGAGCAGCTTATCAACCTCGGCCGGAACGGTCATCTTGCTATCTGACGGAGAGTTTGAAATCAGCTCATCGTAGTTATCAATGCTTACGTACATCTGACAGATGTGTTCTTCGTGGTAATTCGATCGCAAAGACTCGCGCTCTGTAACATTGGCGAAATACACGGTTATGATTCCGTCATCTCTCTCCTTACGTCCGGCGCTGAGCACAAACACCTGTTCGTTTCTTTTAATTCTTACCTCTTCGCCGCTTTCTTTTGCTGCCTCGAGCTCCTCGAGCTTAGTTCTGGTTAGCGCAAAGAAATTTCCGTCAATGATGTCGTCATACGCAAAAACATTCTTAATCAGAGCGTTTGCATATACGACTGTTCCTTCTCTATTAACCATACACGCCGGTACCGGCAGGCTCTCCAAAAATTCCGAGCCGGGTATACTTCCTGCGTTGTTGTTCATAAATTCAATACTCCTAACTTCGGCTATTCGATACCCCTTAGCATATCAATCAGCCTATTTAGTTCGTCCAGACTGTAATATTCAATCTCTATCTTTCCAGTTGACGCCTTTCCGTTTATGTTGACTTTAGTTCCAAACAGCTTTCGTAATTCATCCTCTACTGCGACAATTTCTGAGTTCATAGGTGTGCGTCTTTTCTTGCGCTCAGGTCTCGCATCGTCCTTGACCTTTTCCGCCAGTCGCTCAGTAGCTCTTACAGAAAGACCGCTTCTGACAATTTTGTCGCACACCTCCAGCTGCTTCTTCTCATCCTTAATTGTGATAATTGTCCTTCCGTGTGCTGCAGAAATTTTGCCACTCACAATCATGTCCTGAATTTTTTCGGGTAGCTTCAGCAATCTTAATGAATTTGCGATATATGCTCTGCTCTTACCAAGCGCATTTGACACCTGCTCTTGAGTGAATTCAAACCTCTTAATCATCTCATTGAGACCCTGTGCCTCTTCGATAGCATCGAGGTTCTCTCTCTGCATATTCTCGATGATTGCAACTATCATGTTCTGCTTTTCATCAAAGTTCCTGATTATGCAAGGCACCTTCTTGAGTTCAGCAATCCTTGCAGCTCTCCAGCGTCTCTCCCCGGCCACAAGCTCATATCCGTTTACTGTCGCTCTTACGATCAAAGGCTGGATCACGCCGTTTTCCTTTATGGAATTGGCAAGCTCCTTTAGCCTGTCTTCGTTGAAGGTCTTTCTTGGCTGATCTTTATTAGGCTTGATATCGTTTATATCCAAATACAGAACACGATCTTCGTAGTCGTCAGACTTAAGGTCTTCGAGGTTAATAATATTTCCATTTATATCAGTTGCTTTGGATTTGATGCCGGCTCTAGCCCTATCACTACCCTTCAGGTCATTCCCCCCGTAGGATGCGGGCGTTTTGTTTTTATTTTTCTCAGAGACTTTATCTGAAATATTACTTACTGCGGCCTCGCTTACAGCAATCTTGCCGGCTTCATGTCCGAGTCTCGATCTTCCTCTGTCTCCCGTAACATCATCTATCGCTTCCATCAGCTTGATGTCATCGATGTCTGCTCCCTCTTCTTCAAGGTCTTCTTCGAAAAGAGGAGCTGCATCTGCGAAGAGTGCGTCGAGGCCTCTTCCTAGACCACCTTTTCTTTTAGCCATTTTCCTGCTGTCTCCTCTTTTCTCTTTCCAGGAACTCCTGTGCAAACTTGTTGTATGCTTTTGCCCCCGCCGATGACGGATCATACTTTACAATAGGCATGCCATAGCTTGGAGCTTCAGCAAGTCTGACATTTCTGGGTATTACGGTTGAGAATACATACTTGCCGAAATATTTCTTAACCTCCTGTACTACTTGAATTGCCAGGTTGGTTCTTCCATCGAACATGCTGAGAATCACACCCTCTATCTGAAGCTCCGGATTCATATTCTTCTTAACCAGCTCGACAGTACTCATCAGCTGACTTACTCCTTCCAGAGCATAGAACTCGCACTGAATCGGAATGAGTACGCTGTCCACAGCTGTCAGCGAGTTGATTGTAAGCAGCCCGAGCGAGGGTGGACAATCTATGAATATATAGTCGTATTCGCTTCTTACCTGTTCTATTGCCTTCTTAAGCCGTCTCTCTCGTCCTTCAATATTGACTAGCTCTATTTCAGCGCCTGCCAGATCGACGCTTGCCGGAATGATGTCGAGATTTGCTGTCTTGGTCTGGAGGATAGCCTTGTGGACATCATAGTCCTTGTTAACCAACACGTCATATAAAGTGCTTGTCAGCTTTCTCTTCTTTATCCCTATTCCGCTGGTCGTATTTCCCTGCGGATCTATATCAATGACTAGAACCTTCTTGCCTTGGACAGCGAGGCAGGCACTCAGGTTTATATTGGTCGTTGTTTTACCAACTCCGCCCTTTTGATTAAATATTGCTATTGCCTTTCCCATATAGGTCTCCTTTTTGAGAATTTACTGCCTCTATTATATAATATTGCGGTATTTCTATCTAGGCTTCTGTTCTATTTACTTCGTAGATTTGATGAGTTTTTAGTGAATTTGTTGAATGATGTTTCACGTGAAACAATATGTAGTGTTTGCTAAAAATGTTTCACGTGAAACAAATACGAAGTCAAACGGGTTCTCAATAGCAACCACAATCAGCCCAACTGCACACCTCTCTATTTCTAACGAATAGGAGATTTTTTAGCCGCACCCGCTTTCCTGGGAAAATGTTTAGGTGTATGAGCAACCTTTTTCACAAGCAACAGGCAATGTCCGGATATATATGCGTTCTTTAAAGAAGGCTTCTCTATCCTATCGAGCTTACCACCTAATATAGAAATTGCCCTTTTAGCCACATCAAACTCGTCCTCTGCACCGTCACCTTTATAAGAGATAAAGTATCCACCCTTCCTGACAAGAGGCAGACACAATTCCGACAATACATCCAGAGATGCGACAGCTCTGGACACGCAGATATCCGCCTTCTCTCTGTATGCAGGATTCTGACCCATGTCCTCCGCCCTGATGTGCAAAAGTTCAATATTATCTATGTAAAGCTCTGCAGCGAATTGCTCTATTATCTTGAGTCTCTTATTTAGAGAATCAGCAAGAACAAACGTCTTATCCGGATTGGTAATTGCAAGCGGAATCCCGGGAAAGCCTCCTCCGGTTCCCATATCTACAACAACCTCAGCAGCCTTGAATTCATCGCAATCATTACAGGTGAGCGAATCCAAGATATGCTTTTCAAGGAATTCGTCCTCCTCTCTGACCGCAGTCAAATTTATATGCTCATTTGCTGCTAAGATTTTGCCCATATAGGCAAACATCTTAGCAGTCATCTCCTCGCCGTATTTCTGCTTCAATTCGGAGATTATAACATCCTTCATACTATGAATCCTTGCGCCTTTCGTTGCTTCGCCTTTTCTTTTCCAGATATATGAGGAGCACATTAATATCTGCCGGGGATACACCGCTGATCCTACTTGCTTGTCCTATGTTGATAGGTCTGATATCTGTCAGCTTCTGTCTCGCTTCAAGTCTAAGTCCATTGATTTCGTTGTAATTAATATCTTCTGCAAGCCTTCTGCTCTCCAGCTTTTTCATCTTCTCAACCTGAGCAAGCTGCTTATCTATGTATCCCGCATACTTAATTCTGACCTCAACCTCATAGCGCTCTGCTCTATTCAATTCAGGTCTGGTATCATCATCTATAGCTTCCAGAGCAGCATAGGATATCTCCGGGCGCCTAAGCAGATCATAGAACGTAATATTATTATTTGTCACCTCATTGCTGCCTTCAGATGCTAGAAATTCATTAAGCTTACTAAATTCAGTATACTTATCCTTCAGCCTAACAATCTCTTCATCAACGTTTTTTTTCTTGGCTAAATATCTCGAATATCTCTCATCAGTTACAAGTCCATACTCGAATCCCACCTCTGTCAAACGGCGATCCGCATTGTCCTGTCTCAAAATAAGCCTAAATTCCGCTCGGGACGTCATCATTCTATAAGGTTCCATAGTACCTTTAGTCACCAAATCGTCGATCAGAACGCCAATATAAGCCTCGTTTCTTCCAAGAATCATCGGATTCTTCTGCTGAAGCTTACGAGCAGCGTTCATTCCAGCTACAAGCCCCTGTGCAGCAGCCTCCTCGTAACCGGAGCTTCCGTTAAACTGACCTGCACAAAACATGCCCTCGATCAGCTTGCTCTCAAGGCTTGGCTTTAATGTGGTAGGATCTACGCAATCATACTCGATCGCATATGCAGGTCTAACGATTTCGGCGTGTTCAAGTCCGGGAATTGTATGATAGAAAGCCTCCTGTATATTCTCCGGCAAGCTTGATGACATGCCCTGAATGTACATCTCTTCAGTATCAAGCCCCTCCGGTTCGACGAACAGCTGGTGTCTCTCCCTATCCTTAAATCTGGATACCTTATCCTCAATCGAAGGGCAGTATCTAGGCCCGACACCTACGATATTACCGGAGTACATCGCCGAACGCCCTATATTTTCAAGAATTATCCTGTGAGTCTCCGCATTTGTATAAGAGAGCCAGCACTCTATCCGGTTGGAACCGATCTCCCTTCCCTCATTCATAAACGAGAAAGGAATTATCTCCGCATCGCCTTCCTGGCGCTTCATCCTGTCATAATCGAGAGTCGAAGCGAGCATGCGAGCCGGCGTTCCCGTCTTGAATCTGCGCATAGGAAGTCCGTATTCGCGCAGTTTACCCGCAAGCACAGTAGAAGGCGCAAGTCCGCCGGGACCACTGCTGTAAGCGCTATCACCGATAAACACCTTACCGCCGAGGAAGGTTCCCGTGCACATCACGACAGCCTTGCCCATGTATATTGCATTTGTCCGTGTTACGATTCCATGAATCGCCCCGTCTTCAAGGATCAGATCAACGACCTCCGCCTGTTTTAGCTTAAGGCGTGGTTGCTTTTCAATGGTTTTCTTCATCTCAAGATGATATTTGGTCTTATCCGCCTGCGCGCGCAGTGAATGAACAGCAGGCCCCTTGGAAGTGTTGAGCATCTTGCTCTGAATAAATGTCTTATCTATATTCAGTCCCATCTCGCCGCCGAGAGCATCTATCTCGCATACGAGATGTCCCTTGCCGGTGCCACCAATCGAAGGATTACAAGGCATCATAGCCACAGACTCGAGGTTCATCGCGAGCAGCAGCGTCTCGCAGCCCATCCTTGCAGCAGCTAACCCCGCCTCACATCCTGCATGACCGGCACCTACAACGATTACATCGTATTCTCCCATCACACTGTGTTTATTTGAATTTTTCGCGTCCTTCAAATTCATATCATTTACCCAGGCAGAACTTCGAGAACACCGTATCCAGTATCTCCTCGCTCGCCGTTTCACCTATAATTTCGCCCAGTATCTGAAAACTGTCATGCACCTCAATCTCAGCAACTTCAAGAGGTTCCCTCATCTCCAAAAGCTCGATTCCATGTACGAGAGCTGCCTTTGCCCTCACCAGCGCATCCTTATGCCTCTCATTGGTGACAATATTTCCTCCGTCACTCTTTATAAATCCTCTTGCCAAATTCCTCTCGATCGCATCACGCACTTTTCCGATACCCTTGACAGTCTTCACGGAAGTATAAACTATATCACCAGTATCGCAGCCAATAATGCTTTTCAGCTTATCAATATCGGACTGAGCCGCAGTCATCCCCAGATCTTCCTTGTTAATAACCAGCATCACTTTCTTATTCGCTACGTGCTCAGCTATCTCGAAATCCTCAGCAGCCAACTCTGTGCTGCCATCTGCTACCATCACGACCAGATCCGCTTCTTCTATTTCATTCTTGGAGCGCTCGATACCAATCTGCTCTATCACATCATCAGTATCTCTGATACCGGCAGTATCGACCACAACAATAGGATATCCGCCAATCGAAGAACTCTCCTCAATGGTATCTCTGGTAGTTCCGGGTATATCGGTAACGATAGCCCTGTTTTCGCCGAGAAGCCCATTCAGGAGGGATGATTTGCCGACATTTGTACGCCCCACGAGGGCAATCTTGATACCTTCTCTGGCAATCTTGCCAAATTCAGAGGATTTAATCAGTGATTGCAAGCGGTCATTCTGTCTCTTAAGCTCTGTGATGAACTCATCGCAGCTAACCTGCTCTATATCCTCATCGGGAAAATCAATATTGACAGCCATCTGAGCGAGGACGTCCTTGATGTTATTTCTAATCGCAACTATCTCCTGTCCAAGACTCCCGTTAAGCTGATCGGATGCTATGCTGAGAGGCTTCTCACTCCTTGCTTTTATAAGATCAATAACAGCTTCAGCCTGCGACAAATCGAGCTTGCCGTTAAGAAAGGCAAGCTTGGTAAATTCACCGGGATCTGCAATTCTTGCACCGGCTGAGATAGCACTCATAACTATGAGCCTCAACGATACATTGCTGCCGTGAGCCTGAAATTCTACAACATCCTCGCCGGTAAATGTATGAGGTGCGCGCATGTAAATGCATATCATCTCGTCGATGACATTTCCCGAAGCATCCAAAGCGTGACCATAGTAAACGTGACGAGGTTCAACCTTATCCGGACATTCCTTGAACACACCTTTCATAATATTGAGTGAACCCGGTCCGCTGACGCGAACTATACCTACTCCGCCCTCACCCAAAGGTGTTGCAATCGCAGCAAAAGTATCTGCCATAAATTCTCCTGCCTTACGAAAAGTTGACGAAAAGAGCCCATCATAGATGGGCTCTCCGCTCTTATTTCTTCTCGATTATAACTCTTCTATAAGGATCCTTCCCCTCACTCCTGGTTATTACACTGGGATGATTCTGAAGTGTCGAATGAATTACCTTGCGCTCGTAAGGGTTCATAGGCTCAAGAGTAATCTTTCTCTCGGAACGCTCCACCTTACCGGCAAGCCTATTTGCAAGAGCAACGAGAGTCTGCTCTCTCTTAGCTCTGTAATTCTCGGCATCCATTACCACTCTTGTGTATCCGCTGTTCTCCTTGTTGACAACGAGACTAGCCAGATACTGAACAGCATCGAGGGTCTGTCCTCTCTTACCTATGATAGTTCCGGTATCATTACCGGAAACATTTACATAGATTAAATCCTTGCCTTCCTTAACTTCGAAATCGAGGTCAATGCCCATCTCTTTGGTGATTTCTCGTAGGAATGCCTCAACCGGATGATCCTGTACCGAAGTGAGCTTGTCAACATCAAGAAGTAGAGTTGCTTCGTACTTTTTGTACTCTCTCTTGCTTCTCTCTCTGCTCCTCTTAGGCTTGGAGAATTTCTTATTCTCTCCCCGCCTTGCATGCTCGCTGGCACGAGCATCTTCAAGCTCTTCCTCTTCGTACTTGTCATACTCTTTCCTGATCTCATCAGGAACAACAACTGTGTTGTTCTCAGGTAGACCGGCGAGTATTCTATCTATATCATCGAAAGTTGCTTTTTCCTTATGTGCCTTATCAGCACCGTCATTCTTGGGAGTAACTCTCACTTTAGCAAGTTTCGATCCTATTCCGAGGAATCCTTTGCTCGACTCCTCGAGGATTTCAACGTTGACTTCATCTCTGGTGAGTTTGAGTTCCTGAAGCGCAAGCTCAACGGCTGTGTCGACATCAACTCCCCATTTCTCTGAAGCTCTCATCATTATCCTTTCATCCTTGCTCTCTTCATCTTCTCAAGCTGCTTCTCTGCGCGTTTTCTCTTTTCTTCAAGCTCCTGCTCTTCCTTAAGCTTAGCACGGTACTTGTTCATCCTGATATTCAAGAATATCTGAAGGAACTGGCCACCTGCCCAGTAAATAGCAAGTCCGGCCGGATAAGATCTGGCAAGCCAAAGGATACTGAGCGGGAAGAAATACTTCATAACTAAGTTCATGGACTTAGCCTGTCCACCCATCATATCGTTTTGACCTGTAAGCTGCTGAGTCATAGCAAACGAGAAATACGTCGCTATAGCCGCCGCAATCGGAAGAATCCACAGGTCCGGCTGTCCAAGATCCTTAATCCACAGAAATGACTGGTGAACCGCAAAAAGCATCTTATCATCAGCTATATATTTCATTGGATTTCTAAGAAGAGTGAAGAGTCCCATGATGATAGGAAACTGAATAAGCATCGGAAGGCAACCACCCATAGGGTTGAATTTCTCTTCCCTGTATAATTTAGTCATCTCTTCATTGAGCTTCTCTTTATCGTTCTTGTACTTCTCCTGTAAAGCCTTCATCTTAGGCTGCAGCGTAGACATCGAAGCTGTAGATTTAATCTGCTTGAAGTAGAGAGGATAGAGGATCAGCTTAACGAGTACCGTCAGTATTATCAGTGAAATACCATAGTTACCAACCAGATTGTATATAAAGGTCAGTAGGTAACCCAAAGGCACCGCAATAATTCCCATATTCCGTCCTTTCTTATCTTAGAGGATCATATCCACCTGGATTGCCCGGATGACATCTGAGTATTCTCTTTATTCCCAGGTAAGTACCCTTGAAAGGGCCGTACTTCTCCAGCGCCTGTATAAAATACGTGCTGCATGTAGGATAAAACCTGCATGTAGGCGGGAATAAAGGTGAGACAAACTTCTGATATCCTCTTATGATAATTATCAATATTCGTTTAATAATTTCTTTGAAAAGCTTTATCATTTTTAAAGCCCTTTGCTGTCTAGAAGATTTGCCGCACGTAGAACCCCGTACATTGACCTTCTAACTTCATCACACTTGTGACCATTGATAGAATTTCTAGCTATAAAAACAACATCATATCCGTTTCTTATTCGACGATTGAGCAGCCTATATGATTCCTTCATCAGCCTTCTTGATCTATTCCGTTTAACACTGTTGCCAACCTTCTTACTGGATACATATGCAATCCGCGAATACGGCAGATTGTTCTTCCTATAGATAACAACCATGAACCTCGAGACCTTAGATTCACCTTTATTATAGGCGAGCTTGAAATCTTGCTGTTTCCTCAGTGTTGACTTTCTGAGCATGATCACATCACTTTCTGTCAGCTGTTAAGCTGTGAGTTTCTTTCTTCCTCTTGCTCTTCTCCTCTTGAGAACCTTTCTGCCACTTGCAGTTGCCATTCTCTTTCTGAACCCGTGCTCCTTAAGTCTCTGCCTTTTCTTAGGCTGGTAAGTTCTTTTCATTGCCATTATCTCCTTCCATATCAATGTTTGATATAATCTAAATATAGTTGTGTCTTCTAAATTCCAAAGGCACATACATCAAGGTATTATACTTTTGAACCTCAATAAAGTCAATGAAAACGCCTTTTCTCAACTGCTCTTTCATTAAAAAAAATTTTATTTTTTTCTGAAATTTTACGACACACTATATTTTGTGGTCATTCCAACTTATTAACAAAGTTATCCACAACATGTGCATAACTTTATTTTTGAATCGTGCTAATACAGTCATTTTATAGACTTCAGCATTATTGCCGTTGTGGATTGATTTGTGTAAAATATGTTTATTCACCTAGGAGGCGGTACATTGGACACTAACAAGATATGGGAATCATTCATAGAGGAAATCAAGAAATCCACAAGCAGACTCAGCTTCGATATGTTCTTTTCAGATCTTTCTCTGTATAAACTGGATTTAGATAATAAGATCATATATATACAGCTTGAGGATATCAGCATCATCAAGTTTTTGAGAGAAAAATACATCATCAATATAGAAGATATATTCTTGAAGCTGCTCGGTGATGATTTTCAGGTTATTATAAAATCCAAGGAAGAGTATAAAAGCAACAAGATTGAGAAAAAGAGAAAGATAAAAAAAGCACCTTTTAAGGATAATTCAAAGCTTTTTAACCCTAGATATAACTTTGAAAACTTCGTAGTAGGTGGTAACAACAAATTCGCATACGCTGCTTCCCTTGCGGTTGCCGAATCTCCGGCAGAGGCGTATAACCCTCTGTTTCTCTACGGTGGATCAGGTCTAGGTAAGACCCACCTGATGCAGGCTATAGGAATTCACGTTATCAAGAACGATCCTTCTTCAAATGTCCTATACATATCGTCCGAGACCTTTACGAATGAACTGATAGAAGCTATCAATACTCAGAATACCAACCAGTTTAAGGAAAAGTATCGTAAGATTGATGTCCTGCTGATAGATGATATTCAGTTCCTGGAAGGCAAGGAAGCTACACAGGAGGAGTTTTTCCACACATTTAATACTCTGTATGAGAACAACAAGCAGATTGTAATATCCAGTGACAGGCCACCGAGCAACCTGCAGAAGCTCGATGAAAGGCTGACAACCAGATTCGGATTTGGAATAACTGCAGACGTTCAGCCAGCTGACTTTGAGACGAGAGTAGCAATACTCAAGAAGAAGATAGAGCTCGCTGACATAACCCTCGACAGAGATATTGAGGAGGTTTGCAACCTGATCGCAGAGAAGATAAAGTATAATATAAGGGAGCTTGAAGGAGCAATGAACCGTATGATCAGCTTCTCTGAGATTATGAACAACAAGATAGACCTTGATTTTGCCAAGATTGTCCTCAAGGACATCTACAGAGACACCGACAAGGCCATTGCTCCTGAGAGGATCAGGTCTACCGTCGCTTCTCACTATGATATCAAGGTTTCAGACATAGATTCTAAACGCAGAACTGCTGAAATTGCTCTGGCTAGGCAGGTAGCTATGTACATCTGTCGCGAGAGCACAGACCTGTCGTTCTCAAAGATTGGTGAGATATTTGGTGGCAGGGATCACTCGACGGTTATGAGCAACTGCACCAAAATTCAGAATCTATATCAGGAAGACGAGCTCATCAAACGCGATATAGATGATATTAATAAGAAGTTAAATAAGCATAATTTATAACGATTTATAATAATAAAAAGTCACTTTTTATTTATCCATATTTTATGAACCGTTTATCATCAGGGGTTATCAATATGATTTTTGATGGCAATGCGAGATAATATAAGTAAAAACAAAGTTATCCACACTGTCAACAGCCCCTACTATTATTACTAAATATATAATATATAAAGAAAGGGAATTTCGATGAAAATATACTGCACCAGAAGTGAACTGAACAGAGCAATCAATAACGTATCTCATTCGATTCCTACAAGAACACCATCCCCTATATTAGAGGGAATACTTATTGAAACTAAAGATGACAGGATGTATCTAACAGCTACAGATACTAATATGACTATCGAGTCAAACATTCCTGTTGACAGCGAAGGCGATGTTTCATTTGTAATAGAAGAAAAGAATTTTGCCAACATCGTGAGCAAGCTCCCTGAAGAGGAGATTCTGATGGACTACAATCACGAGAAGAATCAGATTAAGATCAACAGCGGTAAATCTTCTTCGACATTTAACTGTTTCTCCGCTGATGAGTTTCCAAGATTTAATATAGGGGAAGGTAAGAAGCTTATCCTTTCCAAGAGAGATATCAAAAACCTCATTCGCAAGACATCGTTTTCGGCCAGTGCTGATGAGCTTAACGGAGTGCTTACGGGTATTCTCATCGACCTTGGCGACGGAAATCTGCGTATGGTAGCCGTGGATACATTTAGAATGGCTATTTACAATGCTAAGGTGGATACAGATGAAAAGATGAGCATTGTAGTTCCGGCAAAGCTTCTCGGAGAGGTATCCAAGATTATCAGCGATGATGACAATGACGAGCAGCTGTTTATGGAAATTGTGGATAATAAGGTAGTGATGCTGTTCGATAACAACAGAGTGATTCTCAACACTCTTAACGGAAATTACATAGACTACAGCAGGATTATCAAATCTGAAACCACAATTAAGATTAGAACAAGCAGAATTGAGCTCATGAAGAGTATCGATAGAGCTGCTATCATTGCTTCGGAGCAGAACAACAACCTCATTAAACTCAATATAGAGGATGAGCAGATTGAGATTACATCTCTATCCGAGAAGAGCAGTATCAAGGAGATGGTCGAGATTATGAAGGATGGAGAAAATATTGAGATTGGATTTAACTCCAAATACATGATGGACGTGCTCAGGGTTATCGACGATGAGGAAATTATCCTCAACATGAGCGACAGTGTAAAGCCTTGTATCATTACACCTCTCAAGGGAGACACCTATCTATATCTGGTGCTTCCTGTAAGAATTAACTGATAATGGGATAATTTCGGATGAGAGTAGATAGTATAAAATTAAAAAATTTCAGAAATTACGTCGAGCTCAAGGCAGAGTTCGATGGCAAACGAAATATAATAATGGGTGAGAACGCGCAGGGTAAGACTAACCTGATAGAGGCTATATATCTCTGCGCGTTTGCGCGTTCTTTTCGTACTAACAATTCTACTGATCTCATTAAAATTGGAGAGGATAGCTGCAATATCACGGCTGAAGCGGTTAGCGATGATATAGATAAGAAAATAAGCATAACAATCAATAATAGTGGCAAGAAGATGATTAAGAAGGATAATAAGTTCCTTCACAGGACTGCGGAGCTGCTGAACAATTTAGTTGTTGTCGTTTTTTCACCGGATGACCTGAGAATTATAAAGGACAGTCCCGAGAAGCGCAGAAATTTTATTGACAAAGAGATAAGCCAGCTCAGACCCAGCTATTTTGATGCGCTGCGCAATTATAAGGAAGTGCTGCGTCATAAAAATTCTCTGATCAAACAGCTGAGAACACCGGGTACAGATGGCAAGATGATGGATATGCTTGAGATATATGATATGCAGCTGGCTCAGTACGGTGGTGAGATTATTAAGAGTCGCCGTGAGTTTGTAGCTATGCTGTCTGAAAAGGCATCAAAGATACAGAGCAACATATCAAAGGAACATGAGACCCTATCAATCAAATACGTCGAGTCGGTCGCTGCTGAAAACATATTAGATGAGATAATTAATTCAAGAGAAAAGGATATATATAATGGTCACTGCAGTATTGGTCCGCATCGTGACGACCTTGATTTCTATATCAATGGCATAGATGCCAAGAAGTTCGGATCTCAAGGGCAGCAGCGAACAGTTGCCTTGGCTCTCAAGTTGGCTGAAATTCAGATTGCAGAGATGATTCTAGGTGAAAACGCTGTACTACTGCTGGACGATGTATTGTCAGAGCTCGATAGAGAGAGACAGAGCTATCTGTTAAATGAGATAGAGGATGTCCAGTTATTTCTTACGACAACTGAGGTGAACTCGGAGCTCCTGCAGGGTATGGAGGGCGGCAATATTTTTAAAGTAAAAAACGGGACGCTTATATAAAAATAAGGAATTTATAGTTATAAAAGGACGATAAATTGTAAAAATATCGAAATATAGGCGATTTAAGGTAGTTTTATTCATTAAAAGGGTAAAACTACCTTTATTGATATTTTAGAGCCTCTATGCTAAAATAAATGGGTTAGAAATATGAAAAGGAAGGTCAATATGAGCGCGGAAAAAAAGCAACAAAAGTATGATGCCTCTCAGATCACAGTACTTGAAGGACTAGAGCCTGTAAGAGTAAGACCTGGTATGTATATTGGTAGTACAGGGCCTGCGGGACTTCATCATCTCGTATACGAGATTGTTGATAACTCTGTCGATGAATCACTTGCCGGATATTGTAAGCACATTACAGTAACGATAAATGAAGATAATTCGATAACTGTTACCGATGATGGACGTGGAATGCCTGTAGACGTTCACCCCAAATTGGGGATTCCGGCTGTTGAGGTTATTCACACACAGCTGCATGCCGGAGGTAAATTCGGAAGTGGAGGTTATAAGGTTTCCGGCGGTTTGCACGGAGTAGGTGCATCCGTCGTTAATGCTCTTTCAACTCACATGATTGTAGAGGTTAAGCGTAACGGCAAGCTCTACAGGCAGGAGTACAAACGAGGGAAGACAGTAACTAAGCTGGAGGTTATCGGAACCTCTAAGGATACAGGATCAAAGACAACATTCTGGCCGGACCCGGAAATTTTTGATGGAACTGTATTCGAGTACGACATCCTACAGCGTCGTATGCGTGAGATGGCTTTCCTCAATAAGGGATTGAGAATTTCTATTGAGGATAAGAGAGAGGGGAAGGAGAAGAGAGAAAGCTTCCACTATGAGGGCGGAATTATCGAATTCGTGCAATATCTCAATAAGAATAAGGGTGTTGTCAACAACAAGATATTCTACTTTGAGTATGAGAAGGACGGATACGAGGTGGAAGTCGCTATGCAGTACACAGATAGGTACAGCGAGCTGACACTTTCTTATGCTAATAACATAAATACAATTGAGGGCGGTTTCCATCTGATGGGATTTAGAGCAGCTCTTACCAGAACTGTCAACGATTACGCTAGAAGAAGCAAGATTCTCAAGGAAAACGATGATTCCCTGCAGGGTGAGGATGTAAGAGAGGGTCTGACAGCAATCGTCAGCGTTAAGCTTACAAATCCACAGTTTGAAGGGCAGACCAAGGCTAAGCTCGGCAACAGCGAGGTAAGAGGTTTTGTAGAGAGCAACATGAACGAGAATTTGTCGTTCTACCTCGATGAAAACCCTAAGGAAGCCAAGCTGATACTCGATAAATGTCTTAAAGCAGCACGTGCCAGAGAGGCTGCAAGAAAGGCCAGAGAGATTACTCGTAAGACATCGGTACTCGAGACAACATCTCTTCCCGGGAAGCTTGCAGACTGCTCGGAAAAGGATCCTGCACTTTCCGAGATTTTCCTTGTAGAGGGAGATTCCGCCGGCGGCAGCGCTAAGTCAGGAAGAGATCGTAAGCGCCAGGCAGTACTTCCGCTGAGAGGTAAGATTATCAATGTTGAGAAGGCGAGAGCAGACAGAATTTTGAACTCGGACGAGATTAAGAACATGATAACTGCATTCGGATGCGGAGTCGGCAGCAACTTCGATATTGACAAGCTCAGATATCACAAGATTATCATCATGACAGATGCCGACGTCGATGGCGCTCATATCAGAACGCTTCTTCTGACATTCTTCTATAGGTTTATGACTCCTCTGATCGAGAAGGGGTATGTTTATGCTGCGCAGCCACCGCTATTCAGAGTAAAGCAGGGGAAGGAGATTCATTACACTTATTCAGATGCTGAGCAGGACAAACTACTGGCTGAACTCAAGGCACATAATAAGAGCACTAAGATAGAGATTCAGAGATACAAAGGTCTTGGTGAGATGGACTTTAATCAGCTGTGGGAGACTACTATGGACTACAACCACAGAACACTCGTACAGATTAAGATTGAGGATGCAACTGCAGCAGATGAGATATTTACAACGCTGATGGGAGATAAGGTTCCACCAAGAAAGAAGTTCATTGAAGATAATGCAAGATACGCTACATTAGATATTTAATGGACATTAAGGAGAGATAATGAGTACGCTTTTAGAAGATAGCAAAATCATCACTCATGAAATATATGATGAGATGAAGAATTCTTATATCGACTACGCGATGAGCGTTATCGTCGGTCGTGCACTCCCGGATGTTCGTGACGGACTCAAGCCTGTGCACAGAAGAATTCTATATGGAATGAGTATCCTGGGTACTACTCCTGACAAGCCGCATAAGAAGTCGGCACGTATTGTCGGAGAGGTAATGGGTAAATATCACCCGCACGGTGACAGCTCAATCTACGACGCCATGGTAAAGATGGCGCAGGATTTCTCAACTAGGTATCCATTGGTTGACGGACACGGCAACTTCGGTTCCGTCGATGGAGACGGCGCAGCTGCTATGCGTTATACAGAGGCGAGAATGAGCCCATTCTCACTGCAGATGGTTCGTGATATCGACAAGGATACGGTTGATTTCATGGACAACTTTGACGGGGAGGAGAAGGAACCGGTTGTACTTCCTTCGAGAGTGCCTAACCTTCTGATAAATGGATCTAACGGTATTGCCGTAGGTATGGCGACATCCGTTCCGCCTCATAACCTGAGTGACACTATCGACGCTTGTATTAAGAGAATAGACGATGAGAATTGCACTAACGATGAGCTAATAAAGATTATTAAAGCACCGGATTTTCCTACCGGAGCCATGATTCTCGGAAGAGAGGCTGCCAAGGAGGCTTATGAGACCGGAACAGGAAAGATCACGGTCAGATCTAAGAGTGAAATAGAGGAAACAGCTCGCGGCAAGATGAGAATTGTCATCACTGAGATTCCTTTTCAGGTCAACAAGGCCAGACTCATCGAGTCCATGGCAGACCTGGTTAGAAACAAAAAGGTTGAAGGTGTCTCGGCAATACGCGACGAATCCAACCGTGAAGGCATGAGAATCGTCATCGAGCTTAAGAAGGATGTAAATCCTAACGTAATTCTCAACAGGCTGTACAAACACACGCAGCTGCAGGCGACATACAGCATGATTATGCTTGCCCTTGTCAATGGGGAGCCTAAGATTCTCAAGCTGGTTGAGATTATAGATGAGTACCTCAAACACCAGAGGATAGTAATCACAAGGAGAACTAAGTTCGATCTGGCTAAAGCAGAGGCAAGAGCACATATTTTAGAGGGTCTGCTTATCGCCTTGGATAACATAGACGAGGTAATTAAGGTAATTCGTTCAAGCTACAACGATGCCAAGGAAAAGCTGATGGTGAGGTTTGGACTAAGCGAGGTTCAGGCGCAGGCTATCCTCGATATGAGACTTGCCAGACTGCAGGGGTTGGAACGCGAGAAGATTGAGAACGAGCACAACGAGCTCATGGAAAAGATTGCTTACTATAAGTCAATCCTCGCTGATGAGCATAAGCTTATGGGGGTAATCAAGGATGAGCTTCTCGAGATTAAGCATAAATACGGTGATGGCAGAAGAACCAAGATTGTCGCTGACGACGGTGGAATAGACGAGGAATACCTTATCGATGAAGAGGATGTAGCAGTTACACTGACACACCTCGGATACATCAAGAGAGTTCCTGAAAATACGTACAAGGCACAGCGCCGCGGCGGAAAGGGTATCGTGGGACTGACAACCAGAGACACCGATTTTGTAAAGGATCTCATCATCACCTCGACCCACGACTACCTGATGTTTTTCACCGACCTCGGTAAGGTATACAAGATAAAGGCTTATGAGATTCCTGAAGCATCCAGAACTGCCAAGGGTACACCGGTTATCAACTTCCTCAACCTGGATCAGGGAGAGCGGGTAACGGCGGTTATACCGGTCAAGGAATTTGCAGATGACAATTATCTGATCATGGTTACCAAGAACGGAACTATCAAGAAGACACCAATGTCTCAGTTCGATACCAACCGCAAGACAGGTCTCATAGCTATTACGCTTAAGGACGACGACAAGCTGATAGCCGTAAGTCAGTCAAGTGGAGATGAGAGTGTATACGTTATTACCAAGAAGGGTAAATCTATTACATTTCCTGAGGACGACGTTAGAAGCATGGGTAGAAGTGCAGGCGGAGTTAGAGCTATCAGCCTGGATGACGGCGACGAGGTCGTATCTATGGAGCTCGACAGTACCGGGGAGCGCGAGCTGCTCGTAATGACCAAGAAAGGGTTTGGTAAGAGAACGAATCTGGATGAATATAGAGTTCAGACTAGAGGCGGCAAGGGTGTTGCGACTTATGACAAGACCAAGTTTGCTAAGACCGGTGAGCTGGTAGGGGCGACGCTTGTAAGCGATGATGATGAGATCATGCTCATCAACTCAAACGGTGTAATCATCAGAATCAGGGCTAACGAGATATCTAAGTCCGGAAGGACAACCCAGGGTGTCAAGATAATGAAGGTCGAGGATGGCGATGAGATAGTATCCTTCGCAAAGGTTCTCGATGAAGACGCGGCCAAGAAGCCTATGCTTAAGAAAGCGAAGGCAGATAGCGAGCAGATGACACTGGTTTAAGGAGTTAGGTTAATAAGAATATTAAATAATAAGCAGATGATGTAAGGGTCAAAAGGGTAACATCACAACTTACGGTACCATATGGTGTAATATCAGCGACCGCCAAGAACAATATATGGAGGCGATTTCTCAGATAATATGCTTTTGATCCCAACATCATAATATTAAGATAAAAGAGCAGCCGCATGATGAGGGTTGCTTTTTTTTGTAATCGGATGTGGATAATAAGTGCGAAGAAATAACCCGCAAGACGTTCTCCGCTTTGCCTAAAATGGGAACAAGAGGGTGTCGTGATTATCAAAGTAAGCTGATAAAAGTAAAGCTTTACAAATATGTATTAATAAAAAACAATTTAACAATCAAAACATATTGTTTTTCGATATGCTTTGAAGTAATATTTAGATAAAGTAATGGTATGAGGAAAAGCATTGCGATATTTTACCGTGTAAAATTCGCAAGAAGAAAGGAGCACCAAAATGAACAGAGATAATATAATATACAAAACTATAAGAATAATATTAACAGGATTTACATTAGCTACAGTTCTGGCAGTTTCTCTAGGCAGTGTTGATATATTTACAGCTGGACTTCTTAACTATGCAGTGTTTCTGGAATATCTGTACGGAATTGTAATTACAGTGGGGATAGTTGTTGTATTGGTTAAACTATGGATGTTTCCAAACATAAAGGATGGCATAACATTAAAAGAAGCAAGAACTTGCAGATTAATTGCCAATATCTTCCTGATTGAGTTCTTGTGTGAGCTGATTCACGGAGCTTTATCAAATAAAGGTGATAGATTATTTGAGGTATTTAATGTAAGAGTATCAGTTTTAATGATAGTATTCCTCCTATGTGCTTTTGCATTTATGTCAGTAGGAAAACTTCTGGTAAATTATATTGAACTACAGGAAGATAACAAGTTAACAGTATAGGCTGTGAAGAGAGAAAGAATGTCAATAAAAATTAATTTAGACAGTGTTCTGGCAAGTCGCAATGTGACAATTCGCGAGCTGTCAGAAGCAATAGATATAACGCCAGCTAATATTTCAATACTAAAAAACAATCGTGCAAGAGCAATTCGGTTTACGACACTTGATAAAATGTGCAACTACTTGAAATGTTCTCCTGGTGATATTATTGTGTATGAGAAGGATTAGGCGAATGGATAAAGGGACTAGAAGTTGCCACCGGCATATCGAGATATTAAGCAACAAGAGAAGCCAGCTCACAAGGCTTCTCTTGACATGCTTAAGCAAATTGTCCCTTTTTGTCCTAAAGGCATATTCCTTACAAATGGAGTGCTACATTCACTATCTACCGCGGAAGGCTAATTTACAGAAAAATCCCCCCGCTCGCTTTTATGAGTTTTGGGTAAACTTAAAAACGGTCTCACGGTCACGTACAGGACAATGTCTGCACAGCCTGCTCACAGTATACTAGATGCCCAGCCGCTCCTTCATATAGGCTACATCTGTATCCTTACCGGTATATAGCTTAATTGCAATCAGCGCTTGGAAGAGCATCATTCCCATACCGTTGTAGACTCTCTTCACACCGGACTCTTTAGCCTGCTTCATCATGACTGTCTCGCGTGGAGCATAAACTGTATCTGTTACGATGAGATCCTCTTTAAAGAATGAACCATCCGGAATGTTAGACAGTTCCTCAAGAGGGTGCATTCCTACGCCTGTAGCATCACAGAAAATATCTGCTGCCTGCATCTCTGTCTTCAGCTTACCTTTATCAGCGAGGTCGTACATGTATGCCTTGCACTTCGTTTCCTTGTTGATCAGCTCTACGATCTCCTCACCTCTCTCATAGAACTTATCTCTGATGTTGAAGACATGTAATTCCTTGATGCCATCGAGGGCGCCACGAACCGCGATAGCTGTAGCAGCGCCTCCTGTGCCGACGAGAACCATCCTCATTCCTTTGAAATCAATTCCTTCTTCCTTGATTGCCTGCCAGTAGCCCATGCCGTCGGTATTATAACCCTTGAGTTTTCCTGTGACATTGCCGTTCTCATCGCGAGTATTTACAACTGTGTTGATAGCACCGCACAGTCCGGCTGCTTCATCAACGTCGTCGAGATACTTGTGAACAACTGTCTTGTTGGGCATCGATATATTGGAGCCGAGCATTTTAAGAGCGCGAATACTCTCTACCGCCGGCTCAAGTGTATCGTTATCTACTTCAAAAGCGAGCTGAATAACGTCATCGCCATTCTTATCATATGCCAGATTGTGTGTTACCGGCGACTGTGTATGACGGATTGGATAAGCCATTAGACCGACCAGCTCTGTATGACCTGTAATATTTGGCATTTCTGCACCTCTTTCTTGCCCCGCAGGGCTTAACTATTAACGGTAATTGTTGTATATATGTATGCTGATTCTTTATGCAAGTTCAATCTCACTGAGATCCAGAAGACCTCTCTTATCAAGCACGTTCAGGATGGCACGCCCATCCATGGTTCCTTCCATGATATGACGTGCACGGACCGAATCTCCGATATTATAAACATCAACGTCGGTATCATCATATTCCTT
Organism: Mogibacterium timidum ATCC 33093; assembly: GCF_000525775.1. Taxonomy (GTDB): domain Bacteria; phylum Bacillota; class Clostridia; order Peptostreptococcales; family Anaerovoracaceae; genus Mogibacterium; species Mogibacterium timidum. The sequence continues at coordinate 33,931 of NZ_JALU01000015.1, read as the reverse complement.
GTGAAGCTCATCGAGAATAGGATTGTATGCGGCTAAGCCAAGGGCACTGAAGCCGAGGTCAAACTCAAGCTCCTCCACATTGCCTTCAGGTGTCTTAACCACTATGGAATGCTCCTTTACCTCCTGAATAGCGGTGTTTACATATTGCTTTACGTGATTTACCTCGAAGGTCTCTTTAATCGAGCACTTGGTGATAGGATCAGCGACAGCGCCAATAGTAGGAAGCATATCGATGATAGTGCAGTCTGCGCCAAGCGGTGCGAAATACTCTATAATATCGAGACCTACAGCTCCACCTCCCATAACAAGAACCTTCTTACCTCTGCAGAACTCTTCAGGATATTTTCCGGCATTCACATTATTGATCATGATGAAGATATCGTCTAAATTTCCGGCCGCCCTGTTTTCACGCAGTCCCGGAATCGGTGGCACTACCGGATGTGAACCGGTGGCATTTACAACGATATCCGGATGGAATTTATTAATCTCCTCTATGCTGGCTTCTGTGTTTAGGAAAGTGTATAGATTAGGCAATCTCTCAGCTCTAGTCCTCAGATATCTTGGGAAGTCCTTCATTCTCGTTTTGCCGGGAAGATCAGAGATAAACTCGGAGAGACCGCCGAGCTTGTCGGATTTCTCAAACAGAAATACATTGCAGCCTACCTCTGCAGCAGTACATGCTGCTTCCAGACCGGCTGTACCGCCACCAATTACGACTACATTGCAATTTTTGTTCACTCTCAATCGTTTATATATATCACCTTCAGGAACTGCCGGATTCACCGTGCAGCGAATAGGACGGTTGATACCGATACGATTGCCTGCACAACCGACATTACAGCTGATACATTTGCGAAGAATATCTGTTTCATCGTGCTCTACCTTCTTCACCCATTCAGGGTCAGCGATGAGGCCGCGGCCGATGCCAACGATATCCACATCTCCGCTCGCAAGCACCTCTTCGACAACAGCGGGATCCCTGTAGTTACCGGCATTGATGACAGGCTTCTTGTATGCATCCTTAACCGCTCTTGCCATATAACGCTTCCAGCCGTCAGGAAGGAAATTGGAATCAATCTGATAATGCAATGATGGGTTGAGAGCTGCCGACACGTCATACACATCTACGAATTCATCCAGATACTGAAGATACTCGATAGTATCCTTCAATTCGTTTCCTCCGGGAACTCGCTCCTCCGCGGAGACCCTGACGATGATAGGGAACCAAGGGCCAACCTGTTTGCGAACCTCCTCCAGTACCATTCTTGGAAATCTCATACGATTCTCAACCGAGCCGCCGAATTCATCATCTCTCTTATTGTAATAAGGGGAGATAAACTGAGACATCAGATATGAATGGCCGCAGTGAATCTCAACAGCATCAAAACCAATGGCTTGAGCTCGCTTGGCAGCCTCTCCGTACTTCTTTACTGTTTCCCGGATTTCTTCTTTAGTCATCGGACGCGGGGTCTCACCACCGTCTTTGGTAGGTATATTAGAAGATGAAACTGTAGGTACACCTGTTCTCGCAGAGGACGCAGATGCTCCGGCGTGGTTGATCTGAATAGCAACTGTAGAGCCCTCCTTATGCAGACTCTCGACCAATTGATATAATCTAGGCATGAATCTGTCGTGGTCAATTCGCAGCTGACTGGTTCCGTTGGAACCGACAGGATACTGCACGTTAGCGTTTTCCACGATGATAAGACCTGTGCCGCCCTTCGCGCGAAGCTTGTAGTAGTTCATGTGACGATTGCTCATCTCTCCGCTTGCTTCTCCATAGTTGCTACCCATAGGGGTCATAGCAATTCTATTCTTGATAGTAGTGCGTTTGACGGTAATAGGCTCAAAAATGTGCGGATACTTCTTTTTCATAATAATCCTCTCTTTGTCCATAGAATTTTTCATAGGCTGGTTCATGTTTGTGACAAATTTATTTTATATGAGAAGATTGTTAAATAAAATTACAATTTAGTGCGACAACTGATACGTACAAGCTATTAATTGATATATGTTTATCAAAAGAAAAAGGATAGAGATTATTCCTTTTTCGTGTCCACTTTCATCTTACAGGTTCAGAGATTATTCTTCCTCTTTTTCTTTGATGCAGCCGGCCTCGACATATTCCTTGAAGTGTTTGGCGGCCGGCATTAAGAAATGATTCTTCATGCATATCATATAAGTGTGATGGTAGAGCTCAAGATCCTTCACTCTATGGAGAGTAATTTTTCCTTCATCGAGCTCATCGATGTTAGGTACCAATGCAATGCCGAAGCCCTCGGAAACCAGGGCATGAATAGAGTGTTCATCAGGACATTCGAATGCAACATCCGGCGAAAGCGATAGCTTCGCGCACAGGCGCACCATATACTTTCCCATCCATGCACCACGTTCATAGCTGATGAGAGGGTAGTTGTTTAATTCATTGATGGATATGGAATCTTGAGAGTCGAGCGGATGACCTTTAGGTGTAATAATAACCAGCTCTTCCTTTATAATTGGATAAAAATCCAGATCCTCATCGTCAGGTATGTGACCACCGAAGCCTACATCAAGCTCTCCCATCTTTAGCTTAGCGATAATAGCAGGGGTATGTCCTTGGTAAAAGTTGAAGGAAATACCTTCATTTTCTTCCTGTTTAAGAAAGGAGCGAACGAGATGGGGAATATAATGATTGGCCAACGGATATACGTAACCTATATCGACCTGCCCGCCACCCTTGGCGATTTCCTGCATGCGGTTCAGGGCCACGTCACATTCGCGAATAATTCTCTCTGCATGTATGAGGAACAGTCTGCCTTCCTTAGTGAGCTCTATTCCTCTGCCGCTCTTATCAAACAACAGAACTCCCAGCTCGGCCTCGAGCGATGATATTGAGCGCGAGAGTGAAGGCTGGGAAATATAAAGCTTCTCAGCCGCCCTTCTGTAATTTTCATGCTCAGCTACTGCCAAAAAATAGCGCAATTGATTCAATGTCATAGCCACACCTCGATAACCTTCTGTCCGATGCATTTGTTTTCGATTAACGTCATTGTGTTATAGTGATTATATATCATTGATACCTTTTGTGCATTAATTGTGCCATCAATTAGCATTGGAGTGCAGTTCAAAATATTGATAGACTATTTACAAATATTAGTTAAACATTTAACAGCTAAAGGCAGGCTATGTTTCTACGTTTGTGACGAAATGTGATGAAATTAAAAGAACATAATTATTTAGTTACACTTTGTGGTGAGGAGAACTTAAATGAACAAGAAATATTTGCCAAGTGCATTAGTCATGTACTTGAACTACTTTTTACACGGTATAGGAGCTGCCATCTTGGGACAGGCTCTTATCAAAGATGCACTTGCTGCGAGCTGGGGAGTCGAGGCTATGGCCATCACAGCTATTTCGGCTGCACTTGGACTCGGGCGGCTTATAGCCCTGCCATTTGCAGGCCCGTTATCCGATAAGCTGGGCAGACGCGTATCTTGCGTCATCGGTGGACTTTCATACGCTATCTATCTTATCGGTCTGGCAGCAGCATTCAATGCAAGCTCACACGGAGGTTATCAGATAGCCTACATCTGTGCTATTGTCGGGGGTATAGCCAACTCATTCCTCGATACAGGCATATATCCCGGTGTTAGTGAAATATTCTCAAAGGCTCCGGGCGTTGCTACTATGGGAATCAAATTCTTCATATCTATCTCGCAGATGCTGATTCCATTTATTTTAGGAATAACCGTTACTACAACGGCGGCCGGTATGAAGTCATACAACACACTTTTCTATGTTGCAGGACTCAGCTATATTGTGCTTGCAGCACTAATATTCTTCTTGCCTCTTCCTGATGCAGATGCTAAGAAAGAGAAGAAGGAAGGGCTTATGCAAAACATTAAAGCCACTCACTTCTCAATTGAATCCATCGCAATGATTCTCATCGGATTTACGACTACCGGTACATTTCAGCTATGGCTGAACTGCGCACAGAACTTCGCCAAAGACGTTGTAGGTTGGGCAGATCCATCTAAGATGCAGACATATTATTCGCTTGGAACCTTCCTCGCACTCATTGTTACTGCACTTCTAACTAAAAAGGTTAGAGACGTTCGTTTTATCTTCGTTTATCCGGTGATCTGTCTGGTGACGATGATTGCGGTATACCTTGTAAAATCCCAGACTCTCTGCACCGTAGGGGCATTCCTTATCGGCTGGGCAGGTGCCGGCGGTCTGCTTCAGATCGCAACATCCGTTTGCAACATGATCTTCCCTAAGATTAAGGGAACTGTTACAGCACTCGTTATGATAGCGTCTTCTCTCTGCAATTATACTTTACTGACAGCCGCAGCAAAGATGAGCCCATCCGGTGTAATGATGATGAACATAATACTCACGGCAGTAGGGGTACTGCTCGGACTCTTCGTAAACATGCGATATTCGAAGATGGTGGAAGTTAATCAGGAATAATGGTGTGGTCTGAGGCTCTTCATACCGGTTAAAGCTGTAGTGATATAGATGCAGAGCCACAGTGCCTGATAGGAATATATCAGAGATGTAATTGAATGCCCGGAAGAATCCGGGAGAAAGGAAAAAAATCCAATCACCATCCTCGATGATTGGATTATACGTATAGACATGAAGACAGTGAAAGTAAGAAATGTAGAAATCGGCTCCGGCATACCGAAGATTTGTGTACCTATTGTCGGCATTACAAAAGAAGATATCATCGCCGAGGCCAAGAGTCTTGATAACCTTCCTGTAGATGTGGTCGAATGGCGTGTCGATTGGTTCGAGAGCGTGTTCGATTTCGGTAAGGTTGAAGATACGCTCAAGGAACTGAGAGCAGCCCTCGGAGACCTACCCTTGCTCATGACATTCCGTACCTCCAAAGAAGGGGGAGAAAAGGCTATTGAGGCGGATGCTTACGCAGAGCTTAACATCAAGGCTGCAGAGACCGATTACGTCGATCTCGTGGATGTAGAGGTGTTCACCGGAGACGATATCGTAAAGAAAATTATCACCGGTGCCCATAAGGCAGGGGTCAGGGTAGTTGCTTCAAATCATGATTTCGACAAGACTCCGGATAAGGATGATATCGTTTCACGACTCCGCAAAATGCAGGATTTGGACGCAGATATTCCGAAGATTGCGGTGATGCCGACAAGCAAGAAAGATGTTCTCACACTTCTCGCTGCTACAGAGGAGATGTATAGAGAATACGCAGATCGCCCTATCATCACCATGTCGATGGCAGGAACCGGTGTAATATCGAGACTTTGCGGTGAAGTATTCGGCTCAGCGCTCACCTTCGGAGCAGCGAAAAAGGCATCTGCTCCCGGACAGATGGGTGTAAACGACCTCAGCACCGTACTTACACTATTGCACAACGCGTTATAAATGCTATACAATGTGCTTAAGGTTGGGTTCTTATAGAACCCAGCCTTTCCCTTTTTATTTACATATCCTGTAAACGTTTTGATCGGAAGGAGAATGCTATGAAGAAAGTGATTCATTTTCTCGACGAAAGCTTGGAGGAATCGCTGTTAATCGCACTTCTCATAGGGATGACAATGATCATGGGCATACAAGTAGTCTCTCGATATGTTTTCGGTATGTCGTTATCCTGGTCTGAGGAATTAACCCGCTACATGTTCATATGGAGCGGATTTCTTAGCGTCAGCTATTGCAGCAAGAAGTGTTTATCCATCAAGATTGAACAGTTCGTTTCTATCTTTCCCAGACGCGGCAACGCAATCTTCAAGATTGTGAACCATACCTTTGAGTTAATTTTCTTCATATATATGATTCCTATTGCGTTCTCATACATGATGTCTGCCGTGGAGAGCGGTCAGGTATCTCCTGCCTGCTCAATCCCCATGTACTATATACAAGCGGCACCATTTGTATCATTCATCCTTGTGGCATTTCGTATTGTGCAGCGCTGGATTATCGAATTCAAAATTGCCATTGGCAAGAATGTCTATGATCCTATACATCCTGAGCGCTCCGGCACAGATGCTGTTATCGAGGCGAATGCAGAACACCTTGATTCCACTAACGGGGAGGTGAAGTATAAATGTCGATAGGTATCCTCTTCATCATCTTCGTTCTACTGCTCATCATCGCCATACCGGTGGGGATCGCTCTCGGTATCACATCAGTACTGCCCTCACTGGCGGATCCGTCATTTACAGTCGGTGCGAAATATATGGTGCGTGCCATGTTCGGTGGGCTTGATTCCTTTCCTCTTTTGGCGGTGCCTATGTTCGTCCTGTCAGGAATCATCATGGCTAAGGGTGGAATCTCCAAGAAGCTCTTTGACGTCTTCGCCTACTTTCTCGGGAATCGCACGGCCGGAATGCCTTGCGCAGTCATTGTTACCTGTCTGTTCTACGGAGCCATTTCAGGCTCTGCGCCGGCGACGGTAGCTGCTGTAGGTAGTATGACCATCCCTATCCTCACAGAGCTTGGCTACGACCTCAAATTCACGACAGCCATCGTGGCAGTCGCAGGCGGCCTGGGAGTTATTATCCCTCCAAGTATTCCCTTTATCATGTACGGCATGGCATCCGGGGCATCAGTCAGTGACCTTTTTATTGCCGGTATCATACCCGGTCTGCTCATCGGCATCCTCCTGATGGTCTATGCATTTTATTATTGCCGGAAGCATGGTGAGGATAAGCTCAGGATTCGGACGGAAGTACAAAAGCTACATGACAGAAGCCTCGTAACCGTACTTAAGGATAGCTTTTTCGCTATTCTGAGTCCGGTTATTATCCTGGGATGTATATATTCGGGAGTCGCTTCACCTACCGAGGCTGCCGTCATCTCCGTGTTCTATGCCCTTATTATCAGCCTGCTGGTATATAAGAGTATTCATCTGAAGGATCTCGGAGAAATATTTAAGGAAGCCATTCGTACCTTCACCCCGATACTCTTCATCCTAGCCGCTTCTACGGCTTTCTCGAGAGTACTAACACTGATGCAGGTGCCTCAGACAGTCAGCGAGCTTATCAGCTCAAATTTTCACAGCAAGATTATAATCCTGTTCATTATAAACGCATTCCTGCTCATCGTAGGAATGGTCATGGATACAACGCCGGCAATCCTGATCCTGACACCTATCCTGCTCCCTATAGCTACGAACATAGGCGTGAATCCTATCCAATTCGGAGTCATCATGGTGGTGAACCTGGCCATAGGCTTTATCACTCCTCCTATCGGAGTCAATCTATTTGTAGCCGCCTCCATAACAGATGTTTCAGTCATGGATATCGCGAAAAAAGCTCTTCCTATGATTGGATATTTTCTCGTGGCTCTTGTGCTGATAACATTTATCCCGGCGCTTTCGCTGGCGCTGCTATAGGATATCCAAGGTTGAACGAGTTATTGTAGGACACTTTTTCATAAGAAAATGTGTCGGTAAGAAATATTATACGAGGAAGATGCGGAATGAAAAACAAAAAAATGCTGACCATCACCTTAATCCTCATAACAATACATTTGCTTTTCCTCTCAAGCTGTTCTATCAGTTCAGGCAACTCCGGGTACAGCAAGTCAAAAGCAAAAAAAGCTGTCAAAGCCGTAGAAGACGGCGGGGAGCAGCGTTATGCATTACCACTCGCTACAGCAAGTCCGGAGGATACTGTTACCCAGCTTTATGCTGATAAATTTGCTTCTGAAGTATACAGACTGAGCGACGGCCGTATAAAAATTCAAGTTTATCCCAATTCAACGCTCGGCGGAGACAGAGATCTTCTCGAAAGCTGCCGAGATGGAGATATACCTTTCATCGTGCAGAATACCGGCCCGCAGGTGACATTTATGCCTGATCTGGCGGTGTTCGATTTACCGGAAATTTATGATTCTATGGATGATTACAGAGCGATTTTAGACAAAGCAAGGTTCAGAAGGCTCCTAAATACGACTTACAGTAAGGGTGGATATCACTTCCTGGGCATAGCAGACCAAGGGTTCCGCGTCATGAGCACAAACAGGAAGGTTCAGAGTATAGATGACTTCAAGGGACAGAAAATCCGCACTATGGAAAATAGCTATCATCTGAACTTCTGGGAATCTATAGGTGCTAATCCGCTGCCTATGAGTTTCGCCGAGGTGTATATCGGGCTTCAGCAGCATACCATTGATGCACAGGAGAATCCTTATGAGGTCATCGTCTCCAATAAGCTTTACGAGCAACAGAAATATATTGTTGAAACTAATCATCTACCTCACATGATTTCACTTATTATGAATGAGGATTTCTATAATACGCTATCTGCAAAGGATCAAAAGATTATGGATGAAGCATCCGCTAATGCTACCATCTATGCCAGAAAGCAGGCAGATAAGCGCATCCAAAGGCAGATAAATACCGTCAAAAAGAGTGGCACAAAAGTTATCGAGTTAGATGATAAAACTCGTGAAGAGATAAAAGCACGCTCCAAAGGAGTTCGCCGGAAGATACGGAAGCATGTAGATAAAGAAATATATGATGAATACATTAGTGCCGGGTAGACCAAAATGCGTAAACTTGCGTAGTTGGGGTTATAGGACAAAACGAGTTGGTAAAAGCAAGGTGATAAATTAAGGAATTGTCAATATATCGTGCGATAAATTAAATTTATAACAGACAGAAAGGTATTCAAAAATACAATCCTTTGAATATGCACGATATTATACAATTAGCACGATGCATTGGTCGCATTCCAAGGGCTGGATTGGGGAACAGCTTGAGATGAGCGTTGTATGCATCAATCGTTACTACCTACATGATGATTAAGGAAAGAATAACATGAAAAAACACACACTTATTTCAAAGTTATCCGGTATTTTCCTATCCTTTGCCATAATAATGACTATGTTACCATATCAGGTTATGGCAGACGATTCGGGAAATCGGGATGAAGCAGCTACGACAAAAAAGGCTGCTGCAGCACATGTTGTTAAAAACAACGGTATTGCAGATGGCAAAGGGACAGCAGTCGGTGCTCGGGCAAAAGCTGCAAAAAATCACAAATTGGAACGAGTATCTACATCGGAGATGGCTGCAGCAACTATTGCTGTTGTCGATACAGACGGCAAGCCTATAGAAGATGGATTCCTGTTTGATCTCGATGATCCGGAGATTAGCCTCCAGCGGGAATATAAGGTAAAAGACGGCAAGATCAAGATAGCGATGCGTACCGGCAAGGAGTATAGACTCGGCATCTCGTGGAATGAACCAAAATTCAATGATTATAAGCTGATCGATGCTGATCCCAATCTCGATACTATTCCTATGGCGATTCCTTCGGAAGGAAAGGGAGCCGTATGGTATGACAGACATACAAAGACTATGAAAGAGGACAAACCGATTTCAGTTATTAGGCTTCAAAAGCTTAACAGTCACGACGATAACTCAGGTTCAGGAGGAAATGGATCCGAGCCGGCACCTGGGCCTAAGGAGAAGGTGAACAAAGGAGAAGTCGTTAATGTTAAGGATATCAAGGTCGAGACTGAGGATGGTAAGCCTCTTCCTGACGGAGTTCAGATTGACGTGTTTGATATGACGGAGTTTGAATGGACACAGAAGCTGTATGTAAAAGACGGCAAGATATCCGGTGTCAAGCTCAAGGCTGAACGTCAATACAAAATCGGCATGGATGTGCCACGTAATAATCCTTTCTATAATGATTATGAACTTACCGGTGCATACAAAAGCAAGCATCTGATGGGAGTCTACGGCAGGTACCAGAACGATTATCCGCTTTACTACGATTATGACGAAGGCTTTGATGCTCCGGAGAAGCCTATTTCGAAGCTGGTGTTTCATAAGTTGAAAAATGGCGAGGACTCCAAGCCAATTGAGAATACATCGTGTACCGTAGGACTTCTTCTATCCAACGAAGGGTATGCGCCAAAGGGAGAACTTCCATTTAAGCTTATTCGCAAGGATAACGGCAAGATAAAGAAGTCTCCAAGCAAAGGGGAAGGACTCGATTTGGTTGTAGAGGGTGGAGTTAAGTATGAGCTTGTACTTGATAAGAATGACACCTACAAGATGAGAGATAAAATCGAGTTCACGATGAAAAAGGACCGCAATGGTGTGTATCAGCCTGTGCGGGAAGGCTATGATGTCGAGGATCTGAACGGAAGACTGACACTTGACTATATCCATCTTGTGAGAATTGATGGCAAGAAACCGAACGGCGATAATATAGAAGAGATACCTTCTGATTATCATATACTGGGTGACGTTACTCCGGTATGGAAGGCGGGAAGCGGAGATATGCTGTTCGTTATTAAAGCCAAGTCTAACGACAAGAACACCTTCAATCACTTCAAGGGTATTGAAGTTGACGGTGTAGCGGTAGATAAGAAGGATTACACCGCGACTGCAGGAAGTGTAAGAATTAGCCTCAAAGCAGAATTCCTGAGCAAACTGAAGCCGGGAAGACACAAGCTCAAAGTTAACTTTGATAATGGATCAAGCGAGTCGGAGTTTATGATAGCTGCAGCAAGTATTTCAAATAACGGAACGGCTCCACAATCGGCAAAGGATAAGGTTGCTAATAAGGCAGGTACACGTGTTAAGTCTGTTAAGACCGTTAAGACCGTTAAGACCGGTGATGAAACCGGACTCGGTTCATTGCTCTTGCTTGTAATGGCGGCAGTAGCATTTGTGTATGTAAATGCTCTGAGAAAGAGAAAAAACTAGACGAGAGAGACAAAAGTATTTTTGAGCCACAACATCATGATAAGAAAAATCCTGACAGAAAATCAGGCTCAAGAGAAGTTCCTCTCGCAATAAAAGCAGTCCTTTTCAAGTGATGGTTCCTGGGCGACGCACAGGCCGAAGCCTTGCTCATAAGCATAAATATGGGGTTCCGCATGTGATAACCAGAACCGTTGTCGAAAGAACTGTGTACGCTGCGAGTGTGTTGGTCAGGAACGGACATTGGGAATAATTAATTGCCTCTTAACTGAGCGGGAGATACGGACTTTCGTACGCACCTCCCGCTCTTTTGATATTTATTATCTGTACTTCGCAATTCCCGTCCTGATCAGATCCTCAATCTGCTCGTGTGCAGCATTTTGTTCCTCGCGGCTCATTGCCTCGAAATGAACGGTAGGATGTATCACCACCTTGATTGTTCCGGCGTTGAAGGTGTTATGCTCCTCAAAGATTTTATAAGAATCGATAATCGAAACCGGCACGATTGGAACCTTGGCTTTCTGTGCAAATTTAAAGCTGCCCGGTTTGAAGTACCCCATATCGTTGCTATGGCTTCTCGTACCCTCCGGGAAAATCGCAAGCGTATATCCGTTTTTGAACAGCTCAGTAGTTTCTTTGAGCGTTTGTATTGCAGCACGTGGATTGCCTCGGTCAATAAATACAGACTCGGTTCCACGTATGACATCGGCGAGAGGTTTGAGCTTTTTTGTCTCGGATTTTGCGATAAATCCAATCTGCGTCGAGCGAAATGCGTCGATTAGAGCATAGATGTCAGCATAGCTCTGATGGTTAGCGACTACAAGGTAAGGCCCTTTGTTCGGGATGTTCTCGGGATTGATAACGTCAACCTTGATTCCCAGTGAAGCGCCGGTGTGGTCACAGAAATAATCCTCACCCTTCCTGATGATGCGCTGCGCCTCGGCGTGGTCGCCGCGAGATTGAGCGGCTCTAATTGCAGGCACATTCTTAAGATATTTGCGGAAACCTCTGTAAACTTTGTTAATTGCGATTGTATTTTTTAAAGGATTCATAATGACCTCCAAATGTTGTGTCGAAGTTTTCAATATAATGCTATAATTCTATGCAAATATGCGAGAAAAATCAAGAAATGATAAAAACCCGCAGTAGGCTTTGTATAGAACCTGCAGCAAGCTTTGGCGATGGTGGATAAGTGTATTCAGAATATTTCGTATGAGTGATGAAACTGCCAAGAGTATGGATGCACAAGAGGTCGCACAGATGTACAAACCTACAGACCTGCAAATATACAGACATACAGACGATATTGAGGAGAGGATATGAAATTTGTTATTCAGAGGGTCAAGCACGCAGAGGTAACTGTGGATGGAAATACAATCGGGATGATCAGCAAGGGCTACATGGTGCTCATCGGTGTTTCCAATTGTGACGACGAGGTGATTGCCGATAGGATGCTCGACAAAATGATCAAGCTCAGGATATTTGAGGATGAAAACGGCAAGACTAACCTCTCGTTGGCAGACGTAGGCGGCGAGCTGCTCCTCATATCGCAGTTCACCCTATATGCGAATTGCAAGAAGGGGAATCGTCCGTCCTTTATCGAAGCGGGTGCACCGGACAAGGCAGAGCAGTTATACGAATACATAATTGATAAGTGCAAATCTCGTGTACAAGTAGTTGAGCGTGGTGAGTTCGGTGCCGATATGAAGGTAGGCTTGCTCAATGACGGTCCGTTTACGATAGTTCTGGACAGTAAGGATATTATGTGAAATTAACATAATATACATAATATAAACAAAGAAAAAAGACGAAAAAACGCCAGTTAAAGCAACTGTACCGACCTTCAATCGTCAGATTCTCAGTCTAACAATTGAAGGTCGGTACAGTCAATTAGCTATTTCCAGTAGCCTTCTTTTATTAATACTTGCTCTGTCCAAGCGGGTTTCACTACTTCTGTCTTAACACTCTCCTGAATGTTTGAAAACGTGCCGTCTCATCCGGGCAAGTGATTGCTTCGGATATATCTTTTCTGTGCATCGCGCAGCGCTTCCATTGAGCTGTATGTACCACCCTTGCATGAATACACCGTGGTAGTGCGTGTTACAGCAGGGTGAGTGACGTATTTATAAACCGGAGGAACCCAGGTTTTGCCGGACTTATCCGAATTCTTTTTGGCTTCTTCTTTTGCAGCTTTACTATTCTTATCATTCTGCTGACTTTTGGCAACTGCTGCCGAAGGGTCACTCTCTGTCTCTGTTGATGCCTCGGATTTATTCTTTGCGGACTTATTAGAAGTTTGACCCTTTGGGGTAGTTTTAGCATTGGTAGAGGATGTGCTCCTGTGAAAACTGAAGCCTCTACTATTATCGACACCTCCCACCGTAGAAAGTATAGAGTACTGGATAAGAGTACTCGCAATTGCAATCATAACACACAATAGGATGGGAAATGACGATTTGCCGGTGCGACGTCCCTCCTTACGTTTTCCCGTAAGTTTATTAAATATATTGCTCTCTTTGCTTTGTTTTAGCAATTTCATTATAAATATACAGTCCTTTTTATTTTTTTACAATTAGATAAACAGTTGATTTTGCATATGCAGGCACAGAGGTCGGAAGAAAAATGCGTAGCCGTACTATTGATAATCCGAATGACACGCGCGCAAATATAGGAAATACCTATAGATGCAAGCAAGCAAACCATAGTTGGCTTAAAAGCTCATCGCATTATGTTACAATATACACAAAATTTATTTCTAAGTAAACAGGTGATAGCCAATGAATAAATTTTCATACACGGTGTAGAGATGAATGTTTTCTGATGGACGCACCGGTTATGTTGGAAATGGGGGTATAATGGCGCTAATATTAGGATTGCTTATCGGAATAGCGTTTGGCTTCGTGCTCAAGAAGAGCAGAATCTGCTACATGGGCACTATAAGGGATATATATCTTGAGGGCAGAAATTATAATCTGCTGCTTTTATTTGCCACGATTTTTACGGAGTCGATATTGTACAACATATTTGTGCTCACCGGATTAGTTGCGGATGGATATGTTTCGTGCTTTTCGCTGGTAGCTTTACCTGTTGGCAGCATGATGTTCGGATTCGGAGCTGTTATGTCCAGCGGTTGTCTCACGATGTCGCTTGTCAAGTCGGGTGATGGTAGAATCATAGGGCTAATTTCACTGGCTACATTTGTGCTGGTAGGCTATTTCTTTTCCGCCGGCAGAGGCCGTTTCTTTGCAGGCAAGTTTATCCAGACATATGAAGTTTTTGATAAAGAATTGATAGCTGATGCTCGCATCAGGCTCGTTCTGTCGGGACTTGTTATAATTCCCGTCTATATAGCACTGTGGAGACATAACAAGAAGAAAAGGAAAAAACGCTATGGCACAGGTGTTCATAATAAAGACATCTGGTTTATATTTTCCGGAATTGTGCTCGGGATAACGTTTCCTGTGAGTGAACACTTCGGCAGAATTGGAGGCTTTGCCATAACTTCTCCGATACTGTCATATCCTTATGCGATATTAAAGCCTAAACAGATTGTCGGGGGATGAAACATCTATGACCAAAGTTTTGGTCTGGGTAGTATGTTAGTGCTTGGAATAGTTGTAGGATCTCTGTTGACTTCTCTGGAAGACAGGGAATTTCATGTGATATTGCCCGGCAAGAGGCAAATTATTAAGACTGTTATAGGTAGTTCAATGATGGCCTTCGGTGCGCTTGTTGCAGGCGGATGTATAGTTGGGAACGGGTTGGTGAAAACCGCACAGTTTTCAATCAAGGCTTGGATAGCACTGATTTTCATAGCCATGGGAATATGGCTTGCTGCATACATCTTTTATGCGGATAGAAGCGGTAAGAAAATGTAATTTCATACAGGAGGAGAATAACATGGAAAAGATTGTAAGAGATGTAAAAGGGCAGGATTGCCCGATTCCACTGATCACCTTAAAGGATGCACTCAAGGATGCAGAACCGGGACAGGTTATAGACATAAGCTTTACATGCCCGGAAGCCCTTAACACGCTTCCTGACTATTGTGATGAACACGAGCTTGAGATCTTGTCTCTCGACAGACAAGCTGATCGTTCGTGGAAAATAACCATCCGCAACCATTAGTAACGTATAGATACGGAATTATATGCATCAGGGTAAAGCTTCATCGTATAGAATTAAATTATATTAAAATACTCATATAAAATATTTATATAGTTACTGTGCGGCAGGAACTTCCTTGATATTATATCCCAGTACTCTAAAAATGTAGGGGTATTATTACTATTGTTAAATTTATTTCAAGGAGGAACAAATGGGATGGATTTATAAATCCGGGAAGGCTTCAGCCGTCTTGGCGACAATCCTCGCTGTTATAATCGTCGGCGCATTTGCTTTGCCGAAAGCTGCTGCTGCGTATACAGAGAAGGATAGTGATCTCCTTTATTCTACCGAAAAGGTAGTGATGAAGGGCATGCCTGTCCAAGATAAGGACACAAAAAAACCTATAACCGAACCTATCAAATTCAGATATTGGGATGCCACATTGCAGGAATTTCAAGGTGTGGTGACATCTAAGAACGGTGTTCTGCCCGATGTGGAGCTGTTCAAGGGTCATCATTATATCTTCTATGCAGAGGATGCAAATTACACCACATACAATCCTAACGGCAAGGGAATCAATATATATCTAGTCATGAATGCGACCGGTTCTAAGGCTATCAATGATAGATATTATGCGGGTAAGGGAAGCCAGATAATCGATGCCTTCCTGATGACCAAAAGAAGCACTCCTGAGGCGGACCCCGAGAATGCGAAGAGGGTCGATGTAAGCCTGCCGGTATTTTATGAAAAGGACGATAGCGACGATTTCGACTTTGGAAATACCAAGATAAGATTTACCAGCGACACTGATGTAGTGGAAGTTCCTATCAAGTTTGGATATGCTAATGCTAAACTAATCGAGGATATGAATTATACGGTTACTGCAGTAAGCGATGATTTTACACTCGATCCGTTCCCGTTGACTGTCAAGGATCACTCGGAAGACGGGAGAGGTAAGGCAGCATACATGCATTTCTCTTGCAGCGCAGTAAGCTATATTTTCCTCAAGGATAAGAGTGATGCGCATAACAAGGACACTACTATTACAAGTACTTCCGGCAACACAAGCATTACAGGCACGAATTTTATGAAAGGCAACTATATCCTTCGTGACAGAATTCTCAACAAAGAGATCCCTGAACTCAAAGGTAAGGATTATCAGGTTGTAGACATTGATACGATCAATCTCTACAGAAACGAGCTTTCTAAGATTGCTGCCGGTGATTTCAAGGTAACAACGAAAATTCCGGCGGGTAAGACTGTAAGCAAGGTGTATTACATTGATAAAAATGGTACGCTTCACGAAGTACCAAGCAAGCAGGATGGCGAAAAAGTTACATTCGACATGCATTCTGTAGGAGTATATAACAATGTAATCCTGTTCAAGGATAAGAACGCCCCTGAGTTTGAGGTATCCATCAATGGATATGCAAATTGGAAAGATGCTCATACTATTGAGGCAAATCTCAGCAGTGACGATTTCACCATCCCTGAGGGCGGTGCGTCACATGTATATTTGATGTCATATGATGGTAGCGAAAGAGTTTACCTGACAAAGGACGATCAGCTGATCAAGCAGGGCAACAAGCTCATAGTCAAGCTGAAGAATAAGAGCTATCACGACTATAACAAGTTTACTGAGTTCGGCCTTTCGGTAGGAGCGATTGAGAGTGCTGACGGTGGAGCAATGAAGAGTGCGGCAGGGGCACATCTTGGAGCACCTGTTAAATTCACGCTTAAGAGTATTTCATATGAGAAGCCTCTTGAGAAGGAGTACAATGCAGGTACAATCGTTGCTAATATCACAGGAAAGAATCTCTATTTCGGAGAGCCTCAGGGTACTACATCCAGCATTCTTCCAGAAGTGACGATTAATGGGCAATTTATAGGTTCAATTAACGGACAGCTTAAATTTGACATTAAGGTCATTGATGATGAGCATGCGAAGATAACCGTAAGCAATATTCCGGAGAATACTACCGGTAAGGATCAGAAGTGGGCTGTACGTATAAATCGTGGCTGGGCTATACCGCTAACCCCGGAGACAGGCGGAAGTGATTACGTAACTATCAAGGCTAAGAGTGGTACCACCCCAACACCGGCAGAATACACAGTTACATTTAACAGCAATGACGGAAGTGCAGTTGCTAATCAAATTGTAAAGCAGGGTGATAAGGCCAGCAAACCGGCAGATCCGACTAAGAATGGATATATATTCGCAGGATGGTATGCGGATAGTGCATGCACTGTATCGTTCAACTTTGACAATCCGATAACCGCAAATACTACTGTATATGCAAAGTGGACTAAGAAACCTGTAGAGCCAACCATGTATACCGTTGCATTCGACAGCAACGGCGGAAGTGCGGTCGCAAGCCAAACAGTGAAGGATGGAGAAAAGGCAGTTATACCGGCAGTTCCTACTAAGGCCGGACATAAGTTCGATAAGTGGATGAATGGAGCTGTTGCATACAACTTCGATGCTCCGGTAAAAGGCAATCTAACACTGACTGCCTCGTGGATTGCAAATACATACAACGTGTCGTTTGATACAGATGGCGGAAGCGCTGTTGCAAACCAGAATGTAAAGTATGGTGATAAGGCTAGCAAACCGGCAGATCCTACTAAAAAGGGATATGTATTTGCAGGATGGTATACTGATAAGGGCTACAAAGCTGAGTTCGACTTCACTAAGGGAGTTATGACAAATACCACAGTATATGCAAAATGGAATGCAGAAGCACCACAACCGGTTGCAGGCTATAAATTTACGGACGGCAAGGATGCGGTGTGGAAGTCCGGAGATTTGAAGTTCAAGGTTGAAAATCCTGATGTCGACAAGAATGCTGCAGGGGACAAGGTCTTTGACAGATTCCTCGGCATCGAGGTAGATGGTAAGCCTGTTGGCAAGGCAAACTACACCACAAAGCCGGGAAGCCTTGAGATCACGCTCAAGGAGAACTTCCTTAGAACGCTTGGCGCAGGCAGACATTCTATCAAAGTTAACTTCCGCGGCGGCGAGTCTGCAGCTACCAATTTCACGGTAGTAAAGGCAGGAACTGCTCAGAACGGAGTTAATGGCGTTAATAAGGGCGGTACTTCACATAACAAGGCGGTCAAGACCGGCGACAGCTCGAATTCGTTTGCAGATGCGCTTGTGCTTCTTCTGTCAGGATCAACACTGGCAGGAATTGCTGCATACAGAAGAAAGAGAGCTTAATTTGTAGCGGGTTCGCACTAGCTAATTCGAACAAGAGCAAGTTCAATGCGAATATGGGTCGGCTCAAAATGAGCAGCCGACTGATTCGCAAATAATATCAAACATAATACACTCCGATTCCCGACGGTGGGGATTGGGGTGTATTTGTGTTGTATGGGGTTTATTTAAAACGACCGTCTCATTATTGGAAGTTGACTTCCAATAATGAGACGGTCATGGTAAAATATGAAACGAAAATCCAATATAAGAGGAAGTAAAATGTATATAAGAAAAATGTACCTTGGTAAACTGATTGCATTTAAAGATACAGATTTCATCAAGGTGATTACAGGAGTTAGAAGATCGGGGAAGTCTGTGCTGTTGAAACAGTATATGGACTATATATTTTATCGTCGATAGTGGACTTAGAAATCAGGCAGTCAGTTATAAGGAAGGGAATAACGGGAACAGACTTGAGAATATTGTATTTTTAGAACTTGCAAGACGAGGATATACGATAGATGTTGTAAGGCTTGATGATAAGGAAATTGATTTTATGGCAAGAAAAAATCAAAGTATTGAATATTATCAGGTTACATATCAACTGCCGGCAAACTCACATGAAACGGATAATCTGCTGATGATCAAGGACAATTTCAAGAAGTTCGTTATAATAGGGAGGTATGAAGGTGTTGATAATATCAATGGTATAGAGATTAAATATATAGTGGATTGGCTATTAGAGGATTAAATTGACATGAGTCGCGGACTGTATATCTCAATGGGAGATACCGCTGAACGGATAGAATTTTAACGTTAAAATAGTTAAAATAAATATAGAACGGTTACCTTTTAGTTAAATAACTACATGCTTGCTGCTAAACATGTGAGTTGGCGAGCATGTTTTTTATTGTCTGAAGAGATTAATGAAATTATATGGCAATTTGTCAAAAAGGGTCTGTAACGTTCTTTGTGCTGTATGGATCTTGTACGGGATTTATTTTTCCTGTTGATACATTAGTAATCCGTATAATATACTTTCATAGTAAACGCATGAGCTATAGGGAGAGCATATGAACAGCTATTTGGACAGAATCAAGAATGTGTTGATGATTGCACTGATAATATCAGTGGCTGCGCAGATTAATATCGATGCGCCTCACGTAGCACCGGGCTTCGTGTTTGCGATTGATGTCATTGTTCTTGACGTGTTCATTTTCTGCTTTTTAGACAAATACACAGCGATGCAGATTGCGTTAATCTCTGCAGTCTTCTCTCCTACCTTTAGATTTATCACATCTATGAAGGCAGGTGTCAGTATGGTGGAAAATGCTGTTAACTGCTTTCCGGACGCAATCTTTTTCATAATATACGGAATCACCATATCTCTGTGTGTCAAGGCATACATGGGCAGGCGAATACCGCTGCTGAATTTCTGCATATCCGTTTTTCTTGCAGATTTTCTCGGCAACATAATTGAAGTTTACTTCATGTCCATAATAAGGGCGGATAACTTTGTTACCATGTACATGTTCAACACTTTGCTTGTTATTGCGCTGGCAAGAACGGGGATCTCGCTTTTTATTATTGTCACTATGGAATATTATATGCATGTGCAGACAGAGAGAGCACATAACCGAAAGATTCAGTTCATGGTCAATCAGAGCGTTACAATAGCGGACGAGATGCGCTTCATCCTCAACAACAAGGAGGATGTAGAACGGGTGCTCAAGGAAGCGTATGCGCTGCACACAGATATGAAGGACGCGGACATGCCGGAGGAGTTTACGAAGAGGGCGCTTGAAATTGCCCGTGGCACTCATGAGATCAAGGGCTGCTATCAGGAAATTCTGGATACTCTGGATAACCTCAACAGAAATGCTCACGGCGAACCGGACCTGCTGATGTCGGAAATTCTGAAATTCATGAAGAGTAACATCCTGAAGACTGCGGCGGCCAAGCACATGGACGTGGAATTTGAGATAGATCAGCGCATGGATTACAAGGTAAGCGAGAGCTATAAGACTATTTCAATCCTGCGAAACCTCACGGTTAACGCGCTGGAGGCGTTCGAGGGTTCGGATGGGAAGATTCGCGTTATGGTTGCGTGGTGTAGATACAGCAGTATTGGACCGTGCCATCGCATAGAGGTGGAGGATAACGGTCCAGGAATCGATGAAGCGGATATGGAGACAATATTCCTGCCGGGGTATTCAACCAAGATGAATATGGATACGGGCTTCGTGCAGCGTGGCCTGGGGCTGTCCTTGGTTCGCGACTATGTAGAAAATGATTTTGGCGGCAGGATAAGAGTTAAGAATAGAAAAGACGGTGGCACGAGGTTTGTAATCGAGATTCCGCCGAGTAAATTCGAGGAGGAGACAAGATGGATTTTTACATCCTAGACGACGATATAGCGGTAGTAAAAACCCTTAAGCATATAATCAGCGACAGAGAAATCGGTACGGTTGCGGGTTACAACACAGATGTTGAATGTGCAATCGCGGACATTCGTGAGGAGCGTCCGGAGATAATTATGGTCGACTTCATGATGAAGGAGATGGATGGGATAACGTTCATAAATGAGGTCAGGAGGTTTTACCCGGAAGCTGCATTTATCATGATCTCCAAACTGTCCGATAAGTCGCTGGTCAACAAGGCGTACGATGCGGGGGTCGAGTTTTTTGTCAGTAAGCCGGTCAATGTACTCGAGATAGAACGAGTAGCCAAGAATATAATCGAGCGCATCAAGCTCAAAAAGGTCGTAGATAACATCCAAAGCGCATTCATGGAGGTGGGAGACACCGATACGCACCGTCCATCGAGGCGTGATCATCAGCCGGACAAAAAGCAGAATTGGCTGGATATGATGTTCAGCTCGTTTGGAATTCTCGGCGAAAAAGGCACATATGATATCCGCAAGATATACGAGCGCATGGATAAGTGCAATGCCGGCTACTCTAAGAGGATACTCAGCGATGTAGCAGATGTTGAGGGAGATAGTGACAAGAACGTCGAACAGCGTGTCCGCAGAGCACTCAAGAAGGCTCTGGCCAATGTGGCAGCTGCCAAGATAGAGATGGTAGAGGATGATTCTCAGATCTATGCCAAGTATGTGTTTGACCACCTGTCTATCAAGATGGAAGTGAACTATCAGGAGGGGCGCGCTCCGGCAGGAGGCAGAGTCAGCATCGCCAAGTTCAGGACGGAATTATGGTCTACAGGGATTTTATTGAAGAGTAGGGATATCGACATATGCCGGTCCGAGATAGCGCATCCCCTATATGTAGGCCTTATGAATGCCCGGATTGAGTGTACCTCCTTTAAATTCCAAATAATATTATTTTCTCACAGAATGTTTATGAGGTTCTGTGAGTTTTTTTGAGTGCGCCCTGACAAGATAATAACGAAATTATTTCTAAATTTATTAAAGACAAGAAAGGAGTTGTCTTATGCAGAAGTCAGGTAGCGTTAAAGGTAAACTTTTACTACTATTCATCGCGGTTGCATGGGGAAGCTCAATGGTAGTCATCAAGGGCTCCACAGACTTTATCCCGCCGGGCATGCTGCTCGCGCTTCGTTTCACGATTGCGAGTATCATCCTGGCTATAATCTACCGCAAGCAGCTCAAGCTGATAGATAAGGACTACATCAAGGCAGGACTATTTATCGGCGTTTGCCTGTTCGGTGCATACTTTACGCAGACCATAGGAGTTATGCTGGAGATGCCCGGAAAGAGCCACTTCCTCTCATCCGCATACTGCGTATTCGTACCGTTTATAGGATGGCTGGTTCTCAGAGAGAGACCTAAGCTGTATCACATCGTAGCAGCTACAATGTGCGCAATCGGTATCATCTTTGTATCAGTTGCAGGTACCTTCAGCATCAGCTTTGGAGACAGCATCTCGATTCTCAGCTCGCTATTCTGGGCAGCTCAGATTATCGCAATCGCTAAGTGGGGTAAGGATAAGGATCCCGGAATCATCACTATGCTGCAGTTCATAGTGTCGGCGATCCTGGCATGGACATTTACGCTCACTCAGGAGACGGCGGGCAACGTACAGATCAACGGAGAGGTTGTATTTGGAGTTCTATATCTCGGTATTGTTTGCTCCGGATTGTGCTTCCTGTTCCAGACCATCTCCCAGAAGACAGAGTCGCCTACAAGCGTATCTATCATCCTCAGCTTCGAGAACATCTTCGGAATCATCTTCGGAATGGTGTTCTTCAACGAGCAGATGACAGTGAACAAGGCTATCGGATTTGTACTGATGTTCGCAGCTATCCTGATCGCGGAGCTGCAGCCTAGCTTCCTCAAGAGCAGGAAGGACAGAGAAAGAGAAGCTCGGGAGAAACTGGCATCATAAAATTCATAAACTGTACTTACAGAAATTAGACGTTATAATCAAAATCAGATATACAAGGAGGATATATTATGGCATTCGAACTAAGAAAATACACACATCCGGATTTCACAGAGCAGAAGTTTGTTGACTCGCCGGATTGCAGACTGGAGCCGGCACCGGTTGATGGAGTAGTTCCATTTGACTTCCACGCACTCAGCATCTTCCCGGAATACTTCAAGATAGACGGTAAGTGGCTCATGTGTGAAGAGAGCAGAATGGACACAGTTCCTGTATTTGACGGTGATAAGGTTCTCGCGCTCGAAGCTAGAAGAGTAAAGAAGGGCGAGCTCGTAGTCTGCGGACGTACAGAGTGCTGTGAAGAGGGAATCTACATGCACGCAGACGGTTTCAACGAGAATACCGGTGCAGCTGCAGATACATTCGCTTTCCGTACCGGCCGTTCCAGAGAGACAGCATTCTCCAAGGACTTCGATGAAATCGTTGAGCTGCTTAAGCACGAGAAGGATAACGGCAGAATCGTATGGGTTATGGGACCTGCTTTCTCATTCGATATCAAGGCTAGAAAGGCTCTTTCAGCGCTTATCTCTAACGGATATGCTCACGCAGTACTGGCCGGAAACGCTCTGGCATCCCACGATCTTGAGGGTGCATACATGAATACAGCTCTCGGTCAGAATATCTATACTCAGGAGAACGTGCACAACGGTCACTACAACCACCTCGACCTCATCAACAGAGTAAGAGCAGCCGGCTCAATGAAGGCCTTTGTGGAGCAGGAGAACCTTGACAACGGTGTCATGACAGCGGCTATCAAGAATGATGTGCCAATCGTGCTCGGCGGCTCAATTCGTGACGACGGTCCTCTTCCGGAGGTTCACGGAGACTGCTACGATGCGCAGGACGCCATGAGAGCTCACGTAAGCAAGGCTACCACAGTAATCACGATGGCTACAATGCTTCATTCGATCGCTGTCGGAAACATGACACCGAGCTTCAGGGTGCTTGAGGACGGAACAGTTCGTCAAACATACTTCTACGTATGCGACGCTTCCGAGTTCGTAGTTAACAAGCTGGCTGACAGAGGCTCCCTCTCTTCAAAGGGAATCATCACAAACGCTCAGGACTTCATCTGCAATATCGCTGATGGCCTGGGGCTGGAATACTAAGAGCAGCTGAGGTGCCCCGAGCAGTCCCGATGCGCAAGGAACGCCAAATGTTACAAATAATTTAGCACACTTAACACATTTAAATAATTGCAGGTGTGCCGACATTCCGTGAGCTTGCCGTAAGTTGCGGTGAAAAGCTGTCACACAGCGGTAATAAGGATAATAATTCGGCACACCGATCAGATTGCAATTATAGCAAGATAAGAACAAAATAACCGAAGAAGATAATTCCAAACATTCAGCAACCTGCAAAAATACTTGGTAAACTTAATTACTGCGACAACTGCGCATCAAATATCTGTTATAATATTCAACATACAGTGCACAGGAAGTGTACAATCGGCTATGAAAGGCGAACGGAATGGACATATTAGTAATTGATGCGCAAGGAGGCGGTATAGGTCGCCAGCTTGTGACCAAGCTGACGGAGAGGCTTCCGGAAGCGGAGATAGTAGCAGCCGGAACCAACAGTATGGCGACGAATGCCATGGTGAAGGCCGGAGCCAAGAGAGCGGCAACAGGAGAGAACGCTATAGGATTTTGCGCAGCAAGAGCACAGATTATCACCGGACCAATCGGTATTCTGGTAGCAAATGCGATGTTAGGCGAGATCACCCCGACTATAGCGGAAAGTGTCGGAACAAGCGAGGCATCCAAGGTGCTGGTTCCTACGGCGTATTGCAATGTTATGATTGCAGGTACAAAGGAGTTGCCGGTCAAAGAGTGCATTGAGGATGCAGTTGACAGAATAGTCAGGATGTACAGCAGAGGCAACAACTGAATAAAGCAATAACATTTAGCCATGCCACGAAGGCCGGAGTAGTTGCAGAAGCGACTATACCGGTCTTTTTGTAAGCGAATCCGGAGGAGTGAACGCAGAATTTATGGAAAAAGAGAGAGGACGCACAATTAAATATGTATTGGGCAGATTTGCCGAGATGCTGCTCATATTGCTGCTGCTCTCAATCATAGTGTTCGTCCTGTCGCGTCTATGTCCGGGGGATCCGCTCCGCGCCTGGTACGGAGATGGCGTGGACAGGATGAGTGTCGCCGAGAAGACGGCTGCTCGCGAGAGCCTCGGTTTAGACAAGCCGCTGCCGGTCCAGTATGGAAAGTGGCTGGGTGACCTGGCTCAGGGCAAGCTGGGACTGTCGTACAAGTATAAGAGACCGGTTGCGGAGGTGATCGGGGGAGTGCTGGGCAACACTGCATTATTTGGAGTAATAGCCTACGTGCTGACATTCGTGTTTGCATTCAGGCTCGGAAGAGCTTCGGCGGAGCGGGAAGGCACAAGGCTCGACAGATTTATTTGTAGGGCGGGCGTAGTATCGGGAAACATCCCTGTGTTCTTTTTGTCGCTGATATGCATACTGGTATTTGCAGTCTATCTACACATACTGCCGACCGGAGGGGCTTACTCGTACAATTCAGAGGGAGACCTTTTAGACAGACTCCGGCATCTCGTGTTGCCGGTATTTGTAATAGTTATAGGGCATCTGTGGTACTACTCGTACATGGTGCGTAATCTGCTGCTTGAGGAAATGCGCAAGGACTATGTGCTGCTGCTCAAGGCGGAGGGAATGCCGCGCACCGGGATTATCAGGAAGTACTGCATGAAGAATATTATGCCGCCGATGGTAACCATCATGGCTATCGCAGTTCCGCATCTCCTTGGCGGAACATATGTTGTCGAGATGGTCTTCGGATATCCGGGAATAGGCAAGCTGAGCTTCGAGAGTGCTCTGTATAAGGATTACAACATGCTGATGGCAACGACGCTGTTAACAGGTGCTGTTGTGGTAGTGTGTAATTATGTGGCGCAGATTGTCGGAGAGAGGCTCGATCCGAGGATGTGCCATGAGGAGGGCTCCTATGAATAGTAGAAAAAAGCCGAAGGCGGCTATCGCAATACTTATGGCGTCTGTTATTCTCAGCCTGCTCGCAAATGTAATCGCTCCATACGCCCCAAACTACATGAATTCAGATGTAATCGGGCAAGCGCCGTCGATGAGACATATATTTGGTACGGATAACATGGGACGAGACCTGCTGAGCCTCATCCTGTATGGTGGCAGAGCGAGCCTGATAATAGGCACACTGAGCGCTATGCTCTCGACATTCATAGCTTCGGTTTACGGAACCCTCAGCGGCATGTCCAACAGGCACATCGACAATCTGATGATGAAGGCGACAGACCTGTGTATGAGTATTCCGAATATCTTGTTGATTATCGTGCTTCAGGCTGTCTGGGGCAGGGCGACCTACAGTTCGCTCGCGTTGATAATCGGTATCACAAGCTGGATGCAGATGTCCAAGGTTATCAGGAGCGAAGTCAGGAGACTCAGGAAGAGCGAGTTTGTGTTGGCGGCAGAGCTGTACGGCGGCGGATTCTGGTATGTGCTGAGAAGGCATCTGTTTCCCAACTACTTCTCGTCCATAATGTTTATGGCGGTCAGCAACATAGGGTCAGCGATAATCGCCGAATCGACGCTCAGCTTCATGGGGCTCGGATTGCCTATATCCGAAGTTTCTTGGGGCAGTCTGATGTCGCTTTCTCAGGATGCGCTTCTGTCTGACCAGTGGTGGATGATTATCATCCCGGGCTGCGTGCTCATCAGCGTTCTAGTCTCGATAACCGAGATAGGGGAGTATGTACGGGAGCGTAACACCTCGAGGCATAGCAATATATAGCAATATATAGAGATATGGCTTTTGAAAACAGGCTGTTTTCTTCTTCGCATCTTTCTCGAGGTATAGCAATATATAGAGCTATAGTCGTATGATCGAGGTACGACAGAATACAATAGACAGCAACGCATATAGCAAGCTGCATTCGCAACGCGACGCGTAGCCCTTTGTCTCGGCTTTGAGCGCATGCAACACATATAGCAAGCTGCATGCGTAGCATACACGATATGCGAACGACGATATTTATATTTATTAACAGACACATTCGGACTTATTAGAAAGGCACTATACTTATGAGAAATTATTTAAGAAAGGCGGCAGTGATAGCTGCTGCGATTATCATGACATTCTCGCTTTCGGCTTGTGGCTCCAAGGCGGAGAAGGACGAAAACACCCTGGTATACGGTAGCCGGAACTACACGGCTATCAACCCGGCTCTGTATGAGCACGGCGAGATCAATTCACTTATATTCGCAGGACTTACGACGCACGATAAGGATAACAAGCTGGCTCCTGCGCTCGCAGAGAAGTGGGAATACGATGCACCATCACACACCTGGACATTCCATCTTAGGGACGGGCTAAAGTTCCACGACGGTAAGCCGCTTACCTCGGCAGATGTCAAGTTCACGCTAGAGGCAATTTTGGATAAAAAGAACAATTCGGAAATCGTTTCAAACTATCAGGATATAACCAAGATCGAGTGTCCGGACAAGAGGACTGTCAGGATTCAGTTGGGCAAGGAAAACGTAGCGTTTGCAGACTACATGACTATCGGAATTCTGCCTAAGCACCTGCTCAAGGGCAAGGAGCTCACAACGGACAAGTTCAACCGTAAGCCGGTTGGAGCGGGGCCTTACAAGCTGACCAAGTGGGATGAGGGGCAGAGCATAACTCTCGAGAAGTTCGACGGCTACTATGCAGGAAAGCCGCACATCAAGAAGATTGTATTCAAGATTGTTGAGGACAGCGATGCCAGACTGCTGCAGCTCAAATCCGGTGATCTCGATATGGCACAGATTGCACCTAAGCAGGCTAAGGCTCTGGCAAAGGACAGCAAGGATTTCAATATCTATCGTATGAATACAGCGGATTACCGTGCAATCGCATACAACTTCTCAGGCAGCAAGCTGTTCAAAGCTCATCCGGAGCTTGCGAATATTCTCAGCTATGGAATCGACAGAGATGCAATCATCAAGAGTGCACTTCTCGGAGAGGGTCAACCGGCCTATTCTCCAATTCAGAAGAATAGGTTTAACAATTCCGCTATTGAGAAGTTTGAGTATAATCCGGACAAGATGGAGCAGCTCCTGCAGCAGGCAGGCTGGTCCAAGAACAAGGATGGAATTTACGAGAAGAACGGCACTAAGCTGAAATTCACCATCAACGCAATGGCTGACGACAAGGTACGCGTGGATATGGCGAAGCTTTGTGCAGAGCAGCTCAAGGCACGTGGCGTAGACGCTACAGCAGAATCCAAGAAGGAACTGGATTGGAAGGGTCAGGACGCTTGTATCATCGGATGGGGAAGCCCGTTTGACGCAGACGATCACACCTACAAGATCTTCACCTCAGAGGCGGGCGACAACTATACAGGATACGCAAACCCTGCAGTTGATAAAGACCTGGCGAGTGCAAGAGCTACGACCAGCGATGCCGAGAGACAGAAGTATTACTCTCAGTTCCTCACACATATGACGCAGAAGATGCCATACTCGTTCATCGCATACATCGATGCGGATTACGCAGTGAAGAAAAATATCAGCGGAATCACCAGGGAGACAATGCTCGGACACCACGGCGTCGGCATCTTCCGGAACGTCGCAGATTGGAAATTGGAGAAATAGCGGCAGATGACAGGAAATAGAAGTAACAGAAAGCTGCTTAATATTGAGGAGTTCAAAATGTGCTTCGACGGGGAGCATGGAGCTGTTCACGCTGTGCAGGACGTCTCTCTGGCGGTCAACTCCGGTGAGATTGTGGCTATTGTCGGCGAGTCGGGCTCCGGCAAGACTGCGCTCTGCTTCTCGATTCTCATGCTGCATGCGCACAATGCGCGTTACCTGTCCGGCCGCATCGAGCTGTGCGGACACAATGTGCTGGAGATGTCGGAGCGGGAGCTCGAGCACGTGAGGGGAGAACTGGCTTCGATGGTATTCCAGGACCCGCTAAATTCGCTCGACCCTGTCAGAACCATAGGCGAGCAAATTATCGCTCCTATGCAGATACACGACGGAATCAAGCTCTCCGGTATCCGCAGAGATAAAGATATAGCTGCTTATGAACGGCGGGCAGCGGAGCTGCTCCGCGATATGGATATGGACGATGCAGAAGCGTATCTCAATTGCTATCCGCACCAACTGTCAGGGGGACAGCGCCAGAGGGTAGCAATTGCAGTAGCTTTGGCCTGCGATCCTCAACTGATAATTGCAGACGAACCGACAACTGCGCTGGATCCTGATACGCAGAGCCAGATAATCTCACTGCTTAAGAGGATTGCCGCAGATAGAGGCAAAGGTATACTGTTTGTTACTCACGACTTGGGACTTGCACGCGGACTTGCTTCGCGGATCTTTGTAATGAAGGACGGCAAGGTCATCGAGTCGGGAGACACGGAACAGATATTTGAGAATCCGCAGCAGGAATATACGCAGGCTCTAGTACGCTATTCGAGGTACGGCAATAAGGACAGCCACTATCACGGACATCGAGCGCAAACCGCCAGTCAATTCGCAGAAGCGTATGGGAAGAAGGACAGTTACTATCACGAATATAGCGAGGACAGTGGTAGCAGGAGGGAGCAAGCGGAGCAGGCAGATACAATCGTGCAGGTAAGGGACGTCGATATGACGTACAAGACCGGAACCCACGGAGTCAGGAAGGTGCTGGACAGGTTCTCTATGGAAGTAATGAGAGGGGAGATACTCGGGCTTGTCGGCAAGTCGGGCTGCGGTAAATCCACTCTTGCGAGGATAATTATGGGACTCGTGAGACCGACAGGTGGCGAGGTGGGATTTGGAAGCGACGGCACAGACAGAAGGGATTCGATAAATGCTCAGATGATATTTCAGGACTCTGCATCGGCGTTTAATCCGCGCATGACCCTCGAGCAGATCATCTCTGAACCGCTGGTAATTGCCCGTATTGGGAACAGGGCGGAAAGACTTGAGAGAGTCTCGAAGGTGATGACTCAGGTGCATCTGGATATCGGGCTCATGAAGAGGCATCCATACGATGTATCGGGTGGACAGCGCCAGAGGGCAGCCATTGCAAGAGCTTTGATCACAGATCCGGAGTTCATAATTGCGGATGAACCGCTGTCGTCGCTGGATGTACCGACGCAGGCGGAGATAGTTCATCTGTTGAGGGAGCTTCACGATGAGAGACGGTTGACAATGATACTGATCTCGCATGATATCCCTATGGTGGAGCATGTATGCGACAGGATCATAGATATGGAGGCCGTTTAAGATATTGAAAATCTTGAGAAGGCCGGAGAAAGAGAGTAGAGGAAATGGGACTTACGGAAATAGAGATCAGGAAGGAAAATAATCTGAAGAGATACATCGCAGGCCTTGGCAGCCTTGCAGTTGCCTTCTCCGGCGGTGTCGATTCGACATATCTGGCCAAGGTGGCGCACGATGTGTTGGGTGACAGGATGATTGCAATTACAGCGCAGTCCGGATCGTTCCCAAGGAAGGATACCGATGAAGCTGTAGAATTCTGCAGAGGGCGGGGAATCCGCCAGATTGTTGTGAAGACCAATGAGCTCGAGCTTGAGGGCTTCAGAGAGAATCCGGCAGATCGCTGCTACATCTGCAAGACGGGGATTTTTACGCAGCTCAAGGCTAAGGCCGGGGAGCTGGGCATAGCCTACGTTGCAGATGGTTCAAATGCAGATGACAAGGGAGATTATCGGCCCGGGCTCAGAGCTCTCCGAGAGCTGGATGTCAAGAGCCCGCTCATGGAGACCGGACTCACTAAGCAGGAGATCTGCGACCTCTCGCAGGCGCACGGCCTCCCTACATGGAATAAGCCGTCCGCCGCTTGTCTCGCCTCGAGATTTGCATACGGCGAGACAATTACGCGCGAGAAACTGGCTATGGTGGAGCAGGCGGAGCGCGTTCTGGACAGATATGGATTCATACAGGTGCGCGTCCGCATGCACGGCGACAATCTCGCGCGTATAGAGGTCGCACCGGCAGAGTTGGAGAGACTGCTGTCTCTCGGCTCAGAGATTTCCGCCAAGTTCAAAGGCATCGGATTTGTATATGTTACGATGGATATGCTTGGCTACAGGGTAGGCAGCATGAATGAGGTATTGAAGTAAATCAGTCATCCGGGGAGCAAATGAATCTGTCCGGTAGGGAGCAGCTTAAAGCTCTCTGCTGATTGACTTCAAGCAAATATTTATTATAGAAAACAGGTAAACGAGATGAATATCACAGAAATACTAGACAGCTATAAGGCCGGCGAACTGGACTTGTCTGAAGCCGAAAAGCTGATTAAACACAATGATTACGATGAGATGGGCTTTGCCAAGCTGGATACTCAGCGTGAGAAGCGATCCGGCTTTCCGGAGGTAATCTTCTGCGCCGGTAAGGCAGATGATTACCTGGTGTCGATTTACCGGAGAATGGTCGCTAACGACGGCTGTGCCCTCGGTACTCGGGCGAATCCGGAGCAGGCGGCGCTGATTATGGAGTCTATTCCGGAGGCGACGTATGATCCTGTCTCGCGGATTCTCAAGGTGGAGCCTGCCGGCGGCTACAAGAGAACCGGCACCGGAGGTATCGTTGCTGTCTGCAGCGCAGGCACTGCCGATATCGCAGTCGCTGAGGAGGCCGCTCAGACTGCAGAATACTTTGGTGCTGATGTACTGAGGTTTTACGATATCGGGGTAAGCGGAATTCATAGGCTGCTGTCCAAGGTGGAGGAAATCCGCACTGCAGACGCGGTAATCGCCGTCGCAGGCATGGAAGGCGCCCTGCCGACAGTGCTGGGCGGTCTTGTCAGGAACCCTGTAATAGCAGTGCCTACATCTGTAGGCTATGGGGCAAATTTTCATGGGTTATCCGCACTTATCACGATGATCAACTCGTGTGCTAACGGAATCGCAGTCGTAAACATTGATAACGGCTACGGTGCGGGCTATATCGCAACCCAGATAGGCAGATTGGCAGCCGTAGGTCGCTAGCTGCGAGTTAAGTATATGCTTACGGTAAGGTTATTAAGGGGCACATATATGAGGTTAAGTGGCAGGCTGCGAGTTAAGTATATGCTTGCGACACGGTCGAATAGCAGGTACTATATATTGTGTTCTGAGGTCGGAGCAGTGCGGTGTGACGAGTTTTGCTTTACCGGAGGGACAGTCAAATGGTGCGCAGCACTTGAATTTTGGCGAAAAATAAGTATAATAGAGCAGCATGGCTTGAATTCGCAAGCCATATCCTGCACCGCAAGGTGCCGTAGGCCATAGGAGGTGAAAACATGAGAGATTATGAAGTAATGTTCATTCTTGACCCAACTCTGGATGAGGAGGCTAAGAACTCCATGATCGAGACCGTTAAGAGCATCATCAACGAAGATGGTGAGGCTGGCGAAGCTGATGTATGGGGCAACAGAAAGCTTGCTTATCAGATTGAGAAGAAGAAAGAGGGATTCTACGTAGTTCTTCCTTTCAAGTCCGGCACAGAGCTGCCTAAGGAACTCGACAGAAGACTCAGAATTTCCGACAATGTTATGAGACATATCATTGTTTGCCAAGACGAGAAATAAGTCAGGAGGTAAGCTATGAACAGCGTTATATTGATCGGAAGATTGACCAGAGATCCGGAGCTGACTTACACACCTAACAACCAGACAGCTGTTACGCATTTCAGCATTGCAGTTGACAGACCGGGTTCGCAGGGACGTGAGAGACAGGCTGATTTCATCAGAATCACTGTTTTCGGCAAGCAGGCTGAGAACTGTGACAGATATCTTAGCAAGGGTCGTCAGGTCGCAGTCAACGGTAGAATTCAGACGGGAAGCTACAAGAACAGAGAAGGACAGACTGTATACACGACAGACGTAATCGCTAACAACGTCGAGTTCCTCGGCGGTGGTAACAGCGGTGGCGGCAATAATTCCGGATACAGTCGCAGAGCTGAGAGTGAGCCAAGCAGTCACAATGATAG
Organism: Mogibacterium timidum ATCC 33093; assembly: GCF_000525775.1. GTDB lineage: Bacteria > Bacillota > Clostridia > Peptostreptococcales > Anaerovoracaceae > Mogibacterium > Mogibacterium timidum. Next base: position 1,541 of record NZ_JALU01000015.1, on the reverse strand, counting down.
CTTCAGCTCACCAATGGAGCCTTCGATGCCTGATTCATTTGAGGCAACTGAAGAGGACATCCCGTTCTAAACATCTTGAGAAAGGAGTACAAGTCGAATGGAGAACAGCAAGAGGCGCGGCGGCATGAGAAGAAGAAAGGTATGCCAGTTCTGCGCGGATAAGGATAAGAAAATCGATTACAAGGATGTGGAGACTCTTAAGAAGTACACTACAGAGAGAGGTAAGATTCTTCCCAGAAGAGTAACCGGTACATGCGCAATGCACCAGAGGGCAGTTACATCTGCTATCAAGAGAGCTCGTGTAGTAGCTCTAATGCCTTTCGATTCTGAAATCGAATAATATTTTTATACGGTTATATGGCTCTTCGCTATGCGGAGAGCTTTTTACATATGGGAATGACAGCGGGAGATGCGAAACCGAGTTTGAAACATTATTATAATGTGTATGTATTTAATGCTGATAACATTTAGACTATGATAATGAATATGGAGGAGATAATGGCAGAGAAGCTTGTAAATACCGAAATTAGCGAATATATAGAGGTGCTTAGCTCCGAAGCACCGGCTCCGGGCGGCGGGGCTGTAGCTGCTCTGACGGCGGCTCAGGGGGCGGCCCTGATTGTGATGGTGGCGAACCTCACAATTGGTAAGAAGAAATATGCAGAATACGAGGAGCTGAATATCGGGGCTAGAGATGAGGCAAGGACATATCTTGAGCAATTAATGAAGGGTGTCGACGAGGATAAGGAAGCCTTCGAGCAGGTATCGAAGGCTTACAGCATGGCTAAGCAGACCGATTCGGAGAAGGCGGCGCGCAGGGAGGCGATTGCCATCGCCTCCGTCGGCGCAGCCGACGCCCCGCTCAAGCTCATGAGAGCGGGCGTCTGCGCGCTCAGGCTTGCAGCCGATATGATTGGCAAATCAAATGCGAATTTGGTCAGCGATCTGTATGTGGCAGCCCTGAATCTCAATGCCGGAGTGCAGGCCGCAAGCTACAACGTGGCAGCCAACATCCCGTATATAGCTGACCGTGAACTGGCAGCAAGCTGGGGGGCAGAAGCCGGGGAGCTGGCAGGAGCGGCAGCAGAACTGGCGGGACAGATATTAGATGCCGGCAATTAGCAGAGGACAGTCCCGCAACAGAGAGCGGCTGTAGCTTGCAGCTGTTGATATATAATACATACATATATGCAGAGTTGAAAAACGGGCTGCCCAAAAAGCGTGACAAAACATCTTGAATTATAGTTAACTTTTCACATATTCTTCACACAAATCCGTGGAACTCCTGCTATAATCCTAATTGTTCAATGAGGTTTGTTATTCTAATACAAACTTTCCTTCTTTTATTGAATACACACACACTACACGAAAGGGATGCGTAAGCGTCCTTTTCGTGTTTTTTGCTATTTTCCCGGCGTAACCGAATCAGTTCGGCTTATAGGACAAAAAACGTGTTACAAAACCGCTATAGCCATTGAAATTTCAATGGCTATAGCGGTTTTATCTTTTTTGAAAGAAGATAGAGGGTGGACAAAAAACGT
>NZ_JALU01000014.1 GCF_000525775.1 Mogibacterium timidum ATCC 33093 | reverse complement strand
AAAACACGTTTTTTGTCCTATAAGCCTCACTTCCTGAAGATATGAAAAATTGCCTGGCCATTCTAAGAAGCTAGAAGGCCGGGCATTGGCTTTATGCATCAATCTTTCTCAGGTTCATAATTGCCTGAGCTCTATCCTTTTGTTTAAATACTGCTGAACCGGCAACAAGAATGTCTGCACCATTGGCTATTAGTTTGGACGAATTTCTGTCACATACTCCTCCGTCAACTTCTATGGTGAAGTCATAAGTTTTTGAAGATCTGATATCCTTGAGCTTGGCAACCTTTGCCACAGTTTCAGGAATAAAGGTCTGACCTCCAAATCCGGGATTTACAGCCATAACCAGAACCAAGTCAACATGTGGGAGAACTGCTTCCAATGCAGAAACCGGAGTTCCGGGATTAATAGATACGCCGGCCTTCAGCCCTTGCTCCTTGATATGTGAAATCGTCCTGCATATATGGTAACATGCTTCGTAATGCACTGTGATGAACTCAGTGTTATCAGTTACAAAATCCTCTAAATACCGATCCGGATTTTCGATCATCAGATGAACATCATACGGTACAGTTGCGTATCCGTTGAGACTCTTCATAACAGCACTTCCAAAGCTTATATTTGGTACAAACGCACCATCCATCACGTCAACATGAATATAGTCACATCCGCTCCTGCAGATATCCTCAACCTCTGCGCCAAGCTTCGCAAAATCTGCGGCCAATATCGAAGGTGCTATTTTTGCCATCTCTTTACCTCTTCTAAAATCGCAAGATAAGATTCGTATCTGCTCTTAGCTATTTTACCCTCTGTAACCGCCTCCTTGACGGCACATTCAGGTTCTTGCACGTGAATACAATCTAGATATTTGCAGTACCCCTTGTATTCTCTAATCTCCGGAAAATACTCCCTGACGCTATACTTGTCAATCCTGGGCATATCAAGCGAAGTGAAGCCCGGCGTATCATAGAAATGAGTTTCAGCGTCCATGTTGAATATTTCCACGTGCCTCGTAGTATGACGACCTCTGGATGTCTTGTCGCTGATTGCTCCTGTCTCAATATCATTTCTACCAGTCAGATAATTCATAACGGTTGATTTACCGACTCCTGAAGGACCTGCAAGCGCAACGTTATTACCTTTGATAATTTTGTACAGCTCCTGTATTCCCTCTCCTGTCTTTCCGTTTACTGTAACGACCCGAAAAGCCCTATCATATGTCGAGACAAGCTTATTCAATTCATCATTAGAAACGAGATCCGGCTTGGTGATACAGATTATAACGTCGATTTTATTGTACAGAATAGCTGCCGTGAACTTATCGATTATAAAGGTATTAGGATTGGGCGACGCAGCTGCGAAAACTACCACCAGCTTGTCCAGATTAGAAACAGGTGGGCGCGAAAGAAAATTTTTCCTTTCGCGCACCTTGTTGATAATACAATCACCATCTTCATTTCTAAGCTCAAACTCGACAATATCTCCGACGTAAATGATGTTCTTTCCTCTCTTGAGATTTTTTCGCGCATTTCCTATTATCACGCTTTGACCATCATCTACATAGTAAAAACCGCCAATTCCCTTAACAACTCTTCCCAGCATACTATAACTTTGTACCGCTGCTTCCGCCGGAGCTGCCGGAGGATCCTCCGCCTGATGAAGGAGCTCCCTTGCTGACCTCGATATCTATAGTTTGCCCTTTTTCAAGCGAAGTGTTAGCGGCATACTGCTGCCACATAACATAGCCGTTTCCATAAACATTGCTTTCATCATACGTGATATTTCCAACGCTAAATCCGGCATTCCTTATAGCGGCTTTTGCCTCTTCCAGCGACTTACCGGTAACAGAAGGAACAGTTCCCTTGTCTTTACCTTTTCCGTCGCTTATTGTTATGTTAATCTTCGTTCCCTTATCAGCATTGCTGCCGGCGGCGGGATCCTGACTCAAGATAGTTCCCTCAGGCTTAGTCGATGTCTCTGACTTAACTATACCAAGCTTATATCCTGCTTTCTTGAGATCCTTTTCGACCTTCTTATAATTCTGGCCTACTAGATTAGGAACAGTTCCATCCTTTGAGCCCTTGCTTAAATTGACCTTGATCGTCGAGCCTTTCTTGGCTTCTTCGCCTCCTGCGGGATTCTGTTCAACTACATGACCCTCAGAAATCTCTGACGAATAAACAGCTTTCCCCTTTTCAATTTTGAAGCCGGCATCATCAGCTGCCTTTTTTGCTTCCTTGTATGTCATATCGGAAAGATCCGGCACCTTCGCTTTTCCTGAGAATTTTCCCGTTGCAAAAGCAACACCGAGAGCAATTAACAAAATCGCAGCTAAGGCAAGTGCAATTCTTATAATTTTCTTCTTGCGACTGCTATTGCCCTGCTTCTTATTCTTCTTGGCCTTTTTGCCTTTGCGATTTGACAGCAGCTCCTCATCCTCGGATGGGTCCTCCAAATCTGAACGTTTGCGTGCAACCTCGTTAGAGGCCTCGGCAAATATTGAATTCCCGACAACCTTTGTAACAAATTCTATATTGTCGAGCTCTTCGATAAGCTCATCAGCGCTGTTGAATCTATTGGTCTGGAACTTGTTCGTAGCTTTGAGTACTGCTCGTTCAAGCGCAGGTGGAATTCCGTCTACATATTCATGTGGAGGTACAATCTCTTCGTTGATATGCTTAAGCGCAATGGACACAGGATTATCTCCATCAAACGGAACTCTCCCGGTTAGCATCTCATACATAACAATACCAAGCGAATAGATATCGGAACGCTCATCTACGTAGTTACCTCTTGCCTGTTCAGGCGAGAAGTAGTGGACTGATCCGATAACCTTACTGTTAGTTGAAAGAGTTGCATCGTTAACAGCCTTGGCAATACCAAAATCTGCCAGCTTGGCAACACCATCGGAAGTGACCATGATATTATGAGGCTTGACATCTCTATGAATAATCTTATTCTTATGCGCGATTCTAAGAGCTGATGCAACCTGTTTAGTCAGGTCGATTACTCTGCGGTAGTCGAGCGGTGCTTCTTCAGCGATAATAGTGCTTAGATTTTTCCCCTCAACCAGCTCCATTACAATATAGTTGATATTTCCTTCCTTGCCGACATCATACACACTTACGATGTTGGGATGAGAAAGTCCGGCGGCGGCCTGCGACTCGCGTTTGAAATTCTCAACGAACGAAGCATCCTTTGTGAACTCCGGCCTCAATATCTTGATTGCGATAAAGCGATTCAGCAGTCTGTCCTTGCCTTTGTATACGACTGCCATACCACCATCACCGATTTTCTCTAGGAGTTCATAACGGCCAGATAGAAGTCTACTACTCATCTGATTCCTCCAACATATCGATGCAAATTACTGAAATATTATCGTTTCCACCATTTAGATTAGCGCGTTCAACCAGGCGTTCAGCGCAGTCCTGCATATCATCGCTCTCTTCAAAAATCTCAAGGATTTCCTTATCAGAGACTTCCTCATACAGCCCGTCACTGCAGAGCAATACTCTATCGTCCGGCTCCATGTATATGTTGAAGCAGTCAGGGTTGTTATATGCGTTGGCACCAATTGCTCTAGTGATCACGTTTTTCTTATAGTGATTATCGGCTTCCCTGCGCGTAATTGCTCCCATCTTGACGAGATCATTTACATAGGTATGATCATCTGTGATCTGATGAACCTCATCCTTGTGCAGGAAGTAAACGCGGCTATCGCCAACATTGCCGACATACAGGATCTTGTGATCTACATAGGCAAATACAAGCGTTGTCGCCATCCCTGCATACTCCGGCCTAGTGCTTGAAAGCTGCAAAATGCTCTCGTTAACAAAATTAACGGCGTTCTCGAAATAGACAAAGATAGCCTCGCTGCCTTCGACCAGCTCGATAGGGTTGTTATACACGTAGTCCGCCATGAAATCCAGCACTGCAGTACTTGCAATCTCCCCGGACTTATTACCGCCTACTCCGTCTGCTAACATAAAAAAATTGCTGTCTCTAAGTACCTTTACAGCATCCTCATTTTTGGGCCGCTTCATGCCCATATCTGTTAAATATCCTACTCTCATTAAAGTCTTACCACCTGAGTAAATTATATATTATAAACGATACTATTTCCGAATCTTACAATAGTAAAATCCTACTTGCTTATTATACGGTAAAATTGAATTGTATTCAATAACCCGTGCCTTTTCAAAGGAATCACACAGCTTTGCGACAATCTGTTCATTTTCCTTCTTATTGATTGTACAAGTCGAATACATAAGTGTGCCTCCCGGCTTAAGGTATCTATAAGCGTTTTCCAAGATCTGATACTGCAGCTTGTATAATTCAGGAAGCTCATCCAAATCTACCCTCAGTTTTAGTTCCGGCTTACCGGCGATTACTCCGAGTCCTGAACATGGTACGTCGGCTAGCACTTTGTCGAAGTATTCGTCAAAATCGCTTCTGTACACAGCAGCATCCGCCACCTCGGCATCAATACAGCCTAGCCCTAGACGAGCAGCTGTATCATTGATCAGCCGTATTCTATGCTCATGAATATCCGTTGCAATAATTACCCCTTCATCATTCATCATTTCGGCCATTGCAGCCGTCTTTCCGCCTGGAGCAGCACACAGATCCAGCACCTTATCCCCCGGCTCAGGATTGAATGATTCGATGCTGCGAAGAGATGAAGTGCTTTGTATTGAAAACATCCCTCTCATATATTCCGGCGTACTTACAACTTGGCCGTCTTCAACGATGATTCCATTTTGAGTAAGCTCATTTACGAATGCAACTATTCCTCTATCATGCAAGCGCTTCAGTAAATCGACTCTACCGCAAGCGTTAGAATTCCGGCGAATATTCAGTTCAGGTATATCATAGAGTCCTTTTATAATTTTTTCGATATCAGCGCTGCCATACTGCTTGCTGAGAAATCTGACCAGGTGATACGGAAACGAATACCTGTACGATATCTCTTTAAGCTTATCATCAGTACTTGAAATTACTAAATTTCCGCCGTCCCTGACAAATGCTCGGAGCACTGCGTTGATAAATCCCTTCTCCCCCGGCGTCATTTTCCCGGCTAGAGACACGGCTTCATTTACCGCTGCGTACGGAGGTACGGAATTCATCCGGGCGATCGCAAAGAATCCCATACGTAGAATGATTAAGGGCTTTTTTTTAATACTTTTTATTCCGTTATCAGCAAACCTGTTTATATTGGCATCTATCAGGATAGTATCGCGAATTACTCCTTTGGTCATAACGCGAACGAAGCCCTGCGAGGATACATCACTATCCCTGAGAGCTTCGTTAATTGCCAAATTTGAATATGCATCTTCTGCGTATACTTTGTACAATGCTGTATACGCAGCCTTCCAATTCGTACTCATTAGTCTCTGCTTCCTCTGATCAGCAGTACTCTTATGAGCGCAGCAGCTGCAGTTGCCAGGGCTGCAACATATGTCATAGCAGCAGCATGGAGAACTTTCTTGCTGCCCCTATAGTCTGCGTTATCGACAAGATTGAGTTCCTTCATCTGCTTGAGCGCTCGGCTGCTCGCATTAAACTCAACCGGCAGCGTAATCAGATGAAAGATCACCACAATTACAAAACATAGCACCCCGATATTAAACATCAAGGAACCATAGTTGCTTGTAGCAGATAAAAGCAGACCCAATAAAATCAGCGGCCACGAGGTGTTCTGTGCCAAATTCATGACCGGTACTAAGGCATTCCTCATCTTGACAGGGGCATATCCGACTGAATGCTGCACTGCATGTCCAACTTCGTGGCATGCAATACATATTGAAGCAACGGAAGCTTGATTGTAGATCTCAGCACTGAGATTTACAGTATTGCTGCGCGGATCGTAGAAATTCTCAAGCGCACTGCCTTCTAATATGTTTATTTGTACATGCTGCAATCCGTTTGCATCTAGCATACATCTAGCGGCTTCAGCTCCGGATATTCCTTTGCTGTTTTCAATTTTAATATAAGTTGAAAAAGCATTATGAATTCGTGCCTGAACAATCATCGTGTATATCATTGCCGGAATTAGCACGATCAACGATGAATAATATCCATTAAACATATACATATTCAAACTACCTCCAATTTACAGTCTATAAGCGCATCCCCAGGCGCATACCTACATCCAGACTGAAACCCCGTATGAAATCAGCAACCGGCATTCTCTTCTTTCCTTGTAGCTGAACTTCGTATATTTTCAGCGCGCCATCAGCACATCTGACAACAAACGAATCTCTGTCTACTTCTATAACCGTACCATAAGGAGCCTCGTCATCTACATCCTTTGTTGGAACGGCCTCGAATATTTTTAACATCTTATCGCCTACAGTTGTATAGGTTCCTGGCCAAGCCTTGAACGCACGGATCTTGTTATCTATTGATACTGCCGAAGCATTAAAATCAGTATAACCATCTTCTTTGCTAATCATGTGAGCGTATGATGACAGGGAATCGTCTTGTTTTGTGTAGGTTTCTTGACCCCGCTCTATCTGCTTGACAGCTTCTGCTGCAAGGTTGGCACCAAGCTCCGCCAGCTCTTCAGACAATTCGACGATATCCTTGCGATCAATCTCAGTTTTGGCAGAACTGATCATATCTCCGGTATCGAGACTTGCTTCCATCTTCATAATTGTCACACCCGTTTCAGTCTTGCCATCAAGAATAGCATATTGCATAGGCGCTGCACCTCTATATTCCGGTAACAACGAGCCGTGTACATTGATACATCCATGTATCGGAATATCCAGCACCGACTGAGGAAGGATTTGACCAAATGCTGCTACGACAATCAGCTCAGGATTAATCTGCTTGAGCAGGTCTACAAACTCGGGATCATTCTTGATGCTAAATGGCTGTGCAACATCTATGCCGTGCACCAGCGCACACGCCTTAACCGGAGAGTATATTACCTTGCCTCTATTACCTCTGCGATCCGGTTGAGTTACAACCAGATCAATCTCGTGTCCTTCAGCAATCAGCTTTTGCAATGTCGGCACGGCAAATTGAGGAGTTCCCATGTAAACAATGTGCATCTACTTGTCTTCCTTTTCTTTATTTTTATTCTCGCTCTCTTCAGCGATCTCAGCCATCATCTCATTGTACTGCTCCGTTGTGTACACTTCCTCTGCGATATCCGGATATACAACACCATTTAGATGATCGTTTTCATGCATAATGCAAGTTGCCGCAAAACCGCTGAATTCATACTCATTAGTAGCTCCATCGAGATTCATAGCTCTCAGCTTAACTCTCTCAGGTCTCTTTAGCATTCCTATATAACCGGGCACACTGAGGCATCCTTCTGCAGAATCCTGCTCACCATCCTTCTCCAAAATTTCAGGGTTAATCATCACGTAGATCTTCGCAAAATCCTCGAGCTCCGGTCTGCAGACGAAAATCCTTTTCATAACTCCGACCTGTGGAGCTGCAAGGCCTACGCCGTCAGCATCAACCATTGTTTCGATCATATCCTCGCAGAGAATCTTTATTCTGTCAGTAATATTTTTCACGGGCTTGCACTGCTTAGTGAGGATTTCATCACCCCTGATTACAATCTTTCTAAGTGCCATGGTACTTCCTTTCTATCTACGCCCTATATTATACCATAAGGATTGATATCCATTTCAATATGACAAGTACTCTTATGTTTTATCATCATATCTCGGTACATCATGTACGCATTTACAAAGCCTTTCCTGCTGCCCTTAGGTGCCTTTATAAAAAAATACACTCTATTGCGTTCTGCTCCACCCCGTTGTAGGTCAAACTTCGGCTCATAGATTGTTGTGGAGGTCGGTAAATTCTTCATCGATAACAGGTATTTCCTAAAATCAGCTGCGTGTTCGAGCGTTGAGCTAACACCATTTTTAAGCTCTTTCTTATCTACAAAAGTAATAGATATAATATCAGAAAAAGGCGGATAATTCATGCGCTCTCTGTGAAGCAACTCAGATTCATAGAATCCGTCGTAATCACCGGTCGCTGCTTTCTTTATCGTATCATCATCCGGCTGATAAGTTTGAAGTACAACTTTACTGTCGCCACTAGCTCTGCCGGCTCGACCTGAAACTTGAGTGATGAGCTGAAATGTGCGTTCCGGAGACCTGTAGTCGGGGATATTTAATGATGAGTCGGCAAGTACTATTCCAACTAAGCCTACATTTCTAAAATCAAGACCCTTTGCCAGAATTTGTGTTCCCACAAGCACGTTTGTCTTTTTATTTCTAAACCTCTTGAGCAGAGCTTCGATCTCGCGCTTATTTTTTGCTGTATCAAGATCAAAGCGTTCAACCTTAGCTGAAGGAATCAGTTCGGCAATCGTTTCTTCCAGCCTTTCAGTACCGGTTCCGACATACGCCATATGTTCGTTTCCGCAGTCAGGGCATTTAGCAGACACCTTAAATTTGCGGCCGCAATAATGACAGATAGCTGCATTTTCTTTTTTATGATATGTGAGCGTTATATCGCAGTCGGGACAAGTCATTGTGTAACCGCAATCCGGACACATGATTTGTGTAGAAAAGCCTCTACGGTTTAGAAACAAAATTACCTGCTCATTACTTGCAAGCGTTTCATCCATCGATGATAAAAGCGCTCTGCTTATCACTCCGGAATTACCTGCTCTCAGCTCTTCTCGCATATCGACGACTTGAACCTCCGGCATGATACTGGAGCCGATTCTATTCTTCATCTCGATTAACTGATAAATGCCAGACTTTGCTCTATTATACGAAACTATGCTTGGTGTTGCGCTTCCTAGAACCAGAGTTGCACCGTGCTGGCCGGCTCTCTTGAAAGCGACATCAACAGTCTCAAATTTGGGATTGTAGTCAGATTTGTATGTAGCTTCATGCTCTTCATCTATGACAATTACCCCGATATCTGATACCGGTGCAAAAATCGCAGTCCTGGCTCCGATGACTACTTTTGCCTTCCCGGTCCTGATTCGAATCCATTCTACAAGGCGTTCGCTTGTCTTGAGCCTGCTGTGCATGATGGCGATATTATCTTTTCCGAATCTTTTTGCAAACCTCTCCGCAATCTGCGATGCCAGTGCGATTTCCGGAACAAGAACTATGGCCGTTTTTCCCTTTTCCAGAGAACGTTGAACTGCACGCATATATACCTCTGTCTTGCCCGAATTCGTAACGCCATGAATAAGGAAAGTCTTGCCGGCTGCGTTATCAATAGAGCTGCAGATCTGTGTCAAAGCAGCCTGCTGCTCCTGAGACAGTTTAAGCGGCGACTCTCGATATTCAGTATCCTCATTATCTGCATCCTGCGATGTATCCGGAATCCGCTTTCCGCCAACAACAAACATTTTGATTGCATCGATATACTTGACTCCGTATCTCGATCTCATCCATATTGCAGTATCAATGATTTCAGATGTTAAAGAACGATCTCTGTCGACGCTGGAAACAGCCTTTATTTTATTCTCGTCAAGCTTGGGGAGCGTGTCAATTTTGACAACATAACCTTCGGAGCTCTTTGTGCGATTTGCAAAAGGAACATAAACCTTGTCGCCTACCGCGATATCATCTTGAGCCTTATAAGTAAAAAAAGAATCCGTATATTCACTTTTATTATCAATAACGACATCGATATATCTCATGAACACGAATCCTTTCTCTGATATTTTATTAGCTATCTATCGGAACATCTTACAGCAAAAAAACATTGTCATTTGCACAGGCCTCAATCATGTCCTCCGGCCATACAGAAGCCTGAACTTCTCCGATATGTGCTTTCTGAAGGAAAAACATACAAATTCTGCTCTGTCCGATTCCTCCGCCAATAGATAGCGGTACGTTGCCATTCAACACACTCTGATGAAAGGACTGCTTAAGTCTGTCTTCCTTGCCGTCTATTTTACACTGGTACTCCATAGCCTCTTTATCAACACGTATACCCATGGATGATAACTCCAGAGCGTCATCGAGCACATCGTTCCAAACGATGATATCACCGTTAAGCTCCCAATCATCATAGTCGGGCGCCCTACCATCATGCTTATGTCCGGACGCGAGTACTCCGCCAATCTTCTTAATAAATACTGCACCATATTCTTTCGCAGCAAATCTCTCACGTTCCTTGGGCGTGTTGTCGGGGTATCTGTCCTCGAGCTCCTGTGTGGTGATGAAAGTTATTTCATTTGGAAGCTCTGTCTGAATATCTCTATATAGACGATTTACGTAGTCACCGAGATTTTTCATCGCATTGTAGATAGTTGTGACTGTCTCCTCCAGGTACTCTTCGGTGCGCTGATCAGCTCTGATAACCTTTTCCCAGTCCCATTGATCCACATAGATGGAATGGATGTTATCGAGCTCCTCATCTCTACGGATGGCATTCATATCCGTGTAAATGCCGTGTCCGGGAGCAACTTCATACTTTGCAAGTGCCATCCTCTTCCACTTTGCAAGTGACTGCACAACCTCGACTTCCTTTTCATCAATGTCCTTAACTGTAAAGTTTACTCTGCGTTCATAACCGTTAAGATTATCATTAAGGCCGGTTTCCGGGAACACAAAGAGAGGCGCCGAAACACGCCGAAGCTGCAGACCGTAAGCCAGCTCCTGCTGAAAATAGTCTTTAATCTTCTTGATTGCCCTCTGCGTCTCAACATGATCTATGATTGGTTTATAACCCTTCGGAAGTAATAATTTGCCCATTTTATCTCAGTACCTTTCCATAAAAAATCTAAACTTATATTCATATTCGGCGTTACGGATATATCCCGGCTATTCGTGATTCTTCATCATAGCTCGAGCATATTCACAACCACAGAATTTCTGTCTATATAAACCGTATTTCTTGGATAATTCCACGCTTCTGCCAAAACCGTTCTTTTTCTTAAAGTCCATATCCAAGAACTTGACGTTTTTGGCGTCACCGATGGATTGTCCAATTTTCAGAATTGACGCATAATCCTTATGTGGACTAACGGCCATCGCTGTCGCGAAATAGTCCATTCCGAGCTCATTAGCCTTACGTCCCGTTTCTGCAAGCCTAAGCTCAAAGCATACATCACAACGCTTGCCACCTTCAGGCTCGTCGCACAGCGACTTTGTAACCTTTATGAAATCTTCAACCTTGTAATCTCCCTCGATATAATTTACATGAGTCATATCACGATACTCCTTGTTAAAAGCATCAATAAACTTAATCAGGTTGTCCTTGCGCAAAAGATATTCTTCCTGATCCAGTATATTTGGATTATAATAAAAAACGGTTACATTGTAATCAAAGGCCAGGCGTTCAACGCACGTCGTAGAACACGGTCCGCAACATGCATGCAACAGAATGCTCGGTTTTCTGTCAGCCAGCTTCGCATTGAGGTAAGCGGTTGACCTATTGGGTTGAAGCTCATTAGTGCAAAATCTCACGTAGGTATCGCATTTTTCTTTCATCGGATTTACCTCTTTTTGCAAATTATCTATTAATTATACAGAAATCTCTTGTTGTTTTCTAGTAAAAATGACATATTGTAATAAATACAACTTATTTATAAACCAGTTTGGAGCTTCAATTGAAATTGATTAAAGAAAATAGAATTTACTCAATAGGCACATATCTCAAGGAACATTTCGGGAAGAAGATGGTAAAGCTTTCCATCGAAGCCGGTTTTACCTGCCCCAATCGCGACGGCTCTGTCGGATATGGTGGGTGCAAGTTCTGCTCTTCAGGAGGCTCTGGCGAACTAGCATCAAATATACGCGATCAGATAGAATTGCTCAAGAATAAGTGGCCTAATGTGGGATATCTGGCCTATTTCCAAAGTCACACCAATACTTATGCGCCGGTAGATATTTTGAGAGAGAAGTTTTACGCGGCACTATCGCATCCCGAAATCGAAGGAATCGCAATAGCAACAAGACCGGACTGTCTCGATGATGATGTACTGGAATTGCTCTCAGAGATTAACAAAGAACACTTTATGTGGGTTGAACTGGGACTTCAGTCAATTCATAATGCTACACTGGATTCGATGAATATTGGATACCAGCTATCCGATTATGATAGAGCCGTCTGCAAATTAAGAAAAAGAGGAATCAAGACAGTTGTACATCTCATCCTCGGCCTTCCTGGCGAAACACAAGATGATATGTTGAGTTCTCTTGACTATGTTTGCAGCAGTTCGATATTTGGCATAAAACTACATCTGATGAATATCGTTCGATCTTCCCCGCTATATCAGGAAATGCCTGACTACGTATCTTTTAATAGCATTGAAGAATATGTGGATTTAGTTATTCGTATGATAGAACGCATTCCTCCTCATGTAACAATTCATCGCTTAACTGGCGATGTTCCGAGAATGCTGCTGGTTAGTCCAGAGTGGAGCTATAAAAAAAGGACAATCCTCAATTCAATTAACAACGGATTGCGCGCCAGAGACACATATCAAGGCGCAAAGTTCGCAGAAAAAACAAATAATCAGAATCAAACCGGATAACAACATCAGTATTGCTACCCGGTTTCGGCTTGTTATTAAATTTAAGAAGAGCGTATTGACTATCGGGTAAAACGCTCAACCAATAATCATCGATCACTAGTGTGGTAATGATGTCGACGCAGGCATATTGCTAAACACCGGAATTATAAATACGAGAGATTCATTTGTAATTCCATATGCGCTGTAGCTGTTCTTAGTCGAAATCGACTCAGTATATCCGGCAGAAATATTAGTCATATACTGGTGAGTTCCTACTCTGCTCGGGCCGTTGGCAACGTTAAACTTCTGGAAGTATACGGAATTCTGACCCTTCTTGATGTATCCGTTGGCGATGAATTTAGCACCGCCGAAAACTGCCTTTTCCTTTGAATCCCAACCCTGGCTTTTAGCATATTCCATACCTCTCATCACCGGATTAGCATCGGAATATGCTCCTATATTATATGGGTTATAGTAGGTTTTGCCTAAGTACGTATATCCGGTTATTGCGATACTGCCGCCTCCGGTTTCCTGTCTTGCACGAGCTGCAAGTGCGATTGGACTCATACCATTTTGCTGACCAGCATTTACGAACCAACCCGGCATGAATCCGTTACGTTCAAGTGCTGTTCCCGAGAGGATCTTAGATACCGCTGCATTGGATTGATATGGTTGATATGAGAGATCTTCAAACATGAAGATATTGTTCTCGTTTATAAAGTTACGTGGATCCATGTAGTATCCGATAACTTCAGTGTTAGCATTGAACCATGTTGATCCGTCCTTAGGAATATATGTTCCAGATGCTATGAACTTACCTGTTCCCTGAAGCGAATCTATTCCGACTACAGTAGGCTGAGCATTTGTCGAACTTTCCTGCGCAGGTGCGTCAGCTTCCCGCCCCTCATATTTCTGGTCGCTAAGCGTAATCCAATTAGATGCAGCATAATAGGTTCTTCCCTTATACTGAAGTCTATACCATGTGTAGTTTGCAGAGCTGATTGCACCCGTAACAACTACATCGGTATTCTTGGAGAATGTTCCTGCTGGCACACCGGACAAATCATACGAAGCCCTATAGTTCAAATAATCGCGAACCTTACCACTAACGCTTGCATCGTCGGATTTCACATCAGCAGCTGCTGATATCGAATCAACAGGAGCATAGTATACCTTGCCGCTAACTGCAATCTTATACCAGCTTTGATTATCAACATTCTTAACTACAGAAATAATAGTTACGCCCTGTCCATTTGCAATCTTTCCAACTTCTTTGAAGAGATTTGATGGTCCCATCCGATAGGTTGCTTCCTGCTTTACAGTTCCATATACAGAACCGTTATTATTCAATGCCTTAGGTGTCTGTGCCGGCTGAGTACCACCTGCTGTGTTATCAACTTGAACAAAATTGCCGCAAATATATGCGAAACCGTTGTTATGTTTAATCTTGTACCAGGTTACTCCGTCAGCAGCCTTTGCTGTCAAAACAATGGAAACTTTGTTGCCGGTATTAGCACCTCCGACTCTGCTATAGCCTGTGCCGGCACCTTTTCTTATATTAGTGTATCCACCCTTCACAGTTCCGGATACTTCATTTGAATAATTCTCATTAGTAACACTGTTCTGAATGTATCCAATCTGCCCTGACGCAGTCTTTACGTGTACATACTTCGCATCATCGCTACCTTTATTCTCAGCGAATACTTCATCGAGAAGCACAAGCTCTGTATTGGCATTAACCGAACCTATCGTACTTGCTCCCGCTTTAGCTGCATTGTATAAAGGTCTTGCTTGATTATTTGCTTTGAAGCTGTATGAGTTTACATCTCTGTAAGATAGAGGGTATGCTCCATTAATGAGCGAAACACCATCTCTGCTCTCTTTAGCCAGCGCAGTATTCCAATCTATGCCGGTATTTTTCGCTACGAACTTCCAGTTAGGATGTGCAGCGTGAAGCGCTCTCAACTTAACCTTATAATCCTCCGGAAAAGCAGCTATAGAGCTTTCAAAATCGCCCTGTGCAGTCTGATTATCGGAAGGCTGACCGTTCTGGGAATTCCCCGGTGTCGGTTGTATGCTGGGCTTATTCTGTGGAGTTGTAGTACCGGTATTGCTGGATGTTCCGCCTTCATTGCCGGAAAAAATACTGCCGGTTATATTTACCCACGAAGCGCACACAAAATTATACCCGCCGTTATATTTAATCATGTACCAGTTAACATTGGAGTTGTTGGCCTTGGCCTTTAATAACACTGTTAGATTAACATTAGCTCCAAATGTTGTAGACCGCTTGAAGCCGGTACCCGCACCCAGTCTGCTGTTAAGAGCCGCGGTAGTTCTTCCTGTAACAGCGGAATATTCTACCCTGTTAACAAAGTCAGATCTGATGTAGCCGCTCCTTCCTCCGTATTTTATATGGTACCATCTATATTTAGCATCCCCATTAGAATTTGACGTAAACACAACATCTGTTATTGTAACTTTCCTTTTGTTGGAGATCCCCATTACTTTGCTTGTTGAAGTAGATGCGCCTGACCTCACGTTGACACCGATGCTTGAATTGACATATCCGGTAGCATTCTGAACAGACTGAGCATCTACGTCAGTGAAGCAAAACGCAGCTATAATAAGTGAAAAGATGAATACCGCCAAACAATAATTAAGTTTTTTCCTTAAACTGTTATTCATTAGCTCCTCTTTCTTAATAAATATATTCATTCGAAATCGATAAATTACACAAAATTGCGCGAACAGACACGCCACTTTTAAATATGATAACAAATTATGAATATCATTTAAAGAAATTGCAGGCTATAACCGTTGAGATTTCAATATTTAATATGAATATGGCAGTGCAAAATTAATAAAAGATAACAAAAACACAATATATAAATATAATTAAAATTAATAAGCCAATATATAGAATATTATAGAAAACAAAAAGGAGCCGAAAAGCTTTCTTTAATAATGGTGCCCAGACTCGGAATCGAACCAAGGACACAGGGATTTTCAGTCCCTTGCTCTACCAACTGAGCTATCTGGGCATCTAAACTAAATAAATAATGGTGGGCCATCGGGGACTTGAACCCAGGACCTGCCGGTTATGAGCCGGACGCTCTGACCAACTGAGCTAATGGCCCAAAAATGGTCGGGGTGGCAGGATTTGAACCCGCGGCCCACTGGTCCCAAACCAGTTGCGCTACCAAGCTGCGCTACACCCCGTTAACATTGGCAGGGGCAGAAGGACTCGAACCCTCGGCACGTGGTTTTGGAGACCACTGCTCTACCAACTGAGCTATACCCCTATGGTATATTTATTAATATGGCGGAGAAGATGGGATTCGAACCCATGCGGCCCTAATAACGAACCCTAACGGTTTAGCAAACCGTCCTCTTCAGCCTCTTGAGTACTTCTCCAAAAGCTACGACAAAACGATCCTTGGCGGAGAGGGTGGGATTCGAACCCACGGTCCCTTTCAGAATCACTGGTTTTCAAGACCAGCTCCTTAAACCACTCGGACACCTCTCCGGATGCTGCAAATAATTTGGTGACCCATCGGAGATTCGAACTCCGGACACCTTGATTAAAAGTCAAGTGCTCTACCACCTGAGCTAATGGGTCACAATGGCTGGGGTAGCGGGACTCGAACCTGCGAAATCACGGAGTCAAAGTCCGTTGCCTTAACCACTTGGCTATACCCCAAAATCATGACTTCTAGTTCGTCTACTTAACCAAATTAATTCCTAAAAAAATGGTGAGCCCACAGGGATTCGAACCCCGGACACACGGCTTAGAAGGCCGTTGCTCTATCCAACTGAGCTATGGACCCGCAAAAGCAAAAAATGGAGCGGATGATGAGAATCGAACTCACGCTATCAGCTTGGAAGGCTGAAGTTCTACCATTGAACTACATCCGCAAAATGGAGCGGAAGACGAGATTCGAACTCGCGACCCTCGCCTTGGCAAGGCGATGCTCTACCCCTGAGCCACTTCCGCACATATATTGGTCGAGGGAGATGGATTCGAACCATCGAAAGCACAGCTAACGGATTTACAGTCCGCCCCCTTTGGCCACTCGGGAATCCCTCGAAAACTGGAGCTGATGGAGGGAATCGAACCCCCAACCTGCTGATTACAAATCAGCTGCTCTACCGTTGAGCCACATCAGCATATTTACTAAATTGGCGACCGGGAACGGGTTCGAACCGTCGACCTCCAGCGTGACAGGCTGGCATTCTAACCAACTGAACTACCCGGCCAAAATATGGTGGACGCTATAGGGCTCGAACCTATGACCCTCTGCTTGTAAGGCAGATGCTCTCCCAGCTGAGCTAAGCGTCCATAATATTTGTGTCGCACTAGAGTCGA
>NZ_JALU01000013.1 GCF_000525775.1 Mogibacterium timidum ATCC 33093 | reverse complement strand
TGTCCACCCTCTATCTTCTTTCAAAAAAGATAAAACCGCTATAGCCATTGAAATTTCAATGGCTATAGCGGTTTTGTAACACGTTTTTTGTCCTATAAGCCGCTTTTTACATCGCAGCTTGGCATCTTCTTGAATACCTGTGCTATACCTTTTAGCCAATGCTTATATACCGAGTATACCGAACGTCAGATGCCGTTTTGTTATCCACAGCGGCATTTCACACGGTTCCGGGTCTTATCCCTAAAATCTGATCTAAACAGGAATCGGCTGTGTCACAGCTGCTATTCACCACTGCTTTAATACAGATAATCTTCCGTCAGATGTGACTTTCTAACCATAGCACCGTACAGCTCCGAGCTCTTCATGAGCTCCTCGTGACTGCCTGAACCAACTACACGCCCATCATCAATAACTATAATTTTATTAGCCTTCTCTATTGATTTCATTCGGTGAGATACTACAATTACAGTTTTATCCTTGATCAGCCTGTTTATGCTGCTCTGAATCTCCATCTCATTTTCCACATCAAGCGAAGCGGATATTTCATCAAGCAATATTATAGGCGAATTCTTCAGAAAAGCTCTTGCTATGGAGATGCGCTGTCGCTCACCCCCGGATAGCTTTGAACCGTTTTCTCCTATTATAGTCGCATATCCATTCGGAAGCTTTGAAGCTATCTCATCCACATTTGCGAACCTCGCAGCTTCCAGCACCTCTTCATCAGTAGCATCCTTTCTGCCCAGTCTGATATTCTCCATGACGCTTGTGTTAAAGAGCTCAACATTTTGGAACACAATTGATATCTTATTAAATAGAGATGCTGTACTAATAGCCTTGATGTCTTCGCCACCAACTGTTATCTTGCCTTTATCGTAATCGTATAAACGAGAGAGAAGCCTCAATATAGTGGTCTTACCACAGCCGGAAGGTCCAACTATTGCTGTAACGGCATTTTGATCAGCCTTGAAACTTATTCCGTTTATAACCTTATTGTCGCCATATTGAAATTCCACATCCTTAAAGCAGATATCATAGCTGTTTATCGCTTTATCAGCTCCTGTCTGCACATCCTCATCCATTAGTCCTCTGATTCGGCCGAAGCTGTCCTCAAAGAAAAACATCGTCATAATGAACTCGGCAAGAGCTGCGTACTGATGAGAAATCGTCGTTACCGCCATCAGATATCCTACGTAGTACAGAAGACTTATGCTCCCATTTGCAAATAATGCCGCTCCTATAGTTGCTACCAATACAGGCCCCAACAGCGGAATAACCCGTATTATCGAACTGTTAATCGCCATTGTAAATTCCGCTGCGATGTGAATTTTCTCCGTATTATCAAGCTTTGATATAACATCGTCTCTGATTTCATTCTGCATCGAATAGCTTTTAATCTCCTGCTGCATTTCAAATGCATTCTGGAATGAGTTTGCGTTCTCAAGCAATTTCTTGTAATATACCTTGACCTTTTTTGTTTGCAGATTCCTGGTCATGAACAAAAAAGCAAACCCGAACCAGATAGGGAGTGTCACTGCAAGACCTAGAATAAGATTCCCGATACACATCATTACGGTTATTATGATAAAAAAAGCTGCAAACCCTAAGCTTTCCGGAACGGCGTGAGATATAGCCATTTCAATATTGCTAACATCCATCATAACTGTCTGAGACAGGTCTGACAGATTGTGGGTAGAAAAATACGAAAGAGGCAGTTCCTTAATCTTTTTAGCTAGTTCTATTCTGAGATTGGTGCTTTCCTCGTACGTAACATCGTATGTGAGTCTATATTCCCTAGCTGTAAGCAGGTACATCACAATCGCTATCGCCACTAGCATCCCGATATAATAGGAAGGTGACTTAAGCTTTCCCGATATCAAATCATTAAGAAAAACGAATACAAGAACAGGCGGCATCAAGAACGTCACATATTTACAAAACGACGCTCGAGCCGCTCTCATCATATTATCTATGCCGGTGTCGGTAAGCGAGAAATATCTCTGCAATTTATTTTTCATTATGATAGCCTCCATTCATTCGCCTGATTATACAGCTGCTGTAAGCTCTTGTACTTGCTGTCTGTTGACATAAGCTCATCATGCGGGCCTCGTTCGGATACCTTGCCGTCTTCAATAACAAGTATTTCATCAACATTCCTGATACTGGAAAGCCTATGTGCAATCATAATCACGGTTTTACCTTCCATAAGCTTTGAAAAGGCCTGCTGCATCTCATATTCATTCTCCGGATCGCTGGCAGCGCTCGCCTCATCAAGGATTATGATTGGAGCATCCTTAAGTATGGCTCTGGCAATCGCAATTCTCTGAGTCTCACCACCCGATAAATGAACTCCCTCGGCGCCTATAATCGTGTTTTCCCGTTCCTCGAATTTATCGATGATGTTCCCGCACATCGCATATTCAAGAGCCTGCATAACCTCTTCATGCTTGCATCCCGGTTTACCTATTCTCACATTCTCATAAATGCTTGTCTTAAACAGCTTGGCATTTTGAAACACAAAAGCAATCCCGCGCTCAAGTGTTTCACTTTTATATTCTGTGATATCAACCCCGCCGATTCTGAGATGTCCGCTTACTACCGGGTAAAATCCTGATGCAAGCTTGGCAATCGTGGATTTACCGCTGCCGGATGATCCCACCAGCGCATATCTTCTGCCTCCCGCAAGCTTTAGATTGAAATCCTTTAGTACATCAACGCCTTCTTCATAGCTGAATGTCACGTTGTCAAATTCAATGTCATAGCTCGTCATTGACTCGACCTTCCCGTGGGAAAGCTTATCCCTGTCCATTTCATCGAAAAGACCCTCGAGCTTGTCAATGGCATCCTTTGCCAGTTCAAAATTCTTGCTGAAGAACATCACCTTAACAAAGGCATTCATCAGAAGTCCCGAGAAGGATGCAAAGAACACAACAAGACTTATCACTTCACTTATATTGGATGCATTTGGCAACAGCTTAAGGGCAACAGGTATAATGAGTGCCGCCAAGCACAGCATGCAGGTCTGAAAGGCAACATAGGGTCTCTTGCACATCTGGCATTGCCTGTTAACTACATCAGAATATCTGATAATTGATTTGTAAAGCCTCTCGAAGGATTCAACAACCATATCAAATATCTTGATCACCTGTATCCCCCTGACATATTCAACCGTCTCCGAGTTGATATCTTCCAGGGCTCCCATGTAATCCTTCATCATATCGGGATCTGAATACATGAATTTAAAGCATATGCTTGCCGCAATCACTGCTAATATTATCAGTATTCCAACATACCTGCTAACCATAAATGAAATAACCAACAGACATATCGGAAACAGCACTGCGTTTACAGAATCAGGCAGCATATGTGCTACAATCGTATGCGTATTTGAAGAATTATCATCTATAATCTTTCGCGTGCGGCCTGACGGGTTCATATCAAAGAACGAAAATGAAGCGTCAAGCAGCGCATTTAAGCCCTTCTTCCTCATATTTGTTTCAAGCCTAAAGGCGAATAAATGGCTGAATAAAAGTGCTGATAGATACACGACAGTATATAAAATTGTAGTTCCGAATATTAGATATGACAGCTTGCTGATCAACGTCCGGTCGGCATTTCCCGTTATCTCATTTAGCATCTGCCATAGAAAATAATAGGGGATAAAAGACAGTATCGTTGCCACACCCGACAATATCATCGCTGCAATCATGCAAGCCTTGCGTTCCTCGGCGTAGCTGAACAGCTTCCTAAAAGTATCCATTCTTAAACCTCCTCTAATCTTTTTTGTATTAAATAAAAGAACCCGGAAATACCCCGGCAAACGCCGAACATCGACAGATTGATTAAGGTATTATGAAATTCAATCCGCACAGCTCTGCAATACATTTAATATGCACACCGTTTATATTTATTAAAGAGATGCATTTGATGTTAGTTAGTGTACTCTAACCATTTATGTTAGCATACTCTCCCATCTATAAAAATGCAATAACTTCGGATAACTTTTATTGTCATTAGCTGTTCACTGATTGGATGCGGTTTCAATAAATACAGGGACAGCTATCTGCTTCTCCGAAATCTGCAGGATAGGTGAAATAACTTTCTCGGCTTATTTAGCAATATAAGCGCATTAATTTTTGATATAATTTTAAAAAATCGCAAACTATATTGTGAAATTTAATAAACTATGTTACAATCTTTATTGTTTTAAACTAAAAAATATTTTAAAAAGGGGACATACCAATGGACAGAAAATTCACTATGAAGGATTACATTGCTCTAGCCTCCCTCCTCTTCGGACTATTCTTCGGAGCAGGAAATCTGATATTCCCGGCACTCATGGGACAGATGGCAGGCGACCACACAGCTAGCGCTACGCTTGGTTTCGTAATTACCGGCGTCGGCCTACCGCTGCTTGGCATTATTGCGATTTCCTTGTCGCGTAGTGAAGGTCTCTATGATCTGGGCTGCAAGGTATCCAGACCATACAGCTTGCTCTTCACCTGTCTTCTATATCTGACAATAGGACCGTTCTTTGCTCTTCCAAGGACCGCAACCGTTCCGTATTCTGTCGGGCTTGTACCGGCACTCCACAAGGATTCGCCGCTAGTACTCGGAATATTCTCCCTGTGCTTCTTTGCAGCAGTACTGTGGTTCTCGCTCAAGCCTTCAGATATACTCACCCACGTCGGTAAGATCATCAATCCGCTATTCCTGGTATTCCTGGCAGTGCTTATCGTCATGTGCTTTGTGAAGCCGATGGGTTCTGTTAACGTAGCTGCTCCCACCGGAGAGTATGTGTCACACCCGTTCTTCAGAGGCTTCCTCGAAGGGTACAACACAATGGATGCTCTCGCATCTCTTGCATTTGGAATCATCATAGTCAATGCGGTTAGAAACCTCGGAGTTAAGGAACCTAAAAATATCGCTAAGGCTTCCGCAGTAGCCAGCATCGGATGCGCCGTGCTGATGGCTCTCATTTATCTGGCGCTGGTAGTCGCCGGTGCTCAGTCGAGAGGAATATTCAGCATCCAGCCGGATGGCGGAACGTTGCTCAACAAAATAGCCGGTCACTACTTCGGAAATATAGGCGCGTTCTTCCTCGCAGTTATGATCACGCTGGCTTGCCTCAAGACGGCAATCGGACTTGTAACTGCTTGTGCAGAGACATTTGGAGAGATGTTTCCTAACCGGCTGTCGTATAAGACATGGGCAATAATCTTCACGATCATCTCGTTCACATTTGCCAACTTCGGACTGGTCAAGATCATCGCTTACTCCGTACCGATGCTGATGTTCCTGTATCCGCTGACGATCGTTATCATCCTGATAAGCATCATCGGCGGACTGTACAATTACCACACGGTCGTATACAGGTGGACAATCGGCTTCACAATGCTACCTGCGATATTCGATGGCGTTAAGAGCCTTCCTGCAGGAACAGTTTCCGCACTTCATCTGGACGGATTTGTAAAAGCAGTCGGCGATTTCCTGCCATTCTCCGATATCGGAATGGACTGGGTAGTGCCTGCAGTAATCGGCTTCGTAATCGGACTCGTGTTCTACGCATCCAAGAAGGTCAAGGGGACGGCGGCAGCTTGATCTGATTCACAGCTATAAATTAATACATGTAAATAAAAACTCCCTTTGAAGTTTATTCTTCAGAGGGAGTTCTAATTTGCGGTCAATATCCTTTCTTATCCGAATCTTTCTTTTTTATATACGCTTCATATACCGTATAGATAAAGCCAAACAACACTCCGGCAATCGGCCAGACAACCCAGCTTCTACCCCAGTTGCCGAGCAAAAAACTCTGTATCATATATATAGCTGTTACTGCTGTCCAATACGCACCTGCAAATGGTGCCATCCTCTCTTCTGCACGTTTATTCTCCGGTGTGTAATCAACTTCTTGAAGCAGCTTCTTATAGCCCCCGTTGATAATTCCGACTCTTACAAATGTATGTACAGCAATTGCTACCATCATTAAAGTAAGAGGTATTGCCATAACTGCTATCTCCGTTCTGAATTGTCCGCCCATATTAAATACGAAAACAGGAAGTAATCCGACTATACATAAGAAGACACCAACAGCAATGCTGTGTCCCATTACCTCTTGGACAGGAGCATATCTGCGCTTTACTGCCGCCTCTACTCCATATCCGAGTTTAATCTCTTCCTTTGACAGATACTCATATTTAGACATTGAGAAATGGGATTTTATTAACATCGCCACCCCTATTCCTATCAAAATCAACATAGCAGCGAAGGCTATCATCAACAGAGGAGAATAAATAAACGATTCTCCATGATCACCGTTCATTTCTCCCACAGCTATATATAAACCAGGTGATATTATAAATAAAGCAACTGCCCTGGCTGTTCTTAATGCTTGCTTATGTGTCGCATCAAGATAATCATTAGCTTCTTCGAGCGATACGCTTTTGACGGAGCTCTCACTGTCAGCTCCTATATCAGAAGTCTTCTCGACCTGAGATGTTTCCGGTAAATCAATTTCATCCTTTAACAGATAGTCTATCGACACCCCAAAAACTTCGCTCATCTTGATTATCTTCTGTATATCGGGTATCGATGCTGCCGATTCCCATTTCGATACAGACTGTCTCGATACACCGATAAGGTCTGCCAATTCCTCTTGACTCCACCCATACTGCTTACGCAGACTCATTATTTTCTCTGCGATTATCATCATGCCCCCCTGTTAAGCTTCTTATCATAATTGATATATGAAGTTCCTCATTATCATATTTCTTTCGAGTTTCTCGCTCATTGATATTATTTTCATTTGATAGAGCAGCTGCGTTCTACGGTTTCATCTTATGGTAGCACCGTCCTCTTCACCACCAACTATACTTGGAAATTTGTCAACTCACAGTTGCAACTATCAATTGTAATTCAATATTATACACTAAATCACTAAAAATGCGGATTTTGAGAGATCATATCCACTCATACACATGACTGATCTACCCTCTGGAAATCTTCCGTAACACTCCTGATATAAATAGAGACCCTCGCCCATACGAACGAGAGTCCCTTCATGATATTTATTTTGTTGAAATTAAGTTCTATTTTTCAGACTTGTATCTTCCGAAGTAATCCTTGGTCAGCTTTATTACCGTGCCTGATAGCAGGAATACCGCAATCAGGTTAGGGATTACCATCAGACCGTTAAATGTATCGGCAATGCTCCAGATCAAGCCCAGATCCATCGTGGCTCCGATGATAGCAACCAGCGAGTATACGATGATAAACGGCTTGATTGCGCCCTTGCCGAGCAAGTACTCTATGCAGCGCGATCCGTAAAGGCCCCAGCCGAGAATGGTGGAGAAGGCAAAGCAGCAAAGAGCTACTGCCAGCATTACGGACACCCAACTGCCAAATGTAGCCGTGAAGCCTGAGATAGTCAGTTCGGCACCTGCCGTTTCTCCGTAGTTAACCTTGATTCCGCTACAGAGAATTACCAGAGCTGTGATAGTGCAGATTACAATTGTGTCTGCAAACACCTCGAAGATGCCCCACAGGCCCTGCTGTACCGGGTGCTCAACGTCAGCGGCTGAGTGAGCGATTGATCCGGTACCGAGTCCGGCCTCATTGGAGAATATACCTCTCGATACACCTCTTCGCATGGCCATAAACATCGATCCGACAACACCGCCGGTTATAGCTCTAGGCGAGAATGCACCGCCAAAGATCGATTCGATTACTCCCGGCAGGTTCTTGTAGTTGAATATCACAACGAGAAGTCCAAAGATTATGTAGTAAAGCGCCATGAACGGCACGAGCTTCTCTGTTACACTTCCTATTCTCTTGATACCGCCGATAAGGATGATGAGAACCATGATAGTGATGAGAATTCCGATGAATAGATTTACACCACCGGGAACCTTTTCTGAAACTGCTCCTGTCGATACCAGTGCCGAATCGATGGCTGTCGTAATGGTGTTAACCTGTGTCGCATTTCCTGTTCCGAATACGGTGAGAATTCCAAATATGGAGTAGAGCGCAGCCAGCCATCCCCATCTCTTACCCAGACCATTCTTGATATAGTACATAGGTCCGCCGACCCAGTCACCGTGGTCGTTACGTTCTCTGAAGTGCACTGCGAGAGTAACCTCAGCAAACTTGGTGCACATACCCAGCAGCGCCGATATCCACATCCAAAATACTGCTCCGGGACCGCCCAACGCGATGGCTCCGGCGACACCGGCGATATTACCAGTACCTACGGTGCCCGCAAGCGCGGTACAAACCGACTGGAATGATGTTAACGCCCCATCTCCTGCTTCCTTCTTGTTGAACATTGCACCGAAGGTGTGCTTCAGTGTGTATCCGAACTTTCTAAACTGTAGGAAGCCTGATCTACATGTCAGCCAAATTCCGACTCCCATAATGCATATCATCGATGGGACGCCCCAAATGAAAGCATTGACCGAGTCATTGATACTTGCAATCGTGTTAAGCATATATACCTCCTGTATATAAAACAAAGAATATGTATTAATTTTAAAGCAAAGACTGTCGACAAGCAATACTTTTGTTCTTGTTAATAATTTATTTTTTATTTAGTTGTGGAATTAAACAAATCAATTATTATCATCAGTTTTTATTATTGACATTTGTATCTGCAACAATTATCGTGAATTAAAACACGGTCAATTTCCGGTGTAACGGAACTCACAAAAAAAGCCGCCGCAGCTATGGAGCTTTCAATAGCTGCGGCGGTTACTATATTGCTATTTCAGCATCTTTTTGAGGTACAGGCCTGTAAATGAATCATCACAGCTTGCAACCTCCTCCGGCGTTCCGGTAGCTACGACGGTTCCTCCACCGCTGCCGCCCTCCGGTCCGAGATCGATAATATGGTCAGCACATTTGATCACATCCAGGTTGTGTTCAATCACGACTACAGTATTTCCCTCATCAACCAATCTGTTGAGCACATACATCAGCTTCTCCACGTCGGCAAAGTGCAGACCTGTAGTCGGTTCATCCAGAATATACAGGGTTTTGCCGGTGCTCTTTTTGGACAATTCAGTTGCCAGCTTGATTCTCTGTGCCTCTCCGCCTGACAGCTGAGTCGAAGGCTGCCCCAGTTTGATGTATCCGAGCCCGACATCATCGAGCGTCTTAAGGTACTTCTCTATAGATCTGTGGTTTTCGAAGAACGGCAAAGCCTCCGTTACGCTCATGTCTAGTACTTCCGAGATATTCTTTCCCTTGTATTTAACCTCAAGTGTCTCGTGGTTGTATCTGGCACCGCCGCAGACCTCACACGGCACGTACACATCCGGCAGGAAGTGCATCTCCACCTTGGTAATTCCATCACCGCGGCAGGCTTCACAACGGCCGCCCTTCACATTGAAGCTAAACCGACCCTTCTGATATCCGCGCATCTTAGCCTCCGGCATCTGTGCAAACAGATCCCTAACAGAATCGAACATGCCCGTATACGTCGCCGGATTGGAGCGAGGTGTACGTCCGATTGGGGACTGATCGATGTCGATGACCTTATCGAAGTGCCCGATACCGCAAATTTCCTTGTGCGCACCGGGCTTAACCTGAACTTTATTCGTAACACTCGCAACTCCCTTGTAAAGGATTTCATTTACAAGAGAGGATTTGCCGGAGCCGGACACGCCGGTAACGCACACTAGCTTTCCGACCGGAATTTTGACATCGATGTTCTTGAGGTTGTTCTGCTTAGCACCGATGATTTCAAGGTTTTCTCCGTTACCGGCTCGCCTCGTCTCAGGAACTTCAATCTTGCGCGTACCGGACAGAAACTGTCCGGTTATAGAGCGCTTGCACGCCTTGATATCGTCGACAGTTCCCTGAACCACCAGCTCGCCGCCGTTAATGCCTGCTCCGGGTCCTATATCGACGATATGGTCGGCAGCATACATAGTATCCTCATCGTGTTCTACGATGACCAGCGTGTTGCCCATATCAGTCAGGTTTCTGAGTGCACCCAGCAGCTTGTCGTTGTCTCGCTGGTGAAGCCCAATAGAAGGCTCGTCCAGAATATACAATACGCCGATGAGACCCGATCCTATCTGAGTAGCCAAGCGGATGCGCTGAGATTCACCACCGGACAGCGTGCCTGCGGCACGCGACAGTGTCAGATATCCGAGCCCCACCTGTTTGAGAAAATGCAGCCTCTCCCTTATCTCTTTGGTGATAAGCTTGGAAATCTGCTGCTCCCTGGGAGTCAGCTCCAGGTTGTCAAAAAATTCGATAGCAGACTCAACTGACAGGTCAGTCAGCTCGATGATGTTCTTGCCGCCGACAGTTACAGCCAAGACTGTATCCTTGAGCTTCCGGCCGTGGCAGGTCGGACAAACAGCCTCAGTCATCATACCGGCGATTTTCTCCTTGATATAGTCGGAATTTGTCTCACCGTATCTGCGCTCAAGGCTGGGAATTACGCCTTCAAAGGTGTGGTTCATATGCGAGACACGGCCGGACTTGCTGGTGTATGTGTATTTGAGCTTGCGCTCCCCGGTTCCGTGCAGCAAATCGTTTTTGAACTCAATTGGCAGATTCCTATATGCAACGGACAAATCCGTATTGTGATCCTTCGCCAGCTGATTGAGCATCTGCCTGTAGAAGCCCATAGCGTCCATCGTCGAGAACACCTGTCCCATAGCGCCTTCAAGTATGCTCTTGTCCGGATCGGTTACGACATTCTCGTCATCTATTTTGAGAGTAAAGCCGAGGCCAGTGCATGTCTCGCAGGATCCATAAGGTGCATTGAACGAGAACATCCTGGGTTCCATCTCCTCAATACCCACTCCGTGTTCCGGACAAGCCAGCAGCGTGCTAAAAGTCTCCTCGTATTCCCCGGCTGTACCGTCATCGTTCTTCTGCCGAAAGAGTACGTCTGTAACGCCCTCGCCTTCCATGACTGCAAGCTCAACCGCTTCAGCGATACGGCTGCGATTCTCAGCTCTGAGCACAACTCTGTCGATGACTATATCGATCGAATGCTTGACGTTCTTGTTGAGCTTGAACTCCTCCTGCTCGTCCAACCTCCTCATCTCGCCGTCCAGCCTGACCCTGATGTACCCGTCTCGCTTGATACGCGAGATTACGTTCTTGTGCTCGCCCTTGCGACCCTTGATGACAGGTGCAAGAACAGTCATGCGCGTGCCCTCTTCATGCGCCATGATATGATCCACAATCGTATCGATCGACTGGCTGGATATCACTCTGCCGCATACCGGACAGTGGGGAATACCTACTCGGGCGTACAGCAGTCTCAGATAGTCATAGATCTCCGTGACCGTTCCTACAGTCGATCTGGGATTCTTGTTGGTAGTCTTTTGGTCAATAGAGATGGCAGGCGATAGCCCTTCTATCAGCTGCACATCCGGCTTTTTCATGAGTCCGAGGAACTGCCTCGCGTACGATGACAGTGATTCGACGTATTTCTTTTGTCCCTCCGCATATATGGTGTCGAAGGCAAGCGAGGATTTACCTGAGCCTGAAAGCCCTGTAAATACAATCATCCTATCGCGCGGAATTGTGAGATCGACGCTCTTGAGATTATTCTCCCTCGCTCCCTTTATTACGATATTTTTCTCCACAGTTATTCCTTTCATAACGTCCACCGATATCCGTGAACGCGTGTATCATACGTTTTAGGCAGCATAATGTGTCACCAACTCTATACAGCCAGCCACCTGTGAACGCGTATGTCATACGTTTTAGACGCGTTTGCTGCTGCGCAGCTCGAACAGCAGATCCCTGAGCTCGGCTGCGCGCTCAAACCGGAGATCCTTGGCTGCCTGCTTCATCTCCTTTTCGAGATTCTTGATAGTGCGCTGCAGCTCCTTGGTAGTCATCTCCTTAGGGTTCTTGAGATCGGTGTCTCCCGTATACGCCTTGGTTGCCTCTATAACATCTCTGACGGGCTTGATAATAGTCTTCGGCGTGATGCCGTGCTTACTATTGTAGGCCTCCTGCAGCTTACGCCTTCTGACAGTCTCGTCGATGGTGTATTTCATCGCCTTGCTGATGTGATCCGCGTACATTATGACGCGGCCGTGCTCATTTCTGGCAGCTCGCCCCACAGTTTGCACCAGCGAAGTTTCCGTGCGCAGAAAGCCCTCCTTGTCAGCATCGAGAATAGCAACCATCGATACCTCCGGAAGATCCAACCCCTCTCGCAACAAATTGATACCGACGAGCACATCGAATTTGCCGAGTCTGAGATCCCTGATAATCTCCAATCTCTCGAAGTTGTCAATCTCGGAGTGCAGATATCTGACCTTGATTCCCTCGTTTCTAAGAAATCCCGTCAAATCCTCTGCCATACGCTTAGTCAGAGTCGTGATCAGCACTCTCTCGCCCTTGTCCACAGTCTTGTATATCTCACCGATGATATCGTCAATCTGTCCACCAATAGGTCTAACCTCTATAACCGGATCCAGCAGTCCTGTTGGTCTGATGACCTGCTCAGCAGTGACGCCGTGCGAGTTCTCCAGCTCGTATTTGCCGGGGGTAGCGCTTACAAACAGCAAATCATTAGTGACCTGCTCAAACTCCTCGAATTTGAGAGGCCGGTTGTCCAACGCCGACGGGAGCCTGAAACCGAATTCGACCAGCGAACTCTTCCTGGCTCTATCGCCATTGTACATAGCCCTGAGTTGTGGCAGCATCGCGTGCGACTCGTCTATGATGGTTAGAAAGTCGTCCGGAAAATAGTCGAGCAGCACGTAAGGGCGTTCGCCCGGCTTGAGGAAGTTCAGGTGCCTTGAGTAGTTCTCGACACCCTTGCAGGTTCCAACCTCCATCATCATCTCCATGTCGTAGTTAGTCCTCTGCTCGATTCGTTCTGCCTCGAGCAACTTACCGTTATCCTTGAACCATTTGACACGCTCGTCGAGCTCCTCTCTGATAGTCCCGACAGCCAGCTCCATATCCTCCTTGCTGGTCACATAGTGAGAAGCAGGGAAGATGGAAATATGGCTCCTTACCCCGGTGATTTCACCTGTGAGAGCATTCATCTCCTTGATCTCTTCTATCTCATCACCAAACATTTCAACGCGTACAGCCTCTTCTCCGCCCGCAGGATAGATGTCAATGATGTCCCCGCGAACTCGGAAAGCACCTCGATGAAAGTCTATGTCATTTCGCTCATACTGCATGTCTATGAGCTTGCGCATCATCTCGGCTCTGTCCATCTCCATACCCGGTCTCAGCGACAACAGTTGATTCCTATATGAATTAGGACTACCCAAACCATAGATGCATGACACACTGGCAACAATGATTACATCCTTGCGCTCAAGCACTGCCGCAGTGGCTGAATGTCTGAGCTTATCAATCTCATCGTTGATATCAGCATCTTTCTCTATGTATGTGTCGGTTGAAGCGACATAGGCCTCAGGCTGGTAGAAGTCGTAGTACGACACGAAGTACTCGACAGCGTTATCCGGGAAAAATTCCTTCATCTCGCCATGAAGCTGCGCCGCCAACGTCTTGTTATGCGAGATAATAAGCGTCGGCTTCTGCACCTTCTCGATTATCTTGGCCATCGTATACGTCTTACCGGATCCGGTAACGCCAAGAAGAGTCTGGAATCTATTTCCAGACTCTATGCTCTTTGCTATTTTCTCTACCGCCTGCGGCTGATCTCCTGTCATCTCAAATTCTGAATGAACCTTGAATTCAGGCATATTCCCCTCGACTTTCTGATTTTCAAAGTTATCTTGCAGTCACGCCTTACAGCATCGCACCTGTAGCTCTCTACAACTCGTCATGTCCGATATTCAGCTGAGTCTCCTCATCATACAGCATTGGGCATTCGCGGGCAACCTGCTCTATAGTTGCCCTGATATGATTCATCTCATCCGAAAACTCTTCAAATGCGGCCGTTGGAACCTTCCTGTTGAGGAACAGCTGCTCTATCTCCCTATTGAACTGCGTCAAGTTATCCACCAGCTCCAGGAACTGGTTGAGCTTATCAGTCTTGTGAGCATTTCTGAATTTAGCGAGATCGCGCTTGATGAATTCCACCACGTCCGTCTCACCGTAAAACTTGCCGAGCAGCATAGGATATGGGGTTACACGGCGCAGATACATGGCATGGTCCCTTCTGATATCCAGCATATATTTAAGCGTAAGATCCTCGCCAACCTCAAATTCATAGATATTGATGTGAGCGGGCTTGTTCTTGACTGTAATAGCCCCCAGCTGCTTTATCATCATATTTATCACATCACTGGACACTTTATCGGTCGTAAATGCATTGCTCATATTGCACCCTCCAATCTATTACATTGCGTATTTAACCAACAGGAATATCATTGAAATCGCTACCGATCCCAGCATAAAAGGCATGCCGATACGCAGATAGCTCTTAAATGTGATTGGATATCCGTGCTTAGTACTTATATCCGACAAAACTACGTTGGCAGATGCACCGATCATAGTTCCGTTTCCACCGAGGCAAGCGCCAAGTGAAATCGACCACCACAACGGTTCTACGTCCATGCCACCGGCCTTCAGAGCCAGAACCAGCGGAATCAAAGTCGCTACAAATGGAATGTTATCCAGGAATGATGACAGAATCGCCGAAGCCCAGAGCAGTATGAGCATCATAATCACCGGATGCCCGGCGGTCTTATCGATTACCACGGCCGCCATCTGTTTGATAACTCCGGTTTCCGTCAATCCTCCGACGACTACAAACAACGACATAAAGAATATAATCGTGGTCCACTCAACATCCTGAATGGCATTATCAACACTCTGCTTGCCGATAATCAGCATGATTGCCGCAGCAGTCAGCGCGATTACAGACGACTCCAGACCAAGCTTGTCATGCAGTATAAATCCGACTATTACGAGACCAATTACTACTACACCTTTTATTAGAAGCGGCTTGTCGGTGATTGACTTGTCAGGATCCAGGCTCATAATCTTGGACGTATCCAGCCCTGACACCTCTATCTCCTTCTTGTACACGAATTTCATCATGATAATCATGAATACAAGTATGAGCACGACAGCTGCACCTGTATTTGCAATGAAATCCATAAACGATAGGTTCGCAGCGCTTCCGATCATTATGTTAGGCGGGTCACCGATGAGAGTCGCAGTACCGCCTACGTTAGAAGCCAGAATCTGAGTCATAAGGAAAGGTACCGGATTAATCTCCAGCATCCTGGCGATAGCTATCGTCATCGGTCCGACGAGCAGTACCGTCGTTACGTTATCGAGAATTCCCGAAAGCGCTGCTGTTATAAGTATAAAAGCAATCATAATCTTCCAGGGATCACCATGAACAGCCTTAGCCGCCTTGATAGCGACGTATTCGAATAGCCCTGACTGTCTGATGACAGCAACCAGTATCATCATACCGACCAGCACGCCTATTGTGTTGAAATCAATGTATGACAACGCCTTTTGACCGGACATAACTCCGGTCAAAATCAGCACAACAGCACCCGCAAGTGCTGCAGCTGCTCTATGGACCTTCTCACTGATTATCAGTCCGATAACAAGTACAAAGACAAGAATCGCAATAATCTTCACTTTTAATCCCTTCTTTCCTATCTGAATCTGAACTAATCGCTGACATCAAGATCAAGCGTAATTTGCACCTGATATTCCGGATATTTCTCCGCAATTTTCTTCAATATCTGATCGCGGACTGCATATCTATCCGGAGCCATAAAGTCCACAACTATGTCAAATACCATCAGAGCCTTCTCCTCGTTTATGTAAAATCCATGCATCTGCAGCACGTATTCTTCCGACATAACGAATCTGGTAATGTCGCTCTTGATCTGCAAGGCTTTGTCATCAGTGGTATTCATCGAATATACTCCGACGGTAGCAATTGCCACACCATATTTGGTGTAGACTTTCTCCTGTATCTGCCTGGTGAGCTCATCAATTTTCGCCGCTGTATAAGTATCCGGTACCTCGATATGAATCTCTCCGATTATCGTGTTGGGTCCGTAGTTGTGAAGGAGCAAATCGTATGCACCGTTTATGCCATCGATCTCCGCTATTGCAGCCTTTATCTCAGTAGACAGCTTGCTGTCTGCACGCTCACCGAGGATCTTGCTGATAGTCTCGCGCAGCATATCGATACCTGCCTTGATTATTACAACTGAAATGATTGCGCCCAGATAGGACTCCAGGCTGATGTCAAATCCGATATACAGTCCTGCAGCGACAAGAGTCGAGATGGATATGATCGAATCAAAAAGCGCATCGCTACCCGAGGCCACGAGCGAATCCGAATTGACCTTTACCCCGACCGACTTTACATATCTGCCGAGCAGCAGCTTCACGAGAACTGCCGCAGCGATGATCAAAAGCGAAACATTCGTGTATGAAGGTGTCTCAGGATTGAGAATCTTCTTGACCGACTCCTGCAGCGCAGTAACGCCGGCGTACAGAACGATCACAGCTATAACCATAGCCGTGAGATCCTCATACCTTCCGTGTCCCAGCGGATGATCTTTGTCCGGCGCCTTGCCGGCCAGCTTGGTTCCCACAATCGTAATAATAGAAGACAGAGCGTCACTCAGATTGTTGACCGCGTCCATAACAATGGCGATAGAGTGCGTTGCCGTCCCTATGACGGCCTTAAAAGCGGCAAGCAGCACATTTGCAATGATGCCGATTACGCTCGTCCTGATAATCACATAATCGCGATTCATCTGCTTATCCATAGTTCCCCCTTGATACAAGCTCCATTGCACAAATCTGATCCGGGTTTAAGATTTGCTATTTCGCCCTCCGGCTGCTATCCGAGCTTGGAGTTCGCCTTATCCTGAAATCTCTCATTGTAGATGATAAACCTCTCGTGAGTTCCCTCACCGATTTTCTCCTTCTCATCGTAAGCTGCGATGCGAAATATCAGCCTGCGCCCATCTACTTCCACAAGCTCAGTCTCACACCTTACCTTCATGCCGACCGGTGTGGCTGCGAGATGCCGGATGGAGATGCCGGTTCCAACTGTGCCCTGTCCAGCTTCAAGCCCGGATTTGACCGACTCCGAAGCAGTCCCCTCCATAAGGGCGATCATAGAGGGAGTTGCATAGACATCAAGCTCTCCACTCCCCACGCTCCCGGCAGTCAGCTTCTCAGTTACAACAAGTTCCCTGCATCCTTTAATTCCAATGTTCATATCTACCCTCCAGTGTTTAATTATATGCTTCTATTTTATGACGTTCACGCCAAGTTTCAAATTAAATGCACACTTTTAAGGAGAGAGAGTAAAAGCCGCGTCCTTCGTGGGACGCGGCTTTTAGATGGATTTTATTAAAAATGGATTCCGGGCAGCAAATTTACACGCTTATTCCTGCACGTTCTTTGCCATATATGCCTCCAGTCCTGTGCGAATCAGCTCGCAAGCTCTTTTGATATATTCCTTCTCCAGCACATAAGCGATTCTAATCTCGCTCTTTCCCTTACCCGGTGTAGCGTAGAATCCGCCGGCAGGTGCGAACATCACAGTTTCGTTGTTATCCCGATACTCTGTGAGCAGGAACATCAGGAAGTCTTCGG
The DNA here is from genome assembly GCF_000525775.1 of Mogibacterium timidum ATCC 33093. Lineage (GTDB taxonomy): Bacteria > Bacillota > Clostridia > Peptostreptococcales > Anaerovoracaceae > Mogibacterium > Mogibacterium timidum. Next base: position 24,419 of record NZ_JALU01000013.1, on the reverse strand, counting down.
CGTCATCAATCGGGAGGTCAATCATCATGTAAAAAGCGCCGCCCGGCTTGTGGCAGATAACGTCCGGAATCTGCATGATTTCCTCATATGCTGCATCTCTTCTGCCGCAGTACTCCTTGTTCATCTCCTCATAGTACGAATGAGGCAGCTTGAAGAGTTCTGCCGAGCCGATCTGATCGATTGTGGATACGCACAGTCTGGATTGAGCCAGCTTGATGATACCGGTGATATAGTCTTCATTCTTAGATGCCGCAAAGCCTATTCTAGCACCGCAAGCTGAGAATCTCTTGGATACGGAATCGATGACAATCAGTCGATCACTGATTCTATCAATGTTAGCGAAGCTGTGTGGCTTCATACCATCATACACATACTCTCTGTATGCCTCGTCCGCAATGAGCCATAGATCGTGCTCAATCGCAAAGTCTGCAACTGTCTCCATCTCCTCCGGTGTCAGTGCAAGACCTGTCGGGTTGCCGGGATTGATACAGACAATAGCTTTGGTTTTGTCAGAAATCACAGCCTCCAGTCTCTCCTTGCTAGCGTAACGGTATCCCTCTGTCGATGTAGTAGGTATAGGCCTTACAACGCCACCTGTAGTGAGGACAAATGTGCAGTAGTTGCTGTAGAACGGCTCAGCTATCAGCACCTCGTCACCGGGATCCAGTATTGTGGTAAAAGTCATCGTAAGAGCTTCGGATGCACCCATCGTAACTACGATGTCAGTAGGCTTATATTCTATGCCATACTCCCTCCGGTAGTAATCGCAAACCGCCTCCAGAAAGTTGATGTCGCCCTGAGACTGCTGGTATGCAAGAACATCTTCGTCATACGCATTGACTGCCGCTGCAAAACATTCAGGCGTCTTGACATCCGGCTGCCCGATGTTGAGGTGATATATCTTTACCCCTGAGTTCTCGACTTCTGTTGCAATAGGATTGAACTTTCTAATAGGCGAAAACTGCATCGCTTCTGAGTTTCTGCTTAATTTCATACTTGCATTCCCTTTCTGTACAAATAACTAATTATTTTTGAAATTATTTATATTGTACCACAATTACAGTATTCAGTGTATGCATTTACATACAATAATCACTTTTAATTTTATTATCATGTCCATAAAAAACGCGAATGACAACAGCATGCAAAACCGCATAACAGGCATCACCGGCTGCCATCGCGCGAAATACCTTTAACTATAGCTCAATTTGCATTTTCCCAGTCTAGTACTGAGAATACTTAACCTCTGCCCTACCTAATGCTATAGTCATCACGAACGTAAACACCAGGTAGATTCCGGCTGCCAGCACGTACGGAACCAGCGTTCCATCGCGGTTAACCATCCCCTGAGCAACCTTCATCATTTCAGCAAGCGCGATTGTCGATGCGAGCGCCGTGTCCTTGATAAGAGTGATAACCTCGTTCGAAATAGGTGGAATTACGATGCGGAACATCTGCGGAATTACGATTTTAGACAGGGTCCGGCTGTGAGTGAAGCCAAGCGAATACGCCGCTTCATACTGTCCCTTGTCAATGCTGTTAAATCCCCCCCTGTATATCTCCGCGAAGTACGCCGCATAGTTGACGGAAAACGTGAGAATGGCAGTTGGAAATGCAGCCATGCGGATTCCAAGCTGAATCGGGAAGAAGAAATAGAAAAAAAACAGCTGCAGCATCAGAGGCGTGCCTCTAAATATAAATACATATGTCTTGCACAGCCACCTGATAGGTGCAATCCTGCTCTGTTCGCCCAGGCATATAGGCAGCCCAAGCGGCAGCGACAGCACAAGAGTCAGCACGAAAAGTTTGAGCGAAATAATTGCGCCCTGTAACATTAACGGTAAAATCTCTCCGATGTAAGCCATCATAATCTCCTTTAATATAGATAGCCAATGCCGGGCGGCATTGGCTGTTCAGCTCATATCGTAATTAATTGTATATTAGCTGCTTATTTGTCGTATCCTTCGAATACAACCATGTTCTTGCCGAACCACTTCTCACTGATTTTCTGAGCTTCCCCGCTGTCGATTACAGCCTTAAAGGCCTTGTTTACCTCAGCTGTTAGCTTCTTGTCACCCTTGCGGAAGCCCACTGCATAGTAGTCAGCTCCGAAATTGAATGGCGATTCATAAAGTGTATCCTTGTTCTTATTATTATATATTGCGTACACCTCGTCAATTGCTACAGCCTGCACACGACCTGCCTTCATGTCGAGAATAGCCTCGTCATAAGTCTTATACTCAGACACGTTATCCTTGAATTCCTTGTATTTGTCATCCTTCTTGATAGCCTCCAGAGCAGCGGAATCTGCCTGAGTTCCAAGCTTCATATTCTTAAGGTCATCTGCGCTGTTGACCTTTACATTGGGGTCAAGCGACATTATGAGGATTCTGTTCTGCAGATACTTCTTGGATAATGACATACTCTTCTGCCTGTCCGGCGTAGCGGACATACCATTCCACACGCAGTCGATATTCTTAGACTTGAGCTCACCCTCCTTAGCCGACCAGTCGATAGGCCGGAACTTGACCTTGATTCCCATTTCCTTAGTAACCGCCTTAGCCAAGTCAATATCAAAGCCAATCAGCTTGTTATCCTTGTCGCGAAATCCCATAGGGGCAAAAGTATCGTCGAGTCCGACAATGAGCTCGCCCTTGTCCTTTACATACTCCAGATCCGACTTGGAACCGGCTCCGCAGCCTGTGAGTCCGAGCACGGTCATCGCTGTGAGCCCGATAGCAATCACTTTCTTCATCTTGCTGTTCATCTTAATCTCTCCTCTTTAATGCTTCCTCTAAATCATCCGTGTTGCGCTTTGCTTCTTTAATTTACCGTAGTAAAGCGCTGATGTGATGATGCAATAGTACCACCGCCTCCTGAACATGTCAATGTCTTTTTATGACTTTTTAAAATTTTATATTAATTTTATTAAAAATAGAATTTTTATATTTTGCGAAGTCTAATTTTGTATTTATATTTATAATTTAAATAAGTTTTTTGTATATGTTGACAAACTATTTTCTATTCTTGTATAATATCATCATTCACGAAGCAAAATTTAATCGGAGGAACAAAAATGCAAAACAAGAAAGCTAAGAGAGAATCTTGGGGCAGCTCACTGGGTTTCATGCTCGCTGCTATAGGTTCTGCCGTTGGACTCGGTAATTTGTGGGGATTCCCGTATAAGCTGGGAATGAATGGAGGCTTTGCCTTCCTGATCCTATACCTGATACTGGCCGTATTTGCCGGATACGTATTAATCATGACCGAGCTGTCCCTGGGCAGAAAGACCAACAGTTCAATCATCCTTGCATATCACGCAATCAGCAAGAAATACACAATCGTCGGGTGGTTCGGAGCTCTAGCTCCTTTCTTCATCCTTGGATTCTATTCGTACCTTGGCGGATATTGTCTGAAGTATACAATTGCAAATCTCGGTGACCTCTTTGGCGCAAAATGGGGTGTTAACGGTATGGACGGCCCTGACTATTTTGCACAGCTTTCTTCAGACAGATTACAGTCATCTGTTTTTACAGCAATCTTCCTTGTTCTTACAATAATAATAGTTGCCCGCGGCCTCTCCGAAGGAATCGAGCGCTTCAATAAGATTGCTATGCCGGCACTGTTCTTCATGCTGCTGATAATAATCATCAGAAGTGTCACGCTTCCCGGAGCTTCGGAAGGTATAGCCTTTCTGTTCAAGCCAAACTTCTCCGTATTCAAGGGAACAGGCTGGATAACGGTTCTCGCTGCAGCCGGCGGCCAGGTATTCTTCTCGCTGTCACTAGGTATGGGTATACTGGTTACATACGGTTCTTATATGAAGAAGGATCAGAACATAGAGAGAAGCAGCTTAATAATTCCTGTCGCAGACACCGTCATTGCTCTCATGGCCGGACTTGCTATCATGCCTGCGGTATTTGCAAGCGGACAGAGCCCACAGGGCGGAGTCGGCCTGCTGTACATGACTCTGCAGACCGTATTTAACGGTATGGGCAAGCTGGGTCCAATATTCGGAGTTCTGTTCTACGGACTGGTAGTAATAGCTGCTATAACATCCTCGATGTCAGTACTCGAAGCAATCATCGGTTCATTTATCGATTACGGTATCAGAAAAGGTAAGGGCAACCAGCGCAAAAAGCTCGCTTGGATATTCGGGCTGGTGTGTCTGTGCATGGGACTCCTTGTAGCGTGCGACGGACTTGGCAAATATTTGCCACCTATGTTCGGAAAGTTCATCTGGCTCGATGGCTTCGACCTGCTGGCTGAAGGTCTGCTGATGCCGTTCGGCGCGTTCATCACGACCATCATCTTCGGTTGGGTGCGTCCAAACGTCCTTCCTGAAGAGGTTCATATCGGTTCAGAATTCAAGTCGGAGAAATTCTACAGATTCTGCATCAAGTGGGTTGCACCTATATTCACATTCTTCATACTTATAGGGCAGCTCAACACATTCTTTGGTCTAGATTTGTTCTAGAGCCCGGGCTATGCTCTGCTCTGTACTCCGGCAGCGCAGGGCTTCAACGACACTGAGTGACAGTTGTCGGCATATAACAAAAACGTAACAGGCGGCTCTCATCTGAGAGTCACCTGCTTTATCTTTGTTATTGATTGTCTGCATTTATTATCAGGTACATTGATAACCGGAAGCTTCATCTATCCCTTTCTGCCTGACCGCTGATGCCTCGCATGTCGCGTTCCACAATCTCATGGATGTGCTGCTTGTATTTCTTGGCTATGCTTCTTGCAAATCTTTTAATATCTCTCATGTACTGCGACTGCTCCGGCTTCATCCGTTGCTTGTCCATCGTCTGTCTGCTTTTACCATCCGGCTGCTTCGCAGCTCCAAACTTATAGCGATTGCGGACCCTAACGTCTGCAACGTCTCTGTATATCTGCCCGCGTTCCTTGTACAGCACATGAACGCCCCGTTTCTGACTGACAGGTCTGTTCTTGGTAGCCAAGAACTTCGCAGGTCGATCTATATAGATGACAACGCTGTTCTCTCGTATAAGCTCTCTGTTTGCTTCGTTCAGTATCGCCCCACCGCCGGTTGCAACTGCCAGATAGTTCCCGGAGCAGATTTCCCTGATTTTATCGTACTCAAGCCCTCGAAAAGCCTCAATTCCATCTCTATTGATGATCGAATTTATCGGACGCCCCACATCCTTAGCTATCGCCCTGTCTATATCTATAAATTTTCGCTTAAGCGCATAAGCAACTTGCTTCGTTATCGAGGATTTGCCGCTTCCCGGCATTCCGACAGTCACCAGGTTGAGCTGTTCGCGGAGCAATCTCTCCATCACAGATGCTGCCAGCGAATAATCCGGTTCCATCTCGCGACCCTCCCAGATATCCCTGGCGTAGATGCCCTGCCAGATGAGCATTCCGAGTCCACCAATCGTGGATACCCCTGCAGCTGATGCGTCCTGCAGGAACTTCGTTCTGTGCGGATTGTAGATTAAATCCACCGCCATTTCTGCACTGCTCAGCTTATCCCAAGACATATCAACGCTATCCAGAGGTGACCTGCCATTGTCCGGAAACATGCCAACCGGAGTCGCATTGATAATCACCTCTGCATCATGCCAGTATGAATCCCGATATCCATATATACCGTTAGCAGCTCTCTCCGAACTGCGGGATATGCGGCAAATCTCTCGCGCACCGAGCATTTGCATTGCATATGCTGCGGATAACGAAGCTCCTCCCGTTCCGAGTACAGCAACCTTTTTCCCCTCTGCAGAGCCCGGCGCAAAGATCTTCATCAGCCCCAGATAATCTGTGTTATAGCCTTTAAGCCTGCCATCCGGCAGCTTCCTGACCGTGTTGACAGCACCGATTGCCTCAGCCTCTTCAGACAGCTCATCCAGATGCTCAATGATCGCTTCTTTATAAGGATTTGTGATGTTAAAGCCATAGTATCCCGGCATACGCACCACCTCTCCGAGTCTGTCAGCATCTCTGAGCTCGATAAGGTTGTACGCATAGCCCCCAATCAGCCCGTGCAGCCTCTTGGATAAGCTGTGACTGACACTGCCGCCAATTAGCCCGTACTTCTTTTCTTCTATATGAACATCCTGACCGCCGGATTGAGATTGGTTGAGTGCGACAATCAGCTTCATCAGGTCTGTCTCAACACTATTTCCCATATGCAATCTCTCTAAAATAACTCTCCATCGTACCGCCTATAAATCATCTATACACAAAAAATGGAAATCATGACGACTTCCATTTCAACTACCATATTACATCATGCAACCTATGCGTCCTGCTCTACAGTATCTGAATCGGACACTGCCGCCTCTATCTCTCCATCGACAGCCGCTTCTGACTCAAATGCTGCCGATGGCTCTACATCATCTCCATCAAGTGCAAGCTCAAATTTATCAAACGAAGCAGTCTCAGCCTTCTCCACAGGTGCATCGACTCTCTTATATTTGATCTTCCCCTCTGCAATCTCATTAGTTGCAAGGCTCACAGGCCTCTCAGCATCAACCTCTGTCAGCACAGGCTTGCCATCTATAATATCTCTGGCTCTCTTGGCAGCTAGCACAACCAGCGTGTATCTGCTGTCAGTTAGCTCGTTAAGCTCGTTAATTGCCGGATATAGCATCATGATTAATGTACCTCCTATAGTCCCTTCTCATATTCTCTAACGATTGGCATGATCTTGTCCGGCACTCGCCGTCTCTCGGCCATGATTATCGCCTGCAGATCATATACGGCTTCGTCAAGCTCGTCGTTGACGATACAGTAATCATATTCGCCAATCAGCTTTATCTCATTGATAGCCTCGTTAAATCTCTTATCGATTACTTCTTCAGTCTCGGTGCCTCGGTTGATAATCCTCCGGCGGAGCGTATCAAGGTCAGGCGGAAGCACAAATACCAGAACTGCCTGCTCCTGCATCTTCTCTTTGACCTGCAGTCCTCCCTGCACATCAATCTCTAGTATGACATCTCTGCCTTTCTCGAGTTGCTTGATCACCATATCCTTAGGTGTACCGTAAATGTTGTCAAACACCCTCGCATATTCAAGCATATCGCCGTTCCTGATCTTTTCTTCGAACTCTTCTACCGTCACAAAATAATAGTCTTTGCCATCTATCTCACCCGGTCTGGGCGCTCTGGTCGTCATCGAAATCGAAAGCGAGATATCTATAGCCTTAAGCAAACGCTTGCAAATAGTACCCTTTCCTGCGCCCGACGGCCCCGAGATAACAAAGAGTCTGCCGTCGTTATGGCCGGACTTTCCCATTGCTGTCTCCTATACTGAATATTTGGCTTGTATTATACCATAAAAGCCGAATTCTCTCTAGCAGTATTTACGTTAATCCTTGCAAATCCCGCATCACATGCCGTACAGCCGTACTACTCGATGTTCTGCACCTGCTCGCGGATCTTCTCAATCTCTGCCTTGAGCTCGAGCATTCTCGAGGTGATCTCCATGTCATTTGCCTTGGAGCCTATAGTGTTAGCCTCCCTGTTCATCTCCTGCACCAGGAAGTCGATTTTCTTGCCAACGGCTTCTTCTTCGCTGTTTATAAAGCTCCTCAGCTGGTCGATATGACTGCCGAGCCGTACCAGTTCCTCAGTTATATTAGACTTGTCGGCAAACACCGCAGCCTCAAGCGCAAGTCGCTCCTCAGAAATCTCAACGCTTCCATCCAGCAGCTCATTGATCCTGGTATGCAATCTCTCCTTGTATTCAACCTCTATCTTGGGAGCGCGTTCAGCGATTGCGTTCTTGGTGTTCTCCATAATAGCAGCCCTCTTGAGGATATCTGCTGCCAGCTTCTCACCCTCAACAGCTCTCATCTCGGAAATGCCGGCGAGCGCTTCATCCAGAGCAGTCATTAGCTCCCTCACAAATTCCTCTTCATCCTCCGCAGCCGGTACCGTCGTAAGCACATCTGTCATGCCTGCAAGCAAGCTCAAGGATATCTGCCCGTCTCCGGACAGGTCGAAGTTCTGACCCAGCTCAGTAAGCGCATCATAGTAACGCTTTGCAGCATCCAGATTCAGATTGACATCTGTCTCACTTTTGCCAAAATTATCGATAGACACCCCTATCTCGATTTTGCCCCGCATCAGCACTTCCTTGGCAGCGGCCTTGATTTTCTCCTCTGCAAAAGAGTACCTCCTGGGCATCTTGACGCTGATATCGCAGTATCTGTGATTCACAGCTTTAATCTCTACGGTGATGCTCCTCTGTTCATCGCTGTATATACCTCTGCCATATCCCGTCATACTCTTGACCATGTGTCTACCTCCCTTTCATCTAGCCTACTGATTATATCCTTTATATATTTCAAAGTAAACACAACACCCTGCTACCCTTGAAAAATGTGCATTTGCATGATATGCTATTTACCATCGTGCCGGTGGAAATGCTCGGCACGGCGGGGCGCTGTTATGCATGATGAGCATGCATAAGGCTCCCTAAAGCGTGCATCACGTGAGCACCGGAAAGGAATACGAATTGGCATTTGACGGCATCATCATATCCGCTATGGCCACAGAGCTGGCGAACGATATAACGCTCGGCAAGATCGAGAAGATATATCAGCCCGGCGGTGAGGATTTATTAATACAGATTCACACAAGAGCGGGCAACGTCAAGCTGCTTGCATCGTGCGGCAGCCAGTCTGCGCGCATCTGCCTCACGGAGAGCAAGTACAGCAATCCGATGCAGCCCCCTAATTTCTGTATGCTTCTCAGAAAACACATCCAGAGCGGTCGTATCACCGCGGTCAGACAGAAGGGCGCAGAACGGATTGTAGAGATTGATATTGAGGCACAGACAGAGCTTGGCTTTACAACCTCCAAGCGCCTTATTGTCGAGATTATGGGTAAGCACAGCAACATCGTGCTGGTCGATATAGATACAGGCAAGATCATCGATGCGATTAAGAGAATTTCTATAGACATAAACAGGTACAGACAGCTGCTGCCCGGAGTCACCTACGTATACCCGCCTGCTCAGGATAAAACACCTTATAACGAGGTAACGACGGCAGACTTTACCGACAGCGAGGGGACAGTGCTCAGCGAAAGGCTGATTATGAGCCGTATTTCCGGTATATCTCCGGCAATCGCCAGAGAGCTTATTGCTGCCGTTGATCCTGCGGAAAGACTCAGAGAGATCTCCGAGGCCGCTGTGAGCGGTTCGGCTGCGCCGGTCGTGTATTTCAATGACGATGACACCCCGCGTGAGTTTCATATCACCGAGCTGTCGGAATATGAAGGGCTGCGAAAACAGACATTTAGCAGCTTGAGCAGCTGCGTTGAGTTCTTTTATCAGCACCGCGCCGGCACCAATATAATCAAACAGAAATCGGTGCCTCTGCACAAGATTGCCAAGTCCGCACTGGACAAGGCGCTTCTTAAGAAAAAGAGACTGTCCGAGGATCTGCTTAGAGCCGAAGATTCAGATAAATACAGGCTGTACGGTGAACTGCTCACCGCAAACCTCCATCTGATAAAGCCCGGTGCTCGCTCTGTCGAGGTAGTAAATTATTACGACGATTCCGATATCACTATTCCGATATCCGAGAAGCTCTCCGGCTCCAAGAACGCGCAGCACTACTTCAAGAAGTATTCAAAGGCGCGCACTGCACTCAAGGAGAAGGCGGTACAGCTCGAAGAGGTCGACTCCGATATCACCTACCTCGAAAGCGTGCTGCAGAGCATTGAGTCTGCAGCTACCGAAAATGAGCTGGAGCAGATCAAGGACGAGTTAATCGAAACCGGGTATATCAGGTTCCGAACTAAGCCCGGCTATAAGCGCAAGCACCGGAAGCAGGTTCCCCCGGAGTTCACCCTTTCCGACGGTCATCACGTTTTTGTCGGCCGTAACAACAAGGAAAATGATCAACTGACGACTAAGACAGCCAGCCGCACAGACGTGTGGTTTCACACCAAGGACATTCCCGGCTCCCACGTCATCCTTGTGACAGAAGCCGGCGAGACACTGGACGATATCCCTGCTGAAACAATCTATGAAGCCGCTTCCATCGCTGCTTATCACAGCAAGGGCAAGGACAGCGATAACGTGCCTGTCGATTTTACGCTTATAAAATACGTCAAGAAGCCAAGCGGTGCTAAGCCGGGTATGGTTATCTTTACACACAACGCAACGGTATATGTGAAGCCTCAGCTGCCGAAGGCAGAGAAGTAGTTTGCGAGTTTATAATTCGATCTTATCCAGCACCTCCCGGAAATACTTCGGCACCTCGCTGGAGAACTCCATATACCCGCCGGAACTTGGATGTACGAAGCCCAGCAGCCTAGCGTGCAGGAGCTGCCCTGTCAATCCGAAGGGTTGCTTCTTAGGTCCGTACAACGCGTCGCCAACAAGCGGATGTTTGATTGATGCCATGTGGACTCTAATCTGATGAGTCCTGCCGGTCTCCAGCCTAGCGGCTATCAAGGTGTACTTGCCATACCTCTTCAGCACTCTGATATGAGTGACCGCATCCCTCGAACCTGCTCCGTTTACTGCCCTTCTGAGCCTATTGATGTCATCTCGGCCGATAGGCGCGTCTATGGTCAGCTTATCCTTCCTGATATTGTCAAAGACCAGCGCTATATACTCTCTGGTCACCGAATGTACCTTGAGCTGCGCTGTGAGCGACTCGTGAGCCTTGTCATTCTTGGCTATCATGAGCAGTCCGCTCGTGTCCTTATCTATCCTGTGCACAATCCCCGGCCGGATTGCCCCGTTTATAGACGACAGCGAATCACCGCAGTGGTACATAATCGCATTGACCAGTGTACCATCGGGATTGCCTGCAGCCGGATGCACAACCATTCCGCGCGGCTTCTCTACCACTATCACGTCATCATCTTCGTAGACTATATCTATCGGGATATTTTCCGGGGCAGCGTCGATTGACTTAGCCTCCGGTATATTGATAGTGATGCTCTCACCTGCCTTGACCTTGTATTTCTTGGCTACCTGCCTGCCGGAGACGCTGACCTGACCGTCCTCGATGAGGTTCTGTGCATAGCTCCTCGAGAGGTCGGTCGCCTCGCCTATGTAGGAATCAAGTCTCTTACCCGCATCGGCTGCTCCCGGGGTAAGAGTCTTGACCTCAGCAATCGGCCCTCCCGCTTGCAGCAGGTCATCAGGTTGCAGCAGGTCATCATCAAGCTCTGCAGCTTCCTTCAAATCCACATTTTCAGCACCCTGCAGCCGCTCGTCACGCTCCGCATTCTCCTGTATTTCCTTAGGCTTTAGCATTTTTTATCTCCCCGAGTATCACCCATAGTATAAGCAATCCACATCCGACCGTCACGCATATGTCGGCTACGTTAAATACGGGAAACCGTCCTACCGAGATCATGTCTGTCACAAACCCTATGACCGTTCTGTCGATGAGATTACCGATTCCGCCGGACACGATCAGCAGTGCTCCGAGCTCCGCTACTCTCTCATTATTGCGCCTGAGATACACCAGAAATGCTATCCCGGCTAGAATTGTTATGATGGGCAATATTACTGTGATAAGCTGCGAATTCCGGAATAAGCTAAAAGCAGCTCCCCGATTCTGGACGTATGTAATATCCAATACGCCACGGAACACGGGGAGCGTTTCTCCAATCTCCATGCGGCTTCTCACAGCGAATTTAGTAATCTGATCTACAATCAGCAGCCCACTCGCTATAATTACCAATATCATTTATCTTCTCTATTCTACTTAAGGATAATAGTGTCGTCGATTGTGCCCTGCTCCTTAGCAAGATTCTTGAGGCTCTCGCTGAGGTCGGAAACTGTAGCCTTGTCAGCCTTCTCCTCTGCCTTGTCCTCGTTCTTCTTGATAACTAAAGTATCCTGAGTTACTGCAGCGTCGTCTCCGCCAAATGCAGTCCTGAGCTCCTTGTCGATGTCAGGAATATCACTTCTGTCCAGATCAGGAAGCAGACCGTACTCGTCATTGTCGAGCTTCTCCATCTCAAGCTTGAGCATTGCAGCGTAGTTGCCTCTGAGTCGCTCAACCTTCTGCTTGAGAACCAGATGCTCGTCGTTGAGCTTCTTAACCGTTGTCTTAGCCTCCAGAAGCATGCTCTCAGCCTCCAGCTCAGCATCTCTCATCATGAGCTCAGCCCTTCTCTCAGCACTTGCCGATATATCTGCCATAAGTCTTTTAGCTGTCTCAAGCGTATCCAGCATAGCTGTGTCGGATTTCTGCGATTCCTCAAGCTGCTTCTCAAGGAACTTAATCTTGTGAGCCATATTTCTGTTATCGTTTAGAACCTTCTCATAGTCAACGATGATAAGATCCAAGAACTCATCGACCTCTCTGGAATTATAGCCCTTCTTGTCACGAGTAAAATCTTTCTTATCGATATCTATTGGCATTATCATAGTATCGCTACCTTCCCTTCTATTCTTTCTTAATCAAATTAATAACATCACGGCTTCCGCCTAAAAAATCATTAGAATTATCCTAATAAGTATTTTCTGAACTATCTCAATGAGGAAAAATGCAATCAACGGCGAAAAGTCGACCATCATGCGGGAATCCCCACCTCTATTGATGAACCTTCTTATAGGATCAACCAGCGGCGCTGTGAGCTGCGTTCCCATCTGATATAGGCCTCTGACGGTTTCGCTTGCTCCCGCAAACCAGCTGAGTATGGCTGTAACCACCAAAAGCATCTGCAGTATCGAGCAGAACCATGAAACAGCCCTGATCAGAATCAGTTCCATCGGTTACCTCCAAGGGCTGCTCTTCTCGCCAATCTGCCCGTTTTCGGCACTCTCGCGATTAACCTTAGCAGCTATATCAACATTAGCAGGTGCAAAGATGAAAATGTTGGATGTGACTCTCTGAACATTTCCATTAAGAGCATAAGTCGCACCGCTGAGAAAATCAAACATCTTGCGAGCAAGATCGGTCTCAACGTGCTCAAGATTGATGATTACCGGTTTTCTCGATTTTAGGTTGTCAACGAGCTTGGTACACTCATCGAAGTTCTTAGGCTCGATCACCAGCATCTTGAAAGGTCCTGAACCGTTCATCGAATAAGCCTTGTTCTGAGGGCCCTTCGAGATAAGCGGCTCAATCTTGTCATAAGATGCGTCTGATTTGTGGATGCCGGTCTCAGGCCTGGACTGACTCATAGGCGCGGCAGGCTTATCACCGCCTCTCATCTTATTCATCTCTTCAGCAATCTCATCCTCCGAAACCTCAATCTCGTCTTCTGTTTCCATTCCGATTGCCGCTTTAAAGGCATCTTTCAAACCCATGGCTATTTCCTCCATTTACGTCAATTAATATTTATATCATTATATGCCCAATTTTCATTTTTCAATGAAAACTGCGTGAGATTTTCTCACTCCATATCAATTTATTTTACCATATTAACGGTAGTCGCGCTGTCCAAAAATTGAACTTCCCACCCTTACAATCGTAGCACCCTCTTCAATTGCAATTTCAAAGTCTGCGGACATTCCCATCGACAGCGTGTCGATGGGAGCGCGCGCTGTCGGCAGCTCGGAATTCCGTAGCTTATCGTAAATTGATCTCGCCTCTCTGAAATATTTACGAGAATCCTCAGGAGTGTCTCCCCTTGGCGGAATACACATGATACCGCGCACCCTGATGTGGTCACAAGTATTGACAATCGAAGCTACGAGTTCAAATACCTCAGCCTTAGCAATTCCCGTCTTGGATTCCTCCTCAGCCAGGTTAATTTCAATCAGGATGTCCATAACCAAATCAGCCGCAGCAGCCCGCTTATCAATCTCCTTGGCCAGCTTGATCGAATCCACCGAATGAATCATCGTCACCTTGTCGATAACCTGCTTGACCTTGTTGGTCTGCAGATGCCCAATCAGGTGCCACCTTTCAGGGTAGATCTCGTCGTATTTGCTTAGCAGCTCCTGTACCTTGTTCTCACCGAAGTCAGTCGCACCGGCGTCGAGAGCCTCCTGCAGCTCTGACGGCACATGCTTTTTAGTTACCGCCAGCAACAATACATCCTCCGCCTTCCTTCCGACGCGCTTGGCAGCTTCATTCTTGCGCTTCAATATCTCCAGATAATTCTCCCTGATACTCATTATTTGCTAACGTCCTTTGCTTTCCTGATGTCGCGTTTGCTCGGCGATTTCACAACTTCATCATACGTGCTTATCGTCTTGACGTAATTACCCTTGCTGTCCATATAGATATCTTCAAACACTGCCGCTTGCTTGCCGTTGTCGGCCTTGATACTGACCGGCTTAAACTGCAGCCTGCCAACCTTGTCCTTGGTCACTACGCCCTTATTGCCGTTTTTCTCTACGATGCTCCTCGTCTCTATTACTACTCCATCCGAGCCGGCCGCCGTTATTTTGGCATTCTCCTGTCGTCCCGAAATGAATCTGTCAAAATACTGCCTGGAGCGCAGAACTATCCTGACATTAGCGGAGTCTTTCTTGCTCTTTTGCACATCTTCGACAATCGCGTCCATCTTCTTGTCGCCAATTTCAATCTTGACGTTCTGTCCCTTGGCATAATGCTTAGCGACATCCCTATCTGCGTAGAACACATACCACCAGCTGCCATTTTCAATTATCTTAAACACAGGATCGCCCTTTGCAACCTTCCCTTCGCTCAGCTTCTCCGGCTTGGCCTTGCCGAGCTTATCGAGCTTCTTTTCCGTCAGCTTGTGTATATTGCTTTCGTTCAAATATTCCAGACCATCCACATTGTAGCTCACATAGCCCGGGTGCTCTGCGTTGCCGTTAACGGTATTTACAACCCGATCCTTATCCATTTTCTTGATAATCGCCGCAAAATCCTTGTTGCCCTTGTCCGCACCTTCGCCGGAGAGCTTAATCACGTTGGTTGTACCCTTTATCAGCTCCCCTTCGTTCACGGAGTGCTTTACGGTTCCGGCCTTACCTGCCGTGTATACAGTCTCATTTCTGACCATATAGCCATCTGCGTCATCCTGCACTTCAACGCTGCCGTACTTAGCAACGTAGGACCTGTCAAAAAGGCCTGCCACCGGCGGCAACACATACACGATTACCATGACGGCAAACAGTGCTATCACATATATAACTCCCCAAAATACGGCCTTTTTCTTCATCATGCACACCTCTACGGAATGATTCTACACGAAACAACGTATTATAACAATATTTTATAATGTTTCTAATCAACGCATCCGCAGCGGCGCTCTTTACTCTTACGCTCAGCGCTACTGCAATGTCTGCACCGGTGTCGGCGCATAAGCGCTTTATACCTTTGCATTGGTTGCATTCGACAAAGACAGACAGTTCTTCCCCGGAGCCGGTACAGCAGCGTTTTATAATTTATACAACCGGTTCAGCAGCGATGCATCTTAGCAATTATTGCTATTTGAGTGGCGGGTTAATCTCAGTCTGACATTCGTCTATTATCGATTTGATGAGAAGGCGTTCCTTCTTGGGATAAGCCTTCTCGTCTGCTCGGAATTTCCGGACGAAGTCTGCCCATAGCTCCGGTCTTCGCTCTCTGGTCAGTCTCATAGACTGTTCAAATCTCCAGAGCTCAATCTTCCGATGGTCTCCGCTGAGCAATACATTCGGCACATCGCCCTCGGTCATCGACCTCGGTCTGGTGTACTGTGGATACTCCAGCAGGCCGGAATATATCGATTCCTCCATCACTGACTCATCGGACGCCAATACACCCGGCACGAATCTCGCTACAGTATCAATCAACACCATAGCGGGCAGCTCTCCGCCGGTCAGCACATAGTCTCCGATAGAGATCTCCTCGGCGGAGAGCTCGGCGAGGGCGCGCTCATCCACGCCCTCATAATGACCGCACAGGATCGTGAGCTCGCCCTCGCCTGCAAGCTCCGCAGCCAGCTGCTGCGAGAGCTTGCGCCCGCGCGGCGACATGTAGATAGTTCTGCCTGCGAACTCATTCTGCCTGTAGCAGGTGATAATAGGCTGAACCTGCATAAGCATGCCCGCGCCGCCGCCAAAAGGCGTGTCGTCGACGCGACAATGCTTATCCTCAGTATAATCCCTAATATTTACAATATTCAGCTCGATAATTCCATTATCGGCAGCTCTTCCCAGCATGCTGGCTTTAATCGGCTCAAACATCTCCGGAAACAGCGTCATAATATTAATCTTCATCTATCAGTCCCGGAATAACAGCAATCTCAATAACTCCATCCTCAAGCGACACAGCCTTGACAAAGGCGTCCACATAAGGAATCAGCACCTTGTCTCCGTTTCCTCGCTCTATTTCAAGTAAGCTCTGCGAAGTGTTGTCAATGATATCACTCACGGTTCCAATCGCAGCTCCGCTATCACAATCGCGAGCTTCAAGCCCGATCAGGTCTCGATAATAATAATGTCCATCTTCAAGCTCTGCCAGCTCACTCTCCGGTATGCACAGCTCCGCTCCGGTCAGCTTCTCAGCAGCAGTCCTGTCCAGAACTCCGCTGAACTTGACAACAGGCTTGCCCTTCTGATAACGAACAGCCTCAACCTCAATTTCTGCAGAGTGTCTCACTCCATATACCGAATTATCATCAACGCCTGCACTGAATCTGTCGGCATCTATCAGAAGCACCGCGCCCTCATACAGGTTCTCGGAATCGTCCGCATAGAGCAATACCCTTACCTCGCCCTTGAGGCCAACCGCAGCACCAAGCCTGCCTATATTTACCATAGTCCTGTCATTTGCAAGAGACATAAGTACCTCCGTACGCCGCACTGAACACACACTTCACATTTATAGTTCTTTATTATAGAAATAAGCATGCGTGAACCACGCATGCCTTGATAATGATAATTGTCCGAGTCGCGCTACTCTTCAACGATATCAACAGTGACTCTCTTGTTCTGCTTGATAGCAGCTGCCTTGACAACAGTTCTAATCGCCTTGGCAATACGTCCCTGTTTGCCAATGATCTTACCCATGTCTTCCTTAGCGACACTGAGCTTAATCACTATTTCGTTGCCATGATCCTCTTCGGTCACAACAACATCGGCAGGCCTTGATACTAACGCTTTGGCAATTGATTCAACTAAGCCGGCCATCATCTACTTCCTTCCTTACTTCAAGCAACCCGACTTCTTGAGCAGAGCTCTAACAGTGTCGGTAGGCTGTGCGCCGTTAGCGAGCCACTTCTGTGCAGCCTCGTTATCAATCTTGATCTCAGCCGGATCCTTTAGAGGGTCGTAAGTACCGATCTCCTCGATAAATCTTCCGTTTCTTGGAGTTCTGGAATCGGCAACTACAACTCTGTAGAAAGGCTTCTTGTGAGCTCCCATTCTCTTCAATCTGATCTTAACCATTTGTTCCTCCTGATTATCTTATAAAATATAATTTTATGCTCAACAAAATAAATTTGTTTTAAGCTAACCCATTAGTCCTCTAAAAAGTCTATTTTTCTTGAGTGCCTTAGGATTATTAAACTGCTTCATCATCGCTTTCATCTGATCAAATTGCTTAATCAGCTGATTGATGCTCTGTACCGTCTGACCGCTGCCGGCAGCGATACGCTTTCTTCTGCTGGCATTGAGAATATTAGGGTTCTCGCGCTCTTCGTTAGTCATCGATTGGATGATTGCCTTCATCCTATCCAGATCCTTCTTGCCTTTTTCAAAATCTATCTGCTTCTTGTCAGCCGCCGAAATACCGGGAATCATATCGATAAGCTTAGCGATTCCGCCCATCTTGTTGATCTGTCCCATCTGGTTGAGGAAGTCGTTGAGGTCGAATTGATTCTTCCTGAACTTTTCCTCCATCCTGGCAGCTTCCTCTTCAGAATACGCGTTTTCAGCCTGCTCGATAAGGCTCATCACATCGCCCATCCCCAGGATTCTGGAAGCGATTCTATCCGGATGAAATGGCTCGAGAGCGTTATACTTCTCGCCGGTACCCATGAACTTGATTGGCTTGCCCGTAACCATCTTGGTCGAGAGCGCAGCACCTCCACGGGAGTCACCATCCATCTTGGTCATGATGATTCCATCAATTCCAAGTGTCTCATTGAAACCGGCTGCGATATTTACCGCATCCTGACCTGTGAGAGCGTCCACCGCAAGCAGGATCTCATGCGGCCTGATACCCTTTTTAAGCTGAACAAGCTCATCCATAAGGGCTTCATCTATCTGCAGACGTCCCGCTGTATCAACAATCAGTACATTACAGCCCTTGCGCTTCGCCTCTTCGACAGCAGCTTTTGCGATGGCAAGCGGTTCATTAGACTCCCTCAGCGTAAACACGGGAGTATTGACCGCCTTGCCCACTACCTCCAGCTGGTCGATAGCTGCCGGCCTATATACATCGCACGCGCACAGCATAGGCTTCTTACCGTTCTGCTTGAGCCACGCTGCCAGCTTTCCGCAGGTTGTGGTCTTGCCGGTTCCCTGAAGACCGACCATCATATATACTGTGAATCCGCTTGGCGAATATGTGAGCTTGCTGTTCGCACCGCCCATCATGTCCACGAGCTCTTCCTTCACGATCTTGAGCACTTGCTGCCCGGGAGTCAGGCTCTTGAGCACATCCGCACCCATAGCCTTGTCCTTGATTGTAGCGACGAATTGCTTTACTACCTTAAAGTTAACATCGGCCTCAAGCAGCGCGAGCTTAACCTCGCGCATCGCCGCATCGATATCCTTCTCGCTTACAACGCCCTTGCCTCGCAGATTACGAAATGTCTCTTGTAGCTTTTCCGATAATCCTTCGAATGCCATCTCTTCCGTATCTCTCCATCTCGCTGCTCATCCGCGGATTAGCAGCCATCTCTATCTTATAAATCCAAAGCCTTATGCAAAATCTCGTTCATCCTCGCAAGCGCACCGTGCAGCTCAGCATCATCATCTATCGACTGCATCTTCTCCACCAGCGAATCAGCTTCTGCCACCAGTTCATTGTTGTTCTTCCACACCGCAACAAGCCCGAGCGCATCTTCGTAGTTCTCAAGTATGCCCTCCGCCTTCTTGAGCGTATAATGCACCCCCTGCCTAGTCATCCCGAGCTCCTCGGCAATCTCCGTCAGAGACAGATTGTCCTCATGGTACAAATCCATAATCTCTCTTTTGCTGTCATCGAGCAGACCACCGTAGAAGTCATACATCAAGCTTGTATATTCAACATTGCTTATACTTTCTTTCATACCGTAAGACTATACCATAACAAAAAGAGGGTGTCAAGCATTCCTCTTGACACCCTCTAAAGCACTTATCCCACTACTCAATTGGAGATCATCTCCGACAAATTACTATCTGTACACCGGACCTTCCTCCGTATCTTGAAGTGTATACGCTAATTCTAATCTGTTACTAAACCTTTGGTCTGCCCTCCACAGTTATAAGCAATAGCCCTTTCCAAATTACTTACTAAACCTTTGGTCTATCCTCCACAGTCATAAGCTTTAACCTATTCCGAAATCTTACCTAAACCTTCGGTCTACCCTCCACAGTTATAAGTATCAACATATCTCGAAATCCATTACATAATCATTGGACCATCCTCCAAAACTCTTCTCTTTCTTATCGCCTATATTATACAACAGTTTATATTTTTTTGCACTATATATTAAAAATTTTTATTGGTTTCATGCTCATTTCATGTTCGCTCTTTACGAAACTCGCACATCGCTTGCAGTTCTAACTGTCTTGTGCTCTCTCATAGCTTCCAGGTCCTCCGCCGAATACTCTACAGCAATATCAAGGTGCTTTCCGAATTGCTCTCCGTACTTCTTCTTGTTTATCGCAAAGAACACAGCCCCCATCAGAGCCCAACCTCCGGCCATCAGCCACTCCTGCGTTACCAGCGTACTTCCCGAACCGGGAATCAGGTACATCGAAACCATTCCACCAGACAGCACGGCTGCCATAATTCCTACGAATTTGTAATGTTTTACTCTATATGGTCTTGGCATCTCAGGAGCCTTTTTCCTCAAGATCAGGAACGAAATCGATACCATGCAGTATGCCAGGCAGCAGCCCAAGTTTCCTGCGTCGCATATCCACACCAACATCTGCCTACCGGCAAGCGGCGCGAACATCGAGATAACTCCGATAAGCAAAAGTGCATTTACAGGAGTCTTAAACCTTGGATGCAGCTTCGCAAAAGCCTTTGGAATCATATTGGAATCCGCCATCGAGTACATCGCACGGCTTCCGCCTATCATAAACGAGTTCCAGCTCGTAACGATTCCGCAAAGCCCGCCGATGATAACCACATCGGCCATTGCCTTGGTTCCATATGCTTTAGCCATCGCATCCGCTGTTACCAGCCCTGCACCCTTCATCGATGCACTGATCTCCGAAGGATTCATCAGGTATCCAACCGCAATTATAACCAGCGCGTAGAACGCTACCGCCATAATTATCGACATGATCAGTATCTTGCCTATCTTTTTGAGCGACCCCTGAATCTCCTCCGCTGCCTGAGGAATTACGTCGAATCCTATGAAGAAGAAAGGTGTCATAACCGCTACGTGCATCACGTGGCTGATGGCCGACTGATTTCCTCTTCCCGCAAAAAGCTGTGGCATCAGGTTGCCTATATCTCCGCGTACTGTCGACGTTACGATGAGCAGAACGCCTACGCTAAATATTATAGCCGTCAAAATAGTCTGCACTATCGCAGCCGTCTTGGCACCGAGTATGTTGATAAACGTCATAAGCGCAGCCGTAGCAACCGCAAGGGCAAGCCAAGATGCATAGATGTCAAACCCGGCAACCGTATACAGATATCCCTTCAGGAACCTTGGAAATATATACGACACGATCGTCGGAAACGCGCAAGCCTCGAAGCACACAACTCCGACGTAACCGAGGATAATCCCCCAGGTACATATGAATGAACCAACCGCTCCCATGGCCTTGTAACTAAATACATGTTCGCCTCCACACTGCGGCATCGCTGCAGTCAGCTCAGCATATGTGAGACCGACAAAGAATATCATAATTCCACCAAGCGCAAACCCGATTGCCGCGCCAAGCACTCCGCCTCTGTGAATCCAATCACCGGTCGAAATGACCCAGCCCCAGCCAATCATAGCTCCAAATGCAATTACCAATATATCTTTTGAAGATAACACCTTATCGAACTCAGATTTTTTGGTCATTACTGACACATCCTTTCAAATAATTCAATATCTGCATTAATCGCAATATATAATTTCCTTTTCCAATTGAGATTCTCATTCAAAATCGAATCCCTGATTCGCCACTATGTGCGAGTGACTATATTTAATGCCAACACTATTGTATCTCAATGTTGGCACTTTGTCAAAGAAAAATTATTCCCACCCGCTTATGATGCTATTTGTGCCCTAAGATGTTATAATCATAGGCGATAATTTACGAGGAGGTTCTTCATGTCTACAATCGAAGATACAAGGGTATATGAATCAAGATATCAGCAGATTGCTGTCGAAATGGCTGAAAAAATCGCTGAAGGCTGGTACGAGGTCGGAGATCGAATTACTTCCAGATCCACCATCGCCACCACTTTTCATGTATCCCCTGAAACAGCTCGCAAAGCAATGCAAGTTCTCGTAGATATGGGAATTGTCACTGTAAAACAGGGCAGCGGCACATATGTTGCTTCTCGCGAAAAGGCACAACTGTATTTTGAGAGGTTTCACGATTCGATATCCATTGCACAGACAAGAGAACAGATTGTCGATGCCATAGCTACTCAGAGGCGCAATCTCGAGAACCTTGCAAAGCTTCTTGATGATTTGATAGCACGCAATGCAAGAGATCACAACACATCATATCTCAAGCCGCACGATATGAAGATTGATTCTAACTGCAACTTTATCGGTAAATCAATCGGTGAACTCAACATATGGCAACAGACCGGCGCAACTATTGTGGCAATAAAGCGAGGAGAAGAGACAACAATATCACCTGGCCCATACGAAAGAGTCAAGGATGGCGATGTGCTTCTATTTGTAGGGAACGACTTATCCAGGCAAAAGATGCTCAACCTGTTCAATTCGCCTGATCCAAATCCGGCATTGCTGTCTGAACAAAGCAACATAACTAAGTTCTGATATTGCCTAAAACGATTAAGACAAGCTCTATAGCTGCTTAATTTCTACTTCTGCATACGGCGACGCCGGTAGTCAAAACTGAAAGGATAATAGAGGCGATGGCGAGAGTGTGAGCAAATACACTTATCGTCGATCACCAAGATTGATTCTCTCAAGCCAATCGCCTCATTTCTCCTCATTGTAATCCGTGTTTTGGGTTCAACACGACACCCTTGCACACTTCAATCACACAACCTTTTACGATTTCGGATTTATCTGCATAACCGTACCTTTGTCCTGTTTTCATCAATAAAGAAATATTAACTAATGTACTAAGCTTTACAAATCAATTTCTTCAAAATTCTTCATCGCTCTTCGATATGATAACAATGTACATAACGCAAACATGATGATGCCAATTGCCAATATGACAACCTGTAATACGTTTAAATCGGAAGGCTCATTCAAACTTTCTAAACCGGGAATATGATGCAGCACCTCCCCCACGGTTATTACAATAAAATTTACTAAGCAGAATAGTATAAAAGGTTTCCCGATCTTGTAAGCTGTTTTAAAAAAGCCTGCGAGAAAAATACTGTTAAATGACGCAAATACAATCATCATATATCCAAGATAAGCTGCATTTGCATTCATCAATTGATTTGTAACATAAGGAGCGGCATTTCCCAAGAATTTCATTCTAATAATCGTTAGCAATGCACATAAAATAAAAGACATCAATTCGATAAACAGAACAAATAGATATTTAGCTGTAACTACGTCTTGTTTCTTAACCGGCAGCATAACCGTATATGTAATATCATCGTATTCACGAATCTGCTGGCAAGTATGAAAAATGCCAAGACAGATAAAAAAAGAACCGACAAGAATGGGATATCTTGGAATCATTGTCATAACCGAAAAGACAATAAAACAATAGCTCAAAGGATTTGCTGATAACTTCATTTCCTTATAAAGAAGTTTTTTCATCATAGATTCACCTCTTCTCTTTCGATATACACCATAATATCTTCAAGTGTTGGTGCACCACCTATTTCCCTTGTATAATAACGGATAAACTCTTCTTTTTTCGTAGATAAAAGCAATTCTCCATTTTTGATGTAGGTGATAGTATCCGCACATTTCTCTAAATCACTGGTAATATGTGTAGAAAACAAGATCGCTACACCTTTTTCGGCAAGTTGTCGAAAAATTTCATTCATTTCATCTCTGGATACCGGATCAAGTCCACTCGTCGGCTCATCCAAGATTAAAAGCCTTGCATGATGAGAAAGAGCCAATGTTAGATAGAATTTTACCTTCATCCCCTCAGAAAGCTCTATGATCTTCTTGTTTTCGTCAAGCTTAAATGCAGCAAGGTAGTGATGATATGCCTCATTGTCCCAATTTTCATAGAAAATACGTGTAATGGCTACAATATCCTTTAACTTTTTTCTTTTATAATAATTGATCCCACCTACTGCATAACTAATCTGCTGTTTGATCTTATCCTCATTGTTCAGATAATCCATTCCAAGAATATGAACACTGCCTGCTTCGGGATGTACAAGGTTCAAGATAGATTTTAGTGCCGTAGTTTTGCCTGCACCGTTTCTGCCTATGAACCCCATAACTTCACCCGCCTCAATATTAAAGCTGATAGGTTTTAGTTCAAAAGCCGGATAGATTTTCGTCAGATTATTTACCTCGAGAATATATTCCATATCATTCATCCTCTTTTTCTTCAAAAGCTACTTCCATCAAGTGTGCAAATGTTCCTTTTGGAGGTATAGCAATACCTCTTTTTTCATCACCGAGAAGCAGAATGGTATCACCGGGTTTAATATTAAATATTTCCCGTGCCTGTTTCGGTATTACTATCTGACCTTTTTCACCAACTGTAGCTGTCCAAGCATATTTACCTTTTGGTGTTTTCACGATAATCGGCCTCCCTTTAATACGACTAATATAACTTATATGATTTGTATGATTTGTATGATTTATTATACTATAAAATCTCAGAAAAACAAGTATTGCTGATGTATCCTATTCTCATCACAGCTTTTCAAATTGGTTAAAAAAATAGACACCTCATATTTGAAGCACCTAGATTTACTAATATTCGATTTATATTGGAAGTGTATTTTTAAGCTCCACCTTTCAAGGGGAAGCATCGTACAAAAGCTCATTTATGCGTGGTAATCCGGTAGTAAGGTGTTGGTTTTATCTTATTACAGGTTATATTTACATCGATTCCGATGTTTATGCGCATGCAGTTTTTATATCGCATCCGGTGTCTGTGCGCATAATCGAGACTTTCTGATATTTTTTGGCATAAAAAAACCGGCGACGTCCTAATTTCCCAGGCAGCTTCCCACCAAGTATCTTCAGCGCTAAAGAGCTTAACTTCTGTGT
>NZ_JALU01000012.1 GCF_000525775.1 Mogibacterium timidum ATCC 33093 | reverse complement strand
ACAAGCCTTAAAACGCATTCCACCACTTAACAGGAAAAAGGAGAATGAAAGTTATGAATAACAGAGATAATCAAAATATGGTAACTACAAAAATAGAGGGTACAGATTTTACCTACAACAAAGAAACGCACTATGAAAAAGACGGACATATCTATTGCAAGGCTTGTAATGAAAGAATAGACGGAAAGCCTATTTCGATGTTAAATAAGCTGATGATTTTTAGAATATCTTGCAAATGTGATAGGGATAGAGCAGAACAGGAAAAGTTAAGTGAAAAGCAGATTGAACAGGATAGACTTAAACAAAACTGCTTTATATCCAGAAATCAAATAGCCTATACCTTTGAAAATGCTGATGAAGATACCGATAAAGACATCATCAAAAAAACAAAAAACTATGTAAAGCATTTTGAAGAAATGAGAAAAGACAATGTAGGCTTGCTTTTATATGGAAATGTAGGAAGTGGCAAGACCTATATAGCTTGTGCTATTGCTAATGCAATCATTAGTCAGTATGGATATTCCGTAAAAATGAGAAACTTTGCACAGATATTAAACGACCTACAAAAAGGCGGCTTTAACCTTGATAGAAATGAATATATTGAGCAAATAACAAACCCTACCCTACTAATCCTTGATGATTTTGGAATAGAGCGAAACACAGAATATGCCTTAGAGCAGATCTACAATGTAGTAAATGCAAGATACCTAAAGGCAAGACCGACCATAATAACGACAAACCTTAATTTCAAAGATATAGAAAAAGAACAGGAAGATATAATGCTTGGCAGGATTTATTCAAGGATAATAGAGATGTGTTTACCTCTTAGAGTAATAGGACTTGATAGAAGAAAAATACAAAGCAAAGAAAAGCTGAAGAAAGCACAAAACTTAATAGACGAGTAAAGGCGGTTAGAAAAGTAGAAATTCTAATCGCTTTTTTATTGCAAGGAAAGGAATGATGATATGCAAGAAAATAATACAGGAACAAAAACGATAAAAAAGATTGGGAAAGTAACCTATGAGGTAGTTATCCACTTTAATGAAAATGCTACTGAAACAATGCAAGACAAATTAAAACGCATAATGCTTAGAGAAATGGAGAGAGAAAAACATCAAAAAGGTAATAAAAATGATTAGAAAGTCCTTGACAAGTTGTTACAGGAAAAACTGCCAAATCTATTCTTATCTCTTGTGGTGCAAGGCTTGCTCCATTTGATATTAGGGAACTTAGGGACTTGATGAGTGAAGATGAACTTGAGCTTGATACACTGGGGGATAGAAAAACGGCACTCTTTGTTATTATCTCTGATACAGATGATACCTTTAACTTTGTAGTATCCATTATGTACTCACAACTTTTTAATCTCTTATGTGATAAGGCAGATGATGTATATGGCGGACGATTACCTGTCCATGTGAGATGCTTGCTTGATGAATTTGCAAACATCGGCTTAATTCCAAAGTTTGAAAAGCTGATTGCCACAATCAGAAGTAGAGAGATTTCAGCAAGCATCATACTTCAGGCACAATCTCAGCTAAAGGCAATCTACAAGGATAATGCCGATACAATCGTAGGTAACTGTGATAGTACCTTGTTTCTTGGTGGTAAGGAGAAAACTACGCTAAAAGAATTGTCTGAAACACTGGGAAAAGAAACTATCGACCTATATAACACGTCGGAAACGAGGTCAAATCAAAAGAGCTTTGGTTTAAACTATCAAAAGACTGGTAAGGAACTGATGAGTCAAGATGAGATTACCGTAATGGACGGTAGCAAATGTATTTTTCAGCTTCGTGGTGTCAGACCATTTCTATCAGACAAATTTGATATTACAAAGCATAAGAACTATAGATTACTTGAGGACTATGATAAGAAGAATTTGTTTGATATAGAAAGTTACATGAGGCGAAAAGGAAAAGCAAAATTAAATAGAGAAACGGTTATTACAAGAATGCAGTAAGTCTTAAAAAGATTTGCTGTTTTTTATTACCTTAAAATCAGGAGGTAAGATGCTAAGGATCAGAAGTCCCACTTAAAGGAAAATTAAATAGTAATAGTATCAGCGATTGGAAAAGTAATACTTCTGGTCGCTTTTTTATTGAATTGAAAAGGAGAAATTTAAAAAGATGAAACAAGAAATGATTAACATCAACGCCAACTTAGTGGCGGAACCTACTTTCTCAAACTTTGAAAAAGACGGAGAAACGGTAGAAGTTGCAAATTTTACGCTTGTAAAAAAGTACGGTAAGGGCAAGGAGTACATCAACTGTGCAGCTTATGGAGAAAAGACAGAAATAGCAAAAGCCTTTGAGAAAGGCGATTTAATTCATATCTTTGGTTACTTTAAGAAGCGTGAAAAAGAGGGAAAGACTTACAAAAACTTTGTAGTGAAGTCATATAACAAGATTGAAAAGAAAGAAGAAAACGAGGAGGAATAACTTATGGCATTTTTTACACAGGCAGTTAATGTATTAAAGATTTTGGTTATGGCAGTAGGTGCAGGACTTGGAGCATGGGGCGTTATCAACCTGATGGAAGGATATGGTAATGACAATCGTGCGACACGTTCATAAGTGAAAAGCTTATGCACTAAGTCTAAGGACATAAAGTTCAA
>NZ_JALU01000011.1 GCF_000525775.1 Mogibacterium timidum ATCC 33093 | reverse complement strand
ATATGAAGTCTATTATTCAACTGTGTTGCACTTAGCTTGACAATTCAAGAGTAAAACTTTTAAGAACAGATAGATCTCCATTTGTAATCATGTTACTATTTCTTATTAAACTGAAGTCCATATTATTCCTTTCCAACCCAAGCGGCTCATGTGATATGTAAATCCCTGTTTCAGACGAGTAATACCGTAACCACTTGTAAGTTTTAACTCCTGTTTCATGTATATAACATCTATGCCCTTCATTCAATTTACTCCTAAAAATTCAAATTTATTGTTCAATTTCCACAAACTTCAAAATTTCTTATTAGATAGTAAGTATCCTTGAATCTAAGGCTCCAAGTTTTTTTATTTCTTGTGATTTCATTATAAATATCTTCCAGTGTAGAAGCCGGTGATAGTGTTCCTAAAATATAATCTTCCAATTCAACTTGCCCTATTTTTTCTATTTTATCTAATAGAACTCCCAAATCTTTATGATTGAACCAACAATCTGTACTAAGGCAGTATGATGTGTTCTGTTTAGTACACGCAATTTGACTGTTTAGGAAATCATCAATATTGGGTTTCTCTTTTTGTAATAAACGAGTGCAAGCTAAATTGTATTCTAACTTTCTCGGTCTTTCATCTACTGATGAAACGAAACAAACTCCATATTCATTATCAAACTTTATTACAAGAATATCTCCCTTATTAAAATACGGCACTCGTTTTAACTTTCCTTTTGGAACTTTAACAGGTTTGAGATTTTTGCTCTGTAATTGTACAGCTAATTTATCTAGAACCTTTTGTCTTTGTTTCAATGCTTTACTGTCGATTTCAAGCCAAAATTCGTTAGCTCCTTTTGCAATTATTTCTAAGGCTTTGTCTTTTATCTCATCAGGTAAATGTCCTATTTCCCATAAAGAATAGGCAAAAGAAGTCCAATAAATCTCTGCATAAAAATCATCGGTACAATAATTTTTTTCATCTGCCAACATATCCGCTATAATTTTGTCGACACTTACTCCGTCTTTATAGTTTTCTACAACACAGTTGTAAATATCATATCCATCATCACTATCTATAATTTTTACACCGTCTATCGCCATGAGAAACCTCCTATCCGTTCATCTCGTCATACTCCATTTCGTTGGTTTCCAAGCTAACCACTATTGCTAATAAATGCCCCCAAATAATCTGGTGAGGTAGTCAAATCAATACAAAAATCATTTTCGGAAAATATACGGAATTCACAAAATGCTTTTTATTAAGGTTCCCTCTGCAATGATATTTTGTAAGATTGTTCAATCAGGTAATTCATATCTTCCTTTTTTAGCAATCATCTTTTAGTATCAAAACAGTATCATTTAGAGAATTTTACTGCTGCAAAATCGCTGAATCCCTGTATTCCCAAGCATTTTATGACAGTAATATATTTGCTTCTGTCATTCCCACTCAATAAAAAGAAGCGGCACGATGTAGCACGATGTAGCGCCTTCTCGTTTTTCATTCTGACTTTTGCTCTCTTGCGTACTTTTCTACCAATGTATCCAGATTCAGTTTGTAGAACTTGTTCCTATCCTCGATTTCTGTAACCAGCAGATTGTTCTCATCAATCTCGTGTAATCGCTTCTGCAATGTCGGTCTTGACACATTTAGGTTTTCTATCAATGACTTTGTCGAAATCCCTATTTCAGAAAATAATGATGCTTGCAGCAGAAAGTAATATAAATCCGTATATTTACCTTCTTGACCATTTGGCAAGTTACCGAGAAATCCCTTCTTAAGGACATTCAATCTTTCGCTCTTTTCAGTTAACCCTGCCTTGAGGTTTATAGCCGACTCTTTTATAAAATCGAGGTACGTAAAGATAAACGGAGTGATATCTCCTCTATTGATCTCATCATTTACAATCTTAAAGCTCTTGTAATACTTGTTTATATTTTCCTTAATTGTATATGACAAGCGGTAACCCATAATTGGTTCAAGTGCATTTGCGAGATAATAACTACTTATATACCTATTCAGTAGACCATTGCCAGCATAAAACGGGTGAATGTATCCAAATAAATAGTGAAATATCGCTATCCTGAATAGCGGCTCAATTTGCGCATCATTCAATATGTCGGTTGCTACATCCATGATGCTTACTATCTTACTTTCGGGATATAATCCACGATGAATAACCTTCTTCGTCGGATCAACTACTTCCACACGTCCTTTTCTGAATATCTCGCCATCAGGTGCATTATCCGAGTCCTCTTCGACAACCTCAGAGAGGAACATGTCGTCATATAGCGCCCGGATATCGCGGCTATTCTCTACAGATAGATCCCTTGAAGTCAATGTGGTATATTTTTTAACCAGTCCATAGAATCGCCTACCACCCTTTCCTTTCAGGTCATTGAGGATTTCACCAATTTCCTTTCTTGTGCTATGAATCCCCTCTATGTCATTTGTAATAACGATTTCATCAATCAGGCACTTCTTTATGTACTGCTCCAGCGCAATTCCCGGCAGTGTATTCACAAGCTCTGAAATCTCTTTGTCGAGTCTTGTTATGTCTACGACCCTTTTAAAAAGTTCGGGTGTTTCCATAAAAAACGCAGGATTATTCTCAATTTTAAAGTTTAGATGAACACATTCGTTTGACTGGAACCTTTCCCTATAGAATTCTTCGTATTTTTCATACCGGTCATAATACAGACTCTTGAGCAATACATATTCCTTGCTTTTCAAAAAACCCCCTCCTTTTTTCCTATTAATATCAATATTAGACCATATTGTTAAAAAAACAAGCATTATTTTAAATATTATCTGTATTTTTGCATTGTATTTAAAAAATCAAGCAAGTTTTTAATATCATCACATTTTCCGCAGCACATTTAAAAAACTATACAGTTTTTTAAATATAGATCGGCTTTTCCATCTCACATTTAAAAACACACAAGTTTTTAAATTTCTCCCGCAGACCCTGCGGCACATCAAAAATTCGCTATTTTAAATCCCGCGAAGACCCTCTCACTACAAAAGCCTTGCCCAATTTCCAATTGAACAAGGCTTCCCCTTCACATTTTTGTTGATATTCGGCATTAACCGAGTCATGTGACAGCTATACGGTGGCTCACCGCACAGCCTGATATTGCTATTCGGCAAGCATCCTACTCGCGTATCATCACCGTGCGATAATCCGGATCCATATACTCGTACCCGAAAGTTCTAAATATGTGCTCGTACTTCTTGTGAGTCATAGCGAGTACACGGCTATCATTTGGAGCTACCGTCAGCAGATAGTCGTCAATTTCCTTATATAGCTGCATATCTATTCCGCTGTCCTCGAACTCGGGTGCAATCATCACATCCGTAATCAAGAAATACATAGCACCGTCACCCGAGACTCTGCCGAACGCTGTAAGCTCGCCATCAATATAGAGCCCGACCATAAACAGGCCATCCCTGAGCGCCTTGATAATCGTCTTGGGATTGCGCTTTCGTGCTCCACATCTATTCATGAGCTTGATGAGCTCTGTCGGGAGCGTCCTGTTGATGCGAACTTCGGATTTGATCATAATATCTATTTCTCAGTTGCTCCTTTAGCAGCCGCTCTAACCTCAGCTGCCTTCTTAGCGATTGCTTCTCTTGCTTCTTCAATCTCAGGCGAAAGCTCTCCGTCTTCCTCATCAGCTTCCTGAGCTTCTTCGTGCACCTCAGCTGATTCGACAGCTTCAGCTTCTGCTTCTTCCGCTTCGGATTCTACAGAATCAGACGAAGCCTCAGTCTCCTCGGCTGTCTCATCACTGTCCATGGCATCAGATGAATCCTCTTCAACCTGAGCTCCCGCTGTCTTAATTCCTTTCTCTGCCTTAGCTGCTTCGATTAGCGCCAGCTCCTCCGCACTCATGTAATTATCGGGATTGAGCTTTCTCACCTCAGTCAGAACTACCGATACCGTAAACAGCAGAACTGCGAACACGATATAAGACAAGCTCTGGTTCAGAATGTAGGAAAGCGCATCTCCGAAATGCTGACCTATTGTCGATCCGTAAGTTTTAAAATAGTTTCTCAAATATGAAATCGAATTGAAAATAGCGTAGAGCGCATATACTGACACAATTCCGGTGCACACATACAATCCAATAGTAACCTTCGATCTCTTAAGCTTCTTGTTGTTCATAACGTAAACCTTTCCTTAATCTAATTAATATCGTTCTCAATAGTGCAATTGAAATATTAGCATATTCGTCCATGTATGCAAATGAAATCCACGTGGTTGTTATGTGAACGCAGCCACGCATTTTAGCCTAACAAATGCCCCAATCCACAGGGTCAATCCCCTGGCGCACGAGAAATTCATTTGCACGAGAGAAGTATTTCCCTCCAAAAAAACCTCTGTATGCTGAGAGAGGACTCGGATGCATGCCGGCTATCACGAGATGCTGTTTGTTCGTTATCAGCGGCAGCTTAGACTTGGCGTTGGACCCCCAGAGAATAAAGACAAGAGGCATCTTGCGCTCGTTGAGCTTCTCTATCACCGCATCTGTCAGCTGCTCCCAGCCTCTGCCGCGGTGCGAATTCGCCTCATGCTCCCTGACGGTCAGCGCTGTATTGAGCAGCAACACGCCCGACTTTGCCCAGGGAATCAGACAGCCGTTGTCATATGGTGGCGGTTCAATGCCGAGATCCGACCGGATCTCCTTAAAAATATTTACCAGCGAAGGCGGCTGCTTGATACCCTTTTGAACCGAAAAGGCCATACCATGCGCCTGTCCCGCCTCGTGGTATGGATCCTGCCCGAGCAGCAGAACCTTAACATCATCATATGGAGTGTATTTAAAAGCCGTAAAAATCTCATCCCTGGGAGGAAACACTGTGCACGAAGCATATTCCGCATCGAGGAACTGCTCGAGCTCCTTATAATACGGTTTTTCCATCTCACGTGCCAGCACCTGATCCCAGTCATTACCAATTATCATATCCGAACCTCATAATCAACCTTTTCCGACAAAATTCTTCCCATTGCATTTCGCAAGTCACATTGTTAATTATCATTCATTATTCATCGGACTCGCCAA
The DNA here is from genome assembly GCF_000525775.1 of Mogibacterium timidum ATCC 33093. Lineage (GTDB taxonomy): Bacteria > Bacillota > Clostridia > Peptostreptococcales > Anaerovoracaceae > Mogibacterium > Mogibacterium timidum. Next base: position 5,289 of record NZ_JALU01000011.1, on the reverse strand, counting down.
CACCATTATGCCAAATCCGTTATAGAGCTTAGACTTGCCTCCAAATTGCAAAATCACATCAAGTCATTATATAGCATGAAGTGCATAGATTCGTTTATTTATTTCTTTCTTGCATGCTTAGCCGGGTGCAGCCTCTCCTGCCCGGCATCATATATCCTGTACACCAGGTATGCCATGAGTGATCCGATGACAGCTCCACACAGCACATCACTTGGATAGTGCACTCCTACGTACAGCCGAGACAACACCATCAGAACGGCGAGCAAAAGAGCGGGGATGCCGTATTTCTTAGGGAAATACAGGTAAATGCTCATCGCTACTGCGAACGAGCTCGCGGAATGCCCTGACGGGAACGATGCATCATCCTGTTTCTCTATCAGAAGACGCACCTTGTCGAAGGTCTCATACGGTCTCGTTCTGTCAACCAGATTCTTGATCAAAAGGTTGTTGAGCAGATATGTGAGACCCAGCGCCACCAGCGCTAGCAATCCGTATTTCCTGGTTTTCTTAAACAGCATCAGTATCAACGCGATAACAATCCACATCGCGCCGGTGTTGCCCATGTGGGTAAATACTCTGACTACCGGCGTCAGAGCGTCATGGATCACAAGGTGCTGGAACTTGATCAGCAGTGATCCGTCGATATTTTGAATAGCTTCAAGCATATATCCCCCCTGTGCCGCTATACGAGGTCATACGAGCCCTTATCTCTGTCTATATAAATCTTGTGCAGTCTCATGCCGAAATCGCACAGTATCTCATAATTAATCGTGCCGATCTTATCAGCCAGCTCCTCTGCAGGAATCTCGTCATCGCCCGAGCGTCCCATGATTACCACCTCATCTCCGGCCCTAACCTCCGGCACGTCGGTAACATCTATCATACACTGATCCATGCAAATACTTCCCACGACCGGCACACGATGTCCGTTCACCAGCACTTCCGCCTTCCCTGTGAGTGTTCTGGCATAGCCGTCTGCATATCCAATTGAAATGGTAGCAATCTTGCTCTCACGCTCTGTGATAAACCTGCGCCCATAGCTTATTGCCGTGCCGGCCGGAACAGTCTTAAGGTGAACGATATAGGCTTTTACAGACATTACGGGCTCTAGATCGAGTCTGGACTTATCTACCTCATCGGACGGATAGCACCCGTACATGATGATCCCCGGTCTTACCGCATCGAAATGGGTCCTCGGATAGTCCATGATGGCCGCGCTGTTAGCGATACTCAACATAGGAAGACTGATGCCGCAGCCCGCAAGCTCCTCGTAGAAATCGTTGAACAACGACAGCTGCTTGTCGGTATATGAAGAATCGGCTTCATCGGATGTTGAGAAATGCGATATCATACCGATGATACGGATACCGTCGAGCTCATCCATCTCCTCTATTTCAGTCTTTGCAAGCTCCTTTTCAAACGGTGTTTCTATCCTGTAGCCGATGCGCCCCATACCTGAATCTATAGCTACCAGGCAGTCGATAACGTCATTTGTCTCTCCGGCGATATTGGCTATCGCCCCGGCTCTCTCCAACCCTCCAACCACTATGGTCAGCCTTTGTTCGATTACAATATCCACGCACTCCTGTGGTACAAAGCCGAGGATAATAATAGTCTCGTTAAATCCGGCCTCGCGTAGAGTCAGGGCTTCTTCGACTGTAGCAACCGCAAAGCGCGATACCCCATTTGAACGGAGAACCTTGGCACAGCGAACGCTGCCGTGTCCGTAGGCATCAGCCTTGACTATTCCGATGATTTCAGCGCTTCCTATAGCCTCTTTGATTGCCTTGATGTTGTGATCGAGCGCCGAAAGGTCTATCTCCACCCACGTCTGGCGCATTGATTCCTTATACATGCGATACCTCTTCAATTACGGAATTCCTGACAGCAGCTCTGTCAGGAATTGTTACCTATCTGCAGGTTATTTAACTTTTAAAAATCCGCTTTGCAAATCGTCTGCAAAGTTTAATTCGATTTATTATGATTGTCTCCGGCAGCTAGCGGATGATTAGCTCATCGCGGGCCGGGCCGTTTGATACCATCGATACGTGAACATCTATTTCCTGTTCAATTCTCTCGATGTACGCCTTGCATTCAGACGGAAGTTCATCGTAGCTTTTGATACCTCTGATATCTGTCTTCCATCCCGGAAGCGTCTCATATACCGGTTTGGCCTTCTCGAGCAGCGGTGTGTTAGGGAAATCCTTAATCACCTTGCCGTCAATCTCGTATCCAACGCATATCTTGAGCTCGTCCAGATATCCAAGCACGTCAACTACTGTAACTGCAACCTCTGTAGCCCCCTGCATCATGCAGCCGTATCTGGTCGCAACAGCATCGAACCAGCCGACTCTACGAGGTCTGCCGGTCGTTACGCCGAATTCGCCACCGTCGCCGCCGCGTTTACGCAGCTCGTCAGCCTCGTCCCCGAATAGTTCGCTGACAAACGCGCCTGCACCTACTGCCGAAGAATATGCCTTTACAACCGTAATGATTCGCTCAATAGCATAAGGTGGGAGTCCGGCACCGGTAGCGCCAAAGCCTGCGAGCGTAGAAGACGATGTGACCATAGGATAGATACCGTGGTCTGTGTCCTTAAGTGCTCCGAGCTGTCCCTCCAGCAGGATATGCTTGCCGGCGCGGAGGGCGTCGTTTAACACCTGCGAAGTGTGCGCAACGTATGGCTTTAGCAGCTCCGCATATTCCAGCAGCTCTGCGTAAATATCTTCTGCCTTGATCTGCGGCTTGTGATACAGGTTCTCGAGCAGCACATTTTTGATACTGCAGACATTCCTGATTCTCTCCATCAAGAGGTCCTTATCCGAATAGAGATCTGCAACCTGAAAACCAATCTTCGCATACTTATCCGAAAAGCAAGGCGCTATGCCCGCCTTGGTCGAACCGAAGGAATGGCCGGCGAGCCTCTCCTCTTCGTAAGCGTCCAGCGCCATGTGATATGACATAACCAGCTGAGCTCTGTCCGAAATGATAATCTTGCCATGCGGAACACCTGCATCTTCAATGGATCCGAGCTCCTCAATGAATTTCCTGGCGTTTACTGCCACTCCGTTGCCCAGAACACTGACAGCGTCCTTGTTAAAAATGCCGGATGGCATGAGGTGGAGTCCGAACTTTCCAAACTCGTTCTTGATGGTGTGTCCGGCGTTGCTGCCGCCCTGAAACCTAACGATATAATCGGATTCCTGTGCGAGTACGTCTGTGATTTTACCCTTGCCTTCATCACCCCAATTGGCACCTACAACTGCTGTGATCATAAAAACCTCCTTACGCATTGCGCCTTAGCGCCTCTGCCTTGACTTTATGACCCCGTCAAGCCCCGCGCAGGACCGACCTTCTGTAAAGCCAGCTAATAAAACTCTACCCTATTGATACAAAATGTTTATTAAATATAGATTAAAAATCCTTTAAACATATTCAATCTTACTTGTGTTGCGCCAGATGCCCATCTTTTCAGCTTCCCGGATCAGCGCTTCTCTAAAATCAGGATGCGCCACGCTGATTAAACTTTCGGCTCTCTGCCATGTCGACTTACCCTTAAGATTGACTGCACCATACTCCGTCACTACGTAGTGTGTCGCTGTACGCGGGGTGGTGATAATCGATCCGCGTGGAAGTATCGGATGAATAAGTGATACCATCTCTCCATCCGGCTTCACTCTGGTCGAATGTGTGCACATGAAGCTCTTGCCGTTCCTTGAAAGGAAGGCTCCGAGCACGAAATCAAGCTGACCGCCTGTACCTGTAAGCTGTCTGAAGCCTGCGCTCTCCGAGCACACCTGCCCATAGAGGTCGACTCCGACGCAGCTGTTAATCGATATGAAGTTGTCTATCTGCGATATGGTGTGCACGCTGTTGACGTAATCAACCGGGGCGGCACAGCAGATGGGGTTATCATCTATGAAATCATACAGCTCCTTGCTGCCAACCGCTGCCGTGTACACGGTCAACCCCTTGTCCAGCTCCTTGTTATTGGTCAGCTTGCCCGCATAATACAGGTTCATGAAGGAGTCAACAATGACCTCGCTGTGACCACCGAGATCACGGATGTCGGACTCAGCCAGCAGAGCGCCGATTGCATTTGGCACTGCTCCGATACCGAGCTGCAGCGTGCTCTCGTTTCTGATTCGCTCCACAATTGACTCCGCAATCCTCCTATCCTCAGGGCTCGCAGGCGCTGCCTTGAACTCAGCGAGCTCCGGGCTATCGCCCTCGATGATGTAGTTTACATCGGAGATATTGATATGCGACTCGTAGCCGAGTGCTATCGGCATCTTCTCGTTGACCTCAACGATGACAATCTTGGAATTCCTGATGATTCCGAGCAGATCGGCGTTGGTTGGCCCAAAGTTGAAGTTGCCATATCTGTCCATCGGAGCCACCTGGATGCAGCAGATGTCAAATCCGTTGTTCTCCTGGCCCCAATATAGCGGTTCTTCGTTGAATAGGATCGGCACGTACCAGCAGTTCCCCGCGCTTGCCATCTTGCGATCCATGCCGGTATAATGCGACGAGTAAAATCTCACTGTGTTGACGTCCCTTGTTGCCTTAAAGGTCTCAAGTAAGTTGTTCCTCACTGCAACCTCTGTCTGTATCTCTAATCCACGAAGGAGGGTGTCTGTCTTGAGGCGGTTCCCGAGCGCTCTATCCATATAGATGGAGCTGCCGGTTCCCACGCCAAAGTGCAGCCTGTATTTGCTCTTGACCAGGCTCGCTGCGAATTCCGCGTCGATGAGCTTGGTCTTATACTCGCTCTGCACCTGACTGATATCATACATAGTCTTTCCTCCATCTTCATAAATTCGTCACTAACTGCCACCCCCTTTTTGTGGCGATAGGACAAAAACATTCTAGCGCATTTATGGCTGAATTTCAAGTATTCCGGCGCGTACGGGGGCCTCCTTCTAGGGGCGTTATGAGATTCCATACTTGTCTTATCCTATCTGTTCTCTATCTGTTCTTAACTTCTCTTATCTTTAAATTAATTTACAGATTTTTGTCGAGCTCTCATTTATCTCTGTCTTAAATATCTTGGATATAAATGCATTTAAAAATATATCTCTCACCGGCTTCAGTCCGGCTTCGTCAGATAACCGAGCTTACTATTTACAGCAAATCAAAAAGGCGATCAAATCTACTTCGATCGCCTTTTCGTCTGCTGTTCTTGTTTGGTAGGCTCAGGATGTCAGATTCCGCTCTGATATTTCAGGTCTTTAATCTGTCACCGCCTGCGGCTAATTCCTTATGCGTCTCCTTGAAACTAGCAGTCCT
>NZ_JALU01000010.1 GCF_000525775.1 Mogibacterium timidum ATCC 33093 | reverse complement strand
CTTTGAAAAGTATTTCGGTATAAAAGCCTACTTTGAGGTAATCTCTGCCAAACCTACTCATATCTTTTACTATCACAGTAGATACTTTGTTTTCTTCTACTGCTTTTATCATCTTTTGAAATCCCTCTCTATCAAAGGTTGTTCCGCTTACTCCATCATCGGTATAGTGATAGATATTTACAAAGCCGTTTCTTTTGGCATAGCTTTCAAGTAGCTACTTTTGATTGGTGATGGAATTGCTTTCTCCTTGCATTTCATCATCACGACTTAAACGCTCGTAAAGAGCTGTTTGTCCTGTTCTTTTTGTATTTGACATGAGAATTACCTCCTCTCCAAGTTTTATTATTTTCTCTGTCCTTATAAGGTTAATCCTTTTGGCAAAACGGCTACAGAAATCATCTATTATCTTCTTGAGCACACCTCCGAATCTATGGATGAAAAAGCCGTGCGCAAGTTGATCAAGCAGCAGGCAAAAGCGAAATCCGATGAGATCATTGCCGCTATCAAAGGTTACAAAATTGAAGCTGATCAGGCGGCCAAACTTACGCTTGCTCGTAACCATATGGATTATCTCAAATATATGATTTTTCAAACCGAAGCAGAACTCTATGTTCGAATCAAACCCTACTACAGGTATGTTGAACGTGTTGCGACCATGCCAGGTATGAATGAACTTAACGCAACTATCGTTCTTGCTGAAACAGGCATCGACATGGATGTGTTCGACAATTTCGGTCATTTGTACTCGTGGTGTGGTCTTACACCACGAGCACAACGAATCTGCTGGCAAGAAGCATTCCACAAAAATCATGAAAGCCGGCGCTTATCTTAAGCCTTTAATGGTTCAATGTGCCTTAGCTGCAATAGCGTGCAAGAAAAACCCTTACTTTGCAATCAAGTATCGCAGGATAAAGAGTCGCCGCGGTCACAAGAAAGCGATTATCGCTATCGCAAGAATGATGATGGTTTCAATCTATCATATGGTCAAGGACAAACAACCTTTCTCGCCATGTGATTATGAGGAACTGTTAAATCCTCAGGAGCATCCGCAACGGGTTGTGCTTAACGATGCAAATGTATTTGATTACCTGAATGCTCAGGGCTACGATACATCTTCATTAGTCAAATGCAACGATGACTGATGATTCTTCAAATATTCATTTTTGAATGAGGCGGCGAACATGCCTCTTGTTTTAGTGTGTCTACATTATCTCGTTTATTTTCACTCTTGGTTTCCTTTTCCTGTTTCATGGAAGTTCGATTATTTACTATCCAGTTTTTCTATAGAGAAATCCAAAATTCTCTTTTTCCGTTCTATCAGCATTGTCAGATAGAAGTCCTTCTGGAGATCGCTGATAAACGGCGTATAGTCAATGATCCCTTTGATCTTTCCCATGTCAATACGCGGGACAATGCGTTTTAATGCGCGATTGCAGTCTTCATTTTGCATGGAGGAAATATAGTCAAAATACTTGATTTTCTTACCTTCCTGCATAATCGCCGAAAGAGGGATATTGTAAATACGATGATTGCGTTCGCCTGGATCGGAGAGCACCGCTTCCATGATTTTCTTGTCAGCCTGCGGGTACAGGCAGCTTCCACAGTCATAGACTGGAGCGAGTGTCATTTCGTCGGTACGGTCATCATACAGAAACCCCCAGTTTCCATTGTGCCTGTCCCAGTTCCCGATGAAGGCATCCACGATAAACATATCCCAAAACCGTTCCAAAAGGCTGTCACGGTCTACAAGGGTCTGTTCATCAATTGTCTGGAGGATGTCTATAAGCTCTGTCCCGTATCCCTGCCGTTCCGAATCAATCATGCGGTTTTTGAGGGAGGCGAAATCCTGCAGAGAGACGCCTGGTTCCGTAAAGTCACCGCAGGCGACAACGATTTTCTGTTTCCCCTTTACCGTATAAACTCCCATCAAGGTTTTCTGAACCGGAATGCCGATGCTCTCATAAATCTGGCAGCCCAGGTACTCTGAAAAACAGCTGTTGCTGTAACTCATGCCTTTATTCAGCTTTGCCTGCGGAGGGAACTTGAGCATATATTGTTCGCCTTCGTAAATCACGGAAATTTTATTCCCGTTTGCACCGGCATAGATCTTTTTCCGCTTTTTCAGGTCTGTAAAATCTATGACGCCCATTCTTTCACGCCCTTTCCAGTCTTAAATACTTCTCCCGCAGATACCATGCCTGCTCCGGATTGATGATCTGGTTGACCTCTGCGTTGTTGATATCCGTCTGAAGATTGCAATAATCGCAGTCCCAGCGAAGATACGGTTCTCCGCCATCTAATTTCTTCCATGCTGCTTTCATGGCGGCAATGGATTCCATCAGAAATGGCGGCAGGCCGCGTTCAAGATAGGACTTATCTTTTGGAAGGCCGGTTGCACTGTCATAAGGGGAAGACAGCTCCATGATGTCCTCCATCGTACAATCCAACGCTTTCGCAAGCTGCCGGACTGTTTTTGCAGAGCAACGCTCGATCTCGCTCCGCCCCGCGCATATATCCATAATTGTAGTCTTTGGCACGCCACTGACCTTTGAAAGATGGTATTTTGTGATTTGTCTTTGGTCAAGCAAAGTCTGCAAGTCCATATCGTCACCTCCCATTTATTGTTCACCTAATTATATCGGCATACCGACCTAACGTCAACAGTGTAGGGATACATAGGTTTTTGAGTTTTCCATATTTGAGGTCTGTCTAAATAGAAATCGTGCAGACGCTTTCGTTTTTATTGCCAGTGGCTTTTCCGTGAATACCCCATATTCCTATAAACTCGCCGTTTTTTGAAAACATGATAGTTTCTTGATAATTGTCCTATATCCTATGGTTATATATTGGAGAAATTATCATTCCCATCAAGCTCAAATATATCAAAGTGTTTCCTACCAGATTGCATTCGTGTTCTAATGCACAAATAAGCAAGAAGAAAGTGAGAAAAATGTCTTGGAGTTTCACCTCGGACTCGCCTATTTATTTGCAGATAGCCGAGATCATCAAATTCCGGATTCTGAGGGGAGAATATCCCCCCGGAACCCGGATTCCGTCCGTCCGAGAGCTGGCACAGGAAGCGGCAGTAAATCCCAATACCATGCAAAGGGCACTGGCGCTTCTGAAGTCGGAAGGGCTGTTAATCACCCGGCGTACTACCGGTCGGACAGTCACGGAGCATCAGGAGCTTATCCTGTTGACTCGTCGCACCCTGGCAAAAGAGTATGTCAAGCGGCTCTCAGCCTTAGATTTTTCTATAAAGGAGATCAATGAACTGATGCAGGAAGCCTCAAAAGAGACGACATAGCTGTACCAATATCACAAGAGACGCTTCTGCATCTTATCATCTTCAAACCATGCCCGTCTTTTTCAGATATGCCAGCGCATCCGTATGTCCCCGGAAGTGGATACGGATGCGCTCTTTTAAGTCCAAAATGAACTAAAGCATCGGAGATCGCTTTCACTTTTTCCTCTGTCGGATGCTTTCTCGGTTGTTTCAGTTCTTCTACAGCATTAGGAGCGTCATACATAGGGAGACCGTAAGCTCTCGTTACTTCTGCTATATATGCAGTATGTACTTTGAAACCGAATTTATCTTCTTGTATGCAACTCTTTCTTTTGGCTTATACTTTTCTGCTCTTTCCGTTATTTTATCAAATGGCACCTTGCCTTCTCCCTCGCCAAACTCCACCTTTACGTTGATATGACTGTCCGGAGCCTTGTGGGAAAGCAGTACTACCGTCTCCACATGAAATACGGGGGCTATCTGTGAATTTGTCGTTCATGTGCACAAATGCCGCATATATACAGTATTTTTCAGCGGTTCTGTTGTCTCGCGCATTTCATTCTCAACGGGGCTATTTTAGAATTTCAACCACTTCATTCTCCGTTCCGGGGTTCTTGCGGACAGCAGTAAAAAACAGCGTCTTATAGACCAGCTGATCCGGATTGCTCGAATCCCATCCTGTCTCATATCTGAATCTCGGCACCTGATTAAAATGTTTAATGGCCACATAGTCGGTGACACTGAATATCCCGAATAAAATGACAGCACAGGCAGCTATGCAAATAATACGCTGCACCCTCTTCGCCAGGATTCTTCTCGTTAGGAAATAGATGCCCGTAATCAGTATAATGCTCCCGATCACAGAGTAGATACTTCCCCAGCTGCTTTCACTCGGAAATACCGATAATGCCGATACAATAACAAAGATGCCGAAGCCCGACAGCAATGCGCCGATGATTCTCTGCTTTCCTGTTTTTAATTCATTACGGCTGTACTCCGCCATAGCCACAGCGGTTTCTTTTGTTTCCTGATTCATGTTCTCGCTTTTCCTTTCTCCATTGATGATTTCCGGTATGCTCACGTCATAGAACTCTGCGATCTCGACCAGCATACCGATATCAGGCATATTGCTTCCTGTCTCCCATCGGGATATCGTTCTGTTGGAGACATTCAGCTTTTCAGCCAGACTTTCCTGTGTCAGATTTCTTTCCTTCCTCAGTTCTTTCAGGAAAGAGCCTATCTTGACCTGATCCATATGGGTGACCTCCTTTCCATGCCATGATACGATCCGGAATCATCCTTTAACACGACACAAAGCGAGAAATGCCGTGTTTTGCTGCCGGACAATGTTGTCTGCCTGCTTAAATTCCTATTATTTCTTCCGTTTGGAGCTGTACTTCGTACTTCTGCGTTTCAAGCCATCTTCCGTGATTTCCATATTGCTGCGCATCGCCCGCTCGATCTGCACCGCCTCAAATTTCTCCTTGGAGATGATTCCGGTGTGGTGATCGCCAAGCTTATACTGGTTCCCGGAGCCGCCGGAATCCGCGATCGCTACATCCCCGGTATATTTCATGTTGGTCAGGATGGATTCTATCGTATGCTTGCTCCATGTATCTTTCCCTCTGGGACTTTTGATCTGTTTGCTCTCCAGCTGCTTCTTGATGCCGACCGCGCTTGCCCCTTCCAGATACCAGTCAAAGATGTTCCGGACGACCTCCGCCTTTTTCTCATCGATGGCAAGCATGCCGTTTTTGTCTTTGTAATATCCGTAGCACGGTCTGTCATATAAACCGGACGTGCCGTTAGCCGCTCTCTGCTTCAGACCGATTCTGATATTCTCGCTGCGCCACTCGTTTTCCGTCTGCTCACAGACTTCGATCACCGACAGGAGTAATTCGCTGTCCACGGTTTCCGTATCGATCTTGTCACGTTCAAAGATGATCCTCTTTCCGGCATCCTTGATCTTTCGTATCGCCTCCAAAGTTTCGACCGTATCCCGTCCGAAGCGGCTGATGCTCTTTGTAAGAACAATGTCGATATGCCCATTCTCGCACTCTCTGATCATGCGGTTGAATTCTTCTCGTGTGGATCCTGTCTTTGCCGTACCTACATCAATAAAGATGTCCGCAACGAACCATGTCCGGTGTGCTGCCGCAAGACGAGTAAGCCCCGATATCTGATTGGCAAGGCTGTCGAGCTGCTCCTTACTGTTTGTGCTGACCCGGGCATAGATACCGACACTGTAGTCTTTGATGACACGGGTTTTCTCTATGCGTACGACATTCTTAATGTCATCCATATGACATTCTCCTTTTTGCCCTATTAAGTTTCTTATTTATTATAATGATGTCTGGGCAATTTTACAATATGTGTCCTGACAACAGTTCCCTTGTTACACACCCTCCGAAAACCTCAAAAACAGTAGTTGCCTTGTTACACTTCGCAAAAAATCAGTGCTCACAACTATTGTCAGAACCGATAAAAAAGGAATTCCGGGAAAGGTATTTTTTATTGCCTCATCTTCGGAATCCCTTGATTTCAAGCCTTTTGTGTACTTTTACTTCGTTTCCCGTGACAGAAGAACTATGCACTCCACATGTGTTGTCTGTTTGATAGGAACACAATTTATTTGCCTCGTTACTTGATTGAGGATACAATTTGTTGTCATTTTCTCCATCAACTTCTTTTGCATTTTTTCTTCTGCTTTTAAATAATCGTCCGTCTTGGGAATCTTTTTTACCTGTTTTATATATGATTGTAATCATTGCCGGATCAATTTCGCCATCATCATTAGTCCCACCAATAATTATCTTATCTACTATACTTTCAAATACAGCTCTGTCAAATTCCTCAAGGTATTTATTGGATTCAAGTAATTTTTTAAAACCCTCAAGCCTTTTCTTCAATGCTTTTTCATCAGTAAGTGTTACTTCTAAAGTCCTTTTTTCTGCAAGTAATTTCTCTTTGCTACTGGCTATTTCATTATACTTGTCCTGATATATATCCATGCTGATTGACTCATTCAGCCTTAATTCAACAAGATCTTTTTCTTTCTTTATTATTTTATCAAGTTGATTGCTTATCTTCTTCAAGTCTTTAGCTAAACTGTTGTCTTTCAATTCTTCTTCAACAGTTTTAAGGAATTCGTTGGTAATTTCTACATTATTGTGGCATACTTGACGATAACTTTCCATAAATGCTTTTTCTATAGCTGCTTCTTCAATTCCTTTGCTATGCGGACAATACTTTTTCCCATTTTTAGTAGCATTGACACACTGCCATATCACTTTTGTATATTCTGAACTTGAATGCCAATTTCTTCTTGAAAGATTATGACCGCAAAATCCACATTCAAGCATGCTGCTAAAAGCATATTTTCTTGAATATTTTTCTCTTTTACCACCACTGTTAGCAATGGTATTTCTATTTTTTGACCTTCTTAATCTAATGCCTTGAGCTTTTTCAAAATCTTCTTTCGAAATAATTGGCTCGTGATGGTTTTCTATATAAAACTTATCCTGTTCTCCAAAATTATCCAATCTCCTCTTTGAAATAGGATCAACCGTATAGGTCTTTCCCATCATGAGATCTCCTTTATATTTCTCGTTTTTTATAATTCCTAAAACTGTTGTTTCAGTCCACCTTTTATTTCTTCTTGGTGATAAATATCCCTGTTCTTCCAACTCTCTTGAGATTACCATCCCACCGACGCCTTCAATATATCTTCTGAAAATATATCTTACAATTTCAGCTTCTTTTTCGTTTACAGAAATGCTTTTTGTCTCCGGATCATAGTCATAACCTAAACATCCTTGAAAGCCGACCATTTCTCCTCTTTCCATTTTCATTCTCAAGCCTTTTTTAACATTAGCTGAAATGTTCTCTACTTCCTGTTGAGCAACTGAACTTAAAATAGTCAAAAGCAATTCGCCATCCATTGTTAGAGTATTTATGTTTTCTTCTTCAAAAAATACCGCAACATTAAACTCTTTTAACTTTCTTACATACTTTAAAGTGTCTAATGTATTTCTCGCAAATCTTGATATAGACTTTGTAATTATCATATCTATATCGCCATTCATACAGTCATTTATCAGCCTTTGAAAGTCAATTCTTCGATCAACCTGTGTTCCTGTTATTGCTTCATCAGCATATATTCCAGCAAGTGTCCACTCATTATTTTTCTTTATAAATTCTGTGTAGTGTTCTACTTGAGAATTATAGCTGTTAATCTGATCTTCAGTATCTGTACTAACTCTGCAATAAGCTGCCACTCGCTTTATTGAGCGTTCAACACAGCCTGATGCAGTTCTTTTCAGTGTGATATCACCTTTAATAACTTTTACATCTTTCTTCACTGCATCCGCCTCCTTATTTGTATCTTTCTATGCAGTTTAATTATACCACACTTACAAAACATTATAAATATAATTCTGTCGAAATGTTATACTTTTTCATTAGTTTTAACTTTATCTTTCTGTATTCAATATCGTTTAGTAAATGTTCGGAAAGTAAGATAGATAGCATAGATAATTGGAGGCTATATTTTAGTAATTCGTTATTCATTCTAAACCCTCCTCGTTAAAATTCATTTTTAAGTTTTATGACATTGACGGGTGCTTTGGATCAGCAACATTGGAATCTCACCACCGCCCCTGTTAAGATGAGCCGGCTTTCACTAAAGAAGTATCATTATCATCACTTAGATCATGGCTCACAAAGTTATCCTTGTTCTTTGCTTTAGAATATTTATCTATCGCTCGTTTCCTTATATCCTCGCTTATGGCAGTATTCATTTAAACCGAATTTAATCAGCAGGAAAGTTATGGCGTAAATATCTTTTGCTCACTAAGTAATTAAAAGTCCCGTCTTGGTCTATTCAGTTGTCAAAGAACAACTGCCTAATGGCTATAAGAGAGAATTCCCTTTAAATATCTTGAATTTCATTTCCTATCTTCTAAAAAATTAAAGAGGACAGATCTCCCTTCACTTTATAAAGGAAAATCCGCCCTCACATACAGAGTATTTTCTACAATAATTTTTCTAAAATCTCTTTGAGCTTTCTTAAAATTCTATCCTTTCGCCATTGTATAGTCTGATAAGTTACTCCCTTATCTCTTGCAACACTTGATAAAGTTTCATCATTGAAATACAAGCGTTCAATAATATCTCTTTCTTCTGCATTGAGCCTTGATATAGCATTTCTGACTGCTTCAATCATCATCTGAGTTTCCACAATCTTTTCTACATCAACACTCTCATCAATAATACTATCCACGAAATGTCCATCCTGATCCAAGGATGAAAAAAAGAGCAAGTGGTTTTTTCTGTCCACCTGCTCTAAATACTTTTCATGTTCTCTTTCCCGCCAGTAGACCTTGTATATCTCCTCACTGACTTTTACCTTTTGTCCGTTTACATATAGATAAAATTCTTTTTTCATTTCGAAGTCCTCCGTTTCTTTTGAATGATTGTTTTTCAGACAAAAAAAGGAGGACTTCTGCATCCGGGCATAAGAAGTCCTCTAAAATGAACGAATTTCGTTCTTTTTTGAAATGTATTTAATTGTTTAAGAGAGTATGCGTAAGCACAGACAACTACAAGGATTATAGAAAAAAGGAGTATTTTTATTCCATTTCAATTCTACAAGGAAACTCATACACTTGTTCATCTCCCTCTCCCTCCATTCATTATAGATAAATAGTATCCATACCCACAGCCTCTCTGATTGTTTCAGGTTTTATATCAAATTTTCTTGCATTTACGCTTTGTCTTTTCCCATTTTATTAAGTTCACTAAGCATCATAAGCATTCCAACAGTAATCATAATGAAATCCACCAGTGGTTGTGTGAACCATACCGCTTTTACTCCAAATATCATTGGTAAAAAGATCATTGCAGGAACAAATAAGAATAACTGTCTAAGCATAACAATCGTTCCGGCTTTCTTTCCATTTCCGATTGATTGGAAGAATGTAATCGTCATAACCATCACGCCGTACAAGATAAATACGCAGTAGAACAATCTGAAATTTCCTACTCCTTGTGCAATAATGCTTGCCTCTACACCGAACAAGGAAAGGATCTGACTTGAAAACAGTAAAGATGGAAGCCAAAAGATTGCTGCAAGGATAAGTCCTCCAATAGAAAACACCTTCATACCTTGTCTTACTCTGTCAAATTGCTTTGCTCCGAAGTTTGTACCAACCACAGGTTGCAACCCCTGACTCATTCCCCAAAGCGGAATAAAGGAAAAGGCATATACACGAAGCGATGCCGCCATCAAAATTCCGTTCGTATCTCCACCATATTTAAATGCCATTTTATAAAGCATGGTCTGCTGTATCATAAACAGAAGTTGCATCATCATAGCGGATGAACCAACAGAAAACATTTCTTTTTTGATTTCCGTATCCGACTGTATCTTATGAATTTTAACAACCTTACTCTTTTTCAAGAAATAATGTAGTGTTACAGCAGCTTGAACAAATTGGGCTGTGATCGTTGCAAGTGCAGCACCTTCAATGGCATATTCACCCATAACGGTCATTAAAATTGGATCAAGGATGATATTAAGCACAGCACCAAATCCCATAATCAGCATGGCTTTTTTCATCAGTCCTTCGCCACGCATTACCATGTTGGCAGACTGTGTAAAGTTCACAAATAGAGAACCGATGAAAATTACTCTAAGGTATCTGATTCCATAGGCTTTGATTTCACCTGTCGCACCCACCATATCTAAAAAGTGTGGTGCGAGGAGGATTCCTCCGACTGTGATGATAGCAGAGAACAAAATCACCCAAAAGATTAAGTTCCCCATAATTTTATCTACAGTTTTTTGATCTCCTTTACCGATTGCTCTTGAAAGTACAGAAGCAGAACCTACACCAAGTAAAGTTGAAACACCGCTGTTAAAAAAAGTAAGTGGCATTGCAACGCCGCAGGCAGTCATTGCTGTCTGTCCTATAATTTTCCCTGCAAATATTCCGTCCATTAACGGATACAAACCGATTACTATCATTCCGATAACCGCCGGAATAGATAGCTGAAAGAGTAAATCTATCGGTCTTTTTGTTAATAGTTGTTCTTTTATATCCTGTTTCAAGTACTTACCTCCATTTATAATAAATATATTCTTACAGTATTTTTACGCCATTATTTTTATTTTGCAGCTCTACCATATTTTTATAAATCCCATTTAAAGCAATTAGCTCATTATGGGTTCCCTGTTCTGCAATATTACCTTCCTTGATTACAATAATATTGTCGGCATCTCTAATAGTATTTAATCTATGGGCGATAACTAATAATGTTTTATTCTTTACCAATTCACTAATTGCTTCCTGTATATAGCTTTCATTGTCCACATCAACACTTGCTGTTGCCTCGTCAAGAATTACAATAGGAGCATCTTTTAACATGCAACGGGCAATAGAAATTCTTTGTTTTTCACCACCGGATAAAGTTGCTCCTCCCTCTCCAATCATTGTGTCAAATCCATCAGGAAGTGCCATAATAAAATCATAGCATCTTGCTTTCTTGGCTGCTTCTATAACTTCTTCTTTCGTTGCATTTTCTTTCCCCATGGCAATATTGTTAAAAATCGTATCTTGAAATAAATAAACTCTCTGGAAAACCATACTGATTTCCGACATCAATTCAGATAGTGAAACATCCTTTATATTCACTCCTCTAATCAAAATTTCACCGGAATCCACATCCCAAAATCTTGTTAAAAGATTTGCTACTGTGGATTTACCTCCCCCGGACTGTCCAACTAAAGCCGTCATTGTATTCTTATTCATTTTGAAACTCATATCATGCAAGACCTCTTTTTCACCATAAGAAAATTTAACATGATTAAAACAAATTTCAGGTTCTGAGGTATCAGATTTTGAAATATGTTTTTTGCCCACATCTTGCAGTTCAGTTTCATTTAACACTTCTTCAATACGATCCAATGCAGCGTTCATTACAGTAAGCCTTGTCGCTTCTCCATAAAGTGTTTTTAAAGGGCTGAATAAGTCAAACACAAACAAAATAAGCCCCAACATATATGGAAGTCCCAAAGTTCCTTGATGATTAAGATATAAAGCCACTGCTAAAATAAATGTAATCCCAATTCCATAAATAATATTTAAACCGGTTGTCCATGGTGTTATTTTATTTTCAAATTTTATAGATGTGTCCTTTGAGGATATAAAATTATCTGTAAGAGATTTAGAATTTTCGCCTAAAAGGTTGTAACTTTTAATAACACTGATCCCCTCAGCAAATGACAAAACTGCATCGGTGAGTTTTTCACTTTGTTCTTGTCTAATAACCGCTTCAGATAAAGACATTTTATTCATGCTATTTGCAAGCAATGTTGCAACCAGTGTTACACACACCGCAATCAGTCCAATTCTGTAATCTAAAACAAACATGAATACTGTTAGTACAAGTGTTGATAATACATAGCTCATCATATTGGCAATCGTACTCATGGAAACTTCTTCAATAAAAGCCATGTCCGAACTTAAAACAGAATTTATTTTTCCTAAATTACCTGCTGTAAAATATCCCATCGGAAGCTTTCTAAGATGATTCCCAAGCTCCATTCTTTTATCAGCAAAAATCATAAAGCCGGCTGCACTTTGTAATTTATCGCTTAAGAAGTGAACCACAGCTTGTAATAAAACCACTAAAACAAGTCCCACCCCTACATATAGAAAAGTTTTGGAGGTATTCGTTTTTTCATAAAATCCAATCAAAACGGTAAATGCAATAAATATAGGCATTTTACTTAATATAGATTCAATAAAGGCAAATATAAATGCAGACTTTATTCTGTTTTTGTATTTACCTGATAAATTTAAAATTCTTGAAATTAGTCTAAACATTCATTTCACCTTCCTTTCTGCTGATTTTCCAATCTTTACTAAATAGTGTCGCATCCCATAATTTACGATATTCTGCTGAAGATTCTAATAGATCTTTATGCTTTCCATTCGCAACTAAATGACCATGATCCATAACCAATATCTGATCTGCATCTACAATAGATGGCAGCTTATGTGCAATAACAATTAAGGTTTTTCCTTTCACAAGTTCACGAATAGCCGCTTCCATTTTTTCTTCATTTTCCGGGTCTGCGTAGGCTGTTGCCTCATCAAGTACAACAATCGGAGCATTCTTCAAAATAGCTCTCGCTAATGATATTCTTTGCCTTTCTCCACCTGAAAGCATCTTTCCTGCTTCTCCAGCCAAAGAATAAATACCATCCGGAAGTCTATTTAAGAATTCCATGCACTGGGCTTTTTTAGCTGCTTCAATAACCTCATCATCACTGGCAGCTAAATTACCAATGCGAATATTTTCTAAAAGCGAGGTATTAAATAGATATTGGTCTTGTGCTACATAAGAAATTTGTTTGTTGAGTGATTCCAATCTTATGTCTTGTATGTCTTGTCCACCAATACTTATGCTTCCATCTAAAACATCATAATAATGAATTAAAAGTTTAGCCAAAGTACTTTTTCCTGAACCGGATTCGCCAACAATCGCTGTCTTTTCACCGGCTCTTGCCGTAAAACTAACATTATGAATAACATTCTTAATATAGGTTTCAGGCTGTCCGTTTTCTCCCATCTTGCTTAACTGATAGCCAAAGGTAACATTGTCATATAAAATAGTATGCCCTGTTCCCTTAAAATCATTTTCTCCCTGTTTTAAAGGAGCCATATTTAAGGCTTGTTCTAAAGCAGAAATCTTATAATTTAACTGTGGCATAGTTGGTAAAAACCCAAGAGCTTTCAGTAGTGGTAATCCTATACTTAAAGAAAGGCATAATATCAGTATTAAGTTAGAAAGACTTGCATAGCCCATGTATACAAAGTAACCACCAAGCGGCAATGTTAAAATAATCGTGCATGGAAGTAAAGCACTGTATAACGCCATCCATGGCCATGCCGTCTTATACCAAGCGAGTGCATAATCTCTGTAATTACTGATATCTTTAGAAAGGCGCTCATAAGACTCTGTTTGCTTATTAAATACTTTTACAACTTCCATACCGTTTACATACTCAATAATGGTATTATTCATTTTTCCACTTGCCATATAATATGGTCCCATTTGTTTCATACCTACAGAGTACATAATCATCATTGCAAGAATGCTAACCGGAATAGAAGCTAATGACATTAACGCTAATCTCCAGTCAATAAAAAACATTGAAACATAAACCATAATAGGTACAATTAGGTTAGCTATTCCTTCAGGAAGTGAATGGGCTAAAAGCACCTCTAAACTGCCAATATCATCCACAAACATTTTTTTGATTGTACCAGTCCCTTTTTCTTCAACAATACCCAATGGAAGATTTTCCATTTTTTTCTGTAAGGATGTTCGAAGTCCAAGCAGCGTGTTGTATGCTGCTTTATGGGATACATTAAGACCTAAACCTCCTAAGACAGCTTGCAACACTAAACAAACTAAAATACTGATCAATAAAATAGCAAATCTTTCAAATTCTAATTGCTCACCTAAAATAAGTGGATTGATAATCTGATATGCAAATAGAAAGGGTAGCACACCCATAATTACACTAATAAGCATAATAAAACTTGCTAAGTGAATTGATTTTTTATGCGAACCTGCATATTCAAAAACCTTATTTAACATAGTTTTTCTCCTTCAATAAATTTCCCTTTTTATCCATAAAATCCATAATCAACGCTTCATTTCCCTTTACAGATATTTTTTTATAATCCTTATCGCCGAGCATTAAGACGGAATGACAGGTTTTAAATAACAACTCTAAGTCATGAGTAATTATTATAATTGGAATCTCCTTTGCTTTTTCTGTCATTAAATCGGACATAATTTTCATACTTTTATAATCAAGACCTGATGTTGGTTCATCCAGAATTATCAACTTACGACCGGATAAAAACGAAGTAATAATCGCCAATCGTTGTTTTTGTCCACCGGATAATTTCTGCGGATGATTGGTTTTTTTATGCCACAGGTCTGTATCTTTTAGATATTCTCGTATTTTTTCTAAATCACTTTCCGAGTTTTTATCTTTACAAAATATCAATTCATTTTCTACTGTGTCTAAAAAAATCTGAGCATCTACATCTTGTAATACACAATACGAGTTTCTAAGCCTTTCCTTTTGTTTCTGTCCATAGCTGACATCTAAATATTTTTCAGATAATCCGCATAATGCTTTTGCTAAGGTACTTTTTCCAATACCATTAGGCCCAATCACTCCCATTATTTCGCTCTCACCAATCTCAAAGGTTAAGTTTTCTATCAAGATTCTTTTCCCTTGATGGATACAGGCGTTATTTAATTTTATGTAGCTTTTAGCCACAATCGGTTCTTTTTTTGATACCAATTCTCTTTCATTAAGCGTTCTTAACTCAAGCTCCTTACATTTATTATTACTAAGACTCCCATTCGGAAAAATATCACATATTGTACCGTCTTTTATATAAATCAATCTGCTAAAAATCTCTTTTAAATAATAGAGCCTATGTTCCGCTATAATTATTGTCTTTCCCATCGCCTTCAATCTGAGAAGTATTTCACTGAAGTGTTTTATACTATCGTAATCAAGACTGCTTGATGGCTCATCAAAAAAAATAATATCCGTATCATAGATAAGAGTTCCAGCTATAGCTACCTTTTGCCTTTCCCCTCCTGATAACTCGAAGATAGACTTTTTTCTTAGATACTCTATTTCAAGTAACTGCATTGCTTCGTCAACTTTTTCTCTTAAGATTTTTTTCTCTAACCCTAAATTTTCACCAACTAAAGCAATTTCATCTTCAACCACATCACAAAAAAATTGATCTTTAGGATTTTGAAATACATTGCCAATATATTTAGCTAACTCTCCCTTTTTATATGCCGTTATATCTTTCCCTAAAATCTTGATTTCTCCGTCAAAATCACCATCATAAAAGGATGGAATAAGCCCGTTTAGTAATCTTAAAAGTGTTGTTTTTCCGCATCCAGAAAGACCTGTTAAGACTACAATTTCGCCTTTCTTTATAGACATTTTTAAATTTTTTAATATCAACTCCTCTCCATAATGAAAGGATCTTATTTCTGCCTCTAAAATATTTTCCATAAACTCGCCCCCAACAAAATCATCCCTCCTACTATCATTGAGATATCAATAAATGTAATTTTCACCTCATGAAAACTTGTTTTTTTCCCATCGTATTCAATTCCTTTTGATATAATTGAACAAGTTAAGGTATCACTTATGTCTATGCACTTATACATAAGAGGAACAAAATATAATTCAAATGTTCTAATTGGTTTGAAAATGCTTGCTTTAAATCCTCTAATTTTCATACCATTATTTATTTCCTTCATCCTAATAGAGATTTCCGGAATAAAACGAAAAAATACTGTGATTCCTATACCTATTCCACCATCAATTCCAATTTTTCTAAATGCAGCAATTAGATGCGAAGAGCTATATGAAGACAGAACTCTTCCCAAGATGAAAAGTGGAGCAAATTTCAACACTATAAGTAGCATTGTATATATAGAACCAATCAAAACATTTCCTAAATGGGGTTTTAGTAAATAAATAAGTCCCCATACTATAAGCAATGAAAATATTGTTCTAAATGCTTTTTTAATTGAAAATAAGGATAACAGTCCTAAAACAAAAATAAGGGAAAATAAGTATTGGGTTTGTTCTCCTATTGTTAAAACAACAGAAAATAGCAAAATCAACCCAACTATAGTAAGCGGGTTGATTTTGTCTGATAGTTGGTATTTGTTTATATTATTTTTTTCATCTCTACAAAACACTTTTTTTCTTCCTATCACTAAAAAATTTATTGTAAATATATGTTCCAAAATAGGCACCTATAACTGAAGCCACAATTGCAATCAATAAACAAATCAAGATATTTTTAGGTGTGTAAAAATTGTAAAGGAATGTTGCGTAATCGGTTGTAAACATCTTTGGAAATTGCTTTGTAAGTCCTTCTACGCCAAATACAAACGTAAAATACATAGCATGTAAGGAATATATGAACATACCTGCTCCAAACGCAGCCCCAATCTTCATATTCTTATTCTCATAATTTTCCTTTTTACCAATTACAAGTTCTGCTAAAAGTCCTGCAATAGCACAAACAGCAATTACTGGCCACATTCCCATGAGAACATAGAAAACACCCATCAATAGGAAGTATAAAAATGCTGTACCTCTTTGCCCGACCTGCTTACACATAATAACAAAGACCGGTGCTACAATAATTGTTGGCAGGGCTGATGATAAATATAAACTTGGAAGCATCCCAAACGATCCCGTCAAAAAACCTAATCCCATTGTTAATACAAACCCAATAACAGAAAATACTGCTATTTTTACAATACCTTTTAAATTCATAATTTTGTCCTCCTTGTTTTTTCAATTCGATATATTTCTATTTTCATACAGAAACAATATCCGGTTTTATTTTTATTCTTCTGAGATCTCGAAATATAACTAAGTTATGTTTCGGGTAAAAAAATTTGTCTATATTCCTCGTATCTTTTTCCATCCCTCATTAAAGAACTCCGAAATCAAAGTTGCATTCAATTTCACTTCTTCTTTACTTTTAGAATGAACTGCTACTTCCGATAATGCATAAAAGTACGCATGGTTGATTAGATGAATTCCTCTATTAGTTATCACATTATTTACATGATCCGCTCCGTATATCATACTTAAAATTTCAAAGTGATTTTTATCTTCTTTCTCAATAATTCCGTCTAAAAAGTTGTTAAATTTTGTTCCATAAGAACCAAAGACCAGTAATTCAAATGCATCTTTATGTTCAAAGAAATATAGAACCATTTTAATAGCACCTTGTGCTTTTGATTCCAAAATCTTGGAAATAGTTTCTTTCTTTATATGATTTTCTCTTTTATAAACATCAAAACTCTCATCTTCATACATGGCATAAGAACTTTGTATCTGATTCACGATTGGCTCTACTAATTCGGTGAAAAGAGCTTCCTTATCTTCAAAATGACCATAAAAAGCACCTGTAGTTACACCCGCCGCTTTGCAGATTGCTCTTAAATTAGCTTTTTCAAATCCTTGTGTTTTAAAAATATTCTTTCCACAATCCAATATTTTTTTATGAGTTGCTTCGTAATCACCATTAGCCACGATTTACTCCTCCTTTCTCCAAATATAACTTAGTTATATTATACTACCTGCCATCTCAAATTTCAAGAACAAAAGTTGTAATATTTTACTTTTATATGGTATAATATAAAACACAAATCAAATACACGCTTAATGCTTGCTACCTTAATCACACTTTTGTAGCAAGCACAGTAAGTGTACGGACACTTACGGAAAAATTGATGAAGCAGCCCTTTGGAATCTGCTTCTTTTTTTATCAATTTTTAGCTTGTTAGGGAGAACCCTAAGACCCCGAAATACACCTAAAGGAGAAAATACCTATGGCAAATAGAATACGAAATGAAAGACTTGAAATTAAACTAACTGAAGAAGAAAAAGCTCTTTTTGAGGAGAAAAGAAAACTTGCAAAGTGCAGAAATATGAGCCATTTTATTCGCAAGTGCGTTTTAGAAAAGGAAATTTATCAAGTAGATTTAGAACCTTTCAGAGATTTACAAGGTTTACTTTCCAATGCAACAAATAACATCAATCAGATTGCAAAGCGAGTAAATTCGACAGGTGTAATCTATAAAGATGACATCAGTGATATAAAGAAAGAGATTGAACACTTCTCAAAAGAGCTATGGCAAATTCATTCTCTGCTGCTTAACAGGACTTCGGGAGGTGATTAGTTTTTTATGGCGATCACAAAAATACACCCTATAAAATCAACCCTTCATCTTGCTATTGACTACATCGTAAATGGAGAAAAAACAGATGAACAAATCTTGGTAAGTACACATAAATGTCATCAAGAAACTGCTCATACACAATTTTTAAGAACACGAAATGATGCAGGAACAAAAGGAACTGTTCTTGCAAGACATCTTATTCAATCATTTTTACCGGGAGAAACAAGCCCTGAAATGGCACATCAAATCGGTCTTGAGTTATGTAAAAAGATACTCAAAGATGAGTATGAGTTTGTGTTATCGACGCACATAGATAAAGGACATATCCATAATCATATCATCTTCAACAATGTGAATATGGTTAGTGGCAAGTGCTATCAGTCGAACAAGAAAAGCTACCATAAAATAAGGTATCAGAGTGATAAGCTATGCAAAGAAAACAACCTTTCCGTCATTGATGAACACTACGAAAGTTATAAGAAAAAGTATAGGACAAACGGTAAGTCTTGGTATGAAAATGAACAGACAAAGAAAGGTACTTCTTGGAAAAGCAGGCTTCAATTTGATATTGACAGAATGATAAAACAGTCTAAGGATTGGGACGAATTTCTAAAGAAAATGGCTGAGCTTTGCTATGAAATAAAGCATGGAAAACATATAGCCTTTAAGCCAAAAGATAAACTAAAGTTTACGAGAGCGAAGACGATTGGCGAAGATTATACCGAAGAACGATTAAAAGAACGCATAGCAGAAAAAGAAATGATTAAGACTCCTCCTGTTAAAAAACGCATCGGAAATATCATTGATATGAACACCAATGCAAAGGTAAAAGAGAGCAAAGGCTATGAATATTGGGCAACGAAACATAACCTTAATACAATGGCAGAATCCGTTATCTTTATCAGAGAACATGGCATAAAATCCGTTCAGCAACTTGATGAATTTATCAAGAAAAGTGCTGATGAAAGACAAAATTTACAGGATAAAATCAAGGCGATTGATAAGGAAATGGAACAGTTATCCACTACGATGGAGCAAGTTCATATTGTCAAAAAATATCGTGCCTATTACAAGGAATATAAGGCGAATCCGTCTGATAGGGCATTTTTCGAGGAATACAAAGCTCAGATTACCCTCTATGAAAATGCTCTTTCCGAGCTTAAAAAGTCTTATTCCAAGCTGCCAAATTCAAGGGATATTTTATCTGAGCTTGATAAATTGCAAGAAAAAAAGAATATCCTTATGCAGGAGTATTCTTTCTCAAAATCGACTATGGACGAGCTTTATCAGATACGAAAAAACTATGGAATTTATATGGGCAAGGAGATAGAGAGATAATCTTTATCTCCTCTTTCTTTACAAAATAAAAAAGAGCCGGTGCAGTCCTAAAACCGCACCGACCATAAATTTATCTCTCAGCCTCTCTGTTTGCTTCTTTCTTTTCTTTTGGCTTTTCCTTATCTTCAGCCTGATATTTTTTGATAGCTCCAAGTACAGATTCTTTCTTTTCTTCCTGCCCTTTCATCTGCTCTCTTGCCTTTAAGAGTTTAGAGGAAAGTATCCTTACATTGCTATGCTCCTTACCATTATCATCAATGGAAGTTCTCATCTGTCCAAAGAGCTTTACGAAATCTCCCTGCTTAAAGTCTTTTGGAGTATCACTTTTCTCTCCATAAGCAGAGCAATTATGATACACCTTATTCCCTTCATCATCTTTGGATACTACAGAGAAATTTGCCACCTTAAAGGCTTCTCCATTCTTATTTTCTCTTTCTACAACATCGACATTGCCCGCAATATTACCTACGATATTTACAAGATTGTCTTTCTCTTGTTGAACATACGGCAAATCTTTAATCTGTCGCTGTTCTCTTAAATCTTCAATCATATAGTCAAATTCCTCATGTAGTAAATTGATGGTGTCATTGTCCATATATGCATCATAGAGCTTATCTAAAGCACTTTCATCGTTAATACCCTTTTCCATGCTGATAATCGCCTTAACAAAGTCCTTATGATTATCATTTACCATATCTTCGATTCTATCTCTCATTGTTTTGTAATCCATGTTTTTATCTCCTTTCATGGCATAAAGGAGCTTTTCGCTCCCTTATCGTACATATTCCTGTTCTTTTGTTGTTTGTTTTTCTTCTGCTTTGCTTTCATTTTGATAGGCTCTTATCTGGCCTAAAATAGACGGCTTGTCCTCTGATTTTTGTATAGTTTCTCCTTTACTATGAAGATTATCCTCGACATCGTAAGTTGACTCGAAATAATCACTGTCCTTAAAGTCATTATCATAACGATCAGCAATCCCATCATTATCTAAGTCTTTTGCAAGTGGATCATAAAAGTTACCTTCATCATCAATCTCCATTCCAGTAGCTTTTCTTAGTTCATCTTCATCAACTGCAACGAAAGTGCTGAATTCTCCGTTTTCTATTTCAAACTTCATAACATCAAGAGCTTTTTCAACACTGCCATTTTCTTTGACATAATCATAATGACTTACTACAACATCATTTACATATTGAGTAGCTGTATAATCTTCAAGATCTAACTCAAACTGTATTCCATGCCTTTCATCAGGTGTGTCAGTATATGCAATACCTATATGCTTCAAATCAGGATACAAGGTATTAAATTCCTCATAGCTATAATTTTCATCATACTCTCTGTTACAGAAGTCAATAATCGCTCTTTTTACATCTTCTGCAAGAGGACTATCATTTCTCTTTTCTTCTACTTCTCCCATATCAAGCAGCTTATTGAGTTCTGCAAGCCTTAACACCTTATTCTTTAGTTCATCTGCCTTTTCAAAAGGCTTTTTGAGTTCCTCTTTGGCATTTTCAAGCTGTTCTTTTGTACTGACGAGCTTCTCATCCAGTCTTTTCAGTTTTTCAGGCATTTTCTCAAGGGCGTTGTCCAGTCTTGTGATATTACCGTCCGCACTTGTTCCAAGCTCTCCTGAATGCTTTGCAGCACCGTTTAAGCTGAAATCATGAGCATTGGTAAAGAAGTTATAGCTTACTTCCAAATCCATATTTCTATACTTTCCCATAATCTTACTTTCATTGATTTTTATGGTCTTGATAGCTTCAAGTAACTTTTCTCCTGCGACCTTTTTATCAAATATTCTCTCGCCTTTTATGGTAATCGAAGTAAACTTTTCCTCACCCTCTGCTTTAGGCTCTACATTTGCTATATCTTTCTTTACAGCCTCAATCAGCTTTTCCGTCCTTGCAATTTCTTCAGGATAGTTTTTTGCGACCTTATCCTCTAACCTATAACGATTGGACTTGAAGTTTGCTTCAAGCATTTTAAGTTTTGTAACCTCATTATCCAAGTCCATCTTCTCTTTAATCTTTGGATCGCCAGTAGCCAACGCTTTAATTTCCGCATAATTAAGTGAGCTTTCGTCCACATCTTCAGCAACCCTGACAGGTGTTTTACTTGTCATAATCTGAGATATGAACTTTTGCTTATTCTCTATGGTCTGCCACAAATACGCATCAAAGGTATTCTCCGTAACATAACGATAGATATTTACCTCTTTATTTTCATTTCCCTGTCTTACAATTCTACCTGCACGCTGCTCAAGGTCGGCAGGACGCCAAGGGACATCAAGGTCGTGGAGTGCAATCAGTTTATTTTGCACATTCGTGCCGGCTCCCATCTTCTGAGTAGAGCCAAGCAAAATCCTAACATCTCCCTTACGAACTTTTGCAAATAATTCATCCTTTTGTTTGTCGGAATTCGCCTCATGGATAAAAGCTATTTCTTCTTTCGGTATCCCCATTGCTACAAGTTTTTCTCTAATATCATCATAGATATTAAACTCTCCATCGCCTTTTGGAGTTGACATATCGGAAAATAGAAGCTGTGTTGACCTATCTTTTCTTGTCTTATCCCAAATGGCAAACACATTTTTTACGCAGACATTGACCTTGCTGTCAGGATTGTCAGGAAGTAATGGATTGATTAAACGCTGATCTAAAGCAAGTTTCTTACCATCATTGGTGATTTTTAACATATTATCTTCATCAGGCTCTACTACCCTGTTTCTGACATCATCAGCTCTTTCGGATAAGCTCTTTAGGATTTCCTTTTGTTCCTCACTTGGCAAAGTTTTAATAACTTCATAGTGTGCTTCAGGTGTTGGAAGGTTAAGCATATCCGCTGTTTGAATATCTGCAACTTCCTTAAACATAGACATAAGCTCCGGAAGATTATAGAACTTTGAAAATCTTGTCTTAACTCTGTATCCTGTTCCCTCCGGAGATAATTCAAAGGCAGACTGTGTTTCACCAAAGGTAGAAGCCCAGCTATCAAAATGCTCCAAATTATTCTTTTTAAGGCTTTCATACTGAAGATAACGCTGCATCGTATAAAGCTCTGTCATCGAGTTACTGACAGGCGTTCCTGTGGCAAATACAATACCTTTCCCACCCGTCATTTCATCCATATACCTACACTTCATAAACATATCGGAGGACTTAAAGGCTTCAGACTGCCCGATACCTGCTACATTTCTCATTTTGGTATAAAGGTAGAGATTTTTGTAATTATGTGCCTCGTCAATAAAGAGCTTATCTACACCTAATTCTTCAAAGGTAATGACATCGTCTTTCTTAAAATCATCGTTTAACTTTTCAAGCCTTGTTTCAAGTTTCTTCTTTGTTTTTTCAAGCTGCTTTACGGTAAAATTCTGATTTCTATCATGCTTATATTCCTCCACATAGTTTATAATTTCATCAATCTGATCCTGAATATGCTTTTCCTGATATTCCTTACTCATCGGGATCTTTTCAAACTGTGTATGCCCGATTACAACGGCATCATACTCTCCTGTGGCAATTCTTCCGATAAATCTTTTTCTGTTTTTCGGCTCAAAGTCTTTCTTATCTGCAACCATAATGTTAGCTGACGGATATAGCTGCATAAACTCACGACCGATTTGACCTGTTAAATGATTGGGGACAACAAACAAGGACTTACTGCACATTCCAAGCCTTTTACTTTCCATCGCAGACGCCACCATTTCAAAGGTCTTACCACTACCTACCACATGGGCAAGCAGCGTATTTCCTCCGTACAAACTTCTTGCAATAGCGTTTCTCTGATGAGGTCTTAAATCAATTTCTGTAGTCATTCCCTCAAAAGAAAGGTTACTTCCGTCATATTCTCTGTTACGGATGGAGTTAAAACGCTCATTATATAGCTTTACAAGCCTGTTTCTTCTTTCCTGATCACTAAATATCCAATTCTTAAATTCTTCTTTTAGAAGCTCCTGCTTCTGTCCTGCAAGAAGCGTTTCTTTTTTATTTAGCACAGAAGTTTTTGAGCCGTCCGAATTTACAATCTGGTCAAATACCTTTGTTTCTTTTAAATTTAGGGCATCTTCAATCAGCTTATAGGCACTTACCCTTGATGTACCATAAGTCATTTCAGCAAGGTCATTTCCTCTGTCTTTGCTTTTTCCCTCAATATTCCATTCGCTTGTAAGATTTGAAAATTTAACCTTAATATCCCATCTTGCCCAGCCCGGCGTTTTCAGTGTTTCAAAGATAAACTTTTCAATATCTTTTATTGGTATCCAAGTAGCACCAAGCCTTACATTGATTTCACTTGCTTCAAGCTCCTTTGGTAAAACTTTTGTAAGCTCTGCCTTTTGATATTCCAATCGGTTCATCTCATAGCTTATCAGCTCTTTTTCTTTGCCATCTTCTGCATAGCCAAGATGAGGTAACTCTCTTTCGGTCTGTCTTAGCTTTGCAAGGTAGCTGTCTACTATGGCAATCTTATCTCTAATATTTCCGCTTAGGTACTCATCCTTTGTTACATAGCCGAACTTATACGAATTACTGCCGTTTGCACAGGCAAAAGGTAAATCTCCATCTTCAAGGTTAAAGGATAATGGTCTATAAAAGTTTTGTTCTTCCCTGATGTTTAGGTAGATTTCTCCCCTTAATTCTTCTATCAAAGTCGGTCTGTCTTTTCCTGTCAGGCTTCCCATATACTCAAAGTCCACATAACCTTTTTCAGACATAGATAGTACAAGAGCTTCAAGAGAAGTATCTACATGGTTGATTGTCTTTGCCTTTGTTATTGTTCTTTTTGAAAAAATATCTCCCTTTGCCTTAAAGTTTTCTTCTTCATCAAGAATTTCTATTGAGGAAACAAGTGGGAAGTTACTATCTTCTTTTAAGGCTCTGGTATTGCTTAAATTATTTATAAAGCCATGCTTCTTTGAAAAGTTGTCATAGACTTCATTGAGCTTTTCTTGAGCTTTCTTTACCTCATCATCGGAATAGTCCTCTTTCTGCTTGTAGATAACATCTTTAAGGGCAGTATTCAGTTCAAGATAGTCCTTAATCTTTTCCTTGTTTTTGTCCGTTACTTCCTTCTTTATGAAAAGAGAGTTTTCTCTGTAATAGACTTCATCGTTAATAATGGTATATGAGAAGTTTTTGACATCATCGGTTGCAGGAACTGAAGTAATTTCATCATCTAAAAGCTCTATTTCTTCATACCTTGCATCTTTTGAAATTCTTTCTCCCGCAATCTCAAGTCTATCCTTTAAGGAAGCCATATTTATTTCTGTACCTAAATATGCAATTGGTTCACAAGTAAGTGTCTTGCCAAATCTTCCTGACACTTCACGCATTGTGCCGAGTACCTGTTCAGGATGATCTACAAAATATTTGTTATAGGTAAGACCATTTTCATCTTCAGCAAGGTGAATCCAGTCCTCATCTCTTTCTCTGATACTGTCCCTTTTCTTTAGGAAGATAATATCTGAGGTTACTTCTGTTCCGGCTATGCCCTTAAAGGTATCGTTTGGAAGCCTGATTGCTCCTAAAAATTCGGCTCTTGCTGCAAGATAGCGTCTTACACTTTCGTCCTTTTTATCCATTGTTCCACTTGATGTGATAAAGGCGATAATACCGCCGTTTCTGACTTTATCAATGGACTTGGCAAAGAAATAATCATGGATAAGGAAGTTATTTTTGTTATACTCTCTGTCATTTACCTTATACTCGCCAAACGGCACATTTCCAATCACAGCATCGAAGAAGTTATTGGAAAAGCTCGTTTCTTCAAACCCTTTAATCTGTATGTCACTTTCAGGGTATAGTAGTTTTCCAATTCGACCGCTTACCGAGTCAAGTTCTACGCCATAAAACTTGGACTTATTCATTTCATCAGGGATATTGCCTATAAAGTTTCCGATGCCCATTGATGGTTCTAAAATGTTTCCCTGTTTAAATCCCATATCCGAAAGCGTCTTATATATTCCGTCAATTACGGTTTTCGGTGTGTAAAAGCTCGTTAAAGTAGATTCTCTTGCAGCTTCGTATTCTGCATGTGATAAGTTCTCCTTTAGAAAAGCCCTTGCTTCTTTCCACTGACCTCCCTTGCTTTCATCAAAGACTTCGGAAAGTCCGCCCCAGCCTACATACCTTGCTAAAACTTCCTGAGATGTACTGTCAAGCTCTCTTTGTCCGCTCTCCACTCTGTTAAGCATGGAAATTGCTTCAAGGTTTTGATTTAATCTTTCGCTTGGACTTAACTTTTCAGGGAGCGTTTCTTCTGTAATTTTAAAGTTATGAGCTTCCGCTTTCCTTATTTGAGTTTCTTCAGTAGTCTGCTCTGGCTGTTTATATGTCAGATTTTCAAATACCCTCTCAAGGTCCCTTTCCAGACGATAAGGAATGACATCGGAGCTTGTTATCATCCCGCCAAAATACTCGGTGTTGTCCTTCACCGTTACCGTATTTAGGTTCTTTCCCATATCATCAAAGCATGTTATGGTATGGTTTTTGTCCTTGTATTTAACTTCATCACCGACAATAAAGTTCGGTCTTTCAAGACTTATTTTATTCAGCAAGTCCTCATTATCTTCAAAAGCTACAATCGGTATCTGATGATTGCCGGATCTATTAGGATCAAGCCACAAATCATATCTTCCTGTGATTTCATTTTTAGAAATTTCTCTGACTTTATATTCTTCATGATTAAAATAGACGGTATCGCCTGCTTTAACTGCAAACTCTTCTAAAAGGCTGTCCTCTTTTTCATTCAGTTCTACTTCTTCTTTTTCTTTGAGGTAATCAAATAAGGTAGCTTGAACTGTATCACGCTTTGTAGCTTCTTCTGTTTCTTCAGGTGCTTCAAGCTCTACTTTATCTTCAAAGCTAAGTTCTCCATTAAAGACAAACTGAAGCTCCTGCTCATCCATCTGCTTTTTAAGTTCACTGTCTTTAAGTTCTCTAAAGGTCTTTGGAAAATCTTCTAAAATGAGCCTTTGTGCGTTTAGTTCTTTCAATTCTTCAAGATTGAAATATCCCCATTCAGGTTCAATCCCAAGTACAAGTCCGAAAGCATTGCCACTTTCTCTGTCATACTCCGTCATATACCAAGTCCAGTTTGAACGGAAAGGAATGATATATACTGCGTGAACCTCCTTATCTGCTAAAGGTACATCTTCCTGTGCGTAAAGCTCAGGAACTCTTTCAAGCATTTCATCGGTCATTAAATTTTCAGGATCATCTTTAGAATAATATTGTGTTTCTTTTGCTTCTTCTATCTCTACCTTACTTTCTATTTTCTTTTCCTCAAGATAAAGATTTTTAGAAAGCAGCTCTTCAATATGTTTCGCCACACTTGACCAAGTAAGAAATACATCACTGCAATTCTTCTTCTGTAATTTAAGTCCCTTAGCATCGTGCCATTCATCACTTCCCATTGCACCTGAAACAGCATGAGAGCTTCCACCTATGCCATATTCATCTTTTAAGAAGTTAGCTTTTTCTTGAAGCGTATGATTTTCTTTGAAAAATTTTGTAATTCGCTCTTTTCCCTTATCTATTCCGCTTCCTCTTGAAATAGTAGCTTTGACTTCATCTTCTGTAATAAACGGCTTTACTTTAGGAAATTCTGTCAGATTGGTACTATATTCCTTTCGTGGCAGTTCAAGTTCCTGTAATTTCTGATAAAGGCTATCTACCTTGTGATAATGAAATCTTAGTATACCTCTGTTTTCTTTGTAGCCTGCTAAGAACCTACTGTATTCTTTGATTGTTTCCTTTAGGTATTCATGATTTTTTAATGCTTCAGACAATCTTTTCGTTTTTTCCGGAAAGCCACCACCTCTTTCTATAAAATCAAAATACCCCTGTGCTTTTCCTTCTTCGCTTAAATCGTGATATAGATACCATAGGGATTCTGAAATTCTGTCCCTTTCATAATCAAGGGATTCAGAAGGTTCTACATTTGTGGCAAACTCACCGCTATTAAGAAGCCCGTTTATTCTACTTGCTGCATCATTCCAGCTTAAAATTTGCGTATCATCTTCTCTTGCCGAAGTCCCATACGCTAAGTGAATGCCTTTATCCGAATACCAGGAAGATACCTCTCTTTCATCAATATATAGTCCGTTTCCACCCTTAAAGGTATCTTTGAGGTATTCTCCTAATTCTTCATTGCTCTTTCCTTTGGAAAACTCTGATATAACGGGAAGCCTACCACCATCATGGTTTCCTCCGTTAATAAGGACGGCATCAATATCCTTATCAGTTAGCGGAATAGTAAGGCTTATCTGTCCATAAGAATTTTCGGGTAAAGAAAAAGAAGCCTTATCAGCTTCTCTTATCTCTGCTTCAGTATTTTCTTTTAGATTTCCACGATTTCCTTGACGGTCATCTCTTTCAGTGCTGAAATCATCGCCCCATACTGTGGATTGTTCTCGTCCTCTATCTTCCAAGCTGTCATCAGTTTCGGCTTTTCTGTTCTCATGAACTCTATCGCTTGTTTTTGAATATCCATCAGGTGATTTGTCAGCTTCTTCTCCTTGTATAGGTCTACCAACATCTCGAAGTGGCTCTGCTCCTCGCTCTGTGAAAGGTAAGTGAGCCTCATCACTGCGTATATCGGATTCGGAAATTCTTTCATGAAGTCCGTCTGTTCCTCCAAGCTGTTCAGCGTATTCTCCCTGATTTTCTCTATTATCTCGTCCGTACTCTCCATTTCGGAGAACTCGCTCATTTTCATTTCTTTTCTGATCATCTCGTCGAAGTACATTTTCTTCTACCTCCTCTAATTCTTCCTTAATCCTATTATATCCTGCTTCTTTTCCTCTTAAAACTTCTTTATCAAGCTCTTTACTTTTCTGAATGGTTGCATCAATAATCTTTCCGCTAATATCCGATATGGTTTCGCCAAGACTCATAAGGGAAATACTATCAAGTCTTTCAAAATTCTCTCTTAGAAGTTCGTTATCTATCGGATAGTCTACCTTAAATCTTGAAGCAACTGCATGGCTTATTGAGTCCCTCACAAACTTGGTAAAAGATATTCTATCCTCATCCGCTATTCTAAGATCATTCATAAGGCTATCTATCTTTTCATCTCCGTAAAGCCTGCTTAAAGAAAAGATATTTTCTAAGATACTTTCACTTTCCTCATAGCCCTCACTTGTTATCATTTCCTTTAAGACATCCTTATGAACTTCTTTGTCAAACTTCCAAAGATTTACTTCATTGACATCTCTGTTTCTTGAAACTGTCTGACCTATATCAAAGATATAGTTCACCTTCTTGTATGTGCCGTAGTCCTCTAAAATTGGGATACCCTTTTGTCCTCTCATAACGGTACGGTTAAAGCGTTCCCTCCAATAGTCGAACTTGGCACAGGCTGTCGCTTCAGGATTTCTATCATAGATACTTAACTGACTTCTAAAGTCGTATCTCTGATTGTTTCCGACAACTTTTAAGAGCTTCAGATATTCTGCTTCACTTTGCAGAATATCCTGTTTTACAAGCTCCAAAATGTTATGAAAATCATTTATTCGCATTTTTACCTCCTTCTTTTTTACAAACAAAAAAGGCGGTTAGATTTTACTCTAATCACCTTTTGGTTCTATGATATTATTTATTCTATTTCAGCACTATCCATTTACCTGATTTGGTAGAGCCTTCTCTTTTAATAACTCCATGAGCTTTAAGATTTCTTATATGGTATCGCACTCCATCTGCTGTTATTTCTTTAATCTCATTTGCTATCTGTTCCGCAGTAATACTTGGATTGTCTTTCATAAGAAGCACTATCTGTTCTTGGATGCTGTTTTTTTCTTTGGTAGTTTCTTTGGTAGTTTCTTTGGTAGTACTACCATTAAACACTTTCAAAAATTCTTCATTCACTCCCATCACTGCATTGGTATAGTTATCTTCTTCATTGTCTGGATAAAACTTAAGCTCAGGAGAACCATTTTCTAATAGTGCATCTTTTGCACGCCTTATTCCTGATCCGTAAGACTCTATCAGATTAAGGGAAAAGAACATATCTTTAAGTTCTTTATTAAGATACTGCCTTCTATCAAAACTTCTATCCCTATTAAGAGCTTCGATAGTTACAGGAGGAAGTGGTCTGTTATGGTTTACAAAAGAAATTCTATCCTTGTAAATATAGATTCCTACATATTCAGGCGTATCATATTCTTTATGCAAAATAGCGTTAGTAGCAAGTTCCTCAAATGCAGTAAGAGGATAGTTATAGATAATCTTATGCTCAATTTTATCAGCTTCCCTTATGGTGTATGAAGCCATAATATTATCTTCAAAATACTTGCTGACTTGTTTTGCCTGTATCCAAACCGGCCCATCAAATCTTTTTGATTCCATTTTATCAGTTCCATCAATTTCTCTTATGATTTCAACATGGGCATTTGGAATAAATTTATTCGGTGTTTCCGCAAACATCAACACAGCAAAATTTTTAGCTCTACAACCACCATACTCACTTTCACTGACAAGTCCCATACTCTTTGCCATATCCAACTTAGACATTTCTCTAATATCTTTCTTTGCTCCTGTCTGAAGCAGATATTCTTTCATATATTCATAGCTTAAATCATCTATGGTAGCTGTATCATTCAAATTGGAGCTAAAAGAAAAATTTGCAAATTTCTTCAAAAGCTCAAATTCTTCAGTTGGATTTGGTAGTCTTGAATCTCTACCGATTCTAATGTATCTTCCTGCCTTTAACTTAATATCTTTATCTTTTTCTGCTCTTTCACTTGTTTGAAACGGACCGTTACTACCACTCTCTACCGCAACGACAATATAATATTCATCATCAATTTTGTCCGTAATAATATGGTAGTTTATTTTAGGATGGATATTGGAAAGAAGAGATTTTAATTCATTTTCAATCCCTTCAACTTTAGACTCTTTTATCCCCTCTATCGGTCTTTTCGGAATTGCCTTTTCTCCCGTTTCTTTATCGTCAACTTCTTCAATTCCAACAAACAACAATCCAATCTCATTGTTCATATAGTTATTGGCAAAGGCACAAGCAGTTTTTAGAATTTTATCTTTAAAATTTGCCGACTTTTTATATTCGATAAAACTGCTTTCTATGTTTTGATTTTCAAGAATGTTATGAGCCATTCTCTTTATATCTAAAAGCTGCATAATACCTCCTTTTCAAAAAAATATTTCAATATATTATAGCACTTTTAGGGTATTTTTTCCACTCTGATATTAGTTACCTCTTACTTTGTATATGTAAAAACCGCCTCTTTTATATCATTTTCAATCGCTTCTAAAAATTCTTCCTTTGAAGATTTTCCCTGAGCAATATCCGATAATTCCATTTCCCATTTTGCTGTCGTTTCTGCCGACTTAAAGTTATCAGCTACAATCGTTACAAGGCTGATTCCTTTATGCGTAGCAATCAAATTTTTCTTATCTCTTTCGACAAAACCCTTATAGATTAAGTTTTCAATAATTCCTGCCCTTGTTGCAGGTGTTCCAAGTCCCTTTCTTTCCACTTCTACACCTTTTTCTAAGGCTTCATTTCCTGCAATCTCCATAGACTTTAGAAGTGTATCTTCTGATACATTTTGTCAAGGGTATTTAAGAAATTTCTTTATCTTTTTTATAACTCATATCTTCACATTCTTTCTGAATGAGCCTATTTATTTTATCTGTGATTGTTTCATTACTTGTTTCGCTGAAATATACTGTAACTTTATAATTAGTTTTTCCAATCTTTTTATGGAATGTATTTTCAGCTTTGCTTTTTTCATCTGTCATCTGCATTGCTCCTTTCCTTACAATAAAAAAAGCGATTAGACTTTTACTTCTCTAATCGCTCTAAATGTTTTTGTTTGTTTAAGGGATAAATTGAGTTTTAAGGCTTGATTTTTGTCTTGGATATACTTTGATACCTCTTTTAGTCTTAACGCTCTAAAAATGCCTTTACACTTACCTTGTATGATAGCTATAAATGTTCCCCCTTGTCATAATCTTCAAAAGTTGGAATCTTGTCGGTCTTTTTCTGTGATAGTTTATCCTTGTCTTGCTCATACCAGTTAAGGATAGTTACATAGTGGTCTTGATATGTCTTTCCGGTACTCTTGATATACCTTGACAGCTTTTCAATCATCATATCGGTATGACCTTGCAGCTTTTCTTTCAGCTTTCGGTATTCTTCTTCGGTTAATCGGATATTTTTATATTCTCCATAGGTTTTTGAATTGGGGGGCGGGGTACTTTCTTCTCTCCCCTTATCTATACTAACCTTATCTAATCTACCCTTATCTATACTGGGTTGACCACTTGTCAACCTTTGGTCAACCAAATGACAACCAACCTCTTTGATATACATTCCGTTTTTAGTTTGGGATAGGCTTTGCACCTCATTTTCATAAAGGGTCGGTTTATATCTGTCTTTACGGATAAAGTTGTTGATTTTCCAATGGGTAATGACAATAATCCCTTGTTCAAAGACAATCACAAAGCCTTTGGCAATAAGTATTTTCAGGTCATCTTCATTCGCTCCGATAATCTTGATGATTTTCTTAGGATTATTTACAAAGCCGTCATCATCTGCCCTCATTGATAGATGAAAATATAGGCATTGACTACTTAGTGGCATATCTAAAAATAAATCGCTATCTACTATCTTTAGTGAAAACATTCTTTTATCTGCCATTTTTCTCTCCTTTCGTTCCTCTTATGCACCGAAACAGTGCGTCTGCTTATCTTATTTATGATGTTATCCCATTTTGGGACTTCATCTTTCCTCTTTTCTGTAATAGTTCTTTGTCTTTTCCTTTCGTTTTTCATAAGCTTCTAGTTGCTCTTGATACTTCTTAATCTGTGCAATGACACTTGGTTTTTCTCCT
The DNA here is from genome assembly GCF_000525775.1 of Mogibacterium timidum ATCC 33093. Taxonomy (GTDB): domain Bacteria; phylum Bacillota; class Clostridia; order Peptostreptococcales; family Anaerovoracaceae; genus Mogibacterium; species Mogibacterium timidum. Next base: position 29,081 of record NZ_JALU01000010.1, on the reverse strand, counting down.
CTCTTGATTGCCTTGTCAATCTCAATAGATAAGTCTATACCATAATCTTCATTGACTGTTTTTACGGCATACTTGATATGATTGATACTTTCGTATTCTTCTTTGACTTTTTGAGATTGTCTATTGAGTTTTGATATTTCACTTTCAAGGCTTTGAATTTCCTTTTCCCAATCTTTAGACTTAATCGCCGATGAGCCTGTTATCTTTTCAAGGATTGCCCTTGCTCTTTTATATTTATCTATCTCATCTTTATGGGAATTGTAAAAGCTATCTTTGAATAGGGATTTACTGTTCCATTCCTCAAAGACTTGTTTGTTATCTTTGATGATGTCCGCATAGGTAAAACATTTATTTAAGCTTTCTATCCTTGCGGTTTTTGCCTTAATGCCTTGACTAATCTTCTTATTTTTTGCTTGTAATGTACTTATCTTTTCTTGTAGGTCTGCTATGGTCTTTAATCCGTTATCTGATAAATATATCCTTGCTTTTGAAAATCGTCTTAAGTCTGCACCTATCTTTTTGTTGCTTGCATAAGGGTTTAACTTTCTTGCTTTTTCTCCCTGTAAGTCATAATAAATACTGATGTACTCATAGAGATTAAAGAGTTCCGCTTTATTCTCATATTCTTCTTTTTTCTCCTGTTTGTATTCATCATATTTTACTTGCAGACTTCCAAGTAACGAGCCTATCCAAGATGTAAGTTTGGATAGCTCCTCTTTTAATTTTCTAAATTCTAAATTCAAGGCGATGATTTTTCTGTTATGATTTCCTCTCTCTGTCAGTATGCCTTTTTTCTCCATTTGGTAGCTGCTTGTGCCTAAATGAATTTGAGGGAGTTCTTCTCTGCCTTGTTCTTCAAAGGTGCGTGGATCTATCCTTTTATCTATGCTGTTCCTTGCCAAGTATTCATTTGCTTTCTTTGAAAAGTTTTCTCTCCACTCTTTTGCTTTGTCCGGTTCGTTCCAATCATTTAAGTTTACTTTTCTTGATTTATAGTTTCCGCTTTTCAGTGTTATCTTTTCTCCGTTTTCATCAAGGATATATTCTTTTCTGCATTTCGGTTTCCATTTTCCCTCACTATCCATTTCTCTTAGGGTAAGTAAGATATGGGCGTGTGGTTGTTCTTCATGATCGCTTGCCATAGGATTATGAATATTACAGTCTGCTATCATACCTTTAGAAGTAAAGTTTTCTTCTATAAATTCACTGATTAACTTTATTCTCTCCTGTTCATTTAATTCTCTTGGCAGTTCAAAGAGTAGATTTCTTGCAAGTTGTGAATTTTTACTTTTTTCGATTTTCTCAACTTCATTCCATAGGTATTCTCTATTAGAAAACTCTTTTGGGATATGTTCCGGCAAGAATATTTTTGAGAATACAAGGTCTGTTTTTTTAGAATAGTCATGTGTTTTTCCATAGTATTCATCTTGTAACTTATCTCTTGCATTATATGCAGCTTTTGCAATCACGCTATGCCCCTTTGACCTTGCAACTATATCTACATGAGTATGCAAACTTTTGGTTTCCACTGTCTTTTTCTCCTTTATCTATTTTCAATTTTGGGATTTTACTATCCTAATGTTCAGGTCGTATCTTCGCTCCCTTTTTCAAAGGGCGCAAAGATACACCGACTACATTCGGTGCTTTGCGTTCCTGCGGAAAGCTATACGCTCCGCTAAGGAAACAAAAACGCTAAAGCATTTTTATTTGTTCAAGGGGGCTACTCCCCCTTAGACCCCTGTGAACTTTGCTTTTTGTAGATTTTTCAAATCCACAAAAAAGCAAAGTGTTAAAATGTTTCTCACTTTGCGCTATCTCAATTCCTAATACATTTTCTGTTTTTCTTATTCTTCATCAGTCGGTTCTTCAAAATCATCATTTCCGTTTTCTTCTCCAAGACTTGAATTTTCTTCTAAGGAGATTTCTTTTTCTCTTAAATGAATTTCTGTAAGTTCTTTTAACTTTTCTCTATTCCTGTTATCTGATAGTACATAGTCTAAAAAGTCATAGATTAAATCGTTATTTGTATCTTCTTGCCTACCTGTAATTTCTCTTTCAAAGGCTTCAAATACTCCACCTTTTTGTACCTTTCTTTTTGTTTCAGCATTCCTTTTAAGTTTGTTTATCTTTTGATTGAGTAACTTCGCTCTGTTCTGTGCCTTTTCTATTCTGTCGTTTTCTTTTTTTAATTGATCAATCGCTTTTTCTAACTCTTTCATTTTCATTCCTCCGTTTCAATATTGTTGCGTTCCAAATAAAGAAAGGCTAAGCACCTTTCTTTGATACTTAACCTTTCAGCATTTTTTAGAATTTATCTTCTAAAAGTTTTCTTAGTTTTTCTAAAATTTTATCCCTCCTTTTTCCGATTGCTTGATAGCTTACTTTTTCTTTTTTGCCAATCGACCTTAGACTTTCTTCTTTGTAGAAAATGGCTTCTATCAGCTCTCTTTCTTTTTTTGTGAGTGTAGCTAATGCCTTGTTTAATTCTTCAATTTGCATTTTGACTTCTACAATTTTTTCTAAGTCTATTCTTTCATCTATGATGTTGTCTACAAAGTGTCCGTCATAATCCAGTGCTGAAAACGGTATTACATTGTTTTTCCAATCTTTCTTGATAAGGTATTTTTCATGCTCGGTTATCTTCCAATAGGCTTTGTAGACTTCTTCACTGACCTTAACCGCTTTTCCTTTGACATAAAGGTAGTAATCTTTTTTGTCCATTGTGTAATCCTCCTTTTTCTGCTCTCTGATTTTGGTTTTTGAGAATAAAAAAGGAGGACTTCTACACTTTGGTGTAAAATATCCTCTTGAAAATATCCCTATATTTAATTTTATTATTAGTTCATTAGTATTTTCTTCACATCACTTGCAAAAATTTATAGATAGACTAACTCTATATAATTTTTGACAAACAATAAGCATTAAGGTGCATATTATAAGCATCGTTACTTGATATGACAAATGCAAGAAAATCATCATTATAACAGGAACTGCAATCATAAATATTGCAATAAGATTGGTTAGTATGGCTGCTGTACTATGCTTTATTACACTTATCTCATCATTCCATTTTAATTTCATATACCTTATGTTAAGATACAGTCCTACTACAGAAATAAATAACGAGTAACATATCGGAACAACCAATACCGAAATCATTTGAATCACATTTAATTTAACTTTCAAGAAAATCATTGTAACTGCGAAAAAATATCCTATAAAGTGTATTAAAATATTTACTGCTATTTTGCTGTTTACAACTTTTACAATAGACACTGGTGATGATTGCAATATCCATAGGTTGTTGCCTTCCAACGATATAGAGGATGATGTAGTGCAAGACATTATTAGAAACGAAGCAATAACCAATGATCCGTATTGAGTAAGGATCAATTCCAATGAGCTTATTCCAAACAGATTTTCTATATTAGAAATTCCAAATAGAATACATCCACACGATACAAAACACAAAACCATAATTCCCAAAGAAGTATTTATTACATAACTGCTTGAGCCTAAATACCGTCTCAATTCTTTTTCAAACAATGCTCTAAATGGTGTCTTTATCTTAATAGTTAAGTTAGCATCTCTTTTCCCTTGAGAACTTCTATTTAGAAACAGGTGTATTTTATCATAATTTTTCATCGTCAAAGTACAATACAAACCGAATATTACAGCTGAAGCTAACACGAAAATAGCAATTCCAATGTATAAACTTTCTCCTATATAAAATAACTTTGCTAAAGGAAATATTTTTATAAGCTTATTCTCAATAATTTTTTCTAATGCTGAATATTTCGCCCCACGATTCATTGATATAGCTATAAAATATCCCATGAAAAGCAAGAATGATAATATGATATTCACAATATTTTTTCTTTTACATAAACTACCTAACATCTCGATTAAAATCGCTAAACCAGAAGCTACACACATAGGGATGATAGGGATAATTATGCTTGTTACTAAAAAAATAAAAAATAGTTCAATTGAGATGTATTGTTTAAATACTAATAACATCACATCCGGTAACAATATGCTTTCGCATATAATTAAATCTATTAAATATAGTATAAAAAACTTACTTGCAATGATTTCAGATTTTTTTACCGGGAAAGAACTAAGCATTTCAAAGTCTTTGTTATAAAAGAAAATAGAATTACTTTTAAAAATCGTTGCTAAAACCACAAAGAAAAATGATATGGAGACCCCATATGATACAGCATACTTATATAAACCCATTTCTATAATCGATTTTATTGAAAAAAAATTATACAAACAAACCAACAAAAATACAGAAAATAAACTTAATGAAGTATATATCAATGTTTCTTTTTTATTTCTCTCTTCGTTTCCGATATTAAGGAGATTAATAACTTGATTTTTTACAAGTATGATAGTATTTTTCATTTTTTAATCATCTCCATAAAATATTGCTCTAATCCATCAGAATTTTTTAATATTTCTGTTGTTTCCCCTTCAACAATCAAATGTCCATTATCTATCATGGCAATCTTATTACACAACTTTTCTGCAACTTCTAAAACATGTGTTGAAAAGAAAATTGCTCCACCATTTCTCGCTAATTTTCTCATTTCTTCTTTTAGCAAATATGATGATTTAGGATCTAATCCCACAAAAGGCTCATCCATTACTAATAACTTAGGGGAATGAATCAATGCTGAGATAATTACAATTTTTTGTTTCATCCCATGTGAATAGGATGAAATTCTATTGTTTAGAAAGGATTTCATTTCAAACAAGTTTGAGAAATACTCTAACTTTTCTTCTCTTATATTTTTTTCGACCTCGTATAAATCAGATACAAAATTGGCATATTGAAATCCTGTCAAGTTTTCATATACATCCGGATTATCCGGTATATAAGCGATATCTTTTTTATAAATTTCATTTTTTCTGTTTACTTTTTTACCATTAACAATGATTTCACCATCAAAATCATGGATTCCCACGATAGCCTTTATAGTTGATGTCTTACCTGAACCATTAGAGCCAATAAAAGCATATATATCACCCGCTTCTACTGTTAAATTTAAGTTAGCAATTGCAACATGACCATTACTATAGGTTTTCGAAAAATTACTTATTTTCAGCATAATTCCTCCTAAAAATAGCCCCAGCAGAATAATCTGTCTGGAGCTATTTTACTCTGCACTATGTTCTTATCTCAAAGCTAAAAATATTACCAAGAAACTAATTGCTATTACACTTAATGGTACAAGATAGTATTTCCATGTTGCTTTTTCACTTCCTTGAAACTTCGCAAATGCAATAAAGTTAATAAGTAAATATGCAAATGGGGCTCCGTAAGTTAAATAATTTTTAGCAATCGTACCATTAACATTTCCAGATGAATCCCAGTGTACCGGTACTACATCTGGTAAATTTTTGCCAAATACCAAGAAAATGCCAACTGTGGCTAAGCATAAAATACTACTGATAATTAGGTGCTTAATCTTTGATGATTTCATTTTTTTCTCCTTTTCTTTTTTTAATAACACAATGGAATATATCAACGGAATAACATATAGCAACATTACGTAACTCACTATCCAAAACCATTTATTTGAAACTCCAAGAGAGAGCATCAAAACGCCAGATAAAATCCACAAATAACCTGCCAACCTATGCACTTTAAACCATAGTACAGGTTTATCTAAAAGCCAGAAAAATTTTAGACCTACAAACCGACTTGGCTTTGTTTTAGGCAAATAATTTCCAACTGCGATAATAATTAAAGCTACTAATACATGAATTATTTTCTGAGTATAGTTTTCATTCGATTGATTAAGAATATACTTCCCATATTGTGATATGGCGAATAGCACAGGAACGCTCATCGCAATAGGCAATACTAATTTATGCGGTAACCTATCTTTTTCTGCAAGTCTGCCAGATATAATACCTAAAACTATACTAAATACTGAGATTATCATTGGTAATATAAACAACTTATAGAAACTAATTCCTCCGTTTCCATTAGTTAGTAGATATATACTTCCTGAAAAACTAATCAGTATAATTACCACATACCATTTTTTATTCTTCATTTTCCACCCCTTGAAACTGCGACAACCAAATTATCAATTCTTCAAATACAGATATATTTATGTCATAATATATGAAATTCTTATACTTCCTCTCCGTTACTAACTCCGCTTTCTTTAGCAAGGATAAATGATAAGAAATGGTTGAATTAGATAAATCATATTTCTCAGCAATCTCTCCCGCTGTAAGTGATTTTTGCTTTAAGGAAAGTAAAATATCACGCCTTACGGGATCTGCTAATGCCTTAAATGTATTCGGAAATCCCACTAAAATTACCTCTTCTAATTTTTTAAATAACTCCAAAAACTATTTCGATATATTTCTAAATAGATTGTACTACCACAAGCAAAATATGTCAATTCTATTTCGAAAATATTCGAATCTTTTTTTACTCAAATCAAATATTAACTATTAAGTTAATACCCTTATACTCACTTAGTTGTATTCCGCTCTTTTTCATCTTTTTAAGTTTCTCCTATTTGAGTTACTCTCTTGCCTTGCATCTCTTCACATATTCCCTCTGCTTCAATTCTATCCTTTACCTTTTTCATATACCTATAATTGTACTCACGCTTCTTTTCTCTCTTTTTCCTTAGTTTTTCGAGTTCCTCAAGTTCTTCTTTTGTAGGCTCTTTCTTCGGCATTTCAAACTTACCAATAAAATTTAGGTATATTTCAACTTCCTGTATCCTCTCACAATTCTCCCATTTCCCCTCGTGAACTACTATCTTATCGACAAATTCATTGATCATTTGGGTTGTGAGTTCGCTAAAGTCAGTATATTTCTTTACAAGTGCGATAAACTTGTCGGCTCTGATACTGTCTTCTTCAAAATCTCTTAATGTGTCTTTTGTTTGCTCTATTGATTTTTCTAATGCTGTTTGTTCTGTTTCAAAATCTTTTAACATCATATCAAAATGCTTATTAGAAAGTTTTCCGCTTACATTATCTTCATATAGCTTTCGGATTAAACTATTTATTTCAGATATTCTTTTTTCTTCTTTTGCTAATCTTTTCTTTAATAGCTTTGATGTTTTTTCCTGTTGCTCCTTTGATGTTGAATATACTTTTTTAATAAATTCTTCTTCATTCAATTTTACATATTCACTTACTTCCTTTATGGTATCTAAAACTAATTTATTGATAACTTCACTTCGGATATAGTGTGATGAGCATTTTTCTTCAAAATTTCCTCTTGCCAAGTTATAGGTTGAACAAATATATTCATCTTTTAGAGGACGCCTTTTATCTGTTTTTCTTCCTAACCAATCCCTCTTAAATCCTGCTTTTCCACGATGGTTATACATTTTAGCTCCACAATCTGCACAAAAAACAAGTCCGGTTAATGGATTTGCTATCCCTACGCTATCTGTTCTTCTAATGGTCTTTCTAAGTTTTTGAACTGTATTAAAGGTTTCTTCATCAATAATGGCTTCTTGTGTGTTTTCAAAGATTATCCATTCGTCTTTGGGTGTTTTCTTGCTTTTATGACTTTTGTAGGACTCTTTGTAGGTACGAAAGTTCACAGTATGTCCCATATACTCAGGTCTACTTAGAATATTGCTTATGGTTGTTCCTCTCCAAAGATATGGCTCTGTTGAGTTATAGTTAGATATATGGTTTCCCATTCCTCTTTGAGCAAGATAATATGACGGTCTTTCAACTTTTTCTTCTGTTAGAATCTTGGCTATTTGATACGGACCGTTTCCCTCTAAACTCATCTGAAATATGCGTCTTACTACTTCAGCAGCTTCTTCATCAATAATCCATTTGCTTGGATTGTCTTTATCTTTACGATAGCCATAGATAGCATGGTTTGATGTATGATGTCCTCCCTCCAATCCTCTTGACTTTAATACGCTCTTTATCTTTTTACTGGTATCTCTGATGTACCATTCATTCATAATATTTAGAAATGGAGCAAATTCGGCACTTTCTGTTTTATTGCTATCAACACTATTTGCGACAGCTATAAAGTGTACTCCCTTTTCTCTGAACATCACTTCGGTATAAAAGCCTACCTGAAGATAATCACGACCGACACGACTCATATCCTTAACTATCACAGTATCTATGATGTTATTTTCCACTCCCTCAATGAGTTTCTTCCAAGCCGGTCTTTCAAATGAGCCTCCTGAATATCCGTCATCGGTAAAATGCAAGATATTGGTATAGCCATTTTTATTAGCATAATCTTCAAGCATTTTCTTTTGGTTTATAATTGAATTACTGTCCCCTACCATTTCATCATCACGAGAAAGTCTTTCGTAGAGGGCAGTTATCTTTTTGTTTGTAGCCATTGACTTTTCCCCCTTTTTATTTTTCTAATCTACACTTCATAGAATATAACCTCAGTAAAGTGTTTCGGAGGTTGGGTAAATTTTTCTTTAACCTCTTTATTTTCAACGCTCAAAACATCACCAACACTTACATCGGGCAATACAGCATCTTCACTCTTTTTTGATTTGTATTCTTTAAGGTATTTGCTAAAGCCTTCATCCTTAATTACCTTGCCTGAACTTGTAAATTCAAAACCGTCAAATGAAGCTACAATCTTTGTTGTATTTTCAATGAGTGGATAACCTACACTTGCGTGAAATTTATCGGATATAAGAAAGTAAACTTTAGCTTCGCTTAGAGGAAGCTTAGAAACATCTTCCTTTAATGAACTGATTGTCGGAATAATAGCGTGGTGATCCGTAACCTTTTTAGAGTTAAATACCGTCTTGATGCGCCCTGTATCAAAGTCATTTTTGCCCAAAATGTTATTGATGGTACTTGTAATCATATCCTCTGTTAAACACCTGCTGTCCGTTCTTGGATAAGTAATCAGTTTCTTTTCATACAGGCTTTGAGCATAGTCAAGTGTCTGCTTGGCACTATATCCAAAATATTTATTGCACTCCCTTTGAAGTGTTGTCAAGTCAAAAGGCAAATCGGGCTTTGTTATTTTCTCTTTTTGAATAATATTGGTTATTTCAATCTTATCGCCTACTAAATTTAAGAGCTGTTCAGCAGCAACTTCATCATCAATTCTGTCTGTGGAGAGTGTAAATCCATTCATAGAAAGCTCTACTGTGTAATATTTTTCTTTCTGATAATTTGCTATCTCATCATCTCTTTTTACAATCATGGCAAGGGTAGGTGTCTGCACTCTGCCAACACTGTAATTTTGCTGATACAGACAAGAGTAGAGCCTACTAATATTAATTCCGACTAACCAATCCGCAATAGCTCTTGCCTGTGCCGATTCAAAGAGATTATCATAGTCTTTTCCGTCTGTTAGGTTATCAAAACCCTCTTTAATCGCACTATCTTCCATAGAAGAAATCCAAAGGCGTTTCATCTTCTTTTTACAATTCACTTGATTATATACAAGTCTAAAAATACTTTCTCCCTCACGCCCTGCATCGCACGCATTGATAACCGTATCAACCTCCTTATCATTCATCAGCTTTTTAAGAATGTTAAACTGCTTCTTGGTTGCCTTTGCTACTTCATACTTGTAGTCGCTCGGAATAATCGGTAAATCAGCCATATTCCACTTGGCGTACTTTTCATCATAAGCATCCGGATTTGCCATTTGAATTAGGTGTCCAACGCACCAGCTCACCCTATATCCGTTTCCTTCATAATATCCGTCTTTCTTTTTATTTGCTCCAATAACCTTTGCAATGGAGATTGCAACACTCGGCTTTTCTGCAATAACTAACTTCATCTATGTTTTCCTCCTGTTATAAATCAAAATAGGGCGAAAGATGTTACTCTCCCGCCCTAACTTTGCACCCAAAATAATATGTTTTTAGGTGCGTTTATTCTTCATCTTCTACTTCATCTGCATCATTTATTTCTTCCTCGCTTTCAGATTCAGAAAAGAAATCATCATCTTCCTCCTCTAAGGCTTCAAGTTCTTTATCTTCTTTCTTTTTCACAACCTTAAAATAGTAGCCTGCTCCTAATGCACCACCTACTACAAGAAGCAAAATAATATAGGTTCCTAAATTACTCTTTTCGTTCTTCTTCTCAGGCTTTACTTCTTCCTTAACAGGTTCTTCTTTTACTACTTCCTGCTTTGGTGCTTCTTTTTTCTCCACCATGTTAAGCAAATCATCTTCAGATACTTCCGTAAGAAGCATTACATTCTCACTATCTTCATCATGATTGATGATTAAATGAAAAGTCTTACCGTTTTTCGTTTGAAAGGTAATAAACTGCCTTGCATCTGCCGAATACTGATCCGTTTCTTTGTTATCGCTGCTATCTCCATGATGAATCGGATACTCCTTATTTGCATTATCTTTATTCTCCGTAACGGATGCTCTCGCCTTTGACGGAGATGAAGCTACTCCCTTGTTGGTGTTTACACTCTTACTTGCAGACCCCATTGATGAATCCTGACTGTTATTCGCAGGAGCTTTTGCCGTTAACTTATTGGGATAGCGAACTTCCTTTTCTTTCTCCTTTACTTCCGTTTTGCCTTTACCGGTATCCTTTGTAGTATTACCTGAGCTTACCGAATCCGATGAGCCTTTACCGGTACTACTTACAGAAGTCTGTGGTGTTTGAGGAGAAATACCTGAACTTGTCTTAATTCCGGAAATAGGACTAATCGGTGTAACTGATTGTGATGTTACAGGAGCTTTATTTGTTTCAGTTGCCTTTTTCTCAAGCTCTTTCACCTTTTCCGTCAGCTTATCTATTTCCTTTTTCATATCTTCTGATAAGTCCTTATTTCCCTTATCTTTCTTCATTTTTTCTTTCAGGCTATCAATTTCATCTTCAAGGTCTTTAATTTTATTCTTTTGCTTATCACTTAATTTGTCTTTGTCCTTAAGTTCGCAATTTAACTTATCAAGTTTATCCTGAAGCTCTTTTGCCTCTTTTTCTATTTTTGAAATATCGTCTTTAGAAAGCTCTGTCTGCGTTCCCTTATCTTCCGTCTGAGTGCATTTATCCTGCTTTGGCTTTTCTTCTTCCGTCTGCGTTTCCTTATTCTTAACCTCTATCTTTGCTATCTTACGGATAATCTCATCTTTTCCATCTCCCTTTACCTCATAAAACAGAAATTCATCAATGAATTTCATATCATCTGGGAGCATTGGAAGATCTCCGCTATCAATAGGTTGTCCTTTCTCAGCCTTTATCTTTTCTTCCTTAAAGACCTTTTCATCTTCAAAGATATACCTTACATTTACTTCAACTTCCGTTTGAACAGCTTCGTTTTTTGTTGGAGCTTCAGATTTTTGCTCCTGTGCATAAACAACCGTCCAAAGACCTAAAATACAACTAATACTTACAATTACCGCAAGTGCTACCGTCCAAAACTTATTATTCTTTTTCAAACTGGTTTTCATTTGTTTTCTCCTTTTTCATTTCTGCTTTTTGTCTGTTTACCTTTGCCATCAAATCGCTGATTGTGATGTTATTCTTTCTGCAAATGGCAATGATTTCTTCATTTTCAAGCTCTTCTTCACGAATGAATAAAGGCTCCAATTCTTCATCAATCAGAGCCTTTTTATCCTTTAACTTCTTTATTCTGTTTTTTACTGTTGTAAGTTCCTTTTTCAAATTGTTACCTCCTATTTCTTTACATTTGGCGGAAAACCGAATCCTACGGGATGGTGCTTACAAAATGTTGCTATCCAATCATCTAAGGTAGTTACTCTTATTCGACCGATGTTATCAATCACTTTTCCATCTCCAATGTAAATACCTACATGACCATAGGTAAGCCCTGCACTGCTTCCGCTACTGCTGCTTTCAACTGCCACAAGCATTCCGACCTTGAGCTTTGACCTGTCTGATGTAAAGGTATAGTTTCGGTACATATCACAGGCATTCCCGCCTATATATCCAAGTCCTGCATTTTGATAGACCTGTGATACCCACATGGCACACCAGCCTGCACCCGGAGATGGCGTAATGTATGCAGCATTAACAATCTTCTTTTGTACTTCCGTAGATGCCTCATACTCTTTTCCACCGCCGATACCTCCATTTGCACTGATAAGGTCAGAATTACCAAAGGCTTCTCCCATATTGCCTTGTGCAAGGAACAAGGCTTCATAGTGCTTTAGATTATCGGGATAGTTTGCAAAGACCTTTCGGATAATACTGTCCATCTCTTTTTTATTAAGCGTTACGATGAGTTTTTTATACTCATAAGGTTCTTCGTGGCTTTCGGTATATTCATTGCCATCTTCATCGGTATAGGTTTTTGTAACCGTCCTGTATCTGATTTCAATTTCTTCCCTATACTCAAGGTCATACATGGACTCAAATAATTCTTTTAATATGGATTCTACTTCCGATACACTCTTTACCTCTCCACACCTTGATGTAATGTAGGATAAAAGCTCATGGACATTATGACCGATGTATTCTGTATTATTTAAGATATATTCATCATATCCGGGATAATTTTCTTTCACATGGTCAACTTCACTTTGAAGCTCACCCTCCATATCTGAAAATTTCTGATTGATTTCACTTAGGACATTTGGCTTTGATAAATAGCTTGTTGTAAGCACAGAGCTTGTAGAATTCATAAAGCCTGTCATTCCCGTTCCTGCAAAGTTAATCACAAAAGTCCCTAAGATAATGATACCTATGAAAATAAGCATTAGTCCTTTTGCTTTTCGGATAATCATATCCTTTGAACTTTTCAGTGTTCCGATAAGTCCCTCTTTAATTCGATCTCTAAGCCTTGACTTATTCTCACGAGAAATTGCTGCCTTTACCTGATTTTTCTTTTGAAATCTTTTATATGCACTTGCTCTTTTATACTCATCCGTCTTTTTCAGTTCCTTTTTAGCATCACGAAATTCCAACTTTGACTTACGCTTTCTGATTTTATAGTTCTTATTTGTAAGGTCATAGCCTCTTTTAGCTCTTTTCTTATCAGAATATTTCTTTATGCCATGAATGAGTTTCGAGCTTGCATCCGCCGTCTTTTCTCCTGCTTCTACCCCTTTATTTTCATCACTTCCATGAGAAAGGTAATCTCTTACGGTTTCACTTCCTTTGGCAAGTCCTGACAGGGCAGATACCTTTACCATATCCTTTTTGACCTTTTTCTTTTGGTCTTTTGAAAGACTGCTATGTTCTTTTTCGCTTATAGTATCTTTCCCTGTCTTTTTACCTTCAGATTTATTTTCCTTTGGCACATCTTCTTTTTTTCTTGTATAAAGGCTATCGGTGTAGTTTTTCCTCTTATACCTGCTCTTTTGAGCCTTATGATTTTTAGAGGAACTTCCAATAAACTCATCTTTTTTATGGAGATTGTCATCTACATCATAGGTCGATTCAAAGTCGTCGCTGTCCCTAAAGTCATTATCGTACCTGTCTATGATTCCATCATTATCAAGGTCTTGCCCCAAAGGATCATAGATTTTCCCGTTCTTTACCTCAGTATCATAATCGGTTTTCCCTGTTTCATTTAAAGAATTTACGCTGACTTTATCGGAAACCCTATACTTTGCATTTCTTTTAGAAGCCCCCTCTATCTGCTCATTTTCAGATCTTACCTTGCTTATCTTCTCATGAACCTTGTCCTGAAATCTGTCTTTGTCATGGATGATTTTTTCTCTGTAATCATCGTTATGCTTTAGTTTACTTTCTTCAGGTATCGTATCTGTTTTACTATGAAGCATCTCTCTTTCAAGACTTGCCTTATGCCTTTCCCTAAAATCCTTTTTCAGCTTCCTATCCATAAGCTACCTCACTTCTTCAGGCTTGGTAGTCATCTTCTGATAAAGAATTGTATCTTTCGGAAACTTATCAATGAAAGGCACAATGGTATTTCCAAAGAAAAGTAGTCCCTCACCTTCATTTGAATTAGTAACATATCTGAGCTGTGGAAGTGAGATTTTAAGTTTCCTTGCTAAGATTTCTCTATCTCCCGAAGCCTGATTTAGCATTAAGACAAAGTCCGTATTATCAAAGATATTTTCTATCTCCTTACTCATAAGTAGGTCTTTGACATTTTGCGTGATACCTGTCGGGATACCTCCCCATTTTCTAAAGCGCTTCCAAATCTCAACCGAATACGATGCTGTCTGCTCATCTTTTAAAAGTAAATGAAACTCGTCGATATAGTATCTTGTCGCTTTGTTTCCTCTGTTTTGGGATACCTTGTTCCACACCTGATCCTGAATGACAAGCATTCCTATTTTCTTTAATTGACTTCCAAGTTCTTTAATATCAAAACAAAGCAGCTTCTTATTTAAATCCACATTTGACCTGTGATTAAAGACATTAAGAGAACCTGATACATAGATTTCCATCTCTGTTGCCAGCTTCTTACCGACCTTTTCTTCCTGCCCTTTTAACATATCGTATAGATCTTGGAGTATTGGCATATTATCAGGAGTCGGATTTTCAAAATACTTTTCATAAATCTTTGGCAGGCATCTATCTATAACGGACTTTTCTTCTGCTGTAAGACCACTACCGCCTACTACAAGCTCAAGCATACTCATGATAAAGTTTGCCTTGTCTTTCAGCGGTGCATCCCCATCACCGTAGTTCATGTTTATATCAAGGGGATTCAGGTAATCCTTTGACTTACTGCTGACCTTAATGACTTCTCCCTTAAACTGCCTTACGAGGTTTCCATACTCGCCCTCCGGATCGCAGATAATCACATCATCATCTGTTACTAAAATCGCATTTGCCATTTCTCTTTTGGCACTAAAGGATTTACCGCTGCCCGGAGTTCCGAGGATTAGACCGTTTGGGTTCTTTAATTTCTTTCTATCTGCCATAATCAGGTTATGGCTTAGGGCATTTAGTCCGTAGTAAAGACTATTACTTGAATTGATAAAAAGCTCCTCTGTGGTAAATGGCATAAATACTGCTGTTGAGGAACTTGTTAGTCCTCTATCTATCTCAATCTTATTTACACCAAGAGGCAGCACGCTCACTAAACCTTGTTCCTGCGTATGGTCAAGTCTTTTCAGCTTACAGTTATGCTTATTTGCAATAGAGCTTATTTGAGCAATCGTGTTATCAAGCTTTTGCACTGTCCTTGCAAAATTCATAAAGACGATACTTACTACAAACATTCGCTCATCTCTTGTCTGCAAGTCTTTTAAGAGGCTCTTTACATCCTCACCATAGGTAATTAAGTCCGATGGAAGAATGTCCATATCATAACCGCTTCTTACCGCCTTCTTATTTTCCTCAATCTTCATCTTATCAATATCAGTGTTTTTTCGTTTTACCATCTTAATGGCTTCCGATTGGTCGATTGCCCTAATATGAAATGAAATATTGATGTTATCGTCAATATCCAAAAACTCGGATAACATCCTATCTGAAAGCTCACTGGCAAGGATTTGAAAATGACTTGTTGCTCCAATGAATTTGCCAAACTTAAAGTATCTACTCGGTGTAAAGTTAAACTCATCAGGCACAATATATGTCTTTGTGCTTTCTCTTTTCTTTAGGTCTTTGTAGGAAAATTCAAAGGTCTTATTCGGATTTAAAACATCATGAAGTATCTTTAGCCTTTCTTCTCCGTTTAGGCTTTCTGCTCTCACACCCATGCTCTTTAGATTAGATAATATATCTATCTCCAGTCTTTCAAGTTTTGATGTTGCCTGTTCTAAATTATCCGCTTCCACTGTAAAGGTTACATACTTTGATTTTTTAAGTCCGTTATTTCCCTTTACAATCTGGCTTTTAAGCATTTCTCGAAACTCAAGGCGTATATCGTCAAAACCGTCTTTTTTATCCGGTATTTGAATTGCCGATTTCATTTCCTCGTTTCGTCCAAGTTGATTGATGTAGGAAAACTGAATCGCTATGCTCGGATCAAAGGAATTTAGAAAGTTTGCAAACTGATTGAAAATAAGGTCTCTATCCTCATCTAAGGCAAGCTGATAGTTAATGTCCTGAAAGGCTATACTTTTACTGAAGTGCCTTTCATCAAGCTGGCATATTCCGCTTTTTAAAAGCCTTAGATAGGGAATGGTATCTTCTACCGTATATCTTTTCGGTTCTTTCTTAAAGATAAGGTCAAGGATTCCTCCCTTATCTTTTTTTGACTTGCAATTACTTTTCTTTAAGTCCCGCTTTTGACTTCTCAATGCCTTTTCGTTTTGCATGAGTTTTATTTGCTGAATTTTTCTTTTCTTGTTCAAGGTAAACCTCCTTTCTCACTCTCTTTTTTGGCTGATAAAACTTATGAAGGTAGATGTGCTTAAAATATTTCTCAAAGGTCAGTCCGTCCTTTTCAAATAGTGTGATGAAAAAGATAGGAAGTGTGGACACAATGAGAAATATAACGGCTATATCGTTTGGTACTACCTTTCTCATAAATAAATAGACAGGTATTCCAACAAGTCCTGCAATGGTAAATCCTATGAGCTGCCTTTTTGTAAGGTTAAAGGCTACCTTTGTCTTTACCTTCTTTAAGTCCTTGGGTATTGGTACATACGCCATAACTTACCTCCCATCTTCTTTGTCCTTTGACAGCTCCTCAAAGTGTTCATATACAGATCCGATTTCTTCCTGAATAGTCGCAAGCTGTTCATCTGTATTCTTGTTATATCTTTGCTGCATTAAGCAAAAATCATTATGGCAGCGACCAATGTCCTGTGTCCTTTCTTCCAATTCTTCTACCTTGTTATGAAGTCTGATTCTATCAATTATCGCCATAATACCTGCTCCAATTACTACTGTTGTAAATACTGTTTTTCTTTTATTCATACTATCTTTCCTTTCTTTTTTAGTGTGCATTTAATACGCTTTTGGCCAGTGTTCCGCTCTTTAGCATCATTAACCCCAGCAAAACCGCATAGCCAAGTATCGTCATGGTACTTGTGTGTATATCTGTTATCTTAATTGTCTTAACTAATACTGCGTATATTCCAAGACAAACCATTAAAAAGAGTCCCTGTAGTCCAAGTGCAAATAATCCTTTGATGTAGTTTGTTCCAATCTGTCCCCACTCCTTGTTTCCCATTGTGGCAAATGGAATGGCTGAAACCGATGAGTAAACATAAATCTCAAACATTCTTCCGTAAACTACAAGCATGATCACAACGGATATTACCTGTATAGCAACCTTGATGAGTGAGGTTTCAAAGAGAATCATGACAAGTTCTCCAAGTCCCTTTTCTTTTAGGGTATCCATCATTGCCACTATCTGATCTCCGGAAACGGTGGCAGAGGTATTTATCACCCCTGCCGCCTTATTTACCATGTGCTGTGCCACATCAAAAACTGCCATTGAAAACTCAAAGGCATGGGATACTAACCATACAGCAATCCACATCTTGATGATGTACTTGAAAAATTCAAAGGTATCTGTATCGGTTGATATTTGTCAACAAAGTTTTTCAAATATTTACAAATAAAAAAAGAGATAACCACCATTTTGTAGTAGTTACCTCTAATCTCATCTATATTTTATTTATCATAGTTTATCAGCCTTATTGTTTCTTTTTTTACATCTACCTTTACAATATCATATCCCGCATTATAAATAGAATTTCCCATAGGTCTATCTTCACTTGCATACCAATAGCTTGGATATTTCCTTGCTGATTTACAAAGTTTTCTGCCTATAAGTTCTTCCACCTTTGAAAAATCAAGCTCTATTTCTCTATCTTGCCCTTTCAGATATTCTGTTATTGGTAAAAATCTGCTGTCTTTATGAATATACTTTTTATCCTCTGTTTTTTCTATATAAGTATCTTCCTTTATTTCATCATCTTTTCCTATCTCAAACTTACCGATAAAGTTAAAGTAAATATCTATTCTTTGGGTAAACTTATATCTTTTTAGTTTTTGCTTTTGGTAGATTACTATTTTATCTATCAATTGATTTATCATTGAGGTTGTAAGTATAGAAAAATCAGTAAAACTTTTTATGATCTTTATAAACTGTTCTGTATTATCACTAACAGATTGTAGCTTCTCCGTTACTTCCTCAAGTTCAACTATTTCAGTATTTAGTGTCTTTTGCTCCTCTGTATATTGAACAGCTATCTTATTAAAGGTTTCATCGTTTATTCTGCCACTTGCATTATCTTCATACAGTTTTACAAACAGCCTATCTATCACAGCAAGCCTATTTTTATCCGCCTTTAATTTCTTTATATTTTCCTTTTGACTTTTCTCCCTTTCTTCAAGTCTTGCTGATATAACGATATTTTTAAATTCTTCCTCATTATTCTCAATATATTTACTAATATCTTTTAAGGCTTCTAAAATAAGCTCCCTGACTACTTCTGTTCTGATATAATGTGCGGAACATTCATTTCTATGTTTCTGATAGGTTGAGCATATATAATTATCATACCTGACATCTTTTTTATAATGCCCTGTATCCTTATAATTTATCCCTCTTGAATTATATAGTTTTTCTCCACAATCTCCACAAAACAGCTTACCTGTAAGTGGATTTACCGTTCCTTCTCTTGACTGCCTTCTTGTCGTATTTAGAAGTGAATTGGCAATATCCCATGTTTCTTTATCTACAATGGCTTCATGAGTATTTTCAAAAATAGCCCGATTTTCTTTTTTATTGGTATATCTTCTCTTATCCTTAAAACTTGGTTTTATGGTCTTAAAATTTACAGTATGACCTAAATATTCTTCACGCCTTACAATACACGAAATACTTGTTCCCCACCAACGATAAGGAGTGTCAAATTCCTTATTGATACGATTTCCATAACCATTCATAGCCATATAATAAGAGGGTGAATATACCTTTTCTTTGTACAATAAATCTGCTATTTGATAGGGTCCAAGTCCGCTTACTACTAAAGAGTAAATTCGCTTTACAACCTTTGCAGCTTCTTCATCAATAATCCACTTATCTTTGTTATCTGGGTCTTTCTTATATCCGTAAATGGCATGGCTTCCTGTATGCTTTCCCTCAAGTCCTTTTGCCCTATATACCGCCTTAATCTTCCTACTGGTATCTACTGCATAGATTTCATTGATAATATTTTTAATTGGAATACTTATATCTGTTTCCATATCGGTAGTAAAGGTATCTACATTATCATTTATGGCAATAAACCTTACATTATACTTTGGAAAAAACTCCGTTGTATAGATACCTACATGAAGATGATTTCTTCCAAATCTTGATAGGTCTTTTACAATTACCGTTCCTATTTCTCCGTTTGCAACCCTTGTTATCATATTTTGAAACTCAGGTCTGTCAAAATTCGTTCCGGAATAACCGTCATCAATGAAAAATTCACACTGAAAAAAGCCATTCTGCTTGGCAAACTGGCTTAAAATCTTCTTTTGGTTTGTAATGGAATTGCTTTCTCCTTGAAGTTCATCATCTCTTGATAAACGACAATAAAGAGCTGTTTTTCTGTTAGCTTGAATAGACATTTTTTCCTCCTGTCTATCAAGCCTACCTACGATATTTGTATTATACTCCTTTTTCATAATTTTTTCCACCGTTAATTGTCGTTATTTTTTATAACTTCCTGCTTAATGATTGATTTCATCTTATCTTTCAGCTCTTTTCCATTTTTCTTACAGAAGATATTAACGGTGTATTTTGTATTTCCAATTTCTTTTTGAATTACTTTAGTCTTTTTATTATCTGTGCTTTCTGTTTGTATAGTATTCATAAATTCTCCTTTCCTTGTAATAAAAAAGCGATTAGAATTTCTACTTTTCCAATCGCCTTTACTCATCTATTAAGTTTTGTGCTTTCTTCAACTTTTCTTTGCTTTGTATTTTTCTTCTATCAAGTCCCGTTACCCTAAGAGGTAAGCACATTTCTATTATTCTTGAATAAATTCTGCCAAGCATTATATATTCCTGTTCTTTTTCTATATCCTTAAAGTTAAGGTTTGTGGTTATAATGGTTGGTCTTGCCTTTAAATACCTTGCATTTATCACATTGTAAATCTGTTCTAAGGCATATTCTGTATTTCTCTCTATTCCAAAATCATCAAGGATTAGTAGGGTAGGATTTGTTATCTGCTCGATATATTCGTTTCTATCAAGGTTAAAGCCGCCTTTTTGTAGGTCGTTTAGTATCTGTGCAAAATTTCTCATTTTAACTGTATAGGAATACTCTGTGATTATGGCATTTGCTACCATGCAAGCTATATAGGTCTTGCCACTACCTACATTTCCATATAAAAGCAAGCCTACATTGTCCTTTCTCATTTCTTCAAAATGCTTTACATAGTTTTTAGCCTTTTTGATGATTTCTTTATCGGTATCTTCATCAGCATTTTCAAAGGTATAGGCTATTTGATTTTTGGATATAAAGCAGTTTTTTCTAAGT
Source organism: Mogibacterium timidum ATCC 33093 (assembly GCF_000525775.1). Taxonomy (GTDB): domain Bacteria; phylum Bacillota; class Clostridia; order Peptostreptococcales; family Anaerovoracaceae; genus Mogibacterium; species Mogibacterium timidum. The sequence goes on along the minus strand of NZ_JALU01000010.1, from coordinate 8,734 downwards.
TTATCCTGTTCAATCTGCTTTTCCCTTAATTTTTCTTTTTCCTGTCTATCTCTATCACATTTGCAAGATATTCTAATAATCATCAGCTTGTCTAACATCGGAATAGGCTTGCCATCTATTCTTTCATTACAAGCCTTGCAATAGATATGTCCGTCTTTTTCATAGTGAGTTTCTTTGTTGTAGGTAAAATCCATACCCTCTATTTTTGTAGTTATCATATTTTGATTATCTCTGTTATTCATAACTTTCATTCTCCTTTTTCCTGTTAAGTGGTGGAATGCGTTTTAAGGCTTATTTTTTATATTGGGTATACTCTGATACCTCTTTTAGCTTTAATGCTCTAAAAACACCTTTCCACCTCGTTATATGATATTTATAGGCTGTCGCTATCCTCATAGTTGGTTGAATAGGTTTTAGAAATTTTATTTTGAATATTTTTCTGTGTTAGTTTTTCTTTGTCCTGTTCATACCAATTAAGGATTGTTACATAATGGTCTTTATAGTCTGTCCCTTTACTCTTGATATACCTTGACAGTTTTTCAATCATTATATCGGTATTAGCTTGCAGCTTATCTTGTAGCTTTTTATATTCTTCATCGGTTAATCGGATATTTTTATATTCTCCATAAAAACTATGGGGTAGGGGTCGCTTTTTCCTCTCTCCCTCTTTCTCTAACTCTATATCTATCTCTTTCTCTATCTCTGTGTTGCAGTTTTGTTGCATAAGCGTTGCAGTAGTGTTGCATTGCAACATTTTTTGTTCCCTTGATTTTCTTGAACGCCTTGTAGAAGCTGTTTCTGAACCTATAAGACTTGGAATTTCTGTTAGAAAATATTCATCATTTTCTACAATTATTTCCATTAAATTCTGTGCTATAAGGTAATTTACTGTAACCATTACATCATCTTCCTTTTCATCAATGGTTAAGGCAAGTTCCTTTATAAAGTCTGTTTCCACTCCGTCATAATATAGCTTTCCACTATCTTTTAGGCTTAATAACAATAATTTAAGATAGATAATTGTATAAGTATCTCCTCCGGATATTCTCCTTAATCTTTTTATCCTCTTATCTGTAAAAAAATCTTCTTTCAATTTTAACCAATAATATCTTCGGTTTTCTGCCATTTATTCCTACCTTTCTTCAATTAAAAAAGACGATAGATTTTCACTTCTACCGCCTTGCATATTGTTATGATTTTTTCATAATTATATATTAAATTTTTAAGTCTTTATTATTCAACATCTTGCTAAACATATCATGGTACATATCTTTAGAAGATTCTTCTATCTTGGTAATGCTTGATACCTTATTTCCTGCATCCTTTGATGAAGCTCCGCAAAGATAAATGGCTTCATTTTCTGTTCCATAGTCTATGGCAATGTATCTATCGTGATACTTTTTACCGGCTATCTTTAGCTTCAGGTCTATATTAGGATAATTTTTTCTAAAATCATCTAAAATATTTTTTGTAAGCATATCCTTATTTTTAACATTATCACTAAAGACTATAATTTGAGTTTTATCTCTTGCAGCTCTTAAAAGTTCAAGTGTTTTAAGCCCTATATAGTTATCTATAACATAAATACTTTTCTTTGCTAATTTATATATTTTCGTATGGGCAACATCAGCTTCTATCTTATCTCCGTTCATCAAAAGGAAATGTTTATATGTTTCCGGGTCTATAAAATTATCCATTACCTTTTTCAAATCTTCTTTGGTAGCCATTTGAGATTTTATTTCTGCAATATCATTTGTGTTTTGGTTGGTTTGAATAGCAATTTGTACTAATTCCTTTGAACCGATAAAATCCTGATTTTCAATAATAAAGTCTTTCATCTGCTTAAACATTCGTATTAAAGCCTTGCTCTGTTTAACTGCAAGCTCTCCCCTTAATACAGTCATAAGCATATATATTCCCTGTTCTGTAAAAGCATAAGGTAGTTTTCTACGCCCGCCCCAACTTGATGTCGATTTTTTCGATATCAAGTTTTCAAACTCTGACTTCGTCAACTGAAACATAAAATCATCATCAAATTTCTCCGAATTATTTTTTACTTGTTCGTTAAATCTTGTCGTCGTATACCCATAAATTTCAGCAAGTTCAAAATCGAGCATAACCTTTTGATTTCTTATATAGTAAATCTTACTTTTAATTGTAGTTTCATCTATAACTACAATTTCTTTATTTTGTTCTGCCACAAAATGCACCTCCAATATATTCTTTTAAGTCAACAGCCCGTTGATCATGTATTTATCATTATCTTCAGCTTACAGCCTATAAACCCATTTTATCATTACAAATTTAGTTTAATTGATATAATTATACCAAAAATATCACTTATTTTCTATCTCTCAGTTTCCTTATGGATATGGTCTTTCTTTTTATAATGCTCCTTAGCCCATGCTTTTTGCCTATCCTCTTTTTTAATCTGTCTTTGAAATTCCTCAAGTGCCATTTTTACGCTTGGTTTTTCTCCTCTTGCAATAGCTTTTTTATAGGCTATTTCTATCTCAATATTTATATCTATTCCAAAGTCTTTATTTACTTCACCTACTACATATTTGATATGGTTTATTTGAGAGATTTCCTCTTTTATAAATTTTTGGTTGAAAGTGAGATGATTTATATCAGTCTGTAACTCTCTTTTTTCTTTCTCCCATTTTTTTGTTTCTATCTTTTCACTTCCACTTAATTTTTTTAGAATAGATTTTGCTCTAATATATTTATCAATTTCTTCTTTATGGGAATTGTAATATTCTTCTTTACTTGCTCCTGCTATTTTACTGAAGATAGAATTATCAGCTCCTTTGTATCTATCATAGACAGTTTTATGTTCTCTCATTATTTTAGCCTGTTTGATTATAGTTTCTATATTTTTAATTTGCTTGTTACAATCCGCTATGCTTTCCTTATTTTCTTTCAGCTTTGTCAATACTTCATCTTTTTTACACTGTATATCTATGCTTGTCTTTAGATTATTACTGCTCATATAGGATAGAGCTTTGACATACTTTTTAGAGTCAAAATGTTCCTTTCTCATTCTACTGTCATAACTTAAATTTTTAGATAGTTCTTTTTGAATGTTATAGTAGGTTTCAAGATAGGAATAGACATTAAAAAGGTCTGGAGTTAGGTTATATTCTTCCTGTTTTTCTTTAGAAAATCCTTTCAACAGTCCCTTTACCATATTTACCAAACTTAAAATCCAACTGCCTATTTCTGCAATTTCTTCTTTTAATTTTTTGAACTCTTTATTTAAGGCTATGATTTTTCTATTATGATTTCCTCTTTCTGTCTGTATACCTTTTTTCTCCATCTGATAACTACTTGTCCCTAAATGAATTTGTGGTAGTTCTTCTCTTCCTTGTTCTTCAAAGGTGCGTGGATCTATTCTTTTATCTATGTTATTTTTTTCTAAATACTCATTTGCTTTCTTTGAAAAATTCTCTCTCCATTCTTTTGCTTTGTCAGGTTCGTTCCAATCATTTAGATTTACTTTTCTTGATTTATAGTTTCCACTTTTTAGCTTTATCTTTTCTCCATTTTCATCAAGGATATATTCTTTTCTACTTTTAGGTTTCCATTTTCCTTGTTCGTCAATTTCTCTAAGGGTAAGTAGGATATGGGCGTGTGGCTGTTCTTCATTATCACTGGCTGTAGGATTATGAATATTACAATCTGCTATCATCCCTTTAGAGGTAAAGTTTTCTTCTATGAACTCACTGATGAGTTTTATCCTATCTTCTTCGTTTAATTCTCTTGGAAGTGCAAAGAGTAAGTTTCTTGCAAGCTGTGAGTTTTTACTTTTTTCTATTTTCTCCACGCTATTCCATAGATACTCTCTATTGGAAAACTCTTTTGGGATATGTTCCGGCAAGAATATTTTTGAAAAAAAAAGGTCATCTTTTTTAGAGTAATCATGGACTTTTACATAGTATTCATCTCTTAATTTATCTCTTGCATTATATGCAGCCTTTGCAATTACGCTATGCCCTTTTGACCTTGAAACTATATCTACATGGGTATGTAAACTTTTGATTTCCATTCTTTTCGCTCCTTTCCATTTATGATTTTTATATTTTTAGGCATAAGAAAAGCAGATAGATTTTTCTTAAAATTTTTCTATCTGCTTTTCTTTATTTAATATTTAATTTTCATATTTTAGTATCTTTATGATGATAGGTATCTTCGCTCCCTTTTTCAAAGGGCGCAAAGATACACCGACTACATTCGGTGCTTTGCGTTCTTGCAGAAAGCTATACGCTCCGCTAAGGAAACGAAAACGCTAAAGCATTTTTGTTATTCAAGGGGGCTACTCCCCCTTAAACCCCTGTGGACTTTGTTTTTTGTAGATTATGATAATCAACAAAAATGCAAAGTGTTAAAATTTCTCTCCACTTTGCACCATCAATTCTCATATTTGCTTTTCATAAAAGCCGCCTGTCTAATCCTTATTTTTAATCTTCACTTTCTAAAAAATCAGCTTCCATATCTTCATTTAAGTTTTCTTCTTTTAGATTATCTACACTGTCATTTTTATCATCAGAATTATTAATTTCTTCTACATCAATCTCTTTATCTTTAAGATGAATTTCCGTAAGTTCCTTTAACTTTTCTCTGTTTCTGTTATCTGATAAAACATAGTCTAAAAAGGCATAGATTAAATCATTATTTGTATTTTCTTGCCTACCCGTAATTTCTCTTTCAAAGACTTCAAATACTCCACCCTTTTGAATTTTTCTTTGCGTCTCAGCTTTTCTTTTTAATTGGTTTTTCTTTTGAGTAAGAAGTTTCTTTCTGTTTTGTGCTTTTTCAATTCTATCTGCTTCTTTCTCTATTTGTTCCATTACTTTTTCTAATTTCTTCACTTTTAAATTCTCCTTTCTTTCATCATTCAAATATAATATATAAAAACGGAGACAACCTTCGTCCCCGTTACTTTCTTACCACTCTTATTCTTTTATATAATATTCTGATGAAAATTATAAGTATCGCTAACTAAAATTTATAATTTTTCACCTCTACGTTTCAATATCCTTCTTTTCAAACCAATAGACACTAATCAACAAATAGATGCATAATGACATTAACATAATAACTATAGCCCTAATAAAAACTTCCGTTGTGCTGTTTATAGAAACTGTCCCTATATTGCCAACAATTGAATATGGCATAATGCTGAAGTCTCTTGTTCTGCTTATAATAGTCTGAACAAGAGGGTCTATAACTTGTAACAAACCTGCACTAGATAAAAGCCCTATTACAACACTGACTATTCTATTTCTTGTTACAATTATCAACATAAGGATAAAACTTGCAAATGAAACTTGCAATAAAATTTCCATGACTAAAAATGCAATTAGCTTATCAAAATTAATAATATTTAAATATCCAAATGCAAAATTCGATGTGATTACTATACTTGCTACTGCACATATAAACTGTAAAACTGTAAAAATCAAAGCCATAATCATACTTGAAAGCATTATTTTTCTACGATTTTCTTTCGTTGTTGCAATATGCTGCAAAAATCCCGACTTAGTCTCAGCAGTTATATAACCTACCAAGAAAACAACCAAAAATATCAATAGCAACTTGCTCTGTATATTATTAACTATTAAAATATCTGTAGCAACACGTTCCCCTTTACACCATTCTGGCAATGTGCTACCGATATAAACACCCCAATCCTCAGTACCTGACATTTGTTCCTCAACAGCTTCTAATAATTTTGGATTCTGTTCATAGTAATTTATATCAGATTTAGTTAATAACACAGAGGAGAACATTATAACTATAGTCGCAAGAAGACATACCCAAAACATACGGTTTTTAGTCATTCTATAAAAATCCATTTTTATAAAATTAAACATTATCCTGTCCTCCTGTAATCTTCAAAAAATAACTCTCAATATCTACATCTAATCTCTTACACTCATTTTGCAATTCTTCATTTGTAAATTCTTTAATAAGTTTTCCACTGTTTATTATTCCATATTTCGTAGCCACTTTTGATAACTCACTCAGCATATGACTAGAAATAATCATACTTATTCCCATTTCAACATTGAGTTTGATAATTAAATTTCTTATGTCAACAATTCCTTGAGGATCTAACCCATTTATAGGTTCATCTAATATCATTAAATTTGGCTTTCCAACCAATGCCATTGCTATTCCTAAACGTTGTTTCATTCCAACTGAAAAAGACTTTACCAATTTATTTCTTTCACTATATAAACCAACCAATTTAAGTAATTCATTTATATCATTAAAATTTTTTTCATTTACAAAAATTTTTTTCATTTTTAAATTGTCATAGGCACTCATATTAGAGATTAAACCCGGTCTTTCTATTAAAGTTCCAATTCGAGCATTGATATTATTTCCCTGCAATAAATCGCCATTTAAAGTAATCGTCCCACAAGTTGGTTTCGATAACCCGGAAATCATTTTAAGCAAGGTGCTTTTCCCCGCTCCATTTTTACCTATTAGACCATAAATATCTCCTTTACATAAATTTAAATCTAAATCATTAACGGCTAAATGCCCATCATATTCTTTTGATAATCCCTCAGTACGTAATATATATTCACTCATTTTCAAGTCGCCCCTCTCATAGATTTTTGATTCATTTCATTTTACAAATAACATCCGGCACATTTTAATTTAACACTGTTGGCGACTAGCAAAACAAATGTGCCGGAACTCTTATATAAATAATGCAAGCAATAATAACTATTCAGAAGTCATTTAAGTTATTCGCATATAAAAAGATCATCCAAACTAACTTCTAAAAGTTTCTTTATTTTACACGCTAACTTCAAGGAGGGTGTTGCTCCCCCTCTCTCTACACTACTAATGAATTGTTGAGATACCCCAATCATCTCCGCCAAACATTTTTGACTTATACCTTTAGCTATCCTTAATTCTGCAATTCTATTTGCCATTATAATTAAAACCCCTTTTTTTGTTTGAATTATACCATATAGTTTGACAATATACAAGTAATACTTGTATAACATTAAATAATTGTCGGTTACACCTGATATAGTTCCTATCCCCGAATCTCATAGCGACGTTTTCTTCTAATTGGCAGGCTCTCTTCTAAAGTTTAGAAAGTCATCGCCTACTTCCCCATAGATACATATCCTTACAGACCGCTCATTCAATTGTCAAAGAACAATTTTCTTTATGTCTGTATGATATTGTATTTTTGCTATTCTTCCCGTATGTCCTAAATCTTGGAATATTTCATTTTGTTCCCACTTTTCCATAATTGTGGAAATGGTATGGTATAATATTTATAAGAATATTTTGTATCAAGGAGGTTATCTATTATGAAGTGTAAAATAACCTTACAGGAGCGCTTAAAAGATTTAAGAGTTGCACATAATCTAAATTTAGAGGAATTGGCTAAACTAACAGGCATTTCAAAATCTGCTTTAGGTAACTATGAAAATGATGATTATAAAGAAATAAATCATGGGAATTTAGTTACACTTGCACAATTTTATAAGGTATCCACTGATTACTTGCTTTGTCTTACAGAAAACAAAAATCACTCAAATACAGATTTAACTAATCTACACTTGAGTGATAATATGATTGATTTATTACTAAGTGGTTCTATCAATAACCGTTTACTTTGTGAAATTGCTACACATGATAAGTTTAAGGAGCTTATGGCTGATACGGAGATTTTTGTTGACGGTGTTGCTACTAAACGATTTAATGACTTAAATTCTTCTCTTGAAACTGTAAGGGCTGAAATCATAAACCAAAATCCTAATGTATCTAATGACCATACTTTAAGAACTCTATCGGCTGCTCAAGTAGGTGAAGAGGACTTCTTTTGTCATATTACCCATAAAACATGGGATAGTATTATAAAAGATATTCGTAAAAATCATGAACAGGATATTGACAGTATTCCTGAAGATGATACTGCCTTATCATTACAGAAAATTCGTCAGATTATGATTTCTTCCGGAAATAACATGGACAAATTCATTGAGATTTTCTGTAATTCCTTTCAGCTAAAATATAAAAGGTTATCTGAAGATGAAAAGGAGTTATTAAGAAAATTATTCAAAAAATCTCCTATCATTAAAAACTCCGGTGTCAATTTTAGAAAAAGAAAAAAATAGTTTGCAAAAACTCTTTAATCCATTAAGTTTTAATAATCGTAAGTAGGCTTGATAATTTGTATTTTATATTTGAGGTTATTCTATATTGGAATAACTTCTCTTATAGAATACAACATCGTGCATATTGTTCTTTTGCATTACCATGTTGATAAGCTCAATACAAAGGACTGCTGTGATGATTAGCCCTGCTATGGGAATAATGACGGAATCGTTAATGCTTTTGATAAAGGCAAATACATCTCCGTTCCACCCCATAGGCGTTTTGCCTACATCTGTTGCAACCGCACCAACTTTGTCGTTGATATCAAGAAACATGGACTCTAAGTTTGCTTGGATACCGCCCAGTAGAAGCTCCTTAAAGAATTCTTCTATCTTGTCGAATATTCCAAACATCTAAGCTCTCCTTTTCTTCTTAATTGAGTACATTGGCAAGTAGTGGAATGAGCTTAAGTCCGATAAGAACGATACCTCCTCCAGCCATAAGCTGCTTAATACCCTGGCTCTTAGCACCGGATAGTGATAGGTAATCCTTTGATGTTATCTCCGGATTTTCCCCCACTTCACACCGTGCATGCGACTTT